>NZ_RHOR01000002.1 GCF_003946625.1 Companilactobacillus kedongensis | reverse complement strand
GCATCATCTGATTCAAATACTACGTGTTCTACTCCCATTCCTACATAGTAGCCATCGTGCTTAACCATTTCTTCTTTCTTACCATCGATAGTCATTGAACCTTTACCACCGATGTTGATAACACCTAGTTCACGGCGTTGTAAGAAGTATTCTACACCGAGTTCTTTGTCTAGCTTGATTTCTAGTGGTGAATCAGTTGGTGTTACACCACCGAAGATCATACGATCGTTGTATGTATATGTTAGAAGAATGTCGCCTGGTGTAAATAGTTTTTCCATTAAGAATTGATCACGTAATTCATCTGTTGAATAGTGCTCAATATCCTTAGGACTATGTGTATAATTTGTTTTCATTGAAAATGACATTTGAAATTCCTCCAATATTATTTTAGAAATACGATAACTCTGATACTTTTTGCATAAGTTCTGACAAGCTCATGTCTTCTACTTTTTTATCTCTTGCTGAATCTAAGATGTTACCTTCCATACCGTTGAACTTTTCAGCTAAATAATAAGCAGTTAGATATGCAACTAACTTATTTTTAGCATTGGCTTCAAAACGTTCTTTGTTGTTTTCAACAGGTATTGAATCAACAAAATGATAAGCAAATTCTTTTGGATTTAGTATTTGTCTGTCTTCCATAACTAATCTCCTTTTGCAGCTAATTTAGCTTCGTCTTTAGCTTTAAGTTCTTCTTCTTCTTTTTTAGCCATAATTGACTCTGCAAACTTACCTTCATACTTCTTAGGAACAATTGGTAGTCCTCTTCTACGAGCACGTTTTTCCATGTACATTGTTACGATAGGTGTCAAGATTGATGTAACCAAAACACTTGTAGCAACAATAGCAGTAGCTGATGCAGCAGTTGAAGCAAAACTTGGATTTGTTTCAGCAATTGCATAAGGAACAGCAACAGCAGCTCCGGCAGTTGATGAAGCAGCCCATCCGGCAACACCATCTGATCCTGTGAAGAAGCGGTCAACAAGTGCCAATACTGAACCTGAAACAAGAACAACGATAACACCCATGAAAATACCCATGAAACCTGACTTGAAGATCATACCGAAGTTCAAGCTGTAACCCAGTGTAAATGCGAAGAATGGAACCATTGCAGGAACAACTGGTTTGAACATTTTTCTAAATGAATGATCTAATGAACCTAATGTGATACCAATAGCAAATGGAATCAATGTTGAAACTAATGCTTGCCATGGGAATTGAGCAATTCCGGCAACACCCATTGTAACCATTGTCATAAATGGTCCTGATTCAATACTGATGAATGGGAATCCAGCAGCATCTTCGTCACGGTTAAGTGTTGTCATCAAAGCCATATACAAACCACCGTTAGTTTCGTTAAACGAAGCGATAACAGCCAAAACAGAGAATCCGGCGAATAGACCTGTGGTAACACCGTGTCTTGGCAAGAAATGATTAATAATTACACCTAATAATCCGGCTAATAAGACCTTTACAATAAGTAGCGATAAACCTTTTTTAGCAATATATCCAGTAGACTTCAAGTCAATTGTTGTTCCAACACTAAAGAAGAACATGAACAGGATAACTGAAGTACCTACTAAGAAGTTCCCTGTAAAACCTGGATAGAATTTGTCGATTCCTGGCCAGATAGTATTTGTTAATGTTCCAAGGAATAATGGAACGACCATCATACCACCAGGTATTTTTTCGATGCCTTTTTTGATTTGCATAAAGCTGCCTCCCTCGTGAATTGCTTCACATCTAATTACAAAAAAATATAAGTTTGATAATTTCCAATACAGAAACCGGTTTTCTCTATATCAAATTATATTTATATAGTAACACAAATTTATATGGTTGCAAGCGTTTACGAAAAATGTAATGTAACAAATAACCTTGTCAGATCAAGGTTATCCAATAATATAGATACGTACCAATATATAAATAAGTACTATTCATTTAATATTGTGATTAGGGTATACCTAATCTAGTTAGTATTTAACCGCTAATTTCACAAATGTAAAAAAAAGACCACTTGCTCAATTTTATACAAGCTGTATTGCTTGACTTAGACCACCCTCTAATAGGTAAACTTGTAATTGTAAACGTTTTATCTGAATCAAAATTGGAAACTGGAGGAATTACAATGGCTTATCAGACAATCAATCCATTTACTAATGAGGTTTTAAAAACATATCCTAATGCAACGGCTGCAGATATTGAATCTACGTTGACGACGGAACACGCTTTATACAAGAAATGGCGTACTGAATCAGTTGCGAGTCGTTCCGCTGTATTACACAAAATTGCGGATCTTTTAAGAGAAAATGAAGACGAATTAGGTAAAATTATCGTTGAAGACATGGGAAAGCTGTTCAAAGAAGCAGTTGGTGAGGTCGAATTATGTGCCTTAATTGCCGACTATTTTGCCGATCATTCAGAAGAATTACTCCAACCTACTAAAATCAAATCCGGTGCCGGAGATGCTTGGGTAGAGAAACATTCAACGGGAATCATAATGATGGTCGAGCCTTGGAACTTTCCTTACTATCAAATCATGCGTGTCTTTGCTCCAAACTTCATGGTCGGAAATCCAATGATTTTAAAACATGCCTCAAATACCCCTGGATCAGCTGTTTCATTTGAAAAAATTATTAATGATGCTGGTGCTCCTGCTGGTAGTCTAAAGAACCTATTCCTATCGTATGATCAAGTTTCAGATATTATTGCCGATCCACGTGTTCAAGGCGTTGCTTTAACAGGTTCAGAGCGTGGTGGTAAATCCGTTGCCGCTGCTGCTGGACAAAATTTGAAGAAAAATACGATGGAGCTTGGTGGTACCGATGCCTTTATCGTGTTGGATGATGCTGACTTAAATGAAGTTATGAAGGTCGCTCGTAATGTCCGTATCTATAATGCTGGACAAGTATGTACATCTTCTAAACGTTTCATTGTAGCTGATAATCTATATGATGAATTTGTTGATCGCCTAAGCAAGCAATTTGCCGACTTAAAACCAGGAGATCCAATGGATCCTGAAACTACCTTGGCACCAATGTCTTCAGCAAGAGCTAAAGAAAAACTACAAAAACAAGTTGATACAGCAATTGCTGCCGGTGCCAAAGTTGCTTATGGTAATGAACCAATTGATCTACCGGGACAATTCTTCCCTGCAACGATTTTGACAGATATTGATAAAAATAATCCTGCCTACTCAGAAGAGATGTTTGGACCAGTTGCACATATTTATAAAGTACACAGTGATCAAGAAGCAATTGATCTTGCCAACGATTCAAATTATGGACTTGGCGGTATTACTTTCTCAGGAAGTAAAGAACATGGTGTAAAAGTTGCCAGTCAAGTTGAAACAGGTATGGAATTCGTTAATACATTCATGTATACATTGCCAGAACTACCATTTGGTGGTGTTAAGAACTCCGGTTATGGACGCGAAATGAGCAATCTAGGATTGGAAGCATTTGTTAATGAGCAACTAATTGTTGCTGTAGACAAGCCAAACTTGAATAATCTAGCCGGAGGATTATTCTAAAAAGACTAGATTTTTTGAAGGCGCTTTCTTTATAATGGAAAGTGCTTTTATAAATTTAGAGGGGGAAACAGAATATGAGTATTCCAGATATTGAATTAGCTAATGGCGTTAAAATACCTCAAGTAGGTTTGGGTGTATTTCAAATTAGTGACGAAAATGAAGTTATAAACAGTGTCAAGTGGGCTATTGAAGCCGGATATAGACATATCGATACTGCAAGTTTTTATGATAATGAAGAAGCAGTTGGTGAAGGAATCATTGCTTCAGGGATCGATCGTTCTAAATTATTCATTACAACTAAGATTTGGAACGATATTAGAACATATGATGATACAATGGCTCAATTCCAAAGATCATTAGATAAATTAAAGTTAGACTACCTGGATCTATTATTGATCCACTGGCCAGCACCTGGATATGAAGAAACATGGCGCGCAATGGAAGATTTATATAAAGATGGCAAAATTAAAGCTATTGGTGTTTCAAACTTCCAAGACTATCAACTTGAACACTTGATGGAAACAGCAACAATCAAGCCGATGATCGATCAAATCGAAACTCATCCATTTAATCAACAAAATAAAATGCACGAATACTTGAATAAAGAAAATATTGTTCACGAAGCATGGAGTCCACTTGGTGGTGGTAAGAACAGCGTTCTTAATAATGAATTAGTTAAGAAAATTGCTGATGCGCATGGCAAGTCAGTTGCTCAGGTAGTACTTCGTTGGCATATTCAACGTGGTGAAGTCATTATTCCTAAATCAATTCATCAAAATAGAATCAAACAAAATATTGATATTTTTGATTTTGAATTAACCGATGATGACATGGAAAAAATTGCTACATTGAATGAAGACAAACGTGTTGGTTCAAGCCCCGATAACAAAGAATGGCTTGAAAAATCAAAAGAATTCAATACCCTTGCCGATAAAATTAAAAAAGGATTTTAATTTTTAAATAATATATATACAAAAAGCGGTTGGAACTCAATTGAGTTCCAACCGCTTTTATTTTTTACTTAAGAAATTTTTTGACTTAAACCTTCAATAACCTTCAAGAGTCTTGTAATATCTTCTGAATAAACTTCACCAATATTTCCAATTCTAAATGTTGGTACTTCAGATAATTTACCAGGATAAATCACAAAACCTGATTCCTTCAATTTATTGTAGAAATCTTTGAAATCAAAATCATCACTTGGATACTTAAATGACGTAATGATTGGCGATTGCCATTCGAGATCAATCAATGGTTTAAAGCCTAACTTCTTCATTCCTTCAGACAATCTTGTTTGATTATCTTGGTAACGTTCAAAACGTTTTTCAACGCCACCTTCGACTCGTAATTCAATTAGTGCTTGCGCAAATGCATGAACTACGTGTGTTGGTGAAGTAAATCTCCATTTACCATGATTAGCTTCCATTTCATCGTATTGACTAAATAGATCTAATGAAAGAGTTCTTGCATTATCCGCTGTTTCCTTTAATTTTTCTTCATTGGCGATAATGAATGAAAATCCTGGAACACCTTGAATACATTTATTAGTACTACTGATTAAATAGTCGATTTTTAAATCTTCAACAGCAATTGGAATACCACCAAAACTACTCATTGCATCAACAATAGTAATTATTCCTTGTTCATGAACCCATGGAATAATATCTTCTATTGGATTCAAAATACCAGTGGTAGTTTCACAGTGGATCATTGCAAAATGAGTAATTGATGGATATCTATTCAACATTTGCTTAACAGATTCAAGAGTAATAGGCTGTTGCTCGTCAATTATCAAATCAACATGATCTATCCCATATACATCTGCCATTTGGCCTATTCTCTCACCATAAGCACCATTCATTGCAATCATCAAGACTCCATCGTCAGGAATAACTGAACTTATTACTGATTCAACTCCATAAGTTCCACTACCTTGCATCAAAACAGAAGTATATTTATCTGAACTAACTTGAGCTATATCAAGTAAAGATCTTCTAATAGTTTGTGTGATACCTTTATAATCTTCATCCCATGTACAATAATCAAATTCCATAGCTCTTTTAACTGTTGAACTAGTGGTCAAAGGACCTGGAGTTAATAATAAATACTTATTTTCATTTTCCATTAGCTATTTTTTCCTCTGATTGATTTAAAAATTTAATTGCTTCTGGTAATTCTGATAGATTATTAATAATAATATCAGCATTTGCGTTAGCAAATTCATTCACAACTCTGTGTCTAATAACTTCTTTTTCTTCATCCGATAAAGAATCGAATTCTTGCTCAGAAAGCCCCATTAAACTACTTCCTTCAACAATTCCAATCGTATTTACACCGGCATTTCTACCCTCTTCGATATCAACAAGAGTATCACCTATTTTAATAAGTTCCTTGGGATCACACAATTCAAATTCAGTCATGATCTTCTGGATCATTTTAGCAGAAGGACGACCATCACCATCTACATCTTCTGAAGTTAAAACTAGTTCTGGACGATAGCCCAACTCATAGGCACTATTTTGAACTAATTTCATCATTTCAGGAGTATAGCCTGTTGTCGTAGCAACACGAATTTCTTGATCCTTTAAATAATTAAATGTATCAAGCGTGTATGGCTTCAACTCAGTTGAATCTCTTACATAATCTAAAAGACATGCTTGAAAATCCTCATATAATTTACGACGATCTTGAAAATCGGGAAGACGATTATATTCCTTTTCCCATTGTTTAAAGATATCTGGCATTTTCAATAATTTTCCAATATGATCCCATTTAGTGATACCCATATCACGACGGATCTCTTGGTCATTTATTTCAATACCTGCGTCATTGAATGCTGTTTTAAAAGCAATCACTGGAGCTAAACTTCCGTAATCTACGGTAGTTCCAGCCCAATCAAAAACTACTGCTTTAATCATAGTATTTCCTTTCACTACTTAGTTATATACATTTGTCTTAGTTTAACGGCAATAAACTCTAGTAATATTGTTACTCCGATAATCAAGTAAACAATAAATCCAACTTCATGGAAATCAAAACTCATTCCACTAGCTACAAACAATTGATATCCAATACCACCAGCACCGGCGGCTGCTCCTACTGCAATCGCATTAGCAAAATTGATTTCTAATCGAATAAATGTCCACGATACTAAAGATGCAATAATTGTTGGCCAAATTGCTTGGAAAACAATCACCCAAAATTTACTACCTGTTACTTTTAATGCTTCGATCGTTGTCTGATCAATTTCCTCAATACTCTCAGAATATGCTTTTGTTAGATAGGCAATACTGTGGAAGCTTAATCCTAAAATTGCAGCGTTAGTACCCAAGCCACAAACAATAGAGAAAATAAGAACCCACACAATTGTCGGTATTGCTCTAATAACTGCCATAACAACTCTGATAATTGCCCCAAAATAGGCATTAGTTAAGTTTCTTGAAGCAATTACTGCAAAAAGAAATCCAATTACCGCACCAATGATTGTTGTCATAATGGCCAGTAATAAACTAATTCCTAATGCTGAAAGTAACGGCATTATCCCATCACTACCAGCCCTAGGCTGTAGAAAAATTTGATTTAAAGTCATCACTAATCCATGCATAGCGTCGCCAATTTTTACATTGGCCGTATCCAGATGTGTCAAGGTATATCCTGTTACGGAAAGCAGTACAACCATGACCGCATAAATCATCACCCTGGACCAATTAAATTTGCGCAGTTTAACCTTTTTCTCTGGTGGTTGTGGTTTTTTATACCCACTAACATTTTGAATATCACCACGGGTTATCATAAAATCACCTTCCGAATCTGGTTGGATAGTACTTCTAACACAATAACAACAATTATTATGGCCAAGATCGTCATACCAACAGCATCAAATCTGAAGCTTTTGAAATACAGATCAAATATAAATCCGATTCCTGTTCCAGTTAAAATACCAACCAAAGTGGCATCACGAACGTTGTTTTCAATCATATACAATACCCAACTGATTAAACTAGGCATAATTTGTGGTAAAACAGCTTGAAAAATAACTTGGAAATAGCTAGCACCAGTGGCTTTTAAAGCCATCATTGTTTCACTAGCTTCATCTTCGATTATCTCCATAAACGCTCTTATCAAATACCCAACTGTCATCAATAACAAGGCCAGAAAACCTGTGAAATCACTTTGTTTGAAAGAAAAAAGTAAAATCATTGCCCAAGCTACAAGTGGTATGTTTCTGAAGAAAGAAGCAATACCACGTACGATTACATGTACATAATTATTAATCCCAGTAGCTTTAGATCCCAAAATAGCTACAAATAACGCAATGATAGCTGCCACGACAGTAGAAGAAACGGCCAAGGCGACCGTTTCAATTAACTTTTGCCATATGCGTGGTAAAAGTTCTACTGATTCTGATGTAGGGAAAAAGTTAACACCTAACCAAGTAAAAGCCTTAGGAACAGCGGTAAAACCACTGAAACTATCAAAATTTAAGATCCAACTACTTAATACATAAATACTTCCAATAACAGCGATTATTGCTGTTTGTTTTCGATGTTTTTGAGCCAAAAATTTTATTGGTGAAGACATTATTCAAGCTCCTTTGAAATCGTTTGGTCATAGAGAGTCTCCAAAATTTCTTCTGAAAGCATACTGGATTCTTCATCAAAAACTAATTTTCCTTGTCGAATTCCAACAATACGATCAGCATATTTTTTTGCCAAATTAATTTGATGTAAATTAGCCACACATATAATATTAAATTCAATCGTAAGTTGCTTCAAAAGGTGCATTACAGTATGTGAAGAGGCTGGATCTAGCGAAGCTATTGGTTCATCACATAAAATAACTTTAGGATGTTGAATCAAAGATCTAGCGATACCAACACGTTGTTTTTGGCCTCCACTGAGTTCAGAACAACGTTGAAGTGCAAAATCTTTAAGTCCAACTTTATCCAGAAGTTCCAAAGCCTCTTTCTTCTCTTCTTCAGAATAAATTCCGAACATCCCTGCTAATGTTGACTTATATCCCAAACGTCCATGTAGAACATTCTCAATAACAGTCAATCTTTCAACCAAGTTATAGTTTTGAAACACCATTCCGATTTGACGGCGATGCTTGCGTAACTGCGCTTTATTATCAGATCTAATATCAGATCCATCTAATAAAATTTGACCATCATCATCTTTGATCAATTGATTTAAACTACGTAGAATAGTTGTTTTACCTGCACCTGAAGGACCAATTATGGCCAAAAAGTTGCCCGGTTCAACTGAAAAAGAAATATCTGTTAAGGCTGGCTTATCTTTTTGATAACTCTTAGTTAAATGCTTTACTTCTAGCATAGCGTTCCCCTTATTTACCAACCAATTCGTGTGTTGGTTTATACCACTTGTCAGTAACTTTTAGAAGGGTTGTTTTAGCACTCTTCTTTTGCCATAGAGTTGCTGTTTTTGAACCTTCTTTACCGAATAACTTATCGTTTTCAGTTACGTCTTTTGATGTAAATCTATCTTCAATGGCCTTACGATCTTTATCGCTCATTGCTTTTGTATTAACAACCAATGGACCATTTTGAACTGGAAGAACTGAAATACTTACTACTTCTTTTCCACGGTAATCTGTGAATGGTGCATCAGCATCGGCCTTAACCTTAAATGTTGAGCCTACCTTGTCATAACTACCTTCTGAAACATCCATAAATGGTGCTAGATCAATATCATCAAAAGCTGCGACATCAACGTCACCTTTTAATAAGTTAACTGCTGATCCAGGATGTGAATTACCATAAAGAACTTTATCAAAGAACTTGCCACCTTCAGATAATTCATCTTTGTTCTTCAACTTAAAGTGCTTTTGAATTTCGTCAGTAGGAACCGCGAAACCAGATGTTGAACTTGATGAAACGAATGAAATCTTTTCACCCTTGATCTTATCGATGTTAAAGTCACTACCTGACTTGTAAGCATCAACCTTATCCTTAGGAACCATTAGGTAAGAACGGTAACTTGCACCCTTTTCTGTACCATCTTCACCAGATTGGATAAGTAATGGTTGAACCTTAGCATTTTGATGATGTGCTTGGATATATCCATCAGCACCCATGAAAGCTAATTGTGCCTTACCTGAAGAAATTGCTTCGATAGCAACGTTGTAATCCGTTGTTGTTTGGATTTCAACTTTCTTACCAGTTGCTTCATGTAATTGTTTCTTTAATTCCTCACGTGAAGCCGAGAAGTTCTTAGCCGACTCATTTGGATAAAAAACAATTGTTAATTTATCGCTTTTACCGTTAGAGCTAGCGGAGCTTTGGTTTGAGCATCCCGTTACAATTCCAACGAGCAATAACATTAAACCTAAACATACCGTTAATAATCGCCCTTTTTTCATAAATCTAATACCAACTTTCTGTTTCTTTTTAGGAACAGACTAAGAATAACAGGGTCATGTAAATAAATAATTTAGCTTATGTAAAGATTCGTTAAAGTTGCAGAAAAAAACCAGACATTTTCAGTCTGGTTTTTTTAATTGATTATTTTACTTTTTCTTATCGTTTGGCAAAAAAAATACAATGCATATCAACGCTAAAATTCCAAACACAACATTGATCGATAAACCTAGTAATGCACCTAGATCATAATCATTAAAAGCACTGTACACACTGGCAGAAATCGATGTTCCGATGGCACCTCCTAGAGCACTGGCCATTTTATAAATTCCAGCAGCCTCCCCAGCCTCAGAAGATGGAGCGTTACTTACAGCCGTGTCTGTAGATGGAGTGGCATACAATCCAAATCCCAGGCCAAATAATCCATATCCGATCACTACCATCATCAAATAGTTACTTTCTATCATCGTCAGAGACATTAATAGAACCCCTAATGTTGATATGACTGAACCTAATATCATTGGTCTTTTAGGTCCAACTTTTTGTAAGATCTTTTCGCCCACTCGGATCATCAACAACACTAATACTAAATAACTGATCGACAGACTTCCTGTTTTTACTGCCGACAAACCTCTGGATTGTTGAACATATGAATTAACAACCAATAATGTTCCAATCATCGCATTTAGAAGAAAGTTCGATATAACGGCTGTTAAATAACTCCTATTAGTGAATAATTTAAAATCGACAAATTTGTTAACGATTTTTATCTCCACTTTAAAAAATATCCAGCCACTTATTAGCAGGACAACTATTAATACTAATCCCATTATATTGAATTTGAATAATAATCCATTTGAAATCAATATATTTAGATTCAATACAAAAACTATAAAAACAAGCATACCTAACCAATCAAAAGACTTTAAATATTTAATTTCTATCTTTGACTCTGGAGTTTTCCATATTAGTATTCCACTCAAAATTGAAAACATAATTGAAATGACAAATACATATCTCCAACCAAAATTACTATCTATAAATCCTCCGAAAAATGAACACAGCCCTGATCCACCCCATGATCCAATTGACCAGTAACTTAGAGCTCGTTGCCGATCATCATTATGATAATATTCTTTCACCAAGGCAATCGTTGCCGGCATAATACATGCAGCTGAAATTCCTTGTAAAATTCGTCCCAAAATAAATAACAATGATCCGTTAGCAATAATCAAAGCCAGTGAACCGATAATATTAAGTATGATTCCCAAATAAGTAGTTTTAACTCTTCCTAGTCTATCCGCCAAACTACCAGCTACAACAATAAAAATACCTGAAAAAAGACTGGTAATTGACACTCCAGTATTCAATACTCCTGATGATATTTGCAAATCTGACTGTACATCCGGGGCCATATTCAAAAGTGATTGAGCGAAAAGCCAGTATGTCAATACACTTAAGACTATTCCCAGAAGCAATCTATTAGTTCCCTGATATTCTTTATCCATTAGTCACCTCAGATATATTCAGATGCAACGTAAGTATACAGAAGAATGTAATCGCAAACAAAATATATGCAAAAAGGAATCCCTTAGGATTCCTTTTTTACAAATTCTAAATAGATCACTCCTGAAAAAGCAATAATTCCTACTATACTCAAGGCTGATTTTTTATTACCAGTTTGAGGCAATATTTGATGTTTTATGTCGGGCTTCGCAATAGAGACTCGATTACCAACTAGCGAGTAGTCCGGATGATTTTCTTTAACCAGTCGTTTATTTTCTTTTGAAGCAGGTTGTTTAATATTTGATGAACCGTCATCAACCTGTAGCCCAGGAACTGAAACTGGACGTTGCGGTTGTGGTTGCGGAATAGGCTTTGGTTTCAAAGTTGGCTTAGGCTTATTTACAACATTATTATGTGAATTATTTTCTACATGTCTTTGATTAAATTTATTGTTACTTTCAAATAGATCGCCAATTTGTAATAATAATCGATCATTACCTCTAGCAGCGTTTAATTGAATACCCAATGGTAATCCCGCTGAAGAAATGTATGTTGGCAAGCTAATAGCAGGTTCTCCGGTCAAATTTGAAATTTGTGTAAACGGTGAATACGTCAGTGCAGGAATCCACTGATCCAATACCAATTTTGTTTTATCTTCCTTAGACAGTCCATCCATATTTCTAATACGTTTTTCTAAATTGCTAGTCATCAATGGATCTCCAACTTTTGGTGCTGTTGAAGCTGTGGTAGGAGTTAGAAAAATAGGATATTTTTGATGAAATTGCTGCATCTGCTCTGTCATTTTATTGACTGAGTCCCAAGCATTCGAAACATCATCTTTAGTAATAGCTTTACCTAATTGATAAATAGCCCATGTCGTTAAATCTACATCCCCAATTTCCAGATCCCGTTTCAATTTATTTTTGGCTAAATAATTTATTATCCCAGAAGAACCAGCACCGATAATATCATAGTCATTCATCAATTCCATTCCGTTAACAGGATACTTAACTTCTTCTACTTGATATCCCTGTGACTTCAAGAAATCAACAGCATTCTTGACCGCTCGTTTAGCGTCGGCGCTAACTGGTGTATTGACTGGAGATTGCGTCGTGTAAGCTATTTTCATTGTTTTAGGATCTAATTTAACATCGTCAGCTGTACCATTAGAAAAATCTTCAAATAGTTTATTTGCATCAGCCATCGTTTTAGTTTCAGCGAAATGACTTGTTTGGTTGTACTCAGACTTTGAATCAAATTTAGTAACCGCTCTTGAGGGCTTAAATCCAATAATTCCATTCCATGAAGCAGGTATTCTGATTGAACCACCTGAATCACTTCCAGTAGCAACTGGTGCATATCCTGCTGCCACTCCACTGGCCGAGCCTCCTGATGAACCACCGGACTGATATTTAGGATTCCACGGACTCCCTGTTGGTCCATACAATTTTGAATCTGTAATATTTTTTATACCCATCTCAGGGAAATTGGTCTGTCCAATAACAATAAATCCCTCATCTTGAAAAGCTTTTGTTATCCGACTGGTCCCTTGTGTAACGACATCTTTTTCGAAATACAATCCATTAGTATTGCTCCCACCTTTAATAGTATGTCCCAATCCCTTCAATAAAATCGGCACACCTAAAAATGGTTGCCCAGTATCCTGTATTTCATTAGCTTCTTTCAAAGCCTCGTCTCTTCTTAAAGTTATCATTGCGTGTAAACTACTATCCTGTTTTTCAATCTCTTGATATGCAAAATTTACTAATTGCACACTAGTAACTCTCTTACTACGAACGGCTTTTGCTAATTGAAGTGCCGAGCTGTTCTCATAATCTTTGATGGAAAAATTACTTACATTTTCGGTCGAGGTACTTGTTTGATCTGCTAAAGCAATTTGAGCTGGCGAACCTATGGTGAATAACATCAATAGCAAGATAATTTTCCTTATCTTACTATCCCAAGTATGGTGTTTCATCCTTATACCTCCCTGAATCATATCAACAACATACGTTAGTTATTTTTTAGATACAATCCAAAGGCCTTCAAATTGGCATTTTGACAAATTTGCTCAATTTTTTTGAATAAAACATTTGACAATTACTTCGGTACCGAACTATAATGCTGAGTGAAATAAAGATTCGGTACCGAATTAATTTTAAAAAGAAAGAGGAAACTATTATGAGTGAATTAACAAATAAATTGATGAAGCAATTAAATTTTGTCAGTCAGGCTAGTAACAATTTTATGCACCAAAATAAACAACGTCTTACTGGACAACAAAGAGTTTTAGCAATCTTACGTTTAGAAGATGGATTAAGTCAAAGTTACTTAGCTGATATTTTGAATCTCCGTCCAAGTTCAATTGCTGAACTATTAAAAAAGCTTGAGCTATCAGACGATATTACAAGAAAAGAAGACGAAAAGGATAAGCGTAATAAACTAGTCTACCTGACTAAAAGCGGTCAAAAAAAAGCCGACGAGAATGCTCATCAAAAAAATGAGGATAGTAATGACGACTTCTTTGCTGGTTTAAATGATGAAGAAAAGAAACAATTTGGAGCTTATCTTCAAAAAATCTCCGATGGCTGGAGTGAAGAATTTAAGCAACAGTCTGCTCGTTTTGTAGATCCAATGGATCGTATGAAAAATATGCAAAAAGTCCATGCAACTATGATGGAAAAGTTTGGTGACGATTGGGAAAAGATGTCACCTGATGAGATGCGTAAAGTTATGCACAGAGCAATGCACGATAACAATTTCTGTGGTCCTCGTGGTGGATTTATGCCTGGACGTGGAAGAAACTTCCGTCGTGATTTTAGACATAGTAGAGAATTTTATTAAAATTTAGAGGTAAAACAATGCACAATCATTCAATGGTAATGGAAGATTTGCCAAAAGCTAAAGGCAATATGAAGATCAAAGATTTTCTCAAACTTATCAACAGTGTCAATCCTAAAAAGGCAATCTTTGTCCTAGGAATGATATTGAGTTTAGTAACCAGTGGTGCAAGTCTAGTCGTACCACAGTTAACTAAAGGGCTAGTTGATACTAGTAATTTAGCAAAAATAGATGGACGAATGCTTTGGGTCCTAGTTTTAGCATTTGTCGTCCAACTAGGATTTGGAACCGTTGGAGGATTTCTACTGCGTTATGTCGGCGAAAGTGCGGTCAAAACGCTTAGAGAAAGACTCTGGGACCATCTTTTAAAACTACCGGTTGGTTATTTCGATGATCACAAATCTGGTGAGAGCAGTTCTCGTTTAGTGAACGACACAACTGTCATTAAAGAACTAGTCACAGCCCAATTTCCTAATTTTATTACTGGTGGTATCCAATTAATCGGATCAATGGTCATTCTCTTTTTGATGGATTGGAAGATGGCAGCTATCATGTTTAGCGCTGTGCCGATTTTTGTATTGATTTTACTGCCTGTGGGACGAATTCTTTCTAAACTAGGTCGACAATTACAAGCTGCAACCGCTGATTTTAATGCTGATGCAAGCGAAAAACTATCTGAAGTACGTTTGATCAAAGCCAGCAATGGCGAAAGCTTTGAAAAATCTAGTGGTGGCAATTTTATCAACAAGATATTCACTTTAGGTGTTAAAGATGCCAAAGTGGAAGCTGTACTTCAACCCATCATGATGACGGCAATGTTAGGAATATTTGTTGGTATCTTAGGTTATGGCGCCGTCAGAGTTTCAGCAGGAACATTAACAAGCGGTTCACTAGTCGCATTTCTATTATATTTATTCAACATTATTTCCCCTATAACTAACTTTGCAACCTTCTTCTCACAAGTGCAAAAAGCTATGGGTTCAACTGAACGTGTTCAAGACATTCTTAATACTGATATCGAACCCGTTGAAATCGGTGAAACAATTGATGTTGAGGGTCAATCGATCCAGGCTACTAATCTTTCCTTTAGTTACTCACCTGAACACCCTATTCTGGAAAATGTTTCATTTGAGGCTAAACCAAATAATGTTATTGCTTTTGCGGGACCTAGTGGTGGTGGAAAATCGACTATTTTCTCACTATTAGAGCGATTCTACGAACCAAATTTTGGAACAATTACTGTTGGCGATAATCAAATTCAAGATATCAACATGAACAGTTGGCGTTCGCAGATCGGTTATGTTTCTCAAGATAGCGCTGTTTTTGCCGGCAGTATTCGAGACAATTTACAATACGGCCTTGATGAAAAGTTAACTGACGAACAACTCTGGCATGGTCTAGAATTAGCCTATGCTGATCAATTCGTCAAAGAATTTCCCGAACAATTAAATACTCAAATTGGTGAACGAGGCGTTAAATTATCTGGTGGACAAAAGCAACGAATCGCGATTGCACGTGCCTTCCTACGTGATCCAAAAATTCTAATGCTCGACGAAGCAACAGCCAGTTTAGATTCACAATCAGAAGAAAAAGTTCAACGTGCCTTAGATCAATTGATGATTGGTCGGACAACTCTTGTTATTGCACACAGACTATCCACAATTGTTGATGCTGACCAAATCTACTTTATTGAACATGGTAAAGTTACTGGTCACGGTACACACACTGAATTGATAAATAATCATAAATTGTATGCTCAATACGTACAAGAACAAATGGTAAATTAAAAGGAACGACCAGACGGTCGTTCCTTTTTAGTCTTCAAAATTAGGTAATCCATTTACAGAATTCAACAGTGGCATCTGTGCTTTCAAAAATTCAAAAGCAAATTTGTCATCATATAACCAAGCCTTTATCTGATCTTTTCTTAAAATCAAAGGCATTCTATCGTGTATCTTAACAATAGAATCATTTGGTTTAGTTGTTAGCAAACAACTACAAGGCTGTCCATCAAAATAGTCATAAAATCCAGCAATATACATAGTTTCCGGCTTTTTGCCATAATTGAACCAATAACGCTGTTTGTCTGCGGTCCATTCGAAAAATCCGGTCGTAGGATAGACACAACGATGTTCCTTAAAGCCATTAGAAAACATCTGTTTTTGAACAACCGTCTCTGATCTCGCATTAATAATTGACTGTCCGGGTTTAAAACCTGGGTAACCCCATTTCATAGCAACAACCTTCACTTGCTGTAATCCTGCAACTATAACCGCTGTTTCATCGGTAGGAAAAATTTCACCAGTTTTAGGATCGTATCCCTCTGCCTTAGCCAATTGATAAATTCTTTCTATCTCTGCATTTTCAGTTGGTTGAAACATATATCGCCCACACATAGAAGCAGCCTCCTTTATGAATATATTTATACTTTCATTTTACACTTATAAACAAAAAAAACACCCACCAAAAGGTGAGCGTCCAAAGTGTAATATCTGGAATATATTAACGTTTTGAGAATTGTGAAGCTTTACGAGCTTTCTTCAAACCTGGCTTCTTACGTTCCTTCATACGAGGGTCACGTGTTAAGAATCCAGCTGATTTAAGAGTAGGTCTGAAGTCTGGATCAACTTCTAGAAGTGCTCTAGCAATACCATGTCTGATTGCTCCAGCTTGTCCTGAAAATCCACCGCCGTTAACGTTAGCAATAACGTCATAACTTGCGCCTGTTTCAGTAATATCTAATGGTTGTTTCATATCAGCAATCAAATTGTCAAAAGGAATGTAATCTTTGACATCACGTTTGTTGATAGTAATTTTTCCGTTTCCGGGAACTAATAGAACACGAGCCGTTGAATCTTTACGACGGCCTGTTCCAGCATATGATACTTGTGCCAAAATGTTTTCCTCCTTAAATTAGTTTGTTGATATCCAACTCTTCTGGATTTTGTGCTTGGTGTTTGTGATCTGGACCTGCATAAACATGCAACTTCATGATTTCTTGGCGACCAAGACTGTTCTTAGGTAGCATACCGCGGATTGAGTCTTCAACAAACAATTCAGGTTTTGTTGCTCTCTTTTCACCGGCACTAATGCTCTTCAAACCACCTGGATGATCTGAGTGAGAATAATAAATCTTTCCCTTGGCTTTTTTACCTGTTAATTTTACTTTATCTGCATTGATGATAATTACATTATCACCTGTATCAACGTTAGGTGTGTAAGTTGGCTTGTTCTTACCTCTAAGAATTGAAGCTACAACTGATGAAAGTCTACCTAAAACGACATCTTCACCATCGATTACATACCATTTACGTTCAACTTCACTTGCTTTTGCTAATGGTGTTGTACGCATAATTTCCTCCAGTTTCTCGTCTGTTTGACACTCAATAAGTTTCCGGGGCTCATCGTGGGGCAAACAATACCAACAACAATAATACTTGGTATTTGCCTATAAGTCAATAATTATCCACAGATAAATTTCAGTAAAATACCTGTTTTAAATAGAGCCCGCTAGCAGGCGCAGTTCCACGTGCCTGTTGACGATCTTTGACTTCATAAAGTCGCAATAAATCATGAACATCCCGACGCCCATTGCCGATTTCTAGTAATGTAGCAACCAAGATCCGCACCATATTATATAGGAAACCATTTCCTGTAAATTCAAAGACTAATTCATTTTGAGATGCATTATATTTTACACTAGCCTCATAAATAGTTCTAACTTTATTTTCGATCACACCGCCAGAAGCCGCAAAACTACTGAAGTCATGTGTGCCCTTCAGATCCACTAATGCAGACTCGATTCTTTTCAAATCGATCTTATACGGATAGTGACCTGTGTAAAACCTTTTAAAGGGATCAGTATATTTTCCACAGTCAACACGATATTGATAAGTCTTTCTCTTTACTCCAAAACGAGCATGGAAGGTTTCATCAACCATCTCAGAATCTTTAACTAACACATCCAACGGCATCAACGAATTGATTGCTTTCAGCATACTATCTGCTGGAATATTACCTGGATAGTCAAAGTGGATCACTTGCCCTAAAGCATGTACACCAGCATCTGTACGTCCGGATCCAAAAACATCTATCTGTTTTCCTTTAGTCATTTTAAAAAGAGCCTTTTCCAAGACTCCTTGCACGGTTCTTAATTTAGGCTGTCTTTGAAAGCCATGGAACTTGGCTCCGTCATAGGCAACCGTTAACTTATATCTTGTCATCTAATAACTCCGAATAAATAATAGAATAATTGTTATCAATAACATAACGACCAGCGCCATATAATCACGTTTTGACCAGCTAAGAACTCGATACTTACTGCGTCCTTCACCGTCTTTATATCCACGAGATTCCATCGCAATTGCTAAATCATATGCTATCGAAAAACTACTGACAAACAGTGGAATCAAAATTGGTACAAACGACTTGATCCGTTGCATGATCCCACCTTCGCCAAAGTCCACACCACGCGCTCTTTGTGCATCCATGATTTTCGTCGTTTCATCGATCAATAAAGGAACAAATCTCAAAGCAATCGACAACATCAAAGCCACTTGGGTAACCGGAAACTTAATTACTTTTAATGGCTTTAGGATACTCTCGATCGAATCAGATATTTCAATCGGCGTCGTAGTCAAAGTCAAAAGTGTGGAAATAAATATGATCAGTACAAATCTAATGAAAATATAAGCAGCTATCCGCATTCCGTCTGTGGATAAGGTAAAGATTCCCCAATGCCACAGAGGATTTTCACTAGGGGTAAAGAATAGTTGTAACAAAACTGTGAATAAAATCAGCCACAGCATCGGCCGTAATCCCTTAATAAAGAATCCTAAATTAATTTTAGAAATATAAACTGCGAATAAGACAAATAACAACAAGAAGCCATATGAAGCAACGTTATTTGCTAAAAATACAATACCAATAAAATAAAATGTTATTAAAAATTTGCCCCGCGGATCTAGTCGGTAAATAATCGAGTCTCCAGGCAAATATCTACCAAGTATTAATTTATTCATTTAATCACCATGAACTTGTCGTTTTATTTCAGTTGTTAATTCACTGATTGTAATGGGTAATTGTGGAAAAGAAAAGTTTTTCTTAGCTAATCTCTGTGCAAAAACAGCACTGCGTGGCAAAGTTAAAATATCATCTGTTAATAAACTTCTATCATTGAAGATATCTTTAGGTTTACCCACAGCTTTAACTTTGGCATCGTGGATAACTACCATTTCTTCCGCATAATTAGCCACATCGTCCATATTATGCGTAATTAAGATAATCGTCCTACCCTGCTCTTGCAAGTTTTTAAATAAATCCATGATCTCTTTTCGACCAACAGGGTCTAATCCGGCTGTCGGTTCATCAAGAATAATGGTTTCTGGTTCACTAGCGAGAACCCCAGCAATCGCAACCCGACGCATCTGACCACCAGATAAATCAAATGGAGACTTATCTAAATATTCCTTTCCCAAACCAACTAATTCTATCATTTTATGTGCCGATTTCTTAGCATCAGCTTCTGACATACCGAAATTCATTGGGCCAAACATGATATCTTTTTCCACAGTGTCCTCAAATAACTGACTTTCAGGGAATTGAAAGACCATACCGACATTTTTACGCAAAGGTTTTAAATTCTTATTATTTGTTTCAGGGGTAATCTCACGATCACCAACTAAAATTGTTCCAGAAGTTGGCTTAAGCAAGGCGTTAATGTGACGAACTAAAGTTGACTTACCACTACCTGTTTTACCAACAATAGCAGTGAACTTCTTGTCATGGATCGTTAAAGAAACATCATCCAATCCCAGTCCTTCAAGCGGACTATTTGCTTCATATGAGTGAGTTACATTTTTGAAGATAATTTCCATATGTTTTCAATTAGCTCCTCTTCATTTAAATAGCCCTCAGGCAATTTTAATTCATCCTTAAGTAAATATGCGACTTGACTTGAAAAAGGCTCCTCTAAGCCATAATTTGTCAATTTACGGCCTATATCATAGATGGCCTTCGGATCAGCTTTTTGAACTACCTCTCCGTCACGTAAAACAACGATCCTTTCAGATAGTTCAGTTTCTTCAATGTCATGAGTTATCGAAATAATAGTCATATTCTGCTCCTCACGCAATTGTTTCACCAGATCTAAAACTGTTTTTCGACCATTAGGATCAAGCATACTTGTCGACTCATCCATGATAATTATCGAGGGTTTTGTAGCAAGCACCCCAGCAATCGCAACACGTTGTTTTTGACCGCCAGATAGTGATTGTGGGTCACGTGTCTTATAGTCCTGCATATCGACCATTTTTAGTGCTGCATCGACCTCTTTGACCATTTCATCTCTGGGAATACCTTGATTCTCCAATCCAAAAGCTACATCATCTTCAACTGTAGCACCAACAAATTGATGATCAGGATTCTGAAAGACGATTCCAATTTTTGAACGGATCTCCCAAATATTCTTTTCGTTCACTTCCTGACCGTCAACAATGATGGTCCCAGTCTCACTTTCAATCAGACCATCGATCAATTTAGCTAAGGTAGACTTGCCGCTACCATTTTTTCCAACTATAGATAACCATTCATTACGATAGATGTCCAAAGAAAGCCTATTGATAGCCGGCTTTTTTGATTCTGGGTATGTATATGTAACATCTTTGATTGAGATTATATTTTCCAATTGAGTACCCCTTATAATATGCTAATTCTATCATATCGAAAAAAATACATTTTGGGTAAAAAAAAATCATTCGACAAATTAGTGTCCCCTTTTCAAAGGATCTCAGAGATAGACTTGGCAATTGCCATCATCTTAACACTCACTAATTTATCAGAATGACTGATTTTTTTATTAATAAACGATTATTAATTAAACTAATTCAATAATAACCATTGGAGCTGCATCGCCACGGCGAGGTGCAGTCTTCAAAATACGTGTATATCCACCGTTACGATCTTCGTAACGAGGTGCAATATCACTGAACAATTTTTGAAGTGCTGATTGAATAACAACCGCATCATCATCTTCTGTAATATTAGCAACTTCGTTTCTAACGTAAGCAGCAGCTAAACGACGAGCATGTAAGTCGCCACGTTTACCTAAGGTAATCATTTTGTCGGTTGTACGACTGATTTCCTTAGCACGAGTTTCAGTTGTAACAATACGTTCATTAATGATTAAATCAGTAGTTAAATCGCGTAACATTGCTTTTCTTTGAGAACTTGTACGTCCTAATTTACGGTAGCCCATGTCTATACCTCCTGTTTAAATTTAACTTTTAGTCTTCTTGCTTTAATGACAATCCAAGATCAGATAACTTTTCTTTAACTTCAACCAATGACTTACGTCCGAGGTTACGAACACGCATCATATCAGCTTCAGATTTTTCAGTAAGCTCTTGCACAGTATTAATACCGGCACGCTTCAAACAATTGTATGAACGAACTGATAAGTCCAATTCTTCAATTGTCATTTCAAGTTTCTTCTCTTTTTGTGTTTCTTCTTTTTCGATCATCATATCAGCGCTCTTAGCTTCTTCTGTGAGGTTCACAAAACTAGTTAAGTGTTCTGTAAGAATTTTAGCAGATAAACTAATAGCTTCTCGTGGTCCAATAGAACCATTTGTCCAGATATCAATGGTCAACTTATCAAAGTCGTTTCTCTTACCCACACGAGTGTTTTCAACCTGGTAGTTAACCTTATCTACTGGAGTAAATATTGAGTCAACTGGTAAAACACCGATAGGTGTTTCGTCGGTTTTATTTTGTTCTGCAGGAGTATATCCACGACCATTTTTAATAGTTAATTGCATGTGGAAATGTCCACCCTCGGAAACAGTACAAATAAATTGTTCTGGATCAAGGATCTCTAAATCATCATCAGCTTTAATGTCTTTAGCTGTAACAGTGGCTGGGCCGACTACGTCAACTTCAGCTTTAAGTCCGTCTTCAGCATGAGATTTTAAGTTTAACTTTTTAACGTTAAGTACGATTTGAGTAACGTCTTCAATTACACCATCAATAGCTGTGAATTCATGTAATACACCATCTATTTGAATGTCTGATACCGCTGTACCAGGTAATGATGCAAGCAAAACTCTACGTAGAGAGTTTCCAAGTGTTGTACCATATCCTCTTTCCAACGGTTCGATTATATATTTACCATAGTCACTGCTCTCTTCGACAGCAGTAATCGTTGGCTTTTCAAATTCGATCATTCGGTTAGTTCCCCTTTCAAAACGAAATGTGTGTAGCTTAGTTCATATGGGTATAAAACCAAAACCATTCTATACACGACGACGCTTTGGAGGACGTGAACCATTATGTGGAACTGGTGTAACGTCACGAATTGCTGTAATTTCCAATCCAGTAGATTGTAATGAACGAATTGCAGCTTCACGACCTGAACCAGGACCTTTAACAGCTACTTCAACTGTTTTCATACCTTGTTCCATTGATTCTTTAGCAGCAGCTTCACCAGCCATTTGTGCAGCAAATGGTGTTGATTTACGGCTTCCTTTGAATCCTAGTGCACCAGCTGATGACCATGAAACAGCGTTTCCGTTGACATCAGTGATCATAACTAGAGTGTTATTGAAAGTAGAGTGGATATGTGCAACTCCGGCTTCAATATGTTTCTTAGTACGGCGTTTACGACCTTTGTTTTGTGCCATGAATTAACCTCCTATCTTATAATTACTTCTTCTTACCCGCGATAGATACTTTCTTACCTTTACGAGTTCTTGCATTATTCTTTGTGTTTTGACCTCTAACGGGCAATCCACGTCTGTGTCTCATACCACGATATGAGCCAATTTCTTGTAGTCTCTTGATATTCATACTTACTTCACGACGTAAGTCACCTTCAACACGTACTTTATCAACTTCTGCACGAATCTTATCTTCTTGATCAGGAGTTAAATCTCTTGTACGAACGTCTTCGGAAACACCGGCATCTTTAAGTAGTTTTTGAGCTGTTGTATTACCAATACCAAAAATGTATGTTAAGGCAATAACGATTCTCTTATCACGAGGTAAATCTACACCTGCTATACGAGCCATTAATTGCACCTCCTATATTTATATTATCCTTGTCTTTGTTTGTGCTTTGGATCTGCAGAGCAAATAACCATGACGCGTCCACGTCTTTTGATTACCTTACAATGCTCACACATAGGTTTAACGGATGGTCTTACTTTCATGTTGGAACCTCCATTCCATTAAAATAAATTATTATCTGTATCTATATGTAATTCTTCCCTTGGTTAAATCATAAGGGGATAATTCCACGGTAACCTTGTCACCGGGCAAAATTCTGATATAGTGCATACGGATTTTACCTGATACATGAGCCAATACAGTTGCCCCATTTTCAAGTTTTACCTTAAACATTGCATTAGGCAATGTTTCTGAAATTGTACCTTCTACTTCAATGACATCTTCTTTTGCCAAAGACATTAACCTCCATCGGGATGAAATTCGCCTGCATATACCGCGAAATTATACAATAATTTTTTAGTTATGTAAACAATTCAAAGTAAAAAGTTTTACAGACTTTGTAAAACTTTTTTTACTTCGTTATAAACTTCATCTATTTCTTGTTCACCATTGATCTTATATAACAAGTTTAACTTATCATAAAAATCAATTAATGGTGTATTCATTTCAATATTAACTTTTAATCTATTCTTTACAGTTTCTGGTTTATCATCATCACGTTGATAGAAATCATGTCCGCCACAGACGTCACAAGTTCCTTCAACCTTTGTAGGATTATAAATCTTATGATAAGTTGCTCCACATTTAGAACAAATATATCTTCCAGATAAACGATCAACTAATGATTCAGGCTTTACATCAATATAGATGACAGCATCTATTGGTTTGTTTACATTCTTTGCAATTGTCTGTAAAGCATTTGCCTGTTCAAGAGTTCTCGGAAATCCATCAAGCATATATCCATTCTTTTGAACGTCATCTTTAGCCAAACGCTCTTCAACAATAGCTTCGGTAACGTCGTCAGGAACTAACTCACCTTTGTCCATAAAACTCTTAGCTTTTAGACCAACTTCGGTTTCATCAGCCATAGCTTGTCTAAACATATCACCAGTTGAAATATGAACTACATTAAAATCTTCAACAATTTTTTCAGCTTGAGTACCTTTACCAGCTCCGGGTAAACCCATCAATACGATATTCATTGTCACATCTCCTATTATCTAATAAAACCAACGTATTCACGCTTCATCAATAGACCTCTTAATTGACGATCCATTTCCAATGCTACACCGACGATAATCAATAAACTTGTACCACCAAGTCCGATAGACTGTGGTAAGCCAAAGATATTAGCGGCTAGTAATGGAAGCAATGAAACTAATCCTAAGAATACTGAACCAACAGTTGACAGTCTCATCAAAATACCTGACATGAACTTAATTGTTTCATTACCAGGCCAGACACCAGGGATATAAGCCCCTTGTTTCTGTAAGTTTTCTGCGAGTTTTTCAGGATTTACTTGAACAAATGCGTAGAAGAATGTGAATAACACAATCAGCAATGTGTATAGCAGGGATCCTGTTGTTGTCTGCATACTGAATATATTTGTTAATACTTGATACCATGTATCTTCACTGTGATTTGCTTGGAACGCCATCAAAATAGTTTGAGGTGTAACAATAAATGAACTAGCGAAGATAACGGGAATAACACCAGCAACGTTAACTTTTAATGGTAGAAAACTTTCACTACCACTTCCGGCTGCACGTCTTGTATATTGAATTGGCACTCTTCTGTTAGCTTGTTGTACATATGTAACAAATTGTACAACGATCAGAACAGCTATAACCAATCCAACCATGAATGCAATATTCTTAACTAAGTCAGCAGAACTTGAGTTGATCACGTTGTCACGGTAAATTTGGTAAACCCCGTTAGGGAATCTAGCAATAATACCGGCAAAGATGATAACAGAAACTCCGTTACCTAGCCCTTTATCAGTGATTTGTTCACCAATCCAAGTAAGCAACATTGTACCACCGGTCAAAATAATACCGATAGTAGCGAATGATTGAATATTAGGAGATTTTACAAGTCCTAAACCACTAAGTTGGTTAAAACCAGCAGTAATACCGATTGATTGAACAAAACCTAAAACAATCGTCAAATATCTCGTTACTTGATTTAGTTTTCTACGACCAACCTCACCTTGTTTACTCCACTCTACAAACTTTGGAACAATGTCCATTTGTAAAAGTTGAACAACAATTTGTGCGGTGATAAATGGTGAAACACCCATTGAGAAAATAGAATAATTTGCAAGACCACCACCGGTAACAGTATCTAGTAGGGGAACTAACCCTGAAGAACTAACCTTGTCCATTGCCGCAGCATTGACCCCAGGTACCGTAATTTGTGATCCCAAACGATAGATAACAAGTAACAACAAGGTAAAGAGGATCTTTTGACGGATTTCCTTCACCTTTAGAGCATCTTTGATAGTTTTAAGCATTAGATCACCTCTACAGTTCCACCAGCAGCTTCAATTGCTTTTTTAGCAGCTTCAGAAACTTTTGTAACTTTAACTGTTAATTTAGCACTAACTTCTCCGTTAGCAAGTAATTTAACTCCGTTGAATTGTTTCTTAACAATTCCAGCTTCTTTTAATGTATCAACATTAACGTCAGCACCGTCATTAAATTTGCTTAAATCTTTAAGGTTTACAATAGCGTATTCCTTGCGATTGATATTCTTGAATCCACGCTTTGGCATACGACGGAACAATGGCATTTGTCCACCTTCAAAACCAATACGTGTTTTACCACCTGATCTAGCTAATTGACCTTTTTGTCCACGACCAGCAGTTTTACCTTGGCCACTTGAAGTACCACGACCTAGACGCTTTCTTGAGTGTCTTGAGCCAGCACTTGGCTTAAGTTCGTTTAGTTCCATTCTTGCACCTCCTAATCTTTTAAAATTTATTAATCTTTAACTTCTTCAACGCTAACTAGATGAGCGATTTTTAATACAGCACCACGGATTGCAGGATCGTCCGGCTTAACAACTGAGCTATTGACTCTTCCGAGTCCTAGTTCTTTAACAATTGTACGTTGAGCAGGAAGGCGGTGAGCTGCACTTCTAATAAGAGTAATTTTAAGTTTAGCCATAATTACGCACCTTTCTTTTAGTTAAGCAATTCTTGGGCTGAAATTCCGCGCATCTCAGAAACGCTTTCAGCTGTCTTAATTTCTTTTAATCCTTCGATTGTTGCACGAATAACGTTGATTGGTGTATTTCTACCAAGTGATTTACTTGTAATATCACCAACACCGGCTAATTCAAGGACGGCACGAACAGCACCACCGGCTGCGATACCAGAACCTTCGACAGCAGGCTTCAACATAATTCTACCAGCACCGAATCTACCAATAACTTCGTGAGGAATAGTTGAGCCAACCATAGGAACGTTAATTAAGTTCTTTTTGGCATCTTCAACAGCCTTACGAATAGCTTCGGGAACTTCTTGAGCTTTACCAGTTCCGAATCCAACGTGACCAGCTTTGTCACCAACGATTACGATAGCAGCAAAACGTAGACGGCGTCCACCTTTAACAACCTTTGTGACACGGTTGATTGAGACAACGCGATCTTCTAATTCCATTTGAGATGGATCGATATATGTCATAAATTTGGTTTCCTCCTTCTAGAATTTTAGCCCATTTTCACGAGCTGCTTCAGCAAGACTTTGTACACGACCATGGTAGATATATCCGCCACGATCAAAGACAACTTCACTGACTTTAGCATCTTGTGCTCTTTTGGCAACTAATGCACCAACGGTTGCAGCTTCATCAACTTTAGAACCGTCTTTTACCTCTTTATCAAGAGATGAGGCACTTGCTAGCGTTACACCCTTTACGTCATCAATTACTTGAGCGTAAATGTTTTTATTAGAACGGAATACGTTTAAGCGTGGGCGCTCAGCAGTACCAGAGATCTTGGCACGCACACGTTTTTGGCGCTTTTGACGTGCTTTATTTTTATCTGGTTTAGAAATCACAATTTTCACCTCATACTAATTATTTACTATTTACCAGTTTTACCTTCTTTACGACGGACATATTCGTCAACATAACGAATACCTTTACCCTTATATGGTTCTGGGGGACGTACGTCGCGGATAACGGCAGCAAATTGACCAACCTTTTGTTTACTGATACCAGAAATATTGATTTCAGTATTTGAAGGTGATTCAATCTTGATACCCTTAGGTGCATCCATAACTACAGGATGTGAGAAACCAACAGAAAGTGTTAGTGTGTCACCTTTAACTTGTGCACGGTAACCAACACCTCTAAGTTCAAGTTTCTTTTCGAAACCTTCTGTAACACCAAGAATCATGTTGTTAAGGTTTGAACGCATTGTTCCGTGAAGAGCTTTATCATTATCACTTTCACGATCGAACTTTGCTTCTTTACCTTCAAGAGTTAACTTGATTTTTGGATCAAAATGTCTTGTTAATTCACCCTTAGGGCCTTTAACAGTAATATCTTCATCTTTTGTAGTAATTGTAACTCCTTCTGGAACTTCAATTACTTTATAACCGATACGACTCAAATTCGTGCACCTCCTTATCTTTTAAAAATTTTACCAAATATATGCAAGAACTTCGCCACCAACACGTTGTGCACGGGCTACTTTGTCAGTTACAACACCTTTTGATGTTGAAAGGATAGCAATACCTAATCCATTAAGGACCTTAGGCACATTATCTGAATCTACATAACTACGTAAACCAGGTCTTGAAATACGTTTCAAACCAGTAATTACACGTTGTTGATCCTTACCATACTTTAAGACAATACGAATAACATCTTGTTTGTTATCTTCAATGATTTCGTAATCTTTGATAAATCCTTCATTCTTCAAGATCTCTGTCATGCTCTTCTTAATGTTTGAAGCAGGAACTTCTAGAGATTCATGTTTAACCATATTTGCGTTACGGATTCTTGTAAGAAAATCCGCAATAGGATCTGTCATGACCATTTATTTTACCTCCTCTTTTAATATCTTACCAACTAGCTTTTCTCATGCCAGGAATTTGACCTTTGTGGGCCAATTCGCGAAGGCAAACACGGCAAAGCTTGAACTTACGATATACAGAATGTGGACGACCACAACGTTCGCAACGTGTGTACTCTTGTGAAGAGAACTTAGCAGGTCTGTGATTACGTACTATTTGAGACTTCTTAGCCATTGAATTTGACCTCCATTAATTATTTTGAAAATGGCATTCCTAATTGTGTTAATAATTCACGTGATTCTTCATCGGTGTTAGCTGTTGTAACAATAACGATGTCCAATCCACGAATTTTGTTAACCTTATCATAATCGATTTCTGGGAAAACCAATTGTTCTTTAATACCTAGTGTATAGTTACCACGACCATCGAATGAACGAGTACCTACACCGTGAAAATCACGTACACGAGGTAAAGCGATATTAATTAACTTGTCAAGGAAGTCATACATACGGTCACCACGAAGTGTAACCTTAGCACCGATTGACATACCTTCACGTAATCTGAATCCGGCGATAGACTTCTTAGCCTTTGTGATCAAAGGTTTTTGACCAGCTATAAGTCCTAATTCTTCTACTGCTTCATCAAGATTCTTTGAGTTAGCAATAGCATCACCAACACCCATGTTTAAAACGATCTTGTCAATCTTTGGTGTTTGCATGTTAGATGTGTAATTGAATTTTTCCATCATTGATGGTGTAATTTCTTTTACATACATTTCTTTTAATGCATTAGCCATTTAGTTTTCTCCTTTCTTACTTGTCTTCTTTATCAGATGATTTCTTTACAACTTTTACGTTAGTTGCGCTAATAGCTTTCTCAACATCAGCGATTCCGCCTTGAGGTTGTGTATTGCTTGGCTTTGAATGTTTCTTAACGACATTCACACCTTCAACGATAACTTTGTTTTCACGTGGCAAAGCTTTTTTAACTACGCCTTGTGTACCTTTGCTATCACCGGCAATAACGACAACATTGTCTCCAGTTTTTACAAACACTATTCAGCACCTCCTGAATTATATTGATCTTTTTATAGAACTTCTGGTGCTAATGATACGATCTTCATAAAATCATTATCACGTAATTCACGAGCAACAGGTCCGAAAATACGAGTTCCTCTAGGTGTCTTATCAGCGTTAATAATTACCGCAGCATTTTCATCAAATCTGATGTAAGAACCATCTGTACGGTGAGCACCGGATACAGTTCTTACGATAACTGCCTTAACGACGTCACCCTTTTTAACAACGCCACCTGGTGTTGCTTGTTTAACAGTAGCAACAATAACATCTCCGATGTTAGCTGTCTTACGGTTTGAACCACCAAGAACTTTAATAGTTAGAATTTCACGAGCTCCAGAGTTATCTGCAACTTTTAGACGACTTTCTTGTTGAATCACTTCTTGGTCCTCCTCTCATCAGTTTTAAACTAGATAATAACTGCTTTCTCGACGATATCTAATAAACGGAAGCGCTTTGTCTTTGACAAAGGTCGAGTTTCCATGATACGTACAACATCGTTAACCTTAGCTTCGTTATTCTCATCTTGAACGTAGTACTTCTTTGAATATCTTACACGCTTCTTATAAACTGGATGCTTCTTGTATGTTTCAACAACAACAACAATTGTCTTGTCCATCTTATCTGAAACAACGCGTCCTTGATATACTTTACGACTGTTACGGTCTTCTTGTTTTTCGCTCAACTTGATATCTCCCTTCCTGTTTATTATTTATCGTTGTTCTGTTGGTTTTGAACAGTTCTTAATCTTGCAATGTTCTTTCTAACAGCATTTAAACGAGCTGTGTTTTCCAATTGGCCTGTGGCTTGTTGGAAGCGCAAGTTGAAAAGTTCTTCTTTATATTCTTTAACTTTATCTTGTAATTGAGCAGCAGTTAGCTCTTTGATTTCACTAGCCTTCATCAGCGCCACCTACTTCCTCACGTTTTACAAACTTTGTTCTAACTGGCAATTTGTGAGATGCAAGTCTCAAGGCTTCACGAGCAACTTCTTCAGGAACTCCACCTATTTCAAACAAGATTTTCTCACGTTTTACTGGGGCAACCCAACCTGCAGGTGCACCTTTACCAGAACCCATACGAACTCCAACACCTTTAGCGGTGTATGATTTATGAGGGAAGATTTTAATCCAAACCTTACCACCACGCTTCATGTAACGAGTCATAGCAACACGGGCTGCTTCAATTTGTCTATTAGTGATCCAGCTTGAATCGAGTGCTTTCAAACCATATTCACCAAAGGCAACACTTTTACCACCCTTAGCTTCTCCGCGCATCTTTCCACGGAATTCACGACGGTGTTTTACACGTTTTGGTACTAGCATAGATTATTCTCCTTTCTCTTCGTTTTTTGCATCATTATGTACTGGTTTGGCTGGTAGGATTTCACCACGGTAGATCCAAGTTTTAACACCTAAATTACCATATGTAGTAGCAGCTTCTACCCATGCGTAGTCAATATCTGCACGCAATGTGTGTAGAGGAACTGTTCCTTCTGTATGCCATTCTCTACGAGCCATATCGGCACCGTTTAGACGACCAGAGATTTGAACTTTGATACCTTTAGCACCTGCACGTCTTGTACGTTGAACGGCTTGACGTTGTGCACGTCTGAATGCAATACGAGCTTCTAGTTGACGAGCAATGTTCTCACCAACAAGTTTTGCATCCAAATCAGGTTTCTTAATTTCAATAATATTAATGTGAATGTTTCTGTTAACTAGCTTATTTAGTTCATTACGTAATTTTTCAACTTCTGAACCACCCTTACCGATAACCATTCCTGGTTTTGCGGTATGAATTGAAACGGTAACGTTCTTTGCAGTACGTTCGATCTCAATTCTTGAAACGGAAGCATTTGAAAGTTTATCTTCAATATACTTACGAATTCTAAGGTCTTCATGTAAAAATGTTGAAAAGTCTTTTTCTGCGTACCATTTTGCATCCCAGTCGCGAATAACGCCGACACGGAATCCAACTGGATTAATCTTTTGACCCACTCAAATTACCTCCAATACTAATTTTTTTCACTTACTACAACAGTGATACTACTTGTTCTCTTATTGATTGGTGATGCTGAACCTTTAGCTCTTGGGCGGAAACGCTTCAAAGTTGGTCCTTCGTTAACGAATGCTTCGCTAACAAATAGGTTTTGGGCATCCAAATCAAAATTATGTTCTGCGTTCGCAATTGCTGACTTAAGAGCTTTAGCAATAATTGGAGAGCCTGCTCTTGGTGTGAATTGTAACATTGCAAGTGCCTCAGCAGCATTCTTGCCTCTTATTAGATCAATAACAAGGCGAGCTTTGCGAGGTGCAATACGAACATTTTTTACTCTGGCTGTTGCAGATGTAATTTCTTGTTCTGCCATCTTTTAAGTCTCCCTTCTTATTACTTAGTTGTCTTCTTATCGTCTGTACCATGACCATGGAATGTACGTGTAGGTACGAATTCACCTAACTTGTGTCCAACCATGTCTTCTTGGATGTAAACTGGAACATGCTTACGACCATCATGAACTGCGATTGTGTATCCTACGAAATTAGGAAAAATTGTTGAACGTCTTGACCATGTCTTGATAACTGACTTTTTGTCAGAATCTGCTTGTGCTTCGATTTTCTTCATCAAATGTGCATCAGCAAATGGTCCCTTTTTTAAACTACGACTCATCTTATGTCCTCCTTATATTATTCTAATGAAATAATTACTTACCTTTTCTGTGACGAATGATAAGCTTTTCAGATTTGGCATGTGATGAACGAGTCTTCTTACCCAAGGTCTTCTTACCCCATGGTGACATTGGTGATGGATGACCGATAGGAGCTTTACCTTCACCACCACCGTGTGGGTGATCGTTAGGGTTCATAACTGAACCACGAACTGTAGGTCTGAATCCTTGCCAGCGTTTACGACCAGCTTTACCAATCTTGATCAATTCGTGTTGTTCATTTCCAATAGCACCGACAGAAGCACGGCATTTAGAAAGAATCATACGAACTTCACCTGAAGGTAAACGAAGTAATGAATACTTACCATCTCTACCAAGCAATTGAATTGATGTACCAGCAGAACGACCTAATTGGCCACCCTTACCAGGTTTTAATTCAACGTTGTGAAGAATTGTACCAACTGGAATATTTTCTAGTGGAAGTGCGTTACCTGGTTTGATATCTGCATCAACACCTGATTCAACAACTTGTCCAACTTCTAGACCCTTAGGAGCTAAGATATATGACTTAACACCATCTGAGTAGTGTAGTAAAGCAATATTAGCTGTACGGTTAGGATCATATTCAATTGACTTAACTGTAGCTTTTACACCGTCTTTTAATCGTTTGAAATCGATAATACGGTATTTTTGTTTGTGACCACCGCCACGATGACGTACTGTAATATGACCGTATGAGTTACGACCAGCTGTATGGCTTTGTGATTCTAGCAATGTCTTTTCAGGAGTTGTCTTAGTGATCTCCGCAAAGTCAGAACCAGTCATATTACGACGACCGTTTGTGGTTGGTTTATACTTGATAATCGCCATTATTTGACCTCCTTATTTATTCTTCATCAAAAATCTTAATTTCATCTGAATCATCTGTAAGAGTAATGATAGCCTTACGACGTTTTGCTGTTAAACCAACATAACGACCTTGGCGCTTCTTCTTACCAGAAACATTCATAATATTTACTTTTTTAACCTTAACACCGAAAATTTCTTCAATGGCTTGTCTTACAAGTACCTTGTTTGCGTCAAGAGCTACATCAAATGTGTATTTCTTGTCGCTCATGGCGTCCATTGAGCTTTCAGTGATAACTGGGCGAATAATTACGTCTCTTGCGCTCATTATCCAAGCACCTCCTCAATCTTAGAAAGTGCTGCTTTTGTAACAACTAACTTATTGGCGTTAATAACGTCAAGTACGTTTACACCTTCTGGTGCTACAACCTTAACTTTATCAATATTTCTTGCAGATAAAGCAACATTGTCATTACCATCTTCGACAACTACAAGAGCCTTGTCAGCACCTACTTTATTAAGTAATTGTGCAAAGTTCTTTGTACTTGGTTTGTCGTATGAAATTGAGTCAATAACGATTAGGTTACCGTCAGCAGCTTTTTGTGAAAGTACAGACTTCAATGCCAAACGGCTAACTTTTCTAGGAAGACGATATGAATAAGATCTTGGTGTAGGGCCGAATACGACACCACCACCTACCCATTGAGGGGATCTGATAGAACCTTGACGAGCACGTCCAGTTCCTTTTTGGCGCCATGGCTTCTTACCACCACCACGAACTTCAGAGCGGTTTTTAACATCATGTGTACCTTGTCTTAATGAGGCACGTTGCATAATAACTGCATCTGTAACTACGTTGTTGTTTGGTTCGATACCAAAGATTGAATCATTTGCTTCTACAGTACCGTTCTCAGCACCGCTATCTTTATAAGCTGTGATTTTTGTCATAACTCATTTCCTCCTTCCTATTTTTGATTAGCTTTAACAGCTGTTTGAATTTTAACTAGTGAGTTGTTTGCTCCGGGTACATTACCCTTGATCATAATTGCATTACGTTCAGCATCAACTTTTACAATTGCAAGATTTTGTGTTGTAACACGGTTGTTACCCATACGTCCTGGTAGCATCTTACCCTTGAAAACACGGTTAATGATGGCACCCATTGAACCGGGAACACGGTGATATCTAGAACCGTGAGTCTCTGGTCCACGAGCTTGTCCAAATCTCTTAATGTTACCTTGGAAACCGTGTCCTTTTGAAATACCTGTAACGTCGACAATATCACCTGAATTAAATGTGTCAGCCTTAACTTCTCCACCTAATTCGTAATCTCCCATTTCAACATCGCGGAATTCGCGAATGTAATGTTTAGGAGTTGTGTTTGCCTTTTCTGCATGACCTTTGGCAGGTTTGTTTGTCAATACTTCACGACGATCTTCCAAACCTAATTGAACAGCCTCATAACCATCAGTTTCAACTGTCTTAACTTGCATAACAACGTTTGGTTCAGCTTCAATAACTGTAACTGGAACAAGTTCGCCGTTATCAGTGAAAATCTGAGTCATTCCGACTTTTTTACCAAGAATTCCTTTTCTGGCCATGTTTGCACCTCCAATAATTTATTTTTAATAATTATAATTTAATTTCAATATCCACACCAGATGGGAGATCCAACTTCATAAGTGAATCTACCGTCTTTGGTGATGGGTTAACAATATCAATAAGTCTCTTATGTGTACGCATTTCGAATTGTTCTCTAGAATCCTTATGCTTATGTGGTGAACTCAACACTGTATATAGTGAACGTTCTGTAGGCAATGGAATTGGACCTGAAATTGTTGCTCCAGTTCTTTTTGCTGTTTCCACAATTTTATCAGCTGATTGATCTAGAATACGATGCTCATAAGCCTTTAAACGAATGCGAATTTTTTGACTTGCCATGGGGTTACCTCCTTTTTCTCTCTTTCAAGATGACCGGCTCCGTGAAAATATCCGCCAACCCTGCCGTGGCAAAGCGGCCGGGTGTGTCGCAACCTTTCACTTCTAAGCCGTCGATATTTATTTAAATACCAATGGGCACATACTTCTTTTTGAAATAAGCACTTTTATAATAATACACGATTATTTTGTCCTTTTCAAGACAATTTACGATATTAAATCGAAAACTTTCTTCAGATAATTTTTATACTAAACTGTGCGATAATTAATGCATCACAGAAAAGGAGGTTTCCATGTCCTATCCTACCAAAGCAATTTCAAATTTGCTATTTAAGATTCAAATTTTCATTAATGGATTTATTGCTTTCGGATTCGGGATCCAGCAACACGAACTGGGATTATTCATCCTAATGATATTAAATCTGCTGGCTCTACTTATTCCATTTGATTCTAATAGGAAGAAACTGGTCAAAATAAATCGCTTCTTTCAAATAATTTTTCAAGCAATCTTTATTCCTGTAAGTATTTCCTTCTTGATCCAGTCTACGATTTATAACTGGAATTCTGGATTGATATTCCTGATTTTAACTTACGCGATCGTAATGTACATTCCTTACACTGTGATCCTGATTGGTGAAATCAAAACTAAAATTATGCAACTAGTCATTACGCTCTTCCTTTTTGTCTTTAACGGACTGAGCTCTCTTGATGTAATGACTATGGATACAAACATCGTCAGAAATCCAATAATAAAAGTTCTATCGAATTCATCGTTTCTTGGAGCATTAATCTTTACTATAATCATTCTCACGGCGATGTATTCTTGGGGCTACCGACTACCTAAAATTGTTTTCGCCAGACAAAGTAATTTAAAAGTTTTGATTGCACTTGGCATCTTCAGTATTTGGTTTATCATTTGGAATGGATTTGGATCTGGTACTAACTTGCTGAATATCTTCACGTCATATGACTTCCATGCCCACCTTACCGTTACAAATATTCTAAGTGGTTTGGAAGCAGGTATTGCAGAAGAGCTGACCTTCCGTTTTGCTATACTAACAATCCTATTGTCTGTATTCAAAAACAGTCAATTCAAAATCTACTATGGAGTTTTCTTAAGTAGTTTGTTATTCGGTCTGATTCATCTGCCTAATACTAGTGTTGGACAAAGTATTAACAATACCATTTTACAAGTGATCTTTGCGGTTGCCTTAGGAATGTTCTTATCTGCAATCTATCTATATACTGACTGGTTCTTTGGACCGGTCATCATTCACTCACTGATTGATATTCTTGCATTTGCTTCATCAGGCAGTCAAATCATGACTGGTAAAGTAACAATTGACGACTATCTTTACAGTATTATAGAAGCTTTGATATTTATCATAATTTCACTATTATTATTAAAATCAGTCAATAATAGAAAAAAATTTAATTTCTACTTTTAGACACAAAAAAACAACCTGAATTTTTCAGGTTGTTTTTTAGTTACTATTCTTCTGCGTTTCCGCCATTCTTCTTGATAATATCAGCTTGAATTGACTTAGGAACTTTTTCGTAATGGTCAAATACCATTGTGAAAGTACCACGGCCTTGTGTAGCTGAACGAAGTGTTGTAGCGTAACCGAACATTTCTGAAAGTGGAACGAATGAGTTAACGAGTTGAGCGTTACCACGTGCTTCCATACCTTCAACACGTCCACGACGAGCAGTAATTTGTCCCATAACATCACCAAGATATTCTTCTGGAGCAACAACTTCAACCTTCATAATAGGTTCAAGAATTACCGCACCAGCTGACTTAGCAGCGTTACGTAAAGCGATTGAAGCAGCGATCTTGAAGGCAGCTTCTGATGAATCGACTTCGTGATATGAACCATCATATAACTTAGCCTTAACATCGATCAATGGGTATCCGGCAAGAACACCATTTTCCATTGATTCCTTCAAACCTTGTTCAACTGAAGGAATGTATTCACGAGGAACAACACCACCGACGATGGCATCTTCGAACTCGAAACCTTTTCCTTCTTCGTTTGGTGTAAATTCAACCCAAACATCACCATATTGACCTTTACCACCTGATTGACGAACGAATTTACCTTGAGCACTAGTTTGTTGTGTAAATGTTTCACGGTAAGCAACTTGTGGCTCACCAACTTTACATGCAACCTTGAACTCACGTTTCATACGGTCAACCATGATATCCAAGTGAAGCTCACCCATACCAGAGATAAGTGTTTCACCTGTCTCAGGATTTGTCTCAGCTTGGAAAGTAGGATCTTCTTCAGATAGTTTTTGGATAGCGATATCCATCTTGTCTCTATCTTCCTTTGAATCAGGTTCGATAGAAACTTGGATAACTGGATCTGGAATATCCAATGATTCAAGAATCAATGGATCATCAGGATCAGTTAGAGAATCACCAGTTGTAGTATTCTTCAATCCGATAACAGCAGCGATATCACCTGAGAATACTTCTGGGATTTCCTTACGGTGGTTAGAATGCATTTGTAGCAAACGACCAACACGTTCACGCTTGTCTTTAGAAGCGTTCAATACATATGAACCAGATTCCAATGTTCCTCTATATACACGGATGTATGTTAGACGACCAACGAATGGGTCAGTAGCGATCTTAAATGCTAATCCAGCAAATGGTTTGTTGTCATCAGCCATAAGTTCTACTTCGCTCTCATCCTTAGGATCTGTAGCGTTGTATGGACGAACTTCAAGTGGTGAAGGTAAGTAATCAACAACAGCATCCATTAACATTTGAACACCCTTATTCTTGAAGGCAGAACCTGCAAGAACTGGGAAGAATTTCAAAGCAATAGTAGCTTTTCTGATTGCTGTACGTAGTTCATCGTTACTGATTTCAGCGCCATCAAGGTACTTCTCCATGATGTCATCATCAACGTCAGCAACTGATTCAACTAATTCAGCACGTTTTTCTTTAGCTTTTTCTAGATATTCATCAGGAACATCAACTGTATCCCACTTTGTACCTAATTCATCTTCGTCATATAAATCGGCTTTCATTTCGATCAAGTCGATAACACCTTCGAAGTTGTCTTCAGCACCAATAGGCATTTGCACAGCGTGTGCATTTGCGTTTAATCTGTCATGAAGTGTTTGTACTGAGTAGTCAAAGTTAGCACCGATTTTATCCATCTTGTTAACAAAGACAATACGTGGAACACTGTAGTTTGTAGCTTGACGCCAAACATTTTCAGTTTGAGGTTCAACACCTGATTGAGCATCAAGAACTGTAATAGAACCATCTAGAACACGTAGTGAACGTTCAACTTCCATTGTGAAGTCAACGTGTCCTGGGGTATCAATAATATTGATACGGTTACCTTTCCATTCAGCAGTTGTAGCAGCTGATGTGATAGTAATACCACGTTCTTGTTCTTGAGCCATCCAGTCCATTTGTGAAGCACCATCATGTGTTTCACCAATTTTATGAATTTTACCAGTATAGTACAAAATACGTTCTGTAGTAGTTGTCTTACCAGCATCAATATGAGCCATGATACCAATGTTACGGGTATCTTCTAATGGGAATTCACGTTTATTAGCCATTAAAACTTAGTTCTCCTTTCAAATATACTAGATTCTACCAACGATAGTGAGCGAATGCACGGTTAGCATCGGCCATCTTATGTGTATCTTCACGTTTCTTAACAGCTGCACCTGTGTTGTTAGCTGCATCCATGATTTCGTTTGCTAGACGTTCGTCCATTGTGTGTTCACCACGTAAACGAGCATAGCTAACAATCCAGCGTAGACCTAGTGTTGTACGACGATCTGGACGTACTTCGATAGGGATTTGGTAGTTAGAACCACCGATACGGCGGGCCTTAACTTCAAGAACTGGCATAACATTGTTCATTGCTTCTTCGAACACGTCCAATGGTTCGTTACCAGTCTTGTCTTTGATGATATCAAATGAACGATATAAGATTGATGAAGCAGTTCCTCTCTTACCATCGTACATCAAGTGATTAATTAAACGAGTTACTAATTTTGAGTTATACATTGGATCTGGCAAAACATCGCGTTTTGGAGCTCTACCTTTACGCATATTAAATTCCTCCGTTATTACGTTATTATTTCTTAATTATTATTATTTCTTGGGCTTCTTTGCACCATATTTTGAACGACTTTGCATACGTCCATCAACACCGGCAGTATCTAAAGCACCACGAACAACGTGATAACGAACACCAGGTAAATCTTTAACACGGCCACCACGGACAAGAACAACACTATGCTCTTGTAAGTTGTGTCCAACACCTGGGATGTATGCTGTAACTTCAATAAGGTTTGAAAGTCTAACACGGGCATACTTACGTAAAGCTGAGTTAGGCTTTTTAGGTGTCATTGTTCCGACACGAGTTGCAACACCACGTTTTTGTGGAGCTGGGTTCTTTGTAGCAACTTTCTTCATACTGTTGTAACCGAAGTTTAAGGCAGGTGAATTTGACTTCGAGCTGACTGACTTACGGCCTTTACGAACTAATTGATTAATTGTAGGCATTAAAAGTTTCCTCCTAAAAATTTAAGTACACACATCCAGGTGGTTCACAATTTTGGAAAAATAATAAACCACGTTAGTGGTGTACATTATGAGCTTATATTTATAAACAATTTACCTTGCTGCCAATAAAAGCACGTCTACTAGAATATCATCTAAAAATAACTATGTCAATGCAACTTGGGGATGATTTACGTAATTTCTTTTTGAGGTGATAAAAGATGAATTATATTTTCAACTTTCTAATTTTTACGTTAGGTACCAGTTTGGTGTCCTTTTTAACAGTAATTGCTCATGAATATCCTCATATTGACCCAATTAGACGTTCACGTTGTGATGGTTGTCAAAGGACTTTACACTGGTTTGAAATAATTCCGATCTGGAGTTATCTAATAGCTAAAGGTAATTGTAAAGATTGTAATAAACCAATTGATAAATTCTATCCACTAACTGAAACAGTCGGTGGACTTTTTTTGCTGGTAACATCGTTAACGCACCAAGATCTCACTTTCGTAATACCACTCTTTACTGTCCTTACCCTTTTGGCACTTAGTGATCACTTCTTTGGTTACGTTTATCTGTCCAGTTACCTGCTGTTTGTTCCCATAATAATTCTCAACATTCAGCACTTATATTTTATCCCAGCTTTGATAGTTTATACACTACTAATATTACTTAATTACTTATACAAAGGTATCGGCCTAGGTGATATTGAAATATTAACTATCCTTGCAATACTGGTTGGTCTTGATTCGATTCTAAAAATAATCCTACTAGCTTGCTTATTGTGTTTAGTCAATTTCTATCTCACTTCTAACAATAAGTTCCGATTCATACCCTACATAACTATATCTACAGCCGTAGTCTTAATTATTAGGTAAAATATTTCTAACCTTCAACCAGTTAATACATAATTCCCACCACTTGGCATTGGCAAAGTTAACATTATCTTCATTACCTGGCTCTTGAGTGACATAAGTTGCTAATGATGAGCCGTGTCCGCCTGAAGCAAACAAATGCAATTCATACGGTATCTTCAAGAACTCCATCTTCTGAGCATAGACTAACGAATTCATAACAGGGACCGTTTGATCTGTGACAGTTTGCCAAATAAATGTTGGCTTAGAATCCTGTGTCAAATGTTCCTGAGCTTGCCAATAGAAAATATCGGGACTGATCTTCATAGCCCAATCTTCTTCAGGCCATCCTAACGTCAAATCAATAACTGGATATCCGATGATATTAGCAGATGGTTGAACCATTATCTCATCATCAAAAATTTTAGACCGAGTTTCTTCATTAGTCATCAATGTATTAAAGTTAGCGACAATATGACTCCCAGCGGAGAAGCCAACCAACAATAATTTATCAAGATCAACATTATATGTATCAGCTTGACCTTTGACCCAGTTTAATAAAGTAGCAAGTTCTTGTAATACTAACGGATAGACTGGTCGATCATCAGATATCAATGGATAATCAAAAACAATTGCATGTATACCTTCTGATGCAAACTTCAAAGCAATCGGTTGTGCTTCACGTCCAGCGATAAACTTATATGCTCCACCCGGACAGATTATCGCTAAAGGTTTTTTTGGCTCATTTTCATAGTCCCCTAGCGGATCTAACCAATAAGTATCAATTTCAAATTTATTGTTCTTAAATTCAAGTTGCTGCTTAGTCATATGTCTCCTCCTTTTGTTCACTAAAAAAATAGCACATTTAGAGCATAAAAAAAAGACAACCGAATGGTTGTCTTTTTAATAATTATTTACCGGGATGTGTTGCATCTTCGGCTTTCATTTGAGCTTCAATATCAGAAATAGTATATGCTCCGTTGATTGAGTTATCAGCCATAGGACCAGTCTTCTTTGGTTCCATGTGGTTGTACTTAGCCATACCAGTACCGGCAGGGATAAGTTTACCAATAATAACATTCTCTTTAAGTCCAAGAAGTGGATCATTCTTACCTCTGATAGATGCATCAGTAAGAACTCTCGTTGTTTCCTGGAAGGAAGCAGCTGACAAGAAACTATTTGTTTCAAGTGAGGCTTTAGTAATACCAAGCAATACTGGACGACCAGTTGCAGGAATACCACCGTTAAACAATGTTTCACGGTTGTGATCTGTAAATTGGGAAATATCCATTAATTGACCAGGTAGAACATCTGTATCACCAGGGTCAAGAATTCTGATCTTACGTAGCATTTGTCTGATCATAACCTCGAAATGCTTATCAGAAATATCAACACCTTGCATACGGTAAACCTTTTGAACTTCAGCAAGTAAGTAATTTTCTGTTGTTTGAACATTTGTAACCTTGATCAATTCCTTAGGATCAATTGAACCTTGTGTTAACTTACCACCACGGTCAACATGGTCACCTTCGGCAACCGCAACGCTTGATGTATAAGGAACACTATAAGATCTAGTATCAATTGCACCTTCGACAGTGATCTCTTTAGTACGTTCAGCAGGATTTTCATCGATGGCAGTAATAGTACCGTCAACTTCAGAAATAACTGCAAGACCTTTAGGGTTTCTAGCTTCAACGATTTCTTGAACACGAGGAAGTCCTTGTGTAATATCGTCGCCACCAGCAACACCACCGGTATGGAAGTTACGCATAGTAAGCTGTGTACCTGGTTCACCGATTGATTGAGCAGCAACAGTACCAACTGCTTCACCAATTTCAACTTCTTCACCAGTAGCAAGGTTTCTACCATAACATTTCTTACATACACCATGTTTTGTATCACATGTGAATGCTGAACGAATTGTTACTTCTTTAACACCTGCATCAACGATCTTTTGAGCTAAGTTTTCGTCCATAAGTACTCCACGAGCAGCTAGAACCTCACCAGTTTCAGGATCTTTGACAGTCTTTTGTGTATAACGTCCAACTAGACGGTCATACAATGGTTCGATCATATCTGTACCTTCCATGATTGAACTTACTAGAAGTCCACGGTCAGTACCACAATCTTCTTCACGTACGATAACATCTTGAGCAACATCAACAAGACGACGTGTTAAGTAACCTGAGTTGGCAGTCTTCAAGGCTGTATCGGTCATACCTTTACGGGCACCGTGAGTTGACATGAACATTTCCAAAACAGATAGGCCTTCACGGAAGTTTGAAATAACAGGGATTTCCATCATACCACCATTAGGGGCGGCCATAAGTCCACGCATACCAGCAAGCTGTGTAAAGTTTGAGATATTACCACGGGCACCAGAATCAGACATCATTGAAATAGGGTTTGTTGGATCAAAGGAATCGATCAATAATTGTTGAATTTCATCCTTAGTATCGTTCCAAACACTGATAACACGGTCATGTCGTTCTTCATCAGTGATAAGTCCACGACGGAATTGCTTAGAAATTGAAGAAACTTGTTTATGAGCTTTTTCGATGATCTCAGGTTTTTCAGTTAAGTTAGGAACATCAGTAACACCAACTGTTAAACCAGAAAGTGTACAGATTGTGTAACCTAATTCCTTCATATCATCAAGCAATGAAGATGTTCTTTGAACACGGTATGTCTTAAAGATTTGGGCAATAATATCACTCAAGTAACCACTCTTCAATGGATCAACAAGTTCCATTTCATCAAGCTTTTCTTGGATGTTCTCACCCTTCTCTAGGAAGTACTTGTCAGGAACACCATTTGTCAAATTATCATCAGTAGGTTCATTCAAGTATGGGAAATCTTCAGGAAGAATTTCGTTAAAGATTACTTTACCAACACTTGTGACCATGATCTTACTTCTTTGATCATCAGTAAATGGTTTGTTTGGCATTGAGTCAACAGCTAAACCAATTCTTGTATGGTAATGTACGTCACCATTTAGAAGTGCAGTTTGTACTTCGTTAGCATCAGTAAAGATCTTACCTTCACCAGTCATATGTCTTGTTTCAATTGTTAAGTAGTAGTTACCCAAAACAACATCCTGTGATGGTGTAACGATAGGTTTACCATCTTTAGGAGCAAGAATATGGTGGGCAGCAAGCATCAACATACGTGCTTCAGCTTGGGCTTCATCTGATAGAGGAACGTGGACAGCCATCTGATCCCCATCAAAATCGGCATTATAAGCTTCACATGCTAGTGGGTGAAGACGGATCGACTTACCATCAACCAAAACAGGTTCAAAGGCTTGAATACCAAGTCTGTGAAGTGTAGGGGCACGGTTAAGTAGAACTGGACGTTCTTTGATTACATCTTCAAGTACATCCCAGATGTCGTCATCTTGACGATCGATCTTTCTTCTAGCATTTTTAACGTTTGAGGCAATCTCACGTTTAACTAATTCATGCATTACGAATGGTTTGAACAATTCCAAAGCCATTTCACGAGGTAATCCACATTGATAGAACTTCAATGTAGGACCAACATCGATAACTGAACGACCTGAATAGTCAACACGTTTACCAAGTAAGTTTTGACGGAAACGTCCTTGCTTACCTTTAAGCATATGTGAAAGTGACTTCAATGGACGGTTACCAGGTCCTGTAACAGGACGACCACGACGACCATTATCGATCAAGGCATCAACAGCTTCTTGAAGCATTCTCTTTTCGTTTTGAACAATGATATTTGGAGCATGAAGATCCAACAATCTCTTCAAACGATTATTACGGTTGATAACACGACGGTACAAATCGTTCAAATCAGATGTGGCAAAACGGCCACCTTCTAGTTGAACCATTGGTCTTAAATCAGGTGGGATAACGGGAATTGCCTCCATTACCATCCACTCCGGTTTGTTACCAGACTTAGCAAAAGCACTAAGAATGTCCAAACGTCTAATGGCACGTGTACGCTTTTGACCTTGAGCAGTCTTTAGTGTTTCACGTAATTCTTTGATCTCCGCCTTCATATCAACTTGGCTAAGTAAATCTCTGATACCTTCGGCACCCATCTTAGCAACAAACTTGTTACCAAATTCTTCACGTTTCTTACGATATTCGGATTCTGTTAGTAGTGTTCTCTTCTCTAGGTCTGTATCACCTGGGTCGATAACTACGTATGAAGCAAAGTAAATTACTTCTTCAAGGTTTCTAGGACTCATGTCCAAGACAAGACCCATACGTGATGGGATTCCCTTGAAGTACCAGATATGTGTAACTGGTGCAGCTAATTCGATGTGAGCCATACGTTCACGACGAACCTTTGAACGAGTAACTTCAACACCACAACGGTCACAAACAATACCCTTATAACGGATACGTTTGTATTTACCACAGGCACATTCCCAGTCTTTAGTTGGTCCAAAAATTCTTTCATCGAATAGACCATCTTTTTCTGGTTTCAAAGTACGGTAGTTGATTGTTTCAGGCTTCTTAACTTCTCCATAAGACCAGCTACGAATCTTGTCAGGAGATGCTAAACCTATTTGCATACTTTCAAATTTATTAACGTCTATCAAAAGGTATCCTCCCTAATCATTATTTTGACTAGTTTTCTGATTTTGTACGTGAGTCAGCAGTTGTATCTTGTGATTCTTCCAACTTCTTGGCTTCTTCTTCTGCACGTTTTTCTTCTTGTTGTTTTGCGAGTTTAGATAGTGCGTCAATACTTACAGTATCATCGTCTTCATCCATATCTCTAAGTTCGATCTCTTTGTTGTGAGAGTCAAGAACCTTCATATCAAGACCTAAGGCTTGTAATTCTTTAACAAGAACACGGAATGATTCTGGAACTCCTGGCTTAGGAATACTTTCACCCTTAACAATAGCTTCATAAGTCTTTACACGACCTACGATATCATCTGACTTGTATGTCAAAATTTCTTGTAGAGTATAAGCGGCACCATAGGCTTCAAGAGCCCAAACTTCCATTTCACCAAATCTCTGTCCACCAAATTGTGCTTTACCACCAAGTGGTTGTTGAGTAACTAGTGAGTAAGGTCCGATTGAACGAGCATGAAGCTTATCGTCAACCATGTGAGCTAGTTTCATATAGTACATAACACCAACGGCTACACGGTTTTTGAATGGTTCACCAGTACGTCCATCATAAAGTGTTGACTTACCATCTGAATCCATATCGGCTTCTTTAACGATATCCCAAAGTTCATCATCTTGAACACCATCAAAAACAGGTGTTGCAACGTGAATTCCAAGTTTTCTAGCAGCCATACCTAAGTGAAGATCAAGTACCTGTCCGATATTCATACGAGATGGAACACCCATTGGGTTCAAAAGAATATCAACTGGTGTACCGTCTGGCATATAAGGCATATCTTCTTGAGGGACAACGATTGAAACAGTACCTTTGTTACCATGACGTCCGGCCATCTTATCACCAACTTGGATCTTACGTTTCTGAGTGATATAGACACGAACCATCATATTAACACCAGGATCCAATTCGTCTCCGGCTTCACGAGTGAAGACTTTAACGTCTTGGATAATTCCGCCACCACCATGTGGTACACGAAGTGATGTATCACGGACTTCACGAGCTTTTTCACCAAAGATAGCATGTAGTAATCTCTCTTCAGCTGATAGTTCTGTAACACCCTTAGGAGTTACTTTACCAACTAAGATATCACCGTCACGAACTTCAGCACCGATACGAATAATACCAAATTCATCAAGATCTTTAAGTGATTCTTCACCGACATTAGGAATTTCACGAGTGATTTCCTCAGGTCCAAGTTTTGTATCACGTGCTTCTGATTCATACTCTTCAATATGAATTGAAGTATAAGCATCTTCACGAACTAATTTTTCTGAAAGAACAATGGCATCTTCGTAGTTATACATATTCCATGTCATAAAGGCAATCAATGGGTTTTGTCCAAGAGCTAATTCACCATTTTCCATTGCTGGTCCATCAGCGATAATATCTCCAGATTTAACTTCTTCACCTTTTCTAACGATAGGTCTTTGGTTATAACTCTTACCATTATTTGAACGACGGAACTTAGTTACTTTATATTCATCAATTGTGCTGTCATCATTACGTTTAATAGTGATCTTTCTAGCATCAACATATTCAACAACACCATCATTCTTAGCAATAAGTGCGGCACCAGAATCATGGGCAGCAATATATTCCATACTTGTACCAACAAGTGGTGCATGTGGATTGACCAAAGGAACGGCCTGACGTTGCATGTTAGCACCCATCAAGGCACGGTTTGAGTCATCATTTTCCAAGAAAGGAATACATGCTGTAGCAACAGAAACTACTTGTTTAGGAGAAACGTCCATGTAATCGACTTTTTCTGGTGTAGTTTCAATATTGTCATCTTTTTTACGAGCTAAAATTGTGCTGTCAGAGAAACTACCATCTTCTTCAAGCTTAGTATTAGCCTGAGCAACAACATAGTTATCTTCTTCGTCAGCGGTTAAATAATCAATTTTGTTTGTAACCTTATGTGTATCCCATGAAACACGACGATATGGTGTTTCGATGAAACCATATTCATTGATAATAGCGTAACTAGCCAAGTTATTGATTAGTCCGATATTAGGTCCTTCAGGAGTTTCGATAGGACACATACGGCCATAGTGAGTATAGTGAACGTCACGAACTTCATATCCGGCACGATCACGAGTCAAACCACCAGGTCCAAGGGCAGATAGACGACGCTTGTGTTCTAGTTCTCCAAGTGGGTTAGTCTGATCCATGAACTGTGACAATTGTGATGAACCGAAGAATTCCTTGATTGAGGCAACAACTGGTCTAATATTGATCAATTGTTGTGGTGTAACAGTTGCTGAGTCTTGAATTGACATTCTTTCACGTACAACACGTTCCATACGTGACAAACCAATACGGAATTGGTTTTGAAGTAATTCACCGACTGAACGAATACGACGGTTACCCAAGTGATCAATATCATCAGTGTTACCAATACCTTCTTTAAGGTTCAAGAAGTAGTTGATACCAGCCAAGATATCTGCAGGTGTAATAACACGAAGTTTGGCATCAATATGACCATTACCGATCATGTTAACAACTTTTTCGTTATCAGCTTCTGAATAAACTTTAATAATTTGAACTGTGATTGGGTCTGTCAATACACCTTCATCGGATGGTTGAAGAGTAACAGTCTTGAAATCTTCGCGTTTAAGGTATGGACTCAATTTGTTCATAGCTTCACGGTCAAGAACTGTATCCTTAGCCAAGATAACTTCACCGGTATCAGGATCAGCAAGTGTTTCAGCCAATGTCTTGTTCAATAGTCTTGTCTTTAAGTTGAGCTTCTTGTTGACCTTGTAACGACCAACTGAGGCCATATCATATCTACGTGGGTCAAAGAATCTAGCATAGAGCAATGAACGAGATGAATCAGCCGTCTTAGGTTCACCGGGACGGAGTCGTTCGTAAATATCCTTCAATGCTTCTTCAACACGAGAATCACTTGTATCTTTATGAACATCTTTTTCAAGAGTCAAATTCAAAGTATCATTCTCACCAAAGATATCAAGAATTTCAGAATCAGCACCAAAACCTAATGATCTGATCAATTCAGAAATAGGTAATTTTCTAGTTCTGTCGATTCTAACGTATCCCAAACCTTTAGCATCTGTTTCAAATTCTAACCAAGCACCACGGTTAGGAATAACTGTTGTACCAAAGTTGATACGACCATTTTTGTCAGTATCTGAATTGTAATAAATACCAGGTGAACGTACTAATTGAGAAACAATAACACGTTCGGCACCATTAATAATAAAGGTACCTTGTTCTGTCATGATTGGAAAATCGCCAAAGAAAACATCTTGAGTTTTGATCTCGCCTGTTTCATGGTTAGTTAATTTCAACGTGACATGCAATGGTGCTGAAAAGTTAGCATCATGTTGTCTTGCTTCTTCAACTGTGTATTTAGGTTCCAATAGTTTGTAATCAACGTACTCTAATGAAAGATTTCCACCGAAATCATCAATAGGCATAACGTCATCAAACATATCCTTAAGTCCTTCATCTAAGAACCAGTTATAAGAATTTGTTTGGATGTCTATTAAATTTGGCAGTGGAAGTACTTCCTTGATCTTTGCATAACTACGACGAACACGGTGTGCACCATAATTAACGTTATGATAAGTCAAATTTTTCACCTCAACATATAATTTGTTCAAACGCAGGCCGAATATTACATTTTCGTTACAAATTGCAAGAAAACGTTTTTATTACCTGTTTTTAGGCAAAAAAAAACCAAAAATAGAATCTTAAATTCTACTTTTGCTTTTTCTATACGGCATAGCCACGGACAATAGATCGTGACTTACGTTTTGAACTTTGAATCTCACAAAAGATAATACTACCTATAAATAATAATGTCAATAGATAGAGATTAGTGTGTGAGTGATTTTTCATTCTTTTGCTTTTTTTCTTCTGAAACAGTCACAGTCAATTTTCCTTGCTTAGAACCAACTTTGATCGTGTCGCCTTCGCCTACTTTATTCATAAGCAAGAGCTCACTGACTGGGTCTTCGATCTCTCTTTGAATAGTTCTTCTCATCGGACGAGCACCATACTCGGGATTATAGCCATCTTTAACCAGATCACTGTAAGCCGCCGGTGAGATAACGAGTTCGATTTTACGATCTTCAAGACGTTTTCTCAAGTTACCACTCATGATCTTAGCAATAGCTTTAAGTTGATCACGATCTAAGGACTTGAAGACGATTGTTTCATCAATACGGTTCAAGAACTCTGGTCTAAAGAATTTCTTCAATTCCGTATTGATACGATTTTGCATTTCCTTGTAATCATCCTGAACATCTTTAGCACCGAATCCGACAGACTTGTCTTCTTGCAATGCACGGGCACCCAAGTTAGAAGTCATGATAATGATCGTATTACGGAAATCGACTTTACGTCCCTTAGCATCAGTTAAGATACCATCATCAAGAACTTGCAACAAGATATTGAAGACATCTGGATGAGCTTTTTCAACCTCATCAAGCAAGATAACTGAGTAAGGTTCATTTCTGACTTTTTCAGTCAATTGACCACCATCATCAAAACCAACATAGCCAGGTGCTGAACCGATCAATTTAGAAGTACTGTATTGTTCCATGTATTCTGACATATCAACACGGATCAAATTATCTTCTGAACCAAACATAACTTCAGCAATTGACTTAGCAAGTTCAGTCTTACCAACACCAGTAGGTCCTAAGAACATAAACGAACCAATTGGTCTATCTGGATCTTTCATACCACTTCTAGCACGGCGAATGGCACGAGAGATAGCACTGATGGCATCATTTTGTCCGATAACACGCTTATGAAGTTCTTTTTCAAGATTCAATAGACGTTCACTCTCTTTACGAGTGATCTGTTTAACCGGAACACCAGTCCATTCAGCAATAATTTCAGCAATATCACTGACCTTAACAACTGGTTGTTTAGCATGACCTGTTTCTTTGGCTTCTTTTAGTTCAGCAATCTTTTCTTGAAGGTCTTGCTCCTTCTCACGAATCTTAGCAGCTTTTTCAAAATCTTGATCTAAGATGGCATTATTCTTGTCATCGATCAACTTCATTGAACGGCTAGTCAAATCATCCAGATCATTATGCTTAGAAACATTATGGATCCTTACCTTAGCAGAAGCTTCATCAACTAGATCGATGGCCTTATCTGGCAAGAAACGATTTGTTAGATAACGTGTTGAAAGTTTAACTGCAGCCTCAATAGCCTCATCTGAAATGATCAAACCATGATGTTGTTCATATCTAGGACGTAATCCCTTTAGAATTTCAACGGATTCATCTTCAGTTGGCTCTTCAACGACAATCTTAGCGAAACGACGTTCCAAAGCACTATCCTTTTCGATGTACTTTTGATACTCGTTTAGAGTTGTGGCACCGATCAATTGCAATTCACCACGAGCTAAAGCTGGTTTCAAGATATTTGAGGCGTCAATGGCACCTTCAGCGCCACCAGCACCAATCAAAGTATGTAATTCATCAATAAATAAAATAACGTGCTTATCTTTATAAATTTCTTCAATGATTTTCTTTAAACGATCTTCAAACTCACCACGATACTTAGTACCAGCTACTAATGAACCCATATCAAGCATCATGATACGTTTGTTCTGCATATCAAGTGGAACTTCTTTTTTAACAATATAACTAGCTAGACCTTCGGCAATAGCTGTTTTACCAACACCTGGTTCACCAACTAATACTGGATTATTCTTAGTTCTACGGCTAAGGATCTGAATAGTTCTCTCGACTTCTTTTTTACGGCCAATAACAGGATCGATTTGATTATCAGCTGCAATCTTAGTTAAATCACGTGCTAATGAATCAAGTGTAGGTGTTCCTGCTGGTTGCTTCTTTTTACGGTTAGCATTAGCTATGTTAGCAGCCATACCACGAGGACCACTCTTAGTTGACATCCCCATCTTGTTAAGAAGCAGATTCTTTGTCTTAGTTAAACTTAATCCTAAATTAGTTAAAATTCGGTTTGCTAAATTATCAGTATCGTCTAAAATGGCCAATAAAATATGCTCTGTTCCAATACGACTAGTGTTGTATTGATCAGAAACATCTTGTGAATTTGAAAGGATCTTTTGTCCCTTAGGAGAATAAGGGAGGTAAATACCCTTGGCGGTATTAGATGAGACATCTCCGTAACCAGTTAGATGTTCGATTTCTTCTTCAACATCGCGTTCACTAACGGCGAGATCTCTCAAAGTAATACCGGCAATACCATCGTTCTCCATAGTCAATCCTAGAAGAATATGTTCTGTTCCAACAGCATTGTGATGAAATGTCTTGGCCTGCTCTTGAGCCAAAACAAGTGCGTTCTTAGCGCTTTCGGTAAATACTTTGTCCATTTTAACTACCTCGACTTATAAATTTCTTGGTGTAGAAAGTATAATTCTGTTGTGTAAAAATGCAAGTGATTTAACTCATAGGGTAATTAAGCATTTCGTCTGCTTACATTTCTTAACTACTATTATTACATATTTATTAGGAATCACATTAATAATCAGCACAAATAAAAGAGATCATCAACTTCTATAAGAAGTGATGATCTCTTTTATCAAATCGGGAAAACAAGATTCGAACTTGCGACCTCTACGTTCCGAACGTAGCGCTCTACCAAGCTGAGCTATTTCCCGATTTATCTGTGTTATCAATGAAGCGGAAGACGGGATTCGAACCCGCGACCCCCACCATGGCAAGGTGATGTTCTACCACTGAACTACTTCCGCATAATAATGCCGACTAGAGGATTCGAACCTCCGACCCCCTGTTTACAAGACAGATGCTCTGCCAACTGAGCTAAGTCGGCATCAAGTGATGCATTTAAAATCGACTTCAATATTTTAAATATCGAATACGGGTGAAAGGACTTGAACCTTCATGTCCACTGGACACTAGAACCTAAATCTAGCGCGTCTGCCAATTCCGCCACACCCGCAAAACATGGGACCACTAAGCTTGCGCTTAATGGAGGATACAGGGATCGAACCTGTGACCTCCTGCTTGTAAGGCAGATGCTCTCCCAGCTGAGCTAATCCTCCATGTCGTGCTCTGTTTCAACAACTATATTAGTATACCTAAAAACAACAAAAAAAGTCAACGAATTTTCGTTAACTTTTTTATTTTTTTTATATTTAATTATTCTGGGTTATTACTATTGTCTTCTGGCTTCATAGTTGGGAACAAGACAACATCACGAATTGTTGGTGCATCTGTAAGCAACATAACTAAACGATCAATACCAATACCTAGTCCACCTGTTGGAGGCATACCGTATTCTAGAGCTTCAACGTAATCATTATCGATACCTTCAGCTTCGTCATTACCTTCATTTCTTTCAGCAACTTGAGCTTCAAATCTTTCACGTTGATCAATTGGATCGTTCAATTCAGTAAAGGCATTACCGTATTCATGACCTAGGATATAAACTTCAAAACGGTCTACGAATCTTGGATCTTTCTTATTCTTCTTAGCTAAAGGAGAAACTTCAATTGGGTAACCATAGATGAATGTTGGTTCTTTGATATTTTCTTCAACGAAAGTTTCAAAGAACTCATTGATAATATGACCGACTTTCCAATATTGTTCGTAGTGAACATTATTTTCATCAGCAAGTTTACGAGCTTCATCAATTGTCATTTCTTGAGTGAAGTCGATACCAGTCTTTTCTTGGATAGCAGCAACCATTGAAATACGCTTGAAAGGTTTGCCTAAATCAACATCTTCACCTTGATAAGTGATTTGTGTTGTTCCAAGTGCCTTTTGAGCAGCATGTCTAAAGATGCCTTCTGTTTCATCCATAACATCATTGAAATCAAAGTATGCAGCATATGTTTCAAGTGATGTAAATTCAGGACTGTGTTGTGTATCTAGACCTTCGTTACGGAAAACACGTCCAATTTCATAGACACGTTCAAATCCACCAACGACTAATCTCTTCAAAGGTAGCTCCAAAGCGATTCTAAGATACATGTCTTCATCCAAGGCGTTGTAGTGGGCGATAAATGGTTTAGCATTAGCACCACCGGCTTGGGCATTCAAAGTTGGTGTTTCAACTTCTAGGAAGTCTTCACCGTCTAAATATTCACGAACAGCTGAAATGATCTTTGAACGTTTCTTGAAACGATCAAAACTGTCATCATTAGCAATCAAGTCAAGATATCTTTGACGATACTTTTGTTCAACATTTGTTAAACCATGGAATTTATCTGGTAGTGGACGAAGTGACTTAGCTAGCATAGTTACCTTAGTAGCTTTAACAGTCAATTCACCCATATCAGTCTTCATAACATGACCTTCGATACCTAAGTTATCACCGATATCTGAACGTTTGAAAATGTGATAGTTTTCTTCACCGACTTCGTCTTTACGTACGTAAATTTGGATCTTACCGCTTCTATCTTTGATATCAGCGAATCCAACCTTACCCTTACCACGTTTAGTCATCATACGACCTGCGATGATAACTGGTGTATTTTGTTCTTCTAAGACATCCTTAGCTTCTTCGCTATATTTGTCTTGAAGTGTTTTTGCCAAATCAGTTCTGACAAAACGTGAACCATATGGATCTACACCTTCATCATAAAGTTCTTGAAGTTTTTCACGTCTGACCCGTAGTTGGTCATTCATGACTCTTGTCTTCTTTATATCTTCTTTAGTTGGTTGCTTTTTCTTATTCTCGTTACTCAAAACTTTTCCCCCTGTCTACGAAATTTTTTGAAGATCTCGCTTCTCGTTGTTCGTAACTTTCAACAAATTGATCTAGTGCATCAAAAACTCCCTGTACTGAATCTTCATTCACTACTTTAGCACGAGTTCTGACTGCATGGGGAATCCCCTTTAGATAATATGCTGCCTGTTGACGAAATTCTGGAACATCAACATGCTCACCTTTTAAGTCTACCAGACGTTGGAGTTGAAGTTTAGCCATATTAATTTTTTCTCCAATAGTTGGTTCAGGAAGCAACTCGCCTGTTTCCAAATAATGATTCATTTCGTTCAAACGCCAAAGATTTCCGATGACAGCTCGACCCACCATTACAGCATCAGCACCGACATCATCGATCATTGCTTTCGCGTCTTGAGGTGTCACAACATCCCCATTGCCAATGAAAGGAATGGTTAAATGTTGCGCCACTTCGTGTAAAAGCTCCCAGTCGGAATGGCCACTATACATCTGTGACTTGGTTCGACCGTGCATTGCTACAGCTGAGGCACCAGCTTCTTGAGCGGCTAATGCATTTTCAACTGCCAAAATATGATCATTATCCCAACCTGTTCTCATTTTGACTGTGACTGGCTTATCAACTGATTCACTGACGGCTTTTACCATCTCATAAAGTTTATCCGGATTACGGAGCCAACTGGAACCAGCACCAATTTTGGTAACCTTCTTCACTGGACATCCCATATTAATATCAATAATATCAGCACCAGTATTTTCGGCTACATACCGAGCCGCGCTGACCAATGATTCAGTCGTGCCGCCAAAAATTTGAATACTAACTGGATGTTCCTTAGGGTCCACAAGCATCATGCCCAAGGTCTTAAGATTACGATGCCTAATACCTTGATCACTGATCATTTCACAGACAACTAATCCAGCTCCAAATTCTCTTGCAGTGACCCGAAAGGATGAATTAGTAATACCTGCCATAGGTGCAACGACAACCTGATTAGAGATTGTAACGTTACCTATTTTCCATTCCATACTGTCTACCTCAAAAAACTTTTCACGTTTTTATTTACAACTTGTCATGATAACAAATTTTATATTTAATTGGCAAACATCATTACTTTTTTTCAGAAATAATGCTTTGTAATTCATCTTCACTGAATTGATATTTATTACCACAGAATTTACAGACAGCCTCTGCACCATGATTTTCATCGATCATAGCTTGAAGTTCATCATTTGATAAAGTTGCTAAAGACTTAGAGAATTTATCTTTTGAACAATCACACTTAAAAGCGATTGGCATTGTATCAAGAACTTTCATATCAGCACCATTCATCAACTTATTCAACACTTCTTCATTAGTCAATCCTTCATTCAAAAGAGTTGATAAATTAGGAACTATTTTAAGGTTATTCTCTATCCTAGTAATGTCATCGTCATTAGCACCAGGCAACGTTTGGATCAAGAAACCTCCGGCGGCACCGACAGTCTCGTTGGGTTGTACAAAAACTGAAACTCCGATAGCCGATGGGATCTGTTCTGACTTCGCCATGTAGTATGTAAAGTCGGCACCAATTTCACCAGATACGATCGGAACTTGACCTGTAAAAGGATCTTTCATATGTAGATCTTTAGTGATGCTTAAAGTCCCGTTTGTACCAACAGCACCTTTGACATCGATATGATGGTCATCATTAAGTGGCAAACTAACATGCGGATTTTGAATATATCCTTTGACGGTTCCTTTTGCATTGGCATCAACTACAATCGCACCGGCGGGTCCATCAGCAACAACTCTTGTTGTCAAAACTTCATCTTCTTTAAGTGTTGAAGTAGCAACTAAAATCGATCCGATCATTGTACGGCCTAAAGCGGCTGTTGAGTTAGACCAAGTGTCGTGTCTTTTTTGAGTTTCAGCAATTGTATCAGTTGCGTTGATTACGTATACTCTGAATTTTCCATCTTTAGAAACTGATTTTGTTAATGTATCTGTCATTGTATTCTCCTATATTTTTCATTCAAAAAAGCGACTCAAACGAGTCGCTTCTTTTATTTATCCTGTGTATCGTCGTGATTGTTTTGATCACTTGATTCATCAGTATTTGGCTTATCGTCACTATGACTGTCGTCATCTTTCTTTTCTGAAGGGAATTCAGTATCAGTACTACTGTCTTCTTCTTTAGAATCGTCAGACTTTTGCTTAGCGGCGTCCTTAGCTTCAACAGCACGTTTAGCTTGTTCAAAAGTAGCAGCACTTTCACTTGGGAACTCCTCTTTCAAGTCACCATCGGGCATCTTGCCTGAATTGAAGAGACTTAAGATTTCCTTTTCATCAAGTGTTTCATACTTGAGCAATGCTTCAGCAATTAATTTATGTTGTTCACGGTGACTCTCGATGATTTCACGAGCTTGTTCATGACCTTCATCAAGGAAACGTTTAACTTCTTGATCAATTGCATTAGCTGTACTTTCTGAATATGAAGGTTCGGCACGGTAACTTCCACCACCGAATGGTTGACCGTTCTTTTCAAGTTGAACTTGGCCTAAACGATCAGTCATACCATATTCAGTAACCATTGTACGAGCAATTTGAGTGGCTTGCTCAAAGTCATTTGAAGCCCCGGATGATTGCGAACCAAAGATAATTTCTTCGGCTGTACGACCACCAAGCAAACCAGCAATTTGTTCAGTTAATTCTTTCTTAGTAATTAAGTTTTGATCATCCTTTGGAAGCATGATGGCATAACCACCAGCCTTACCACGTGGAACGATCGTAACTTTTCTAACGACACGTGAATCACTTAGGACTAATCCAATAAGAGCATGTCCAGCTTCGTGATAAGCAACCATATGGCGTTCTTTATCAGAAATGACACGATTCTTCTTAGCTGGTCCAGCAATAACACGGTCTTCAGCTTCATCAATATCAGAAGGATCGATCTTTTGTTTACCACGTCTAGCAGCAACTAAGGCAGCTTCGTTAAGTAAGTTTTCAAGGTCAGCACCAACGAAACCAGGGGTTTGTTGAGCAATAACTTTTAGATCGACATCATCTGTAAATGGTTTATTTGTAGCATGAACTTTAAGAATAGCTTCACGTCCCTTAACATCTGGACGACCAACTAAAATCTTACGGTCAAAACGACCTGGACGTAACAAGGCAGGATCAAGTACATCAGAACGGTTAGTAGCGGCCATAACGATGACACCCTCATTACCTGTAAATCCATCCATTTCGATCAATAATTGGTTAAGCGTTTGTTCACGTTCATCATTACCACCACCGGTACCAGAACCACGTTGACGACCAACAGCATCAATTTCATCAATAAAGATAATTGATGGAGCATCTTTTTTGGCATTCTCGAACAAGTCACGAACACGAGATGCACCGACACCGACGAACATTTCAACGAAGTCAGAACCAGAGATTGAATAGAATGGAACTTTAGCTTCACCAGCTACAGCCTTAGCAAGTAAGGTTTTACCAGTACCAGGAGGACCTTCGAGTAACACACCCGATGGGATTCTAGCACCAAGCGATACGAACTTTCTTGGATCTTTTAAGAACTCAACAACCTCAACAAGTTCTTGCTTTTCCTCTTCAGCACCAGCGACATCAGAGAATCTAACTTTGTTCTTCTTAGGATCTTCAGGTTTAACTTTGGATTTACCAAAGTTCATAACTCGATTAGATCCGCCACCTTGTCCGCCTCGACCCATCATTGCAAAGATGATGAAGAAGAAGAGAAGGAATGGTAAGACTAAGGTTAGAATCAATGAAATCCATTGTGAGGATTGTGATTTAGGAGCAGCAGTCGTTTTAACACTCTTAGCTTCCGCTGCGTTATTGATTCGTTTTAAAGTATCATTGTTAGGCAATACAGTAGAAGTAAACTGTGTTACTTCTGACGTTGTCGTTGATTGCCTACGACTAAATAGAGAAACTGATTTAGTAGCCGAAGTCTTCTGAGCTTTCTTGTATTCACCAGTTACTTGATAAGCTCCTCCGATAGGCTCGATTTTAAAACTCTTAACTTTTCCTTTATTAAGTTGAGTAATAAATTGATCTTGGCTCAGCGTTTTAGATTGATCTGAGGATTGACCACCAGCAAACCAACTTGCTGCAAGCACCAAAACAACAAAGAGCAAGATGTAAAACAGGCTATTATTGATTAACCTATTTCGATTGTTTTTCATACATTTCCTCCTAATTAATTAGACGCTACATATTGTAACATTGGTGGATATTAACGCAATAATAATTATACCGCTATCCTAATTATTTTGTTGAATAAACCTCTGGGCTTAAAACGCCGACATAAGGCAGGTTACGGTAATGTTCATCGAAGTCCATTCCATACCCTACAACGAAGGCATCCGGTATCTGAACACCAACATAATCTACATGAACATGCTTGATTCTTCTAGCTGGTTTATCTAAAAATGAAACGATCCTAATGGACTTAGCGTTACGAGTCTTAAACAACTCGATCAAACGATCTAACGTGTACCCAGTATCGATGATATCCTCGACGATAACCACATCACGACCGCTCAATGGTGTATCCAAATCCTTAATGATCCTAACTTCACCAGTAGTTGATGTATTTTCACCACCATAACTGGAAACATCCATGAAATCATATTCCATTGGAATATCAATATTTTTTACTAGATCCATCATGAACATAGCAGCACCACGTAAGATACAAACAAACAAGGGATTCTTGTCAGCATAGTCTTTGGTCAATTCTTTACCTAGTCGAATATTTGTTTCCTCGATTTTTTCTTGTGATACTAGAACCCTTTCGATATCTGAATTCATTTTCCTACCTCATCTAAAGTCTATTTTGAAACCATAATTACCTTGTTTAAAATAATCGCTTATCTTATAGATTTTTTCAACCCATACTATCTGATTATCAAATAATAAAATAATTGAATGATCTCTTTGATACTCAGGAACCTTTTTATTAATGAATCGTTTGCTTAATTTCTGATGGCGATTATTATCTAAAGTTAATTTATCACCCGCCTGTCTTGTTCGCAGCATAATTTGCTCAGGAATTTTATTAACTAATATATCTGCTTCTGAAACTGGAACACGTTTTACAACTAAATTATACCCATTTATTTTGACGGTTTGATTGACTTGAATCAATTTTTTTAAATTTATTAAGGATTGCGATTTCCGAATTATAAAACGCTCATATGACCTTTGAAAGATCCAATTATCTTCTAAATTAACAGACGCATTAGGATGATCATTTTCAATTACCTCTATTATTTGGTCAATTTGTTTATTGCTGACGGAGATAGGTAGTTTTCGAGTAAAAAAGCTTCCCCAAAATAAGGTCTGCTGATTATGATCCAAAACTTTTACAGGCATTAACTTACCTGCCAAATTAGATATATCCATTTGTAATTCTATCTGAGAAAATTTATCTACAGCCAAATCAATCAAAGCATTCAACTGCTGATCAAATAAATTAAAGTGTGACAATACTTGACCGTTTTCCTGTTCTAATTCTGGAAAAATGTTATTCCGTAATCGATTACGCATAGTAATATTCTCAAAATTTGTCTCATCTTGAACGTATTTTATCTCTCTAGTCTTAGCATAGGTTTTTAAGTCAGCTTTGCTGAATTGCAACAGCGGTCTGACTAATTGTCCTACTGTAAAATTACGTCTTTGTTTAAGACTTGTGACCTCAAAAATATTTCCAGAGCGGATCAGCTTCATCAAAATATTCTCAGCTAAATCATTAGCATGATGTGCTGTCAGCAATGTGTCGTAATTATCACGCTTCATTACTTGGGCAAAAAAGTCATAGCGAAACTTGCGACCGGCCGCTTCCATACCAATATCACTCGGATGATTAGTCCACTTAGTTGTATAGAATTTAAAATCATGTTGCTGACAAAAATCTTTCAAAAATTCTACTTCTTCAGCACTACTAGGACGCAAGTCGTGATCAACGTTGACCACGCCGAAGTCTTTGTTGGAAAAAAGCTTACTGACAATTGTCAATAAGACCATCGAATCTACACCACCAGAAACAGCAATCAAAACTCGTTTGGCCTGGTACTTGTGTAAAACCTTTTTTACTGCTCCGATCAATTCATTTTCTATTCTCATACTGTCCTTCTTATATACTAAAAAGCGCTTCGCCTACGACTTGTAAACGAAACGCTTTTTTAATTAATTTAGCTTCTACGGCCACCACGGCCACCGCGTTTACCTTCAGTATTTTTACGAATGGTAGTCATTCTCTCTTCACTTTGTTTCATGAAGTCAGACATCATATCATCAAAATTTTCTACCGGTTTATGTTGCGGTTTCTTTTCAAAGTGACGCTTAGGTCTTGGTCTGTCACTGGCTTGCTTAATAGACAATGCAATTTTATGATCCTTTTCATTAAGAACCAAAACTTTTACAGTATCTCCGACCTTTAAGACATCGTGGATATCTTTAACGTATCCATCAGCAACTTCACTGATGTGTACCATTCCGCTTTGTCCTTCTCCTAGGTCAACGAATGCTCCAAAATTTGTAATTCCAGTAACTTTACCTTCTGCTTTGGATCCTACTTCAACTGTCATCTAAATAAAAAAATCCCTTTCCCTATTTTTGAAAAGTATTAGCTGAATCTGGCAAATTATAAATCTGTTCACCAGGTTTTGAGTACATATACTTCTCACGAATATATTTCTCTAGATAGCTCTTATTATTAAGTTGTGACTTTTCGATCTTCAAATCATGTTTAGTTGCTTTTTGTTTACTCAATTTTTCTTGGCTAACTTCAATGTTGCCAACTGTTTTTGAATAAGCTTGATGAGCACTAATTATTTGAAAGCCCAGTACACAAATCACTAATGCAAAAACAATCCCAATTGCGGCTAATCGACGCTTATGAATTTTTAGAACATAGTTACTTCGACTAGTATTTTGGGAATTATTTACTTGTTTCGGTTTTAAAACTGAGACATTAGAGTTAGCTAATTTATGTACTTCCATGCTACTACTCCCCTAGAAATTAATACATTGAGTATACCAATTTTGGGGCTTGATTTGAACCGTTTTCTAAGCTTTTTAATCTAATCTCAACATTTAGTCGATTTCTTCGAACATCTCTTCTGAATCGCTCTTCTTAGTTGTTTCTTTGATGTTAAGGATTCTGACTTTCATAGTTCTTTCACCAAAGTGCATTTCCAAGACATCCCCTACTGATACATCAGTTGATGATTTTGCTACACGATCATTGACCGTAGCACGTCCGTTGTCGGCAAATTCTTTGGCAACTGTTCTTCTTTTAATAATACGACTTACTTTTAGAAATTTATCTAATCTCATTTTTCACTCAATCCTCATAATTTTTATAAATAGTTTTCCCATTGGTAATATCTTCCACTCTGATTTATCCAAAATGTTTAGTACTTTCGATAAATACAAGTAGATAACTATACCTATTGGGATCAATACTATGCTTATTAAAACACTGTTCACTCGTGTTAAAAACAAATAGTGATTCATAAACTTTTCTAACGCTCTGATGCATAAAGCCATAAATAAACCTGACGATAATACTTTGACTGTGAACCTGCGACCGATCAACAATGTTCCCCGATCTTTTGAATAAATCATCAATAGACCACTTAGGATTATTAGTTCACTCAAGACGGTTGCTAAGGCCGCACCAACGATACCAAAATGTGGTATCAATAAAATATTAAGTACAACTTTTGCTACTAGCGATACTAAGAATATTACCAGTTTGACTAGGTTTTTTTCATTATCGCTGCTCGTAACGGCTATTAACAAGTTGATCCCTGAAACAATCACGATCGACAACATATAAACACCTAAAGCAAATGATCCATCTGAATTAGTGAACAACATCGTATTAACGACTGGCATCAATGAGATCAATCCAGCCGTTTCTGCTGTAGCCAACCACAGGCAAACACGCATCATTTTACCGATCAATTGTTTATTCATATCAAACTTATCTGATTTTAATTGCGGCATGATTGTCGAAACAAATGACAATGAAATAACGATGCCTAATTGAATCAACGGTTGCGCACGATCAAAGACACCCTTTAGGATTTCTGCTTCAGCTAACTGGTGTCCAGCTCTCATCAGTAAACGCAACATCGAAAATGAATCGATAAACTGATAGAAGATCGTCACACCAGTGAAGATGATTATTAAAACAACCTCTAAGCTCAAACCCTTTTCCAATTTCAAATCAGACGACTGCTTACTTTTAACAAGTGGATGCCTGACTAACATTGCGATCCCTAAAATTACTACCGCAAATAGTCCACCGATAAAGGCACCGCTATTTGCAAGTGTCCCCATCTGATATTCATCAAGCATCCCTTTGCCAAATAGCATCGCAGCCCCTATGATCACAATGATCCTGACCAATTGTTCAGATATTTGCGAAATGGCACTCGGTTCCATGATCAGTTCACTTTGAAAGTACCCTCGTAAACTCGCCTCAAACGGTATCAACAGAAACGTTAACGATACCGCACGAACTTCATGATATAAATTAGGATCACCCATAAAAAATGCTAATTTTTTAGATGCTCCCCACAACAAAATAGTAATCAAGATGCAGACCGCCAGTAACAATCCAAAAGTATTCTTCATCAGTCTACTTTTAGCAGCATCACTACCTTGTTGTGCAAAAACTTTTGAGATCACTACTGGTAATCCCGACAATGCTAAGACAGAAAATATCCCATAAATGGGATAAACCTGTTGATAAATGAAATAGCCCCGATCCCCAACAATATTTTGCAAAGGTATCCGATAGATTGCACTCAATAATTCAGATAACAGTGAGGCAATCGTCAGAATCCAAGTCCCCTGTATGGCTCTTGAGGTTTCTTTTCTCATTCTTCTGTTTTAACTTTCTTTAATTTATCAAACTCTTCAGCCATTTTTTGAGCGAAGGTATCAAATTGTTTGAACCATTCACCTTTTTTGACACTACCTGAATCCAAGGTAATCTTAAATTCATCATTGTTATTGTGGACTGTCGCCTTCATAGTTGTATTACCTAAGAATTTGAACACTAAATCACCGGTCAAATAATCATTGGCTTTTTTAGCAAATTTAATATTTATCATGCCATTTCTCATCACAACGCTGTTGATAAGTGATTCATCCAATGAAGTCTTCAACAAACTAATATCTAATAAGTTTTGAACTTCATCTGGATACTCACCAAAACGATCTAATAACTCTGAACGGACTTCTTGATAGTTCTCATCGGAATCAATTTGACGAATACGTTTGTATAACTCGACTTTTTGACGTTCATCACTGATATAAGTCTTAGGTATATAAGCTTCCAATTCCAAATTAACTTCGGCATTCGTTTTTTCAGCTTTAGTATGACCACGTTTTTTAGCCACAGCATCATTTAACATCTGGGTATACAGGTCGAATCCAACCGAATCAATAAATCCATGTTGTTGTTTACCAAGTAAATTACCGGCACCACGGATCGACAAGTCTCGCATAGCAATCTTGAATCCTGAACCAAGTTCAGTAAAGTTCTTGATTGCTTCCAGACGTTGTTCACCAACTTCTGTTAAAACTTTATTAGGTTTATACATCAAATAGGCATAGGCAACTCGGCTAGAACGTCCAACACGTCCACGGATCTGATAAAGTTGTGATAATCCATAACGGTCCGAGTTCTCCACGATCAAAGTATTGGTATTTGGCATATCAACACCCGTCTCAATAATTGTCGTCGTTACCAAAACATCATAATCGCCATTCAAATAGTCAGAAATGACACCTTCCATTTGTGTTTCAGTCATGCGACCGTGTGCCGTAGCGATCCTAGCTTCTGGTACTAACGCTTGTAATTGATTGGCAACTTGCTCCATGTCTTCAACTCGATTATGCAAATAAAAGACCTGACCACCACGTTCCATCTCGCGCTTAATAGCACTAGCTATAACTTGATAGTTCTGTTCCATGACGTACGTTTGGACTGGATAACGATTACTTGGTGCCGTTTCGATCAATGACAGATCACGTACACCAAGCATCGACATATTCAAAGTTCTGGGGATCGGCGTTGCGGTCAATGTTAAAACATCCACATTAGACTTTAATTGCTTGATTTTTTCCTTATGTTTAACACCAAAACGCTGTTCCTCATCAATAATAAGTAAACCAATATCGTGGAATTTTACATCCTTTGATAATAAACGATGTGTTCCCACAACAATATCAAGTTCACCTTTTTCCATTTTCTCAACAATTTCCTTACTCTGCTTACGAGTTTGGAATCTGGACAACATACCGATCTCGACTGGGAATCCTTCAAATCTGTCTTTCATCGTTTCGTAATGTTGTTGAGCCAACAAGGTCGTTGGTACTAAGAAGATAACTTGTTTACCTGCTTCAACAGCTTTAAAAGCCGCCCTCAAGGCAACTTCAGTCTTACCAAAGCCAACATCCCCAACTAACAAACGATCCATTGGATGATTCTTTTCCATATCTCGCTTGATCTCGTCAGTTGAACGCAATTGATCCGGTGTTTCTGGATATGGGAAAGCATTGTCGAAGTCATGCTGCATTTCATCGTCTTTAGGAAAGGCAAAGCCCTTAGCAGCCTCACGTTGAGCATATAAATCTATCAAATCATCAGCAATATCTTCAATACTGGATTGAACTTTACGCTTGGTTTTTTGCCACTCATTACCACCAAGTTTGTTGACTCGTGGTGATTTACCTTCAGCCGAAACGTACTTCTGCACCATATCAAGTTGTGATACAGGAATGAATAATCTACCATCATCACGATATTCGATTGTTATGTAGTCTTGATGTTTACCATCAACTTCCATCGTCTGCATACCAATAAACTTACCAATACCATGATTGACATGGACAACATAGTCGCCTGGTTTTAGTTCGTTATAACTCTTCAAACGTTCTGCATTAGCTAAAGTCTGATGACGTCTTCGTTTAGGTTGCTTATTGAATAGCTCTTTTTCTGTGATAATGGCAACTTTTTCTTCAGGTATTTCAAAACCCAATCCCAAACGAGCATTCATGATCTGTGTCTGGTGTTCAATAACTTTGTCATCTGTCAGAGTGGCTTTAATTCCAAAGTCAACCAAGGTGTTGTTGATAGCAGAAATTCGTTTCTCATTACTAATAAGTAGTAAAACGGTATAGTCCTGTTTTTGCCAACGTTCGACCTCTGATTTTAGCAGCGGCATTTGACTAAAGAATTGTTGCATACTTCTGACTGGAACATTTTCTAACTGATTTAAACGGATATGCCCCATACCTTGTTGAAAGGCTGATAAATATACTTGTGGATTCTTATTATCTTTCAGTACATCAATAAAATCTTGACGAATCGTCTGCTCAGGCAAACTTTTACCAAACTCTAATTGACTCGCTAACCATGACTGATTGTCAGCCAAATTGTCTTTAGACTGCTCCAATAAACGATTATATTCATTGAAAATAATCAAATCATCGCTACTCAAGTAATCCAACAAACTACTTGGCTTATCATTTAAATAATTGATGATACTTCCAATGTTATCAGGACGCATATTCTCTGACAATTCTTCAATGATTTGTCCAAAAGCCGTCTGCAAATTATCTTTGGTATCTTTATCTGCGGCATCTAATTGCTTATTAAAACTCTTATTTAACTTCTTTAATCCAGCTTGAATCTGCTCATCAGTTATTACTCGATCATTAGCTGGTGACAAATTAATACTGTCTAGTTCTTCCAAACTGCGCTGTGTTTCAGCATCGAAGTATTTAATTTTCTCAACTTGATTACCAAAGAAATCAATTCTAACCGGATTATCAACATTCAATGGATAAATATCGACAATATCACCACGGATCGCAAAGTCTCCCGGCTTAGCAACTAATTTATCTTTGTTGTAACCCATCTGAACAAAAGTGCTGTTCAAACTTTCCAAGTCATATTCAAGATCTTTTGTAATATTTAACTGAGCTGCTTTAAACAACTCTTTATCTGATAACGCATATTCCAAACCGGCGACTGACGTAACGACGATTCCCGATTCATCACTGATCAAAAAATTCAGAGAATCCAGCCGTTGACTCAACTCATCTGGTGAACTGGTAGCAATCTCAGTTGAAATAGCCTCTTCAACTGGAAAAATATGTACGTGCTCACTGTCGAGCAGATTTAAGTCATCATATGTTTTATTGGCGTGGAAATTAGTATTTTCCACCATCAATATTTTCTTATTTGTTTCTTTTAATGATTCCAGCACAAAAAGGGAAATTGTTGAGCCCGTCAAACCAGTTAGCATGTTCTTGGTATCTGGTTTGATTTGGCTAATAAATTTCCCTAAATCTAACTTTTTAGCAATAAAATCTATTAAGTTCAATTTTGGCCCCTTTTTTGTGAGAACAATTTATTTGTTCTTATATTTCTGAGGGATCTACCCTCTAAACGGGCTACGGAGAGGCAACTTCCTGTGCTTGCTACGAATAACGAATATGACACAAACCGTCATTTTCGTTCTCCTAGGCAATGCTCAGAAGCTGAACGCCTTCTCTAAACCCTCTATCCTAAACGGGCTACGGAGGGGCAACTCCCTGTGCTTGCTACGAATAACGAATATGACATAAAACGTAATCTTCGTTATTCTAGGCAATGCTCAGAAGCTGAACGCCTTCTCTAAACCCTCTATCCTAAACGGGCTACGGAGGGGCAACTTCCTGTGCTTGCTACGAATAACGAATATGACATAAAACGTCATCTTCGTTATTCTAGGCAATGCTCAGAAGCTGAACGCCTTTCTCTAAACCCTCTATCCTAAACGGGCTACGGAGGGGCAACTTCCTGTGCTTGCTACGAATAACGAATATGACATAAAACGTCATCTTCGTTATTCTAGGCAATGCTCAGAAGCTGAACGCCCCTCCTACGCCCTCTAATTATATTTATTCATCAATTGATCAAAGCTATCTCCAGCAACCCAATCTTTAACGGCATCGGCTGCTTTATCAATTCCAGCTAAGGCAACTGGTTCGTTATCTTTTGAAAATGGTGTTAAGACCCAATTTACAACGGTTTGTTTCTGAGGATGCTGGATACCTATCTTAATACGTTTGAAATCTTGTGTCCCAACAGATGAAATTATACTCTTAATTCCATTATGACCACCTGCTGAACCCTTGGCACGTAATCTTACTTTACCAATTGGCATATCTAGATCATCGTGAATGACCATAATTTCATCTGGTTGAATTTGATAATAGCCCATCAAGAATTTAACTGCTCTTCCTGACTCGTTCATGAAAGTTAATGGTTTAACTAAAAAGACTGTCTCAGTTTCAACTTTGAATTTACAATATTCTGCTTCAAAGTCCTTTTTCATCTGTGTTTGACCATATTCATCCATTAATTTGTCAATCGTCATAAAACCCATGTTGTGTTTTGTGCGATCATACTTTTTTCCGGGATTTCCTAAACCAACGATTAATTTCATATCAATACCTCATTTCGAACTTCAATTATATCATTTTAAAACTAGTTAATTTTTACTTTTTTTACAATGCCCCTGTTTATTTTCATGCTTTATTTGTATAATTGTATGCGGAACATATTTATTTTGAAGGGATGATATTTAATATGACGACTCCAACAAACGAAAAGAATCATCAAAAAGTACTTCTAGTCGGTGACGGCGCTGTAGGTTCAACATTTGCTTACGCTATGACACTACAAGGTATTGCACAAGAATTAGTTATCTGTGATATCGCTAAAGATAAGATTAAGGGTGACGCAATGGATCTTGCTGATGCACTTCCATTCTCATTCCCTAAGAACATTCACGCTGGTGAATATTCAGATGCTAAAGATGCTGATCTTGTTGTTATCACTGCTGGTGCACCACAAAAACCAGGTGAAACAAGACTTGATCTAGTTAACAAAAACCTTAACATCTTGAAGACAATTGTTGATCCAATCGTTGAATCAGGATTCAATGGTATCTTCTTGGTTGCCGCAAACCCAGTTGATATCTTGACATACGCTACTTGGAAACTTTCAGGCTTCCCTAAGGAACGTGTTATCGGTTCTGGTACATCACTAGATACTGCTAGACTACAAAAATTCGTTGGTGAAGAATTAGGAATTGACCCTCGTTCAGTTAACGGATATATCATGGGTGAACACGGTGATTCAGAATTCGCTGCTTGGTCACATCTATCAATCGGTGGCGTAACAATGGCTGAATGGATGGAACAACATCCAGAAGTTACACAAGATACTCTTGACGCTATCTACAAGAAGGTTGTTAACGCAGCTTACGACATTATCAATACTAAGGGTGCTACATTCTACGGTATCGGTACTGCTCTTGCAAGAATTTCAAAAGCCTTGCTAAGTGATGAGAACACTGTTCTTCCACTATCAAACATGATGACTGGTCAATATGGCGTTTCTGATATTTATATCGGTTCACCTGCTATCATCAACCGTAAAGGTCTAAAACAAATCATTGAAGTTCCATTAAATGACGAAGAATCAAAACAAATGAAACAATCAGCTGCAGAACTTACAAAGATTCTTAAAGATGGTTTTGAAGCTACAGGTATCAAGGGTCGTCAATAATCCTTAATATTGATAAAAGAATGCCTAGGCATTCTTTTTTTTTGTGAAAATTTACTGTATCATTGTTTTCATATAGTTGGATTGGATGTGAAATATATGTTAGTTAAGTCATTAGTACTTAAAAAAGATAAATTAGTTACAGTAAAAGAAACTGTCACACTTGAAGAAGCGTTGAAAGTCCTTGAGGAATCAGGTTTTAGGTGTGTTCCTATCCTAGATGAAAGCGGTCAAATATTTAGGGGAAATATTTACAAAATGCACATCTACCGTCATAAATCACGTGGAGGCGACATGAGTCTTCCCGTCACAACTCTGATGAAGAATGCTACCAAGACAATTAATGTTGATTCACCATTCTTCAAAGTATTCTTTAATATCAAAGATCTTCCTTACATTGCCGTTTTGGATGAATCAAATATGTTTTATGGTATTTTGACTCATGCCAGTCTTTTGACAATGTTGTCTGACGCTTGGAATCTGGAAGTCAGCAGCTATGTTTTAACAGTTAGCTCAACCGGTGAACGTGGTGATCTGGCAAAGATGTTAAAGATCATTGCTAAATACGTTTCAATATCAGGTTGTATCACGCTTGATGCAAAGACAAATGAAGTTGTAAGAAGAAATCTCTTTACTTTGCCTGCTGAAACAACCATCGAAGATTTGAAGAATATCATCACTCGTTTAGAGAAAAAGAGCTTTATAGTTTCAGAAATCGATGATTTGAATTCCGGAAAACTTTTAGATAAACACACACTATAATAAAAAGAGATCAGCTAGTAAACTAGCTGATCTCTTTTTTCATTTCTTGATTTCATTTAAATCAGTAATGATCTTATCAAATTCTGGATCATCAATTGTTCTAATATCAAACAAAATACTTTCATCATGAACTCTTGAAATCAATGGATATTTAACATATTTCAAAAGCTTATCTAACTTCACAACCGGAATATCAGACTCAAGACTTAACAAGTATGTTGGTAATTTAACATCTGGGAATGAACCCCCACCAACAACTGTATCTCCAGCAACTATTTCAGCATCAAACGAAGTCTTCTCTTTGATCAATGACAACAAGTTTTCAGCACGTTCTTTTAACTTATCCTCAATAACAGTTAAGGCATTCAAGACTGGTATTTCAGTCATAGCCTTTTCTGGATCACGATAAATCTTCAAAGTTTCAGTTAAAGCAGCCAAAGTCATCTTGTCAACACGCAAAGCTCTCAATAACTGATTGTGTTTTAATTTGTCGATATACTTCTGCTTACCGGCAATAATACCAGCTTGTGGTCCACCAAGTAATTTATCACCTGAGAACATAACTAAATCACAATTCTGTAATTCTTGGCTGATAGTTGGTTCTTTGCCTAAACCATATTCGGATAGGTCAAGCATCAAACCACTTCCTAGATCATTCATAAGTGGTAAATCATACTTTTCGGCTAACTTCTTCAATTCCTTAGAATCAGGTGTTTCGGTAAAGCCGATAACTTTATAATTACTTGTATGAACGATCAAAAAACCACCAGTATTCTCATTAATGGCATTTTCATAATCACGTAGATGAGTTTTGTTAGTTGTCCCTACTTCACGCAAGATACCACCAGTTGAAGTGATAATATCAGGTACTCTGAACGAACCACCGATCTCAACTAATTGACCACGAGAAGTAATGATCTCTTTATTACTAAAGAAGGTACTCAAGACTAGCATTACGGCTGCTGCATTATTATTAACAACAATCGCATCATCGGCACCAGTCAATTCACTGACCAACTTGCCGATTGCCTTGTAACGATCGCCACGCTCTCCTAAAGTAATGTCATATTCCAAATTAGTTGCATTACTAGCAATGGCGTCGATAGCATGACGGGCTGAATCGGCCAACTTGGCACGTCCTAAATTAGTATGGAGAATTACTCCCGTAGCATTGATAACTGGTTGTAATTCTAAAACTCGATCATCATCCATCTTACTTAGTAAATCTTGATACATGCATTCAATCGATACTTCGCCGGCATCAGTTATATCACCGCTCAAAATTGATTGACGAGCATCTTCAATTGCTTCTTGAACCAAGTTTTTCAGTTCATTAGCACCGACTGTTTTTGACAATTCTGATATCTTATCGGAATTTAGCAAATCATTAACTGATGGTAAACTTCTGAATAACTTTTTTTGATCCATTAGAGTCCCCTTCTATAAATATCCATAAATTCTTTGATTGCTTTTAGGAAAGTATCCACTTCTTCATCCTTATTAAAACTGGACAATGAAATTCTAACGATACCTTGTTCTACTGTGCCATATCTTTCATGAACTCGTGGAGCACAGTGAGCTCCAGGTCTAGTAGCAATTTGGTAATTATCCCAAAGCCACTGACCGACTTCAGCAGAATCAATATCACCAATGTTAAAACCTACTGTACCAGTGATTTCAGCATTAAATGGAGTATAGATCTTGATTTCTGGGTATTGTTGTAAAGTTTCCATGATTCTTGAAACAAGACCATTAATATAATTTTTAATATTATCAATACCTTTTTTATTTACGTAATCTATACCTGCTGACAGGCCAACGATACCAGGCACATTCATTGTTCCCGCTTCAAGACGTGTTGGGAAGAATTTAGGCATACTCGTGTTGAAAGAATCAATTCCAGTTCCACCGCTCTTTAGTGGTTCAATTTCGATTGGCTTTCTAAAACAGATCCCTCCAATACCTTGTGGCCCATACAATGATTTGTGACCAGTAAAGCAAAGAACATCAATTTTATCTCTTTGAATATCGATGTCTTCGACTCCAGCTGTTTGAGCTGCATCAACGATCAATAATAGATCATGCTTCTGACAAAACCCACTGATCTGTTTGATCGGCAAAACATAGCCAGTTACATTTGATGCATTATTGCAGACAACAGCTTTAGTATTGGGTTTCAAATACTTTTCAAAATCTTCAACACAGAGTAACCCTGTCTCTTTATCAAAAGTTACATAATCAACGTCAACATTTCGTTTCTCTTTTAATTGAGCCAAAGGTCTCAAAACAGAATTGTGCTCGTAATCAGTTGTGATGACATGGTCACCTTCCCTAAGGATACCCTTCAAAACTGTATTAAGACTCTCAGTGACATTAGTCGTAAATGTGACTAAATCATTGGATGGAACATTAAACAGCTTTACAAGCTTGTCTCTAGTCTGATTAACGACAACCCCACTGTTAACACTGAATTCAGATGAATCACGACCGGGATTACCATAAAGACCACTTACCAAAACATTTGAAACGCTCTCTCCGACTTCTTTGGGTTTAATTGCAGTAGTTGCAGCATTATCAAAATAGATCATTATAATTCCTTCTTTGCCAAAATTCTCATATTTTCTTTCCTACGAGTAATTCCTAACTTGTCCATATACTCAAGTGTCATCATTCCGTACTTACGACTAGCTCCAGTTAAATCTCTGAATTCAGCCAAAGTCATCGTTTCATTTTCTTTCAAATAATCAACGACTTTCTTGGACACTTCGTCAAAGGCGGATTTTAACATAACGTTTTTTTCACCTAAACGAAGAACCTCTTCACCTTCAATAGCCTTAAGCACTTCTTCCTTAGTCTTATCAGATCCGATTAGATCATCAAAGTTAGGTGGCATCAATGGTGATTTATTCAACTCACTAATAATTTCATCATGAGCCTTTTGTTGATACTTGTTATATTTGACCTCAAAGTCACCAGCAGCGATCAGTGATCCTAAGATATTGATCTGTCCTAATTCAGCCATCTTCTTTAAGATTTTTTCCATTATCTTATTGTCATCAACTGAAATCTTGAACTTAGTGATCAATTCCTCTTTTGGCATCCCCTTTTGCAGGCGATTCTTTTTATGGTAATTCCAAAGTGTGTCGAGAATTTCTTTATCGAAATCTTCTAGTTTAGACTTTTTGATGATCAAACCAGATATCTTAACAACTTCTTTTTGTTTTACCAAATCACTGATCATCTTTTGAACATCATCATTGGATAAGTTCAAATAGTCTGCCAATTCAGGGATCTTTGATCCTAAAGCACTCGAATTATCAAGGAAATCTAAGACGATTTGTTCTTGATTACCAGAGGCTTTGACTGATAATTGCTTCAATACTTTTTCATTAAAACGACGATGCTTGTCCGGATTAGGGTCAAGCACACTACCGCCACCGATCAAAACCATAGGTGAATACGTCCGTAAAATATAACGGTCACCCTTCTTGACGGCAACTGGTTCTTCCAAACGAAGTTGGAGATAGTTATCTTTATCAGCATCAATTTGTTCGATACCTAAAGGAACCACTCGAGCAATGATCTCACGTGCACCTAAATATACACGAACACGAGTCCACAACCCTAGTAAGTTGGCATCCTTATCTGGCAACATCTTATAGTCAACATCGAGCATCCACGTCTTCTTGATATTGTCAGGAAGTGTCAAAACATCCCCACGGCGGATCTCGGATGTCTTTAGATTCGTCAAATTGATAGCTGTTCTAGTTCCGGGTTCAGCACGCTTTACGTTGCGATCGTGAACTTGGATATTTCTTATTTTAGTTTGTTTACCGCTAGGAAAGGCTTCCAGAGTCATATCAGTATTCAATTCACCTTCAAGCAGTGTTCCGGTAACGATCGTACCAAAGCCTTTGATAGAAAATGAACGGTCTACATTGATTCTTGGAATATCATTGACCTTAGGCTTTTCGATGTTTTCAATTTTTTCATCCATAACCTTGATCAATTCTTTCATACCGGTACCACTGATAGCATCAACATCGAGGATCGGTGCATCGATTTTATGTTTGTCTAAGAAGTCTTTAACGTCTTCTGTAACTAACTCTTTCATCTCATCATCGACTGTATCGATCTTACTCAAAACAACAATATAATTGTCGATTCCAAGTAATGACATAATGTCAACGTGCTCAATTGTCTGAGGCATAATACCTTCAGCGGCATCAACAACTAAGAGAACTAAGTCTATTCCACTAAGTCCTGCAATCATATTTTTTAGAAATTTTTCGTGACCAGGGACATCAACGATACCTACTTGTTCATGATTCGGTAAGTCGAAAAAAGCGAAGCCCAAGTTAATGGTTAGGCCTCGCTTTTTTTCTGCTTCTGTGGAATCAGTATCGATTCCTGTCAAAGCTTTGATTAAAGTAGTTTTACCGTGATCAACATGTCCTGCAGTCGCTATAATTATTTGATCTTGACCTATTGTTTCCATGATAACTCCTTTTAATCGTCTAATTCGTAAGTGATTCTGACACCTACACGTGTTCCCACATAGATGTTTTGAAACTGCAGATCTTCATCAGCTAAAAGTTTCAAAATAGCATCTTTATCTGAATAATTGAACCTGACACTCATACCGCATCCAGCCGAAATCTTTCCAGGTGTCGAAATTATGCTGGTTTCAAACTCTTGTTTACTCTTTAAAAGTTCGTTTGTTGCGATGGCCTGATGCGTAGTTGAAAATGTCAATAATCCAAATTTTGTTTCCATTTTATCTTAGCCTCTAATCTGGTCTTACGATACGATTCTGTTGTCTCATCATTTCAACAATACTGAACATATTGGTGATAGTACCTACAGCTAGTTTATCTTTTAAGTTGAAGTAGTCGAGACATGCTCCGCATCCCATAACTTGGACGCCAGCTTCTTCAAGGGCCTTCAAGTCTGTTAAATAATCTGATCCTTCAACAAGTAGTTTTACACCACCGTTATAACAAAGGATCTTATCAGGCAAAACATCTTGTTCAGTTAATGAAGATACGAACCCATGTAAGAGATTCTTACCAAGGGTATCGTCTCCATGCCCCATGATGTCTGTATTGATCACAACGATATATGAACTGCCTTGGTCATTGAGGGAAGAACTTTCGGCTTGATCATGTGATTTTTCAGTTTTCTTTAATGTGACAGTGAACTGATTATTATCACCTTTTTTAACATCATAGTCGTAGCTCTTTTGGTCAGCTAACTTCTTAAGATTTTGAGGTGCCATATCATCGTCTACTAATATTTCAACTTCATCAGTTTCTTTCAAGGCTCTCTTTGCCATAATAATTGGTGCTGGACAAACTTTATCTAACGCATTAATTTTTTCCAAAATTACACTCTCCTTATTTAACTACGATCTCTGAATCACCCTTCGGTACAATCTTACCAATTTTTGCACTGGGAAGCTCCAACTGGTTTAATTTGTCTAATATTTCATCAGTATATTTTGGATCTACACTGAACATCAAACCGCCTGATGTCTGGGGATCAAACAGAATTTCTTCAAGTGCAGGATCATCGAAAGTGAAGTCGATCTTGCCATCTAAGAAGATACGATTACGTTGGCCACCACCGGTTACTAATAGCTCTTCAGCACAATCATATGCAGCGGGGATCATGGGAATACTTGTTGAATCTAGTTCAGCAGTATATTCGTCATGTAAAAATTCATTTAAGTGGCCTAAGAGGCCAAATCCCGTAATATCAGTACATGCTGTTACAGGATAATCTCTAATAATTTCAGCAGCGTATTTATTTAATGTCGTCATACTTTTAATGGCTTCATTAAATTCCTCTTCGCCGATTTGTTCAGCTCCGTATGCAGTCGTGACAATACCAACACCTAAAGGTTTGGTTAAAATCAGATCATCACCTAATTTACACGTATCATTTCTCAAAACCTTCTTAGGTGAAACGATACCATTAACTGAAAGTCCGTACTTTGGACGGTGATCTTGGATGGAATGACCACCCGCCAAGAAGCCACCGGCTTCAGTTACTTTTTCGAGTCCACCTTTTAGGATCTTGTGTAAAATAGATTGATTCATTTCCTCAGGGAAACCGACAATATTCAAAGCAGAAACTACTGAACCACCCATTGCCCAAACATCACTAAGAGCATTAGTAGCAGCAATCTGTCCGAATAGATACGGATCACTTACCATTGAAGGGAAGAAATCAATTGTTTGAATAATTGCAGTGTCATCATTTATTTTTAAAATAGCAGCATCATCTGTTGTTTCAAAATCAACCATTACATTTGGTTTTTTATCTTGATGTAGATCCTTTAAAATGTTCTCTAATTTTCCGGGACCAAGTTTAGCATTACATCCACCACAAACAATCAATCTATCAGCTGTATCCATAATAATCCCCTCCGTATAATTTAATAAAACCTCAATAGAAACCTCAATTTAAAAACTAAGCCGCGTTCTTTTGTCTGATACCTTGATAAAGCATTGATAGACCAGTATATGTAACAACAACAATAATAAGCCATGTTAGAACAGTTAGGTCAAGACTCTTAACGAATGTTACGGCAATTACAACACCGATAATACCGCCAATTGTGATACCCATACTACCACGTCTATTGTAGTCACCTGATTTAACGAATTCTCTACTTGCAACTGGCATAAGCACAGCACATGAAGCCATCATGATTGGGAATGCAACGGCTGGGTTCATTCCTAACATATAAACTAGGGCCATACATGGTGCGTACAAACCAACACCGGCTGTCATAAGTGCACCCAAAATAAAGTTAACAACAACAGCAATAACTAATTTACTACCGTGAAGTCCAAGGGCTGTATTACCAGCACCTAAAGCACTGATGACACCTAGTTGTGATAGTAACATTAAGATAGCCGTTAAGAATAGCGCAATACCCATGATAATTCTAATGATTTTTTCATTGAATTTTGTCATGATCTTTGAACCAGTGAATGATCCAATAGCAGCTGCGGCAACCATTGATAACAAGGTTGCACCTTCCATTTTAATGGCATCAATAAATAGAAATGCCTCTGTGATAACTGGAATGGTACAGGCAACTGTAAGTGTACCAGGAATCAGTTTATCTGATTTCAAAAATTTAGTAACCTTCAATAATAAGGTCGTAGGTGCATAACTTCCGATACCTAATGTATCTAAGAAATTGGTAATTGCACCGATAACTCCGGCAACAACAATGTTACCGTCGTTTTCATGTCTGTGTTTATAATAATCTGCGAAAAATATGATAGCAAAGTAGATTAATACTACTGCTAGAATAATTTGTACAACTAAAACCACGGCGTTTCCTCCTCTACTTCAGTTCGAAACCTTTTGACAATGGATCTGTTGGGTCGAACATGAAATTATTAAATCCTGTGATCCAGGCTGAACCAGTAACTTCTGGAATTACTGCTGGTAGTCCGCCCTCTTCTACTTCCTTAACAACACGGCCGTAGAATTTTGTTTCTAGAATACTTTCATAAACGAATTTCTCGTCAATATCAAGTTTTCCTCTAGCATGTAATGTAGCCATCTTAGCACTTGTACCAGTACCACAAGGTGAGCGGTCAACTTGTCCGTCACCAAAGACAACAACATTTTGAAGTGTTGATTCTTCATCTTTTGGTTCGCCATACATTTCAACTAAATCAACTGTCTTAATGTGGTCCAAAGTTGGATGTTGAATCTCAACTTGATCATTAACAGCGTGCAAGATCTTCATACCTACATCTGCTAATTTTTGTGAATTACTTGTTTCAATTTTTTCATTAATTTCTGAAACTGGTAAAATTGCGAAGAAACTTCCACCAAATGAGATGTCCAAAGTAATTTCCCCAATATCAGGAACATTTACTTTAACGTCTTTCTTGTATAGGAATGATGGTACGTTTTGGAATGAAACGCTTTCTACTTGTAGTCCTTCTTTTAGATGTGCAACAGCGTGAACTAATCCAGCAGGTGTGTCTAAGACAACCTTCTTTTCAGTTGCGCCTGGTTCAACATCAACCATACCTGTTTCAACGATAGCTGTAACAGCAGCAATTGTGTTGTGACCACACATATTCAAGTAACCACCAGTATCCATGAAGACGATACCAAAGTCGGCTTCTGGATTACATGGTTCAAGTAAGAAAGCACCGAACATTTCATGATGTCCTCTTGGCTCTAACATGAGTGATGTTCTAATATCATCATAATTGTCGATCAAATACTGCTTTTTCTCAGCGATTGTGTTACCAACTAGCTTTGGAATACCACCGGTAACAATTCTAGCTGCTTCTCCAGCTGTATGTGAATCGATTGCAGTCATGCTTCTACTAAATTGCATTATGTTTTCCTCCTATTTTGGAACTTGTCCATCTTTTCTCATTTTTAATTTTAATAGTCCCAACGCTTTATGAGCGTCTTTTTCATTAAGATTATTGTCACCAACAATTTCAGTTTCAGTTCCACTTTTTGATTTATTGATATCTAATACAAATTTTGTGTGTTCGCTTTCGACCACAAATCCCGCTTGCTTACCAATAAACTTCAGCCCAACTATACTGATACCTTTGTCACCTATCTCAGTCATTGTGTTAATGAAATCCACATCGGAATTTCCCCAACCGTCGGCTGAAATAATAGCTCCGTTAGTACGCATAGCTTCGAGCCAAAAAGCAGTTCTTCGACCTACCAGATTCTTTAGATAATTATCTTGAGGTGTTCCCACGAGGATAACTCCTTGAAAATCTACATCAGGGTCGCTTGCTACAACTCTGACTAGTGGATCATGGAAATGATGCATAGTTGTTTCTTTTGTTGAAGGTCCAATACCCATTTCACTACCTCCTAAACTAAGGCATGAATAGCACCATCACGGTATTCATTCGCAGAAAGTAGAATGGGCATATTGTCCATATCAATAATGGATATACCTTTTTCAATACCGCCTGGCTCTTTTGCAAAAACCATATTGTCGTACATGGCACCTTGTCCAGCTACCTCTTTTACGACAGCAACTTTTGGCTTACCCGGATGTTTAATATCTTCATATTCAAAGCTTTCAGCAGCATTGCGACCGTTCATAACTTTCAATTCTTCTCTGATCGGTTGTAAAAACTGATCAGCACTGTTAAACACCATTTCACAGGTTTTACGATTGAACTCAAAGTCTGATTTCAAAGTCACATCAATTAAGATGATCGTATCATCAGAACTAGGGGTACCATCTGTATCAAATTTAATTTTTTCATCAAGATAGCCATTTGAAGAACCAAATTCATGCAATTGCACACCAGTTTCATCGGCACCAGTCAAAATCACACTGACACCAGTCAGTGTGTTTGACATGCCGTAGCCTATATTACCCAAAACCTTTGTAGAAATTGGGATAACATCCATAATTGTATTTATTTTAAAATGGCAATCCTTGGGATCAACTAGTTTGACCTTAATGGATTTTAACCGATCGTCAATATCAAACAATGGATGATCTGGAATCTCTAGACTGGTATTTGTTATATGATACTTTGGTCCAATTGTGACATCTTGCATTGAAAATGCATTTATAGTTAGAGTATTTTTATTCATTTGAAAATCCCCTTACTAACAATAAAAGGAGGGAATAATATATACCCTCCTTTTATGGTCAAACTAGACCTTAGCTATATATTCATATGGTAAAGGCACAATTTTTCCTGGTGAATCAAGAATTTCGAATTGCTTCAAAGTATCCTTAACAATGCCTGTTTGCATTTCAACATTGTGAGGCTCACCAGCGTTAGCACCCATTGGTACACGAGGAGCTGTAGCTCTAGGTGAACCATTTTGACGTACTACTGGAGGTAATGCGGCAATTAAAATTGTAGGAATCCCAACGGATTCGATTGCTCTCTGCACGATCACGGCAGATCTATGACAAGTTCCTCAACCGGCAGTCATAATTACGGCATCAACATCTTCAGCCTTTAATTTTTGAGCAATTTCTGGACCAGTTTTATCTGTAAAGGCTTCGATGTCACCACCACCACCCATGAAACCATATTCTGTGGGTGCTAAGCCTTTGATAAAGCCTGCATCTGCAAGTTCACGCAATCTATCGATTGGGAACATACAGTTAATATCTTTATTAACATCACTATTATCATAACCACCATGTGATACCATCAAATCATCCGTTTTTGTATCCCAAGGGATCTCACGGTAACTTGTATCACCGGCTAGATTAAATCTTTTATCACTCTTTAGATGAACACCAGCAGCCGTAGCAATTCCGATCTTCATATCTTTCAGCTCTTTTGTAACAGGTGCCCAAACAGGCTGAGGTGTGATAGGAACATAAATTTCTGACTGTAAGCCATCATACTTCTTTAAGGACATTATTCTTCCTTCCTTTCCTTAGTACGCTGTTTTATCTCAACTTGATGTTTTTTATAATCATCAATAGCTTTAACGTAATCTGCATTCGGGGTTTCGGATAGGACTTCGGGATAGGACATTAAGAATCCTACTTCATGACCAATTTGTGGTTCATGTTCAGAAATCAACATTCTCTTAGGTATTTTGAGAGTACCTAATCTTCCCTTTAATTCAATCATGACACCTGCATCTGTAACTTCAGAAATGATTCCTTCGAAAAGTCGTTCTGTAGATGCGTAATTTAATAAATCGTAATTATCCATACCAGTTACCCTTCATTCATTATTCTTTTTCGTAGATTTCAAGTCTCTTCTTGCTCTTTGGCAATGATTGCTCATTTGGAGCTCTGTCGATCTTGATTCCATCATGTTTTTCGATAACCTTAAGGTTATTTTCCTTAACATTTGGATTCCACTTACGTTCAGCTTTTTCAATCTTACCGCCAGCCATCTTTGTTTCCAACATAGCTAGAGCTCTGATTGCATCTTCTTGACATAATGTGTTATTCTCAAGAATTTCATTTTCAATACCTTGAGCAGATTTGTTATTATCAACCATTGCGTCCATGTACTTGTTACCAACAACAAGAGCACCTTGAACGGCACAGTATGACATACCAACAACAGGAACGCCTCTTGAACCGATTTGTTCTAGATGTGATGCAAAGTCAATATGATTGTTACCAAATCCTTCAGTTGTAACAATAGCACCATCAAGGTCCATTGCTTCAATTGTCATTCCAAGTCTCTTAGAAACGTAGAATTTCTCAGTATTTGCTTGTGGTGAACCAACAAACAATACACCTACTAAGTCAATATCTTCGTCGTCCATAGCAGCTTGAACCATTGGTTCACGCCAGTAGTGACGAGACATTTCCTTAGAAGCAGGTCCAATACATGTCAAAGCGTGAATACCACCATCTAATACTTCAAGAGGTGATAGCATGATTGGTAAGTTACCAAGGTCAACGTTAGGTTTAGCACCTAATGTACCAACAGGTTCTACGGGCATGATCAAGTTATCGTGCATAGCACCTTGTCCCATGATTTCCTTAACAATAACAACACGTTTTTGTTTTGGATGACGTACTTGTTTGAGTTCATCTTTCTTAGTAATGAGACCAGCATCAGCCTTCTTAAGGGCTTCTCTGATTTCTTGAGTAATAACATCAGCGGCTTTATGGGAAGCCAAAGGACCTACACGTTCCATGTTACGTCCTGCTTCAATTGTTACTTGAGCTTTAATGAGGATTTCGCCTTTATCTGGAGAACCAGGACGACCCCACATAATATTCTTGCTCATTTCACCTTCAGATGATCCGAATTCACCAATTTGAACTCCGTTTTCATCTGTACCTGTTAATACGAAGACAGCTCCATCGATTACACGTGTAACACCTGTACCGATTTCTCCTTCAGTCTTTGTAGCAATAGGTTGAACATCCATGATTGTTTCACTATATTTGTCATAATCGTCAGGTGTAATGATATCTAAAGTCATATCTTTAACGATATCTTGAGTTTCAACAGCTTCTTTACACAAGTCTTTAGGTGTTCTAATAGTCAAAGTTGTACCATCGATCTCAGTCTTGTCGCCAAATACTACTTTGTCGATTTGAACGTGATCACGTTCTAGCTCTCTGATAACTTTTGCTTCTACTTCGTCATCATCTGATGAAGCGTCTGCTGAGTCATCTGAAGCTGGTGCAGCGGCATTACCGTCAGCTGCTAATTTAGCTTCACTTTGAGCTGCTGGTGCAGCTGATACTGCTGAGGCCATAGGAACTTCTAAATGAATTCCTTTACCTTCGGCAATATCGATCTTGATTGTTCCATTAGAAGTGCTTGCAACAGAGGCTGGTGCAACTGTTGTACTTGGTGCAGTATTCACGTCTTCAGTAGCTACAGGTGCATTGTCTGCATCTGAACTATCGTCATCAGCTGATGCGTCATCGTCATCACTATCGTCATCCATTGATTGAATGTTATCAACATTTGCAGCTGTTAAAGGAATAAGTGCATCTGTTGTTTTGCTCAATGTTGCGCCTAGTACTTGACCAATCTTTAAAACATCATCTGGTAATTCTAGAAGTCCGGAATCAACGTAGTCATCAAATAATGATGGATCTTCCAAATTTGGTGCTTCGATAGTAATTCCGCCCTCTGCTCTACAGCATAGGACAGCTGGATCATTAATATGGTCCATGGCTGTTTCTTTAGTTATAGACATATCCTGTCTACCTCCCTTGAAAATTACTTAGATTGAAAATCAGATGGAAGTTTACGATATAGTCTATGACCTGCTGCTCTTAAAACGTGATCTGTAGAATGATAAACTGAAACTCCTACACGAGGAGCTACACCGGTTACGGTGTTTGTTCAATCCTGACATGTACCAGTCAAAATTGACTCAGCTCCTTCTTTCTTCATTCCAAGGACTGCATCTGCCTGTCCAGGACAAATTCCTGGAAGACTACAACGATATCTTCCATTTACTAAAACCATTCTCTTGCAACGGCGGAAAGATACTACTTTTCCACCCATTTTATCAACTATTTCTCTAAGACGAGGTTCTTGACCACCGCACTCACATTCAAGAATACCGAACTTCTTACCATGAGTATCGGGGTATGGCATTGCTACTAAGAATCCACTTGTTGTCTTTGTAACAGGTGTATCTTCACTACCAGTGTGTCCAGTAAATGGACCACCAACTGTGATATCACCATGTGGATTAACGTAACCACCTGATGCATCAATAAAGTGTTTAGCTGACAATCCGATCGGAATATTCTCGTATACAGTCGATTGTTCCTTAACTCTTCCATCAACGGTAATATCTTTATCAATAACAGGTTTTCTCAATTCAATAGCTTCGACAATTCTCTTAACTGTCTCAACGTTTTGAATGATTGCATTGGCCTTAATAGGTAACTCACCTGGTTTAAGAACTATATCGAGTAATTGTCTGACAATAACTCTTTCATCACCAGCTGGGTACATATTAGTCAAGAATTTGACTTGAATATTTGGTTCATTCTTGCAAGCTTTACCAAGTGCAAGTACTGCAGCATGGTGAATCTTCTTGATTGCAATATAACCAACCTTAGCTCCTGTGATCTTTAGTAAATATTTAATTCCACGAACAATTTGTTCTGGATAACGTTCTTCAACCTCAGTATTATGACAAAATAGTGGTTCACATTCAGCGGCATTAACGATTAAATAACCGCCGGGAATCTTATTTGAAAGTTTTACTGCTGTTGGGAATCCAGCACCACCAGCACCTACGACACCGGCATTTTCAATTGCTTTTAGATAATCATCAGTTTCAGGAAGTTTGACATAGTCCTCCATGTCTTGTTCCTCATCGGGATCTAGAATAATTCTGTCATCCTCAACGGCTGTGACTGTTCCTGTTAAACTACTATGGATATTAGCACCTAATCCATTAGGTTCTGCAATAAGTTCCCCTCTTAGAACATGTTGACCAACTTCGACAATTGGCTTGTCGGGTGCACCAACATGTTGTTTTAGTAAATATGTGACTTTTTCCATCATTTCACCTCCCTCCAAATATGATAGCGAAATATTGTTGACGTTTTCATTCGCAAGTTCATAGTATCACAAAATATTCATAATTTTAATAGCAATTTACATATTTATTTAAATTAAAAAATCACTTGACACACTACCAATATACCTTTCTTTGTAGTATACTGTCCGATTACATCTGTTAACACAATCAATCACAATGTAGAGATTTTATATACAAATGGAATATATATTAACCCTGCATAGGATTTTTTAAAATGCCACATTGAATATTGAAATTTTTATGCTATCATTGTTTTTGGGAGTGGATAGGTTCTGGTGTTCCTTCTAGTCTTCAAAACTAGTATGAGGGGTTAGTAGCTTCTTGGGTGGGTTCGATTCCCACACATTCCCGCCAGAGAATATAAATTGGATTGTTCACAATTCAAACTAAAAATGTACTGTAGGAATATTTCTGCAGCAAAAAAGGATGATGCCTAGGCATCATCCTTTTTTTGTATTCCGGATTATTTATAGATCCGGGGTAGCCGATCTGTCAAACAACAGAGAATCTCATAGTTGATAGTATCAGCGTATTTAGCGGCATCAGTAGCGGTTATCTTTTCATTACCGTCTTTACCGATCAAAGTAACCTTAGTTCCAACTGGTAATTCTTTAGGTAGGCGGACCATAAATTGATCCATGCAGATGCGTCCCACGATTTGACATCTCTGACCATTGATCAAAACATCATAACCTTGCATCCTTCTCAACCAGCCATCAGCGTATCCAATCGGAACAGTACCGATCCATTCTGACTTGTCGCTAGTATAAGTAGCCCCATAACCAACTTTTTCACCCTTTGCGATTTCTTTAACAAAGACTAATTCTGAATGAAGACTCAACGCAGGTCTTAATTCAAACGGAACTTCAGGAATATCTGTTCCTGACGGATTAAGTCCATATAGACCAATTCCGAAGCGGACCATATTAATGGCCAAGTCTTGATGCCATAAAGCAGTGGCAGTATTAGCACAATGAACGTACTTGAAATCTAGTGGTAGGTCTGACTTCAATTCCTTAAAACGTGCAACTTGCTTCAAGAAATAGGTTTTATCGGGGTTATCAGCTGTAGCAAAGTGTGTAAACAATCCTTCCGGTATAAATTTATCAGGATTATCTTTGATATAGTTGCAGGCTTCGATCAAATCAGCTTTATTGCGGAAGCCGATTCGACCCATACCACTGTCGACACCAATATGAATCTTCAAATCAGAAACATTTTCTTTAACAGCTTGTTCTAACCAATCTAGTGACCCGATCGTCAAAGAAATATCGTTATTGGCTGCTAAAATTGCATGCTGCACTGGAGTAATACTCAAAACTAAAATGGGAACTTTGATTCCAGCATTACGTATCTCTAGAGCTTCATCTAATGTTGTCACACAGAGTCCAGAGGCTCCATATTCAACTTCTGCTTGCGCTACTCTGACGAGTCCATGACCATAAGCATTCGCCTTTACAACGGCAAATACTGCCGTTCCTTTAGGAACACTTGCAATCTCACTTTGTAAATTATGTTTTAAATTATCTAGGCTCACTTCAACGTAGGCAGGTCTATGTGTTGATGGTAACATTAATTATCCTCCTCTAGAATTACTTCCGTAATCACTAATTCATCCGTATCTGAAATGGAAATGAATATTTTACCATAAAAAATATCTGTTTTGATGTAAGGCTGACCTGATTCGTGATTAAGGATACTTAAATCGTGAAAACCAATCTTACCTAGACCTGTGCCCATAGCTTTAGTAAAAGCCTCTTTAGCAGAAAAACGCCCTGTTAAATAGGTCATCTTGGCCTTCTCAGTTTTTTTGGTATTAAATATTTCAAATTCTTCAGACGTAAGAACCTTATCTGCAAACTTTGGTAAACGTTTGTAGATATTTCTTACTCGCTCAATTTCGGCAATGTCTACTCCCAATCCTTTTATCATCTATCATTCTCCATCATTTTTTCTCAAAAAAAGACAAAGTAAAATTAATTACCTTGTCCCCTCATAATACTTATTATAAATCATTTTATTGTATTTCTACATTATCAAGCTTAGATTGTTGTTCTAATCTTAAATGACTTCTTTGATTGACCTTGTTTCTTCTTGTTACCACCGTTGCCATTTCCACTGCGACGTTTGTCACTGTTTGAATGGTTTGAGTGTCCACCACGATGATCATCATGTCTTCTTGAACGATGGTCGTCACGGCCGCCACGGTAATTACCGCCGCCATTACCACGATGACGTCTTCCATGACCAGACTTGTTACGACTAACTTTTCTTGATGGAAGTGGTCTTTCAGGAGCAATCTTAACTGGAACACTCTCGGCATCCTTGATCATGTCATTTAGCAATACTTTGACAAGATCTTCAGCTGAATACTCACCTAATAATTCAGTAACGATGTCGTCGAAACGATCCATCTTGTTGTGAGCTAAAGTATCTTTAATTTCATCTTTAACAGATTCCATTTGACCCTTTAGAACTTCAGTATCTGAAGGTGGAGCAAGTGGTGTCATACGTTTTTTAGTAAGGTTTTCGATCGTACGTAAGTAGCTCATTTCGTTTGGTGTAACAAATGTTACAGAAACACCTGAGTGTCCGGCACGACCTGTACGTCCAATACGGTGAACGTAACTGTCAGGATCTTGAGGAATATCATAGTTATAAACATGTGATACACCAGAAATATCAAGTCCACGGGCAGCAACATCAGTAGCTACTAAGTAGTCTAATTTTCCAGATTTGAACTTACGTAAAACGCTAGTTCTTTTATCTTGTGACAAGTCACCATGAATACCTTCGGCGTTGTATCCACGAGCTTGCAAACCTCTTGTCAATTCGTCAACACGACGTTTTGTACGTCCGAAGATCAATGCAAGTTCTGGAGCTTGTACATCAAAGATACGTGTCATAAGGTCAAATTTCTCAAAGTCACGGGCCTTAACAAAGTATTGATCGATATTGTCAGCTGTTAATTCTTTTGACTTGATCTTAACAACTTTTGGCTCTGTCATAAATTTGTCAGCAATCTTCATGATTGGCTTAGGCATTGTAGCTGAGAATAACAATGTTTGATGTTCATGAGGAACATTTGAAAGGATACTTTCGATATCCTCAACAAATCCCATGTCCAACATTTCATCAGCTTCATCTAAAACAACTGTTTTTACATTTGCTAACTTAACCGTGTGACGGTTAATGTGGTCGAGTAAACGACCTGGTGTACCAACAAGAACGTTAGGGTGATTCTTTAAAGAACGAATCTGTCTTCTAATGTCAGAGCCACCATATACTGATTGAACTCTAACTTTTTTCTTACTACCTAATTTGTATAACTCTTCTTGAGTTTGAATAGCTAACTCTCTTGTAGGTGAAATAATCAAGGCATGAATGTCGCTTGAAGCTGTATCTACTGCATCCAAGATAGGAAGTCCAAAGGCAGCTGTCTTACCTGTACCTGTTTGGGCTTGTCCAATTACGTCATCACCAGCTAATACTAGTGGAATAGTTTGTGCTTGGATGGGGGTTGTTTCTTCGAACCCGGCTTCATCAACAGCACTTAATAGTTTTGAATCTAAATTTAATTCGTTAAATTTCACAAAAATCCTCCAAGTTAAAACACGATAAAATCACAGACGTTTACTTTATCACGTTTCTCTATCATTCTCAAATGGCAAACTTAAATTAACGCATGTAAAACGTTTTCTAAATGGATTCCATGACTTGCTTTTAATAATAATGTGTCACTTGAGTTTAATTCTTTCTTTATATCGTCAGTTAGTTTGTCTAACTGATCTTTTTGATACCAATTCAAATCGTCTGAACTGTATTTTACAGCCAGCTTGTCGGCCAAGAATTTCATATAGTCGCCGACCAAATATACTTTGGCAAAATCGTCTGAATTTATATAGTCTGCCAATGATTCGTGTAGTTCCCTAGAAGCATCGCCTAACTCTAAAATATCACCCAGTACAAGGATTCTTCTTCCTTCTGTTGGAATATTCTTGAGGTTGCTCAAAACTTCGATCACAGCGGTTGGATTAGAATTATAAACGTCACTTAAAATGTCAGCGCCGTTACTTGCTTTCAACCACTCAGTTCTATTTTCTGTTACATAAAGGTTCTTTAGAGCCTTCTGCATTGCTTCTGGTTTAATATGTGATTCTAGTCCAACCAATAATGCTGCAAGTGCGTTATTCACGTTATAATCGCCCATCATTGGAATTGTAAATTCAATCTCTGGCCAAAGATTGGTCTTGAAGCTTGTAGAATTCTTACCAGCATTTATTTCAGTTGCATAAAGGGTCTCATCATCCTTGCTTCCGAAAGTATACTTGCGTTGCTTAACATTTTTTGCCCGTTCTCTAAGTAAAGGCTCATCCCCGTTATATATGAATCTGCCATCTTCTTGCAAGTGTGAAACAATTTCCATCTTAGCATCAGCAATTTTATCTCTAGTACCGAAAAACTCGATATGAGCTTCACCGATCATTGTGATAACTGAAATATCGGGATTAGCTAAACTGCTGAGGTGTTCGATTTGGCCAGTACGGTCCATCCCCATTTCTACTACTAAAACTTCAGTATTGATAGGCATATTTAAGATCGTATATGGAACACCGATTTCATTGTTAAAACTCTTTTGGGTCCTGGCAACATTATTGTTTGTTTCTAAGACACTAGCAATCATATCTTTTGTAGTTGTCTTACCATTGCTACCAGTTACTGCTATAACCTTAGGGTTAACTTTTGCAAGATAGTATTTAGCCAAAGTATCGAAAGCTTTCGAGACATCCTTAACCACGACATAAGGAATATCATGGTTGGGAATCTCATGATCACTTTGCCATATTGTGGCATGCACACCATTCTTAACTGCACTGTCGATAAAATCGTGACCGTCACGTTCCCCTTTTAATGGAAAGAACAAGTCGCCAGTCTTAGCTTTACGGCTGTCAAAGCAGACCCCAGTAACGTCAATATCAGCAATATCGTCAACGTCTAATTTTAAAGCAGAATAAACTTCTTTTAACTTCATTTTCATGAAAAGAATTCCCCAATTCTAAAAAAAATATTTAATACTGTTCATATAAAAAGAGTATACTAAAATACTTAGAAAGGACTTAATTTACTATGACTTTCCAGACAAAAGACGAGCCACAGAGTAATAACTATTGGAAAAGAAATCTAAAAGTTCTCTGGTTCAGTACTTTCATGACCGGAATCGGCTTTAGTATGATTACACCCTTTATGCCATTATACATTAATCAGCTAGGCAATTTAACCAAAAGCCAACTTGTGATCTGGAATGGTATGGCCTTCTCAGCAACCTTTTTAGTCATGGCAATCGCCTCTCCTATTTGGGGAAAGATCGCCGATCGTAAAGGTAGAAAACTAATGCTGATCCGTGCCGCCTTAGGAATGTCGATTGTAATTTTCTTACAAGCATTCGTCACTGCTCCTTGGCAATTAGTCGCTTTAAGACTATTGCAGGGTGTCTTCTCAGGTTTCGTTAGTAACGCTAGCACCTTGATCGCATCAACTGCACCAAGGTCCGAAAGTGGGAAAGCTCTCGGTACATTAAATACCGGCGTTATCTCTGGTACCTTACTAGGACCACTTGCAGGTGGTGTTATCGCACAATACCTAGGTTTCCGAATTCCCTTTATGGTTACTGGATCACTGCTGTTTACAGCTTTTATCCTTGTAGTCATTTTTATAAAGGAAGACTTCAAACCAGTTACTAAAGATGAAGAAGCCAGCACATCTGAAATTTTCCATAAGTCTAAAAATCCAAACTTAATCCTGGCAATGTTTGTTACAACAATGATCATCCAGATGTCCAATAATTCAATCAATCCGATCATCAGTCTGTACGTTAAGCAATTGATGCACGGGTCAGACAAAGTCACCCTAATTGCAGGGGTAATAGCTGCAATGCCCGGAATCGCTAATGTTATCGCCGCACCAAGATTTGGTGCACTAGGTGATAAGATCGGTACAGAAAAGATTTTGATCGGCGGTCTGCTATTCGCCGTTATCGTATATATTCCACAAGCCTTTGTTACAAATGTTTGGCAACTAGGTATGTTGAGATTCTTAGTCGGAGTTTCTGACGCTTGTCTATTTCCACAAGTTCAGACCCTTCTGGCAAAGAACTCTGATGCGAAATATACCGGACGAATCTTCGGATACAATGCTTCATTTCAGGCTGCCGGAAATGTCTGTGGACCTTTAATAGGTTCATACATCTCCAGCATTCTAAGCTACTCTGCTGTATTCATAAGTACAAGTATCTTGGCTTTAGTCAACTTCGGTTGGGTATTCTCACACATGAAGTCAAAAAAAGCTAAAAAATAAAAGCCTTCCCGAGAAAGGATGGCTTTTTATTTGTTTTGCAAACCATATTTCTTGTTGAAACGGTCGATACGTCCATCTGCTTGAGCAAACTTTTGTTTACCAGTGTAGAAAGGATGTGAGTCTGATGAGATTTCAACACGAATTAATGGGTATTCGTTACCTTCGAAGTCTGTTGTTTCACTTGAGTTAACTGTTGAACCAGCTAAGAATTTCTTACCTGTTGATGAGTCCATGAATACAACTTGATGGTAATCTGGATGAATTCCTGTTTTCATTCTATGTCGCTCCTTTGCCCTAAATCTTTTGCAGAAATAGAGATTAAATTTACTAACGGTGTTTAATGTTATCATGGATAGCAATAATATTCAATATAATTCTAGTTTTCCAAGATTATTTTTTGATCAGATATTTCATTGATCAAGTCTTTATCGTGGTCGATCAGCAGCATCGTTGGATGCTGTTTTTTTATTGCATCGACAATTTGTTGGCGAGTAATAACATCCAAGAAATTCAAAGGTTCATCCCACAAATAAAGATTTGCTTCTTGAGATAAGATGATTGCCAATGCAACTTTTCTTCTTTGTCCTTGACTCATACTCTCAACTGGTTGATCGAACAAATTTCTTTCAAAACCTAATTTACGCAAGTTAGAGAAAATCATTTCTGGATCGATTTTTCTATCTTCAGCAAGTTGTCTGATCTCACCAGTTAATTCGTCTTCTTGAGCCAAATAAGATACTTTGATGCTGTTAGCAATCTTCAACTCACCATTCTGCTTAAATGGTTGTTTAATGCCTAAAATTTGCTTGAAGATAGTTGTCTTACCAATACCGTTACGTCCGACTAATGAAACAACTTGGTTGATCGGTACCTTAAAGCTGATTACAGGTGTCTTTACTTCATCATGGACTAGTTCCAGGTTATCAACTGTCACAAGCGTTTTAGGATGTGTTACTTCCTTATAGTTGAGTTTGATCGGTTCTTCGATCTCAATATTCTTAAGCAGGCCTTGTTTCTTTTCAATTTCCGAATCGACACGTTTAGAAACCGTCTTAGCTTTCTTCATCATCTTGGCCGCTTTATGACTAATAAATCCCTTATCGAGATTTACTTTTTGCAAACCAGTTTTATTCTTCTGCTTTTCAGATTGATTAGACCAGTTCTCCCGTTTAACGGCTGTCTCGTGCAATCTTGAAATATCTTTTTGTAGTTGTTCTTTCTCTTCTAATTGAGATGCATCTTGACGACTCTTCTCTTGTTCCCAAACATCAAAATTGCCTTTGTAGACATCAATATTTTGACGATTGATCGAAATAACATGATCGATAACTTCATTCAAGAAAGTTTTGTCGTGGCTGATAACAATAAAGCCTTGTTTACTCTTTAGATAATCGGCGACAACTTTACGTCCCTCTATATCCAAATGATTAGTTGGCTCATCGATCAGTTGAAAGCCATAGTCATCAATAAACAAAATTGCCAATAAGACTTTTGTCTGTTCACCTGGACTTAGAGTTGAAAAGTTTTGTTCTAAGATATCCGCCTTAGCTTGAAGTTTATCCAACTCAACTTCAATTTTCCAAAGATCATAATCTTCAAGGTCAGTCAATTCTTTGACGATTTCAACCGTTGATCGATCTTTATCAGTAACGGTCTGTGGATAGTAATAAAAGTTCAAGTTGGAGACGATCTTACCTTGGTATGGTAATTTACCTAATAAAATTTTCATCAAGGTTGTCTTGCCACGACCATTGCGTCCGATCAAACCGAGTTTCCAACTTTCATCTATCTGTAAATTAAGCGAATCAAACAAGTTATTCACCATTTGATCATATTTATAACTCATATTTTCTATTTGAATAGTTCCCATATAGCATGCACTCCTTTGTGCATTTGACCAGTTTCATTCCAACAAAAAAAGAACGCTACACAAACAGCGTTCTTCCGTTTTAAATATTACAGGAAGGCGCAGTTGTAGAAATAAAGTCGAAGTCAAATTACACAGTTATTTTGTATAATTTAAAATTTCAACTTAATTTCTCAACGGCTGCACTCCCCTTCTTGTTTTAATCTAAAAGTAAATTTACCAACATAATATTAATTTGTCAATACTAAATTAGATCATCTGTACCCACCAAGGCAACATCTGCTGACAAAGCACGCAATTTCTTAACGACCTGATCATATCCTCGAAGAATATTTTCAGCGTTATTGATCACAGTTTGACCGTCAGCAATCAACCCGGCGATCATTAAGCAAGCTCCAGCACGAATTTCTTCAGCTGACACCTCGGCACCTTGTAAATGAGCTCCACCTCTAACTAAGATCAAATCATCTTCACTAGTGATATTAGCACCCATTTTATTCAATTCCGTAATGTGTTTAACTCGCTTAGGATAAATGGTATCTATTACCATTGCCTCACCACTTGCCTGCATCAATAACGGCGTTATGGGTTGTTGTAGATCCGTTGCGAAACCAGGATACGGCATCGTTTTAATATTAACTGATTTTAGGTTAGGTGACTCTTTAACATAAATACTATCTTCACCAATATCCAAGTTTACGCCCATTTCATCGAGCTTAGCGATAAAGGCATCCAAATGTTCACTGATAATATTCTTTACTAAAATTCCACCGCCGTTTGCTGCAGCCAAACTTAAATAAGTTCCTGCTTCAATGCGATCGGGAATAATTGTATGAGCATTATTTGAACGAAGGTTATCTACCCCTTCAATTCGGATAGTTTCAGTACCTACGCCACGGATCACTGCTCCCATGTTGTTCAAAAAAGTTGCTAAGTCAATAATCTCTGGTTCTTTAGCGGCATTTTCTATCACAGTTGTTCCTTTGGCCTTTACGGCTGCCAGAATAACATTGATAGTTGCACCAACTGAAACCATATCTAAGAAAATCTTAGCGCCCTTCAAACCACCGTTTGGAGTCGTAATAATGATTTGTCCATGTTTATTTTCAACATGTGCCCCAAGTGCTTCAAAGCCTTTGATATGTTGATCAATAGGACGAGGTCCAATGTCATCCCCACCGGGGAAACCTACCACTGCTTTACCAAAACGACCTAGCATTGCACCCATAAAATAGTACGAGGCACGCAAACTACTTACTTTACCACTAGGTAATTCGGCAAATTGAATCTGTGTCGGATCAATCTTTAATACATCATCTTCCATTGAAGAAGAAACGTTCATATCTTGCAAAATTGAACGTAAGTTTTTAACATCTCTAATTTGTGGCACTGAATCTAATACCACAGGAGTATCTGATAAAATTGCGGCCGGGATAAGCGCCACTGTACTATTCTTAGCGCCTCCAATCGTAACTTCACCTGATAACTTTTTTCCACCATTTATTACAAGTTTTTGCATAAGCTTTTCCCTAACTATTATTGACTAATACTACATATTTTCTTCATCAAGACCAGATGCAGCACCGATAAATGCCTTAAATAATCCTTCTGGCTTTGTTGGTCTGGATAGGAATTCAGGATGATATTGCACAGCAATATGGAATTTGTTTTCTGGGATTTCGATAATTTCTACCAAACGGTTGTCAGGTGAAACACCAGAGAAACTTAGTCCAAGATCTTCAAATTGTTTGCGATAATCATTATTAAATTCATATCTGTGTCTGTGTCTTTCTTGGATAACTGATTGATTGCCATAAGCTGCAGCAGTCTTTGTACCTGGCTTTAATTTACATGGATAAGCACCTAAACGTAATGTACCACCACGATCTTCAAGATCTTTCTTGTCAGCCATAATATCAATGATCTTATTATCAGCATCAGCATCAACTTCACCAGTTGTGGCATCACTAATACCAGCAACATTTCTAGCAAATTCGATACTTGCCATTTGCATACCTAAACAAATTCCAAAATAAGGAACATCATTTTCACGGGCATACTTAATAGTTGTAATCATACCTTCTAGTCCACGGCTACCAAAACCACCAGGTACTAGAATACCATCAGCATCCTTTAGAAGTTCAGCGACGTTATCTTCAGTAATCTCGTCAGCTGAGATCTTCTTTAATTCTATATCAGTATTATATACATATCCAGCAGAACGAAGTGCTTCTGTAACAGAAATATAAGCATCTTGTAACTTTGTATACTTACCGACCAAAGTAATCTTTGTAGTATGTTTCAAGTTATGGACACGATTTACTAGTTTATTCCAGTTGCCCATGTCAGCTTCTTTAGTATTCAAGTGCAAGTATCGACATACGATATCATCGAAGTTTTGTGCTTGAAGGTTCAAAGGAATGTCATAAAGTGATTCAGCATCACGTGATTCAATAACAGCTTCTGAATCAACATCACAGAATGATGCGATCTTGTCTTTCATGCTTTGTGGCATTTCTTGTTCTGTACGAACAACCAAAATATTAGGTTGGATTCCGATACCACGTAATTCTTTAACACTGTGTTGTGTTGGCTTAGTCTTCATTTCACCAGCAGCTCTTAAATATGGAACTAAAGAAGTATGGATGTAGACAACGTTCTCTGAACCAACTTCTGACTTCATTTGACGCAATGCTTCAAGATATGGAAGTGATTCAATATCACCTACAGTACCACCGACTTCTGTAATAATTACATCTGAGTCTGTAGTAGTAGCAGCACGCATAATTTTTTGTTTGATCATATCTGTAATATGTGGAATAACCTGTACAGTAGCACCGTTATAATCACCACGACGTTCGCGACGAATTACTTCAGAATAGATCTTTCCGGTTGTAACATTTGAATACTTGTTAAGATCATTGTCGATAAATCTTTCATAGTGTCCAAGGTCAAGATCAGTTTCTGTACCATCGTTTGTTACATAAACTTCACCGTGTTGATAAGGACTCATAGTTCCTGGGTCCACATTGATGTAAGGGTCAAACTTTTGCATCGTTACCTTAAGTCCGCGATTCTTTAATAATCTACCGAGGGATGCAGCAACGATACCCTTGCCAAGAGATGAAACAACTCCACCTGTAATAAAAATATATTTAGTCATATTTTCCTCCACATACTATTGCTATTTTTGAAAGGGATTTCTTAAATAAAAATAAAAAAGTCCCCTATTCACACTGAACAGGGAACTTGTAATTAGACAATCTAATAGAGCCCAAACAATATAATACTGTTATATAACTCAATCGTCAAACTTTTAATCTATAAAATTAGATGTCATCGTTTTCATCATCTTCATCGTCGTCGTCATCATCGTCTTCTTCGTTTAAGTCGATGTCTGCGTCAGCGTCGTCACTGTCAAATTCAGTTAATTGACCTTCGATACCATCATCTAGACCTGTATCCTGCTCGTCATCACTGTCATCATCAACAGCTAAATCAGAATTAGTGAATTTAGATAAGTCAGGACCACTTGTTGTGTCACTGCTCTCATCGTCATCATCCATTTCATTTACTTCTAGATCACTATCATAATCAATTACGTCATCATCTTCATCATCATCACTCAAGAAAGCATTAACCTTTTGAGCTGCCTTGTGAGTATTTTCAGTTCCGTTGTCCTCAGGATGATTAACTTCCTCATCAACAGAGTCAAATGGATACCATTCACGCAATCCCCAGACATTTTCCCCAAGCGAGAGAAAACTGCCGTCATTATTCAAATCGGTATAAAATTGTGGAAGACCTTCTTTAATCTGATCGTCAGTCTTACCTAAGTAATCTTGAATTTTATTAACAATGTTAGAGAAGTTCATGGCTTCTTTGTTATTATTATCAAGGATTTCGTAGGCTACCTCAATTAGAGAAAGCTCCTCTTTATTTTGATTCTTGAATTTTTCAAGTTCCAAACGGTACACGTCCTTTCGCAGCGTCTTACTTATAATCATATCTAGCTACGCCTTAAAAATCAATCTAAACTTATAATTTCCTACTATATTATTATCGTAAATCAAGTCATAATCAATGTTTATTTTTCCTGAAAGCGGTCTATCGAGAATTTCTACTTGAGAATTTCTAGTAAAAGTCTGCAATGGCATGATTCCGTATTCCGTTTGCAGATGTCCGCTATTATGTTCTTGATCCGTAAAATATAGTAATGAAGCCAAGTTTGTGGCCTCAGCAACACGCTTTAGATGAATCTCTCCGTTATCAGCGACCTTTACCATTATTTTGGCTCGGTCGTTGTTTTCAAGCTTTTCGTTAAAGCGTAAATAAGTTGAATTACCGACACGAGTTAATTTCCCCAGTTCCGAAATTCGCGTATGTGTCAATTCCCCTGCTTGAGAAACCTCCATATTCAACTCTACATTTACATCTAAACTATTATTTTCCAATATATAGCGCCTCTACATGATAAAATTAAAATAACAATTATATTTAGAAGAAGTGATCCAGTCAATGAACAATACAATATTATTATACGACCAACAAATTCAAAAAGATGAAGAAATGCTCAATCCATTTGCAGATACTGGGGCCATTTTACGTTTTGTTTCCGAAAGCAAAATGCCAGTGGCTCATTTCTGGACTACACCGCCGACCGTAATTTTAGGACTACAAGACCAACGTCTGAGTAATCTCCAAGGCGGACTAAAAAGTTTAGCCGACAAAGATTATATCTACTACGTTCGTAATTCAGGTGGTCTCGGTGTCGTGACAGATGACGGAATCTTAAACTTCACGTTATTTTTACCTGATAAAAACAATATCACAATTGACCAAGCATATGAAGAAATGCACAAAATAATGCAACAGGCTTTTTCAGATGATATTGCTACTGGTACGATCGAACGCTCATATTGTCCAGGAACTTACGATTTAAGTATCAATGGTAAAAAGATCGCCGGTATTTCTCAACGACGTTCCGGAGATGGTGTGGCAATCATGGCATATATCAGTATTACCGGCAATCAAAAAAAGCGTTCTCAGCTCATGAAGGATTTCTATGAGATCAGTGACTATCCCGTCAATGAGAAAATCGGCTTTCCTAAAATCGACATTCACTGTATGGAAGGTCTGGATATTCTATTAGATCAAGATTTAACGATCGATATGGCTAAGAAAAATATTCTCGATACGATCGAACAAACATATACGATCGATCGTTCGCAATTCAATATCGTGCAAAAGTCCGCCCCTTATCTCGATGCTTACCAACAAACAATGGAAGATTTGATTTACAAAAATAATAAATTAGCGGAGGTCAATGAATGAAAATTCAAATGTTGCCAAGAGAGAAAGTCTTTCGTGACCCGATCCACAATTACATCCATGTTCAACACAAAGTAATCTTGGACTTGATCAATACTAAGGAATTTCAACGCTTACGTCGAATCAAACAATTAGGCACATCATCATTTACGTTTCAAGGTGCTGAACATTCTCGTTTCACACACTGTATGGGCGTCTATGAGATAACTCGTCAGATCTGTGACAACTTTCAGCGAAACTATCCAACTAAAAAACCTGGTGACGGGCTTTGGAATGACGATGAGAGAATCGTTGCTCTCTGTGCTGCTTTATTACACGACTTAGGTCACGGTCCTTATTCACATACGTTTGAACACATCTTTGATACCGACCACGAAATGTGGACTCAAAAAATTATTACTTCACCAGAAACGGAGATCAATCAAGTTTTAAAACAAGTTTCTGATGACTTTCCCGAAAAGGTGGCCAGCGTTATCGACCATACCTATCCTAATCCACAAGTCGTACAAATGATCTCCAGTCAAATTGACGCCGATCGAATGGACTACTTGTTACGTGACGCCTACTTTACTGGAACCAAATACGGTATGTTTGATCTCACAAGGATTTTACGTGTCATGCGTCCTTACAATAAAGGGATCGCCTTTGACAACGATGGTATGCATGCCGTTGAAGATTACGTCCTCTGTCGTTTCCAAATGTATCAACAAATTTATTTCCATCCCGTATCACGTGGTATGGAAGTTGTCCTAACTAAGCTGTTGCAACGTGCCAAAGATCTTTATGAACATAATCAAATGAATGGCTTTGAAATGCCTAGTCTGTTAGTACCTTTCTTTACTGGTAACGTTAGTATCGACGACTATTTGTCGCTTGATGACGGAATTTTAAATACCTATTTTACGCTTTGGCAAAATTATCCAGACGAGATCCTAAAGGATCTTGCCTATCGTTTCTTAAGCCGAAAGCCTTTTAAATCAGCTCAATATAATTCTGATACTAAAGAAAAATTACCTGAATTAGCTGATTTAGTTGAGAGTGCTGGTTTTGACAAAGATTACTACACGGCTATCAACACTAGTTTCGACTTACCGTACGACATTTATAATCCCAGACAGCACAAACGTAAAACTCAAATTGAAATTATGCAAGATGATGGTTCCTTAATCGAACTTTCAACCATTAGCCGTTTAGTCAATGCTCTGACTGGAAAGATCAGTGGAGATGAGAGATTCTATTTCCCTAAATCCATGATAGTAGAACATTCTAACGATATTTTCAGTGACTATTATCAAGCATTTCAAAGTCATATCCATAATGATATGATTGTTTAATTTTATTTCAGTTTGAAACGCTTTCAACTTTTGGCTTATTTTAATAGAATGTAATTATAATCTTCAAGGAGGAGCTTATTTATGAAAGAATTTTCAAATACGACTCGAATCGATAATTTGAAATCTATGCAGGATCAAGAATTAGATCTTTTGGTCATTGGTGGCGGAATAACTGGTAGCGGCATTACGCTTGACGCTCAGACTCGTGGTCTCAAAACTGGACTCTTGGAAATGCGTGATTTTGCTTCTGGTACTTCTAGCCGTTCAACTAAATTAGTTCACGGTGGATTGCGTTATTTAAAACAAGCTGCAATTAATGAGGTTCATGAAGTTGGTAGTGAACGTGCCATTGTTTATAACAATGCTCCACAGATCACTACTCCTTTAAAAATGATGCTCCCCTTTTATTACGGAGGAACATTTGGACCATTCACCACTTCGATCGGTTTAGATGTTTATGACCGTTTGGCTCAAGTAAAGTCATCTGAACGAAAATATATGCTTGACCCTAAGAAAACTTTAGAGAGAGAACCATTTATTAAAGGTGAAAATCTCAAAGGTTCAGGCGTCTATGTAGAATATCGCACTGATGACGCTAGACTAACCTTGGAAGTGGTCAAGAAAGCTAATGAAGAAGGTTCCCTGATTGCTAATTACACCAAAGTAACCGGATTACTGTATGACAGTCAAAATAAAGTCTGTGGTGTTATATTCAAAGATTTAGTTTCTGGTACGACCGGTGAGATATTCGCTAAAAAAGTTATTAACGCCTGTGGCCCATGGGTTGATGAGATCAGAGAAATGGATGGATCAAATGTCGGCAAACACTTGCACTTAACTAAAGGAGTCCATTTAGTAATTGATCACGAAAAGTTCCCGATTTCAAATTCCATTTATTTTGATACACCTTTTCACGATAACAGAATGATGTTTGCCATCCCTCGTGAAGGTAAAACTTACATTGGAACAACTGATACAACTTGGAACGACGACCCTAAAGAACCAAATATCACGGTCAAAGATGTCACATATATCTTGGCTGCAGCTAATCAGATGTTCGACCTTCCACAGGCTTTGACACCTGAAGATGTTGAATCCGGTTGGTCCGGCGTTCGTCCTTTGATCCAAGAAGAAGGCAAATCACCTTCTGAAATATCTCGTAAAGATGAGATCTTCCAGTCACACTCCAACTTGCTTTCAATTGCTGGTGGCAAATTAACTGGCTATCGTAAAATGGCCGAAAAGATCGTCGATCTGGTGGCACGTCAATTGGATGCTGAAGGTAATTTTGAATACAAATCTGAACAGACTGAAAACCTGACCCTATCAGGTGGTGATGTCGGCGGTGATTCAGGTTGGTTATCATTCTTCGATAAGATGGCTCAAGAAGGCGTTGTAAACTATGACCTTGAACGTGAAGAAGCTGAACAATTAGTTCAAAGATATGGATCAAATGTTTTAACAGTTTATAAATTATTGCCAAAGGATGCCTCAAAAAATAACTTACCTAGGATCGATTGGGCAATGTTACAGTATGGACTTCAATTTGAAATGGTCGAACATCCTATCGACTATCTATTACGTCGCAGCAGTCAAATGTTATTTAATATTGAGCATGAAAAGGAAATTCAAACCCCAGTTATCGAATACATGTCAGACTTTTATCACTGGGATGCCGGTACAAAGCAAGCTATGACTGATGAAGTCAACAAAAAATTACACCTTACTTCACTACGTGATGTTAAAAAAGCATACAAAGAGCATATTGCAAAAATTACTGAATAAATAAATTTAAATAAAATTCTGATTACATCCCCTTTTAAAAACTCAAAAATATAGTAAAGTTGTTGTTGTACTTTTAATCAACAATAAAGTAACAACGAAGAAGGAGATTGCGCGACATGTTTAAGGAATTTCAAGAATTCATTTCTCGTGGTAGTGTTGTTGACCTTGCTGTTGGTGTTATCGTTGGTGCCGCTTTTAATAGTTTGGTATCAGCCTTGACTACCTATATTCTTAACCCATTGATCGGTCTATTTATTGGTCAAATCGACCTAACAGATATGAAATTTCAATTTTTGGGCGCAACATTTCTAATTGGTGACTTCATAAATGCCCTCATCAACTTTTTGATCATTATGTTTGTGATCTTTATGATCGTTAAATTAATGAACAAAATGCGTCGTGACGGTTCAAGAAGTAAATTTGATGAAAACGTCGAAGAAACTGATCCACAACTAGAATATTTGCAACAGATCCGTGACTTATTAAGATACCAACAACGAAACGACCATAATCGAAGATATTAAGTATTAAAAATAGAGAGTGTGACAAAACATGGTCAACTTTCGAGCATTAAGGCAAATGGCTCCAGTAATCCGAATTTGGATTACTGGAGCCATTTGTTTTAAGCGGAAAAAGCTATGTTTTGTTACACGTTTATGCCACATATTTTCGTATAGATATGGATTTAGACGAAAAACCGAGAATATTTATCCACTGTGGAATTTAATTCTTACAACATCGGGCGTGTTCGACCCGTTCCGCATAGAAGCTAAATATTCTCAATTTTAGAGACGACACCCTATACCAATCCTTGTTGATACATAGCACGAGCAACTTTTTCAAAACCGGCAATATTAGCACCAGCTTGATAATCATCACCAAGATCATAATCTTTCGCAGCTTGAGCCGATTTAGCGTAAATACTTTCCATGATATCTTTCAATAGTTTATCTACTTCCTCAAAAGTCCAAGATAAACGTTCACTATTTTGACTCATTTCAAGAGCAGATACAGCGACACCACCAGCATTGGCAGCTTTACCTGGAGCATAGATGATCTTGTGTTTCTTATAAGCTGTAATAGCATCAGGCGTACTTGGCATATTTGCACCTTCAGCAACATACTTAACCCCATTAACTGCCATCAACTCAGCTTGTTTTTCGTTAATTTCATTTTGTGTGGCACATGGCAAGGCAATATCATAATTGATATCGAGATCCCAAACCGAATCTAGTGAATATGTAGCAGTTTCAACACGTTTAACGTATTCGCTGATACGTCCACGTTCAACTTCTTTGATTTGTTTGACAATATCAAGGTCAATTCCATTAGGATCAAAGATACAACCATTAGAATCTGACATAGTTACAACTTTAGCACCTAATTCAGTAGCTTTTTGTAAAGCATAGATGGCTACGTTACCTGATCCTGATATTTTAATTTTCTTGCCAGCCAACTTATCATTTTGTCCGTTCAATAAAGCATTGAGATAATAGATCAAGCCAAAACCAGTGGCTTCAGTTCTAGCTAAACTACCACCATAATCAAGTCCTTTACCTGTAAGAATACCCGGCTTTGAACCATTAAGACGTTTGTATTGTCCATAAAGAAAACCAATCTCGCGTCCACCAACTCCGATATCACCGGCGGGGACATCCAGATCTGGACCGATATGTTTTTGTAATTCGGTCATAAAACTTTGACAAAAGCGCATGATTTCAGAATCTGATTTACCCTTAGGATCGAAGTCACTACCACCTTTGCCACCACCGATAGGAAGTCCAGTTAAACTATTTTTGAAGATCTGTTCAAAACCTAGAAACTTAACGATACTTAAGTTAACGCTGGGATGTAATCTCAAGCCACCTTTGTAAGGTCCAATCGCTGAATTGTATTGAACACGGAAACCACGGTTCACTTTAAAAGAACCATCGTCTGCTTGCCAAGGAATCCTAAACTGAAATACTCGTTCCGGCTCGATCAATGATCCTAAAATATTACGTTCAATGTATTCTGGATGACGTTTTAAAACCGGTTTTAGATTATCCAAGACCTCGAAAGCAGCTTCTTTAAATTCAGTCTGATTAGGATCTCTTTGTTCAATCGTATTTTTTAGATCTTCAAGATATGTATTAACTTCTTCCATGTATGTTCCCTACCTTTGTCTATTTTTAGTTAGCAAAAAAGAACGGAAAAATTCCGTTCTTTTTATTTAGTTACGTTTGAAACGTGTATCAAATAATGGACTAACTGGTTCATTTTCATGGATACGACGAATTGCATCACCGATTAATGGTCCAACTGAAACTTGTACCATTTTGTCGATTATTCTTTCTTTTGGCAAATTAATTGAATCTGTAACGATCAATTGTTTAATTGGAGAAGCTTCAATTCTTTCAATAGCTGGGCCAGAAAGAATTGGATGTGTACAACATGCATAAACTTCAGTAGCACCGGCATCGATCAATGCTTGTGATGCTAGAGAAATTGTACCGGCTGTATCGATCATATCATCAATAATGATGGCACGTTTGCCTTTAACATTACCGATAATATTCATAACTTCGGCCACATTAGCACGAGGTCTTCTCTTATCAATAATAGCAATTGGTGTCTTCAAGAATTCAGCAAGTTTTCTGGCACGTGTAACACCACCATGATCAGGTGAAACAACTACGGCGCCTTCTTCTAGATGATTTGACAAGAAATAATCAGCCAACAATGGAGCACCCATCAAATGATCAACAGGGATATCAAAGAATCCTTGAATTTGTGCAGCATGAAGGTCAAGTGCTAGAACTCTGTCGGCTCCGGCACGTTGAAGCATGTTAGCAACTAATTTAGCAGTGATAGGTTCACGTGAACGTGACTTTCTATCTTGTCTTGCATAGCCATAATATGGAATAACAACATTGATAACATGAGCTGAAGCACGCTTCAAAGCGTCGATCATGATCAATAATTCCATCAAGTTATCGTTAACTGGAGCTGAAGTTGATTGAACTAAGAACACTTCTGCACCACGAATACTTTCTTCAATATTAATTTGAATTTCACCATCACTAAAACGCGTAACGGATGACTTACCTAAAGGAAGTCCAACTTCCTCAGCAATTTTTTCTGCTAGAGGTTTATTTGAATTCAATGCAAAAATTTTAATTGGTCTATCACTCATTTGATATGACATTAATTTTCCACCCTTATTTCCAATCTTCACTATTTGATAGTGGTAATCTGTTCCAAAAATCTTCTTTGTTTGTTTGACGCTGTCTTGCTATTGCCATGGCATGCTTAGGTATGTCACTAGTAATGGTTGAACCAGCAGCAATAAATGAATGATCTGCCATTTCGACCGGAGCAATAATATTAGAATTGCTACCGATGAATGAATGGTCGCCAATATTACTGTGCCACTTCTTAACACCATCATAATTAACAAAGACAACTCCACAGCCGACGTTAATATCGGTTCCTAATGTAGCATCACCAACATAAGTTAAGTGTCCTACTTTAGTACGATCACCGATCTTTGCATTCTTCACTTCACAGAAATTACCAACGTGAACATCTTGTCCGATTTCTGCCTTTGGACGCAAGTGAGAATTAGGACCCAAGTCACTGCCCTTATGCATAGTTGCACTTTCAACGGTTGAACTAATGATCTTAACGTTATCTTCAATTGTAGCATCTTCAAGTCTAGAACCTGAGCCGATCAAGCAATCGGAACCGATCTTTGTCTGACCAGAGATTTTAACATTTGGTTCAATAACTGTGTCATTGCCGATTTCTACACCGTAATCAATGTAAGTATTATCAGGATCAACTAAGGTCACACCATCACGCATATGTGATTCATTGATTCTCTTACGCATCAATTTTTCGGCTTGTGACAAAGCAATTCGATCATTAACACCAATTGATTGACTAAAATCATCCATTTGGTAAGCAACGACTTTTTTACCTTGTTCTTTGAGGATGGAGGCAACATCTGGTAAATAATATTCACCTTGCGCATTATTATTCTTTACTTGATGTAAACTCTTGAATAATAATTCGTTATCAAAGCAATAAATCCCAGTGTTAACTTCATGTATTTCTTTTTCTGCTTCTGTTGCATCTTTTTCTTCGACGATCTTAGAAACACTGCCATCGTCTTCACGAACGATTCTTCCATAACTAAAAGGTTCATCTGCAGCAGCAGTTAAAACTGTGACTGCTGCATGTTCTTTTTCGTGGTAGTTAAATAGGTTTTCAAAAGTTTCGGCTGTAAATAATGGTGTATCACCACTAACAACCAGCGTCATTCCTTTTTTAGTACCCAAATCCTTTTCAGTTTGCAAAACTGCATGAGCTGTTCCAAGTTGTTCCTTTTGTAGAACATACTTTGTACGGTCTTTTAAAAGATCTTCAACTTTCTCAGCACCAGTACCGATCACAGTTTCGATCAAGTCGGGCTTTAATTGCTCGACTTGGGTCATAACATGATCGACCATTGCTTTACCAGCAACTGGTTGCAAAACTTTATAAAGCTTAGACTTCATTCTTGTGCCTTTACCGGCAGCAAGAACTATTACATAACGATTTGACATCGGAAACTCCTTTTCAGTCATTCAAATATCCTTATATATAATAGCATTTTTATTCCATTATGCTCAATTAGGTTTTACTCAAAATAACTGAAATCGGTTTTAGTCAAGTAATCGCCCGGTTCGATCCTAATTATTTTGTTATTTGTATCGATATTTTCGACTTTAAAAATTGACGTAACGTTCTTATCTCGTAATTCTTGATCCATTTTAATATTCTCTGCAAAAACAGTGGCCCCAACAAAAATGGCGTTGAATTCTGAAATCAGACTGCGCATACCATTTATCGTACCGCCGCCTTTCATGAAATCATCAACGACCAATACACGTGATCCTTCATCTAAACTGCGCTTTGATAACTCCATTTTTTCAATTCGATCTGAAGAACCAGACGCATAATTGACACTGATAGTTGAACCTTCAGTGATCTTAGAATCACGTCGAACGATAACAAAAGGAATATTTAAGAAGCTGGCAACACTTTGAGCAATGGGAATACCTTTAGTAGCGACTGTCATGACCACATCAATCGAACTTTGGGAATATTGAGTTGCGATCATACGACCGATTGTTCTCAATAAATCAGGTTCAGCTAATAAATCCGTCAGATATAAATATCCACCTGGCAAAATACGACTAGGCTCAACTAGACGTTTGGAAGTTTCTTCAATAAATTCAGTTGCCTCATGTTTAGAAATACCCGGTGTAAAGATCACTCCGCCACCAGCACCTGGCAAGGTCTCCAAAACTCCGATCCCTCTGATCATAAAAGTTCTTCTTAAGATCCCCAGATCTTCTGAAATAGATGACTTAGCTGATTCAAAGCGCTTGGCAAAAAATGCCAATGAAATCAGCGTATGTGGGCGTTCTAATAAGTAGCGTGTCATGTCAATCAAACGTTCGCTTCTTCGTGTTTTCATCTTTTTTCTCCTCAAAAAACGTGTTCTATTTAAAATTATAATGTAAATAATGCACTAATTCACTTATTTTCCATCAATTTATTAAGATTTTCAAGAACTTTATTGTATTTGGGGGTTGTGATTTGGGATGTCGCCTCCGATTTTTAGTAATTCTACCTGTTGCCGAACCATCTTCAGCCAAGGTCTGAAGATTCGATTTTGAGCTTTGCTTACGCAAATCTCAGAATCATTCATGCCGTAAGAACGGAAAATTCACCGTTCCAACGCCATTGTGGCAACTGGTTCCATTACTAAAAATCTCCGGCTGTTATTGGAGAATTATATTCAATACCAATTAAAACAAAAAATGATTCCAACGAAATGTTGAAATCATCTTTATAGTAATGTTCACTATTATTTACAGCTCACCGCATATCAAGCCGGAGGACATGAAGAAATTTGTCAGCTGTGAAAATGCTGTTAGGGTGACGTAGTCGCTCTTACAGCATCGACGATTTTGAGATTTGTGTAAGCAAAGCTCAAAATCGAGATTCCAGACCTTGGCTGGAATCGGTCGCATAGCAGACAAACTTTCTTCATGTCCGTAGACAATAAAAAAACTAATTCATAGTAACCTGACTTGCCGGCACCCACTCATTTGTTGATACACGATACATTTTCTCACCATTGATCGTAGCAGTCTTATCAGTCACAAACGCTGAATTAGCAGCCAAACCACGGTCAGACTTCTTACCATTGTCATGATAAAGTGTAGCTTCTTCATTAATTGTTAACACTCCGCTAACTGGAGTTATTTCTAAAGTTTGATCTGCCGCTACCCATTCGTTTGTCGATACACGATAACTCTTATTACCATTAATATATGCGTAACGGTCAGCTTGCCAATCAGTCGTCTGTGCCAAACCACGATTTGAACTGTCACCATTTAGATTCGACAATTTTTTGATTGAATCAGAGTTAGTTTGAACCGTTCCGGAATACTCGAAGTATTCTGCTACATCACTTTCTTTGACCCATTCGTCGTCACCTACTTGATAATAAGTCACTCCATTAACAACGCTCTTTTTAGTTGTTGTAAAGTCAGTCACACCACTAAGAGTTTTGTCTGAAGTTTTATTTCCATTAGCATCATAGATAGCAATCGAATCAGCTTTTTTACTAGTTAGTAACATCTCATCTATTTCAGATACGTCACCAGTATTCGATCCGTTATTGTTACCACCCGAATTGTTGCCACCAGTGTTGTTGTCTTTTTCTACCGTAACATCAGCAGTTCCAGTTATTCCTGGAAAGTCTTTGGAAGTATACGTTACTTGGTAATCACCTTCTGTATTTGTATTGAGAATACCAGTATTGACATCGAAATCTTCTAATGTTAATTCATCACCAAAAGGATCTGTGGCACTAACAAATCCCAAACTATCATTCCAAGTATCGCCAATCTTCATAGTAACCGGTTTTGTAACCACATTTCCGTCACCGATTGTATATGGCTGAGTGATAGTCATACTAACATCTTTATCCACCCCGTTTATATTAATCGTCTCAACGAAGTTAATTGTTAGAGTATCTCCTGCCGTAATATCTGAAACCGTAACAACATTAGATTTATCGTCTACTCCAACCTCTGCGTCACTACCTTTGATACTTGCCGTCGCATCAGAAATTGTTCCACCAGAGCTAAGGTAATCATTTAGGTCTATTTCAAAACTATTCTTACTTAATTCTTCCGAATCCTCACTTATTGTTTGGGGGGTCATATTTAATGCAGTAATAGCCGTCATATTATCTAAAGCACTAAAATCAATGATATGATTTTCTGAAATTTTTAAATCAGTGATATTGGTTAATGACTTGAGCGGAGTAATATCACTGATGTTATCTCCTTCCATATGGAGATAAGTTAAATTAGTCATATTCTCCAATGGACTTAAATCAATCAAATTCGGATTATTGTTGATTGACAAACGTGTTAAATTCAAATTCCTTAATGGAGTCAAATCGGTTATCTTATTAAATCCTAAATCCAATTTAGTAATTTTTGTTGCATATTGAAGCCCGGAAATATCTGTAACTTGTGACATCACCAAAGATAGTCCCAAACCAGCTGGATCAGTTAATTCACTTAGACTTTCGGGAGTTATTTCACTTTCATCACTAAAATATTTGCCTTTAACTAATGCTGCCTTCAAACTTTCTGAAATTCCATTTTCATCAACATCATCACTTGATGTTTTACTTGTACTATTTTCCACGTTAGCGGCTTGAATAGTTGGTACGTTGATCATCGAACTCGTCAAAAGTGCTCCCGCAGCGAGTCCAGTAATAATCATACTTACACTTTTTTTCATGTCTCTAAGTCCTACTTTCTACTTTGTTTTCGTTTCCATAAATTATATTATACAGATAAGCGTCATATATTTTTATCAATATATTTAAATATAATTGTCAGATTTCGGTCTTAAGGAAATTAATAGCAATTTTGATTAAAAAAAGAGCGCAAAAAAAGAGGATCACTTTACACTCGTGATCCTCTGTAAGGAGCGACTTATTCGGCGTCAGCTTCTACTTCTTCAGTTTCCTCACTATCGAAAGTAATATCGATAGATTTAGTAAGTAAATCGGCATAGCTATATGAAACTCTCTCGAATGAGTTCTCATTTTGATCTAAGTCGACTACAAATACTGAATGGAAAGTTTCAGCTAAAGTACCCTTGCGACGAACAACCTTCTTACGACCTGCTTGTGCTACAACCGTTAGACCTTCACCTAAGTGTTCATCTAAACGGCTCTTAATTGTCTTCAATGACGTTGGCATATTATAATCACTCCTTAGGAGTGCCATTTTACCACGTATTTGCATAATAAGCAAGAGTTGGTTATAATAACAGGTTTGCTTACATTACTTTCTTTAGTTCAACGGCTAGTTGTTTAAACTGCTCAATCGAAACTTGTTCTCCACGTGCATTATCAGCAATATTACACTTTTCAAAAGCAGCACTGATTTTAGCTCTATTTTCATCAGTTCGACCTTGCCAGTTAAGAAGATTATTCATCAAATTTTTACGCTTATGAGCAAATGATGAACGGATCAACTTATGAAAGTATTCAGGATCCTCAATGTCATATTTATCACTTGGGATTCTGTCCAAAACAGCTACAGCTGAATCAACTTTTGGACGAGGAATAAATGATTTGGCACTAACGATACGATCGATCCTAGCCGTCATTCTAGTTTGAACGGCGATCGTCAATGAGCCGTATTCACGATGACCCGGATTAGCAGTGACACGTTCGGCAACTTCCTTTTGCATCATCAAAACTAATGATTGGAAAGGATAGTCACTATTTATCAAGTTCAACATGATCGGTGTCGTTATATAGTAAGGCAAATTAGCAACTACTTTAATAGTCTTACCTTCTAATCCATGCTCTCTAACGAATTCATCTAAATCAACTTTCAAAATATCTTCATTAAAAACTTCAATATTATCATAGTAACTTAGTGTATCTTCCAAAATTGGTATTAAGGTTTCATCGATCTCAAAGGCGTAAACTTGCTCGGCAACTTGGGCTAACTTTTCAGTTAAGGCTCCAATACCAGGTCCGATCTCGATTGCTATTTCATCAGATTGTAATCCACTAGCATCAACGATATCATCCAGAACTTTCTCATTAGTTAAAAAGTTCTGACCTAAACTTTTCTTAGCCCGTAACTTATATTTGCGCATAATATCATTGGTACGAATTGGATCAGAAATGCTTAATCTACTTTGAGTCATGTGAACTCCCTTTATCAAATTTTTTAACCGCTGCTATCAAATCACCCGGAGCTACATTGAACATATTCAGACGATTCAAGAACTGCTTAGCATTAGTGTAGCCAATTTTCAGTTCTAAGCCAACAAATTCGCGACGTTTGGACGAAGCGGCATCCCCTGACAAACCAAGGTCGACCATATCGGCATTAGTATATTCATCTTCAAGCTCTTTAGTGGAATAAACATCCGCTAAAGCTTTTTTTATATCCTCATCACGAGCATGTTCAATTCCTAAACTACCGTCACTCTTCTTAGGAACAGCTTTGCTTCTAGGCAAGAAGGCCTGTTTAGCATTCGGAACAACCTTTTGAATAATTGTTCTCAAACGATTTCCGTTAAAGTCAGGATCAGTAAAAATAATTACTCCACGATCTACTTGAGCTTTTTTAATTCGTTGAATTGTTTCCTCATTTAAAGCTGATCCGCGTGTTTCAATCGTATCTACTTCACCTAAACAATCCTTCAAACGGTTAGTATCAGACTTACCTTCTACTACAATAATTTCTTTTATTTTTTTCATACTTAATCTATTCTATAAACTTTTCTAGCATTCTCAAACGTATGCTTAGCAACTTCGTCTGGTGCAATATCTTTATATTTAGCAATAGCATCAACCACAAACCGAGTATATCCCGGTTCATTTTGATGTCCACGATATGGTGTTGGTGCTAAATAAGGGGCATCAGTTTCAACGAGCAACCGATCCAACGGCGTATGTTTGGCTGATTCATGAACTTCGGGTGCATTCTTGAAAGAAACCACACCACTGTACGAAATCATCAAACCAAGATCTAAGAACTTGTTTAACCAATCAAGATCACCATTAAAACTGTGCATGATAATACCTGACTTCGACATATCATGATTCTTCAAAATATTATACATATCTGAAAAAGCATCCCGACAGTGAATCGACACTGGCATATCATATTGTTGTGCTACATCCAATTGTTGGATCAAGACTTTTTGTTGCTCTTCATGACTAGGATTTTCTGGCCAATGATAATCCAAACCAATTTCACCAATAGCTACAACTTCAGGCAACTTTAATTGATTGATCAATTGAGATTCATTGTATTCTTTTACGAATTCAGGATGCCAGCCGATCACAGCATGTAAATGCTTGTAATTTTGTGCTAAGCGGATAGCTTCAATATTCAATTCTTCGTTTGAACCAATAATAGCCATCTCGTCAACATCAAGTTCTTTGGCACGATCAATATACTCTTGAGTTTTACCTGCAAAGGCCTCGTCATTTAAATGTGTATGCGAATCAAAAATTTGCATTAGCTTAAAACAGCTCCATTTTTGTGTGAATTATCAACAATTGCTAATTGTACATCGTCACCTTTTTCAGTTGAAAGAAGCATACCATTGCTCCATTCGCCACGGATCTTTCTTGGCTTCAAGTTAACGACAGCGATAACCTTCTTACCGATCAATTCTTTAAAGTTTGGATAGAATTCATAGATACTTGAAAGAATTTGACGATCGATACCTGAGCCGTCATCCAACTTGAATTGTAATAACTTATCAGCATTCTCGGCACGTTTAACATCTAAGATCTCACAAACGACCATCTTAACTTTAGCAAAGTCATCATAGTCAATTTCTTTTGGATAGTCATCTTTACTTTCTTCTTGAGCTTTCTTCTTAGCAGCGGCAGATTTACTCATCTTACCAGCGCCATTTTTAGCTTGTTCTTCGGCCATCTTGTCTTTGATATATTTAACTTCTTCTTCAGCGTCAAGACGTGGGAAAATTGGCTCTGGTTTGTCAGTTACTGTGCGACCAACAACTGTCTTACCAAATTCAACCGCAGCATCGTTTTCAAAGTTCAAACCGAGTTGAGCAAAGATCTTGTATGGTGATTGAGTCATAACTGGACTGATCAATACAGCAATCAAACGCAATGATTCAGCTAAATGACCAAGAACTGATTGTAGTTCAGCCTTCTTTTCATCATCTTTTGCCAAGACCCAAGGTTTTGTTTCATCAATATACTTATTTGCACGACTGATGAATGCCCAAACACTAGCAAGTGCTTCAGGAAATTCAAACTTATCCATGTGCTCACGGTAATCTTTGATAGTGTCATTAGCAGTCTTCTCTAAGTCTTTGTCAAAGTCAGTTAGTGTATCGATTGAAACAATCTTGCCGCCATCATATTTATTGATCATTGAAACAGTTCTGTTCAAAAGATTTCCGAGATCATTGGCTAAATCATAATTAATACGATCAACATAATCTTCTGGAGTGAAGACACCGTCATTACCAAATGGCATTGCACGCATCAAATAATAACGTAGTGAATCTAGTCCATAACGTGAAACAAGCATTTCTGGGTAGACCACGTTACCTTTAGATTTAGACATTTTACCGTCTTTCATCAACAACCAACCGTGTCCAAAGACTTGTTTAGGAAGGTCGATATCGAGTGCCATCAAAATAATTGGCCAATAGATAGTATGGAAACGAACGATTTCCTTACCAACAAATTGAACATTAGCTGGCCAGTACTTCTTGAATAGCGAATCGTCCTCACCCATATAACCTAGAGCCGTAATATAGTTCAACAAAGCATCGACCCAAACATAAACAACGTGCTTAGGATCACTAGGAATTGGCACACCCCATTTGAAAGTAGTTCTTGAAACAGCTAAGTCTTCCAAACCTGGTTTGATAAAGTTATTGATCATTTCATTCTTACGAATTTCTGGTTCGATGAATGTTGGATTGTCTTCATAATACTTCAATAGACGATCAGCATATTTGCTCATCTTGAAGAAATATGAAGGTTCTTTGACCAATTGAACCTCGTGACCTGATGGAGCAAGTCCACCAATAACTTTGCCGTTATCATCACGGTAAACTTCGGCCAATTGTGATTCTGTGAAGTATTCCTCATCATCGACTGAATACCAACCAGTATATTCACCTAAGTAAATGTCGCCTTGCTTGATCAAACGTTCAACGATTTTTTGAACGGCTTTAACATGATAATCATCAGTAGTTCTGATGAACTTATCGTTTGAAATTTCCAAATATTTCCAAAGTTTCTTGATGTCGCTAGCCATCATGTCAACATATTCTTGAGGTTGCATGTTTTTAGCTTCAGCTTTTTGTTCGATCTTTAGACCATGTTCATCTGTTCCTGTTAGGAAGAAAACGTCGTAACCTTCATTACGTTTATAACGTGCCAAAGTATCAGCGGCGATAGTTGTATAGGAATTTCCAATCGTCAACTTACCTGAGGGGTAATAGATCGGAGTTGTAATATAAAAAGTTTTCTTATCAGTCATGTATCTTAAATCCTCCAGAGAATCATTAATAATTTTGTTTAAAGTTGTTCAAAGACGTTCACTGCATCGTCAGCGATTGAAAGATCAGCTTCTGAAACATCTAAATCAGCCTTGTTAACAACTACTAATTTTGTATTTTCTTTACGATAGCGCAGTAATCCAGCAAAAGGATATACTTTTAGACTAGTTCCGACAACTACGATCAAATCAGCATCAGATACTGCCTTTTGTGCCCCCATTAAATTGATCGGGTTAACACTTTCACCATATAAAACAGTCGTACCTGGACGAATGACACCATTATCTTCATGATGTCTGCCGTCTTTTAGATAGTATTTATAGTCAAACTCTTTACCACAAGTTAGGCAGTGAATATTATCGTATAGATTGCCATGAAATTCTATGACATTTTTAGCTCCAGCCTTAGTGTGCAGCATATCTACATTTTGTGTCACGATCATACCCTTTTGATTGCTGATCTCAGCCATCTTTTTGTGGATAATATTTGGTTTAGCATCAGGATAATAAAGATTTTCCACGGTAAAATCATGAAAGGCATCCGGATGATTCACTAAATTATCATGACTCAGCATGTATTCTGGAGTCGTCTCAAAACTTCCTGTATGATAAATTCCGCCCTTTGAACGATAATCAGGAATTCCTGACGGCACTGATACACCTGCACCAGTCAAAAAAGTAACGAACTTTGCTTTCTCGATCAAATCCTTGAGTTCTGTAATTTCGTCTGACATAAAAACCCTCCTATCTAATTAGATAATGTACGTCATTACTTTCAAACGTTTCTTTAACTGTCTGTTGATAATATTTCTGATAAAATTCTGGATCAACTTTATTAGGGTCGATATCTAATGAAGCCACACTTTGACCGTCATTGATTCCTAATAGAACAAATGCTTTTTCATTATATCTGCGATCAGCAAAGTTAGAATGCTTGATTTGATAAACTTGGTTTAAAGTCAAGCGTAATTGACGTTCTGAGATCACTGGCGTGATATTCAAGAATTCATGATAGTGCATTCCTTCAAAACCATTAGAAATGATCACATCATTGTAATCTTCCAATAAGCGGATCAAAGCTCGACGAGATTGGAAATTCGATGTTAAATCATTATCATCTAAAACATCCGATAACTTCTTAGCATATTTAAATGAAGTTGGATATTCTTCTTTCAAAGAATAATCCTTAGTATGTTCCCCGAATACCATCGCATCAAAGATCAACAATGTTCTGAAGAATCTCATATTGGCTGGGTCGATCTCAACTCCTGGATCAAGTGCTTCTCCGATCCCCTCCAAATACTTCATCTTAATATCATGTGTATAAGTGCCGTCTTCAGTTTGTTTTTTAACTATTAAGGCATGTTCCAATGTCTCTTGTAATGAGTTAGCTGTCGAAATGATTCGACCGTCAACGTCATTATGACCACTAGTAACAGCGTTATAAATCTTAGGTCCATCAGATAATTCAATTTCAACATGATACAACTCATGTGCCAAAACAAAATCACGATAAACTTCGTTGGTAACGACAACGTCGATCTCATCAGCTTTTATCTCATGGCTTGCTTGATCTAAGGTCAAAGTTCTATGATCTTTATAATCAGAACTTATAACAACTTTCTTATTACTGGATTGTTCAATCCTGTCGATTTGTTCTAAGATGTTACTAGATATACTTTTTCTTTCTATTTTTTCCATCAATAATTACCTCTTTTATCCCAAGTTAAGGAGAATATAATATGAAAATAAATGTTGCGTTAGTTGATGGTCTATTGCCTGATAAATACGGTAAATACGCCGAAAAAGAAACTATTAAAAATGGGAAACCGTTAATCAGTTTCCCAATTAATTTAGAGGATATACCTCAAAATACGAAGAGTTTGGCACTCACTTTCACTGATCCTGATTCAATTCCTGTTTGTGGTTTTGAATGGATTCATTGGACGGCGGCTAATATTCCTCTTGTTGATGCAATTCCTGAAAATTACAGTCAAATAGCTCCTGAATCAGTCATTCAAGGTAAAAACAGTTCTGCTAGTCCCCTGCTTGGTGAAACTGACAAGCATGCAGTTGGCTACAATGGACCCGTTCCACCCGATAAAACTCATGATTACGTCTTAAAGGTTTACGCACTAGATACCGAACTAAATCTTACAAGTGGATTTTGGATGAATGAATTACTTCATGGCATGGAAAATCACATCATTGAAAGTTCAAAAATAGTTCTACCTAGTCGTGCCTAATCTTGACGATCCATTTTGTGGAAATAATTAAATACATAACCCTCACGCACACCGAAATTTGAAAAGCGAATTTCCTTAGCGGGGGTTTTTTTGATTATCTCAGAAATAATTAAAATACCACCTAAGATAACTTCATAACGCCCATCACTCAATTCTTTGATGTGACTGCGTTCCTCTACTGTTGCATGAGCTAATTTATAAAATAAATCATCTAATTGCTCACAAGTAATAACCGAATTGTGGAGGTTCTTTTTACGTTTGCCTTCGCGATTCAGAATACTTGTAACCGCTCTTAGTGTACCACCTAAGCCCACAAATGTGGCGCTTGTGTTCATCCACTTCAAGCTCTCTAAACGTCTGCTGATATCTTTTCGAGCTGTTTCCAACTCATGTTCTTTGATCGGATTACTCTTTAAATGAACATCAGAGATAGAAATAGCACCTATCGGAATACTTAGACCATATTTTAGACGACCTTTTTTGGCCAAACTGATCTCTGAACTTCCGCCACCAACGTCAACTATCAAAGCATCTTTGATTCTCATCGTGTTGCGAACGGCAACATAATCATAAAATGCTTCTTCCTTTTCATCGATGATATCTAGTTGCAGACCCGTTTCTTTGAGCACGGCAAAGACCAACTGATTTTGGTTCTTTGCCAATCTGACAGCAGCTGTGGCTATCAAACTGATCCGATCTACATCATATCTTCTAATTCTATCTTGAAATTCTTTTAAAACATCAATGGTCTCTTCAATTTGATCATTAGTTAATAGTCGGCTTTGGGCAATTGATTTACCTAGTCGTACTGGTTCACGCCAACGATCCAGCGTTTTGAAGCGATTACGCTTTGATGAACGATACACTGATGTCCTAATGGAGTTAGATCCTATTTCGATTACTGCTAACTTCACATTGCATCACATCCCATTGAAACAATTATATAAAAAAAAAGGCCTACATAGTAGGTCTTTTCTTCACAAAGTTTTAATTTTCTAAATTACGTATGTATCTTCGACCCATTCGTTAGTTGAAACTCTGTAATAGACATGTCCATTATAAGTCTTAACTTGGTCTGTTTGCCATGGAGTCTTGTTTTGTAAACCACGAGTAGCTTTACCAATTGTATCGCCATTGAAAGTTACCATTGGAACGTAAATAGCATTAGAATTATTAACCTTAATTACATTTACATCTCCAGGTGCTTGTGTTGATGAATCGTCAGTTTCATTTTTGTCATATTGAGTTAAGTTATATGTTTCAATAACGTTATTTAAACTACTTGCATATGTTGGAGCTGTTGCGTATCTGCCTTGTAGCCATGCAGTAGCGTCTTTGTAAGATGATGCATTTTCTTTCCATGTACCCTTGTAGTAAGAAGAATCCCATGAAACACCATTACGAAGCTTATCACCATTATCAGCAAATGATTCGTAATAACTAGGATACTTGCGGAAGTTAGCATAAATAGTATACCAACCTTGTGAAGCACTCCATTCAGAAGTCTTCATAGTAACAGAGGCACCATTATAATCACCTTTGATACCAAACAAGTTGTTACCTTGAGTTGCTAGTAATGATGCTCCCCAGCCACTTTCAAGAATAGCTTGAGCTAACATAACTGATGCATAGACACCATATTCATTAGCGGCCTTTTGAGCCATTGGAACAGCCATATCTAAGAATGCTTGTTGTTGTTGTGATGTAGTACCTGAAGCTGCTTGAACCAAAGCACCTTGAGCTGAACTCTTAGCTGCTGAAGGTTGTACTGTTTCAATATGTGCAATATCGGGATCGGCTTCTTTTACGTCTGATCCTGCAATAACATTTGTATCTGTAGTCTTACTTGCATTTGAGTCTGAACTTGTTTGTTCAACATTGGCGTCTGAATTAGTATCAGCAGCCAATACTGAAATAGGTGCAGCTGCAGATGCAAGCGTGCTTAAAACGATAGCACTTGTTAGTAGTGATTTTTTAATCATAAGAGAAATCCCCCGAAAATTTGTAATAATTCTAATTTAATTTGGTCTTTTTCAAACCATTGATCTTTTCAACAGTGTAAATATAACATATTCTTAAGAAAAACTTTAGATTTGCCGGCAACTGTAAAGCAACTGTAATAAACAAATTATTGTAATAATTTTGAATTCAGTTGCTTTTGTTGATTATAAAATTCGCGATATCCCAGGTAACAAGAAATAATTGAACCTAATCCAGTTGAAGCCAATAGCATAAAGGTAACCATGATCTGATATTTAATAGCTTTAACTGGATCTACTCCAGCAAAGATGAGTCCCGACATCATCCCCGGTAAACTTACCAAACCAAGTGTTTTGATCGAATCAATTGTCGGCTGCATACCGCTTTTGATACTGTCGCGTAAAATATCGATCGAGGCTAATTTAATGTCGGCTCCTAAAGCCAATTTTTCCAAAACTTGCTGTTCACGATCAGTAAAAGTCTGCAACATATTGCGGTAACACAGACCAATAGCAACCATGATATTACTGGCGATCATACCTGTCACTGGGACGATCTGCTCTGGAACAAATTTAATTGAACCTGTTAAAACTAAAGTGCCTAAAGTAACTACCGTACCAACACTGATTGCTAAGAGAGAATTCCGAAAAGCCTTAGGAATTCCATTCCCACGCTTGCCAGCATTCCAAGAAGCATTGATAACAATGATAACAAAGCAGGCCATCGTCAGCCAGTTATCATCCGTTTTGATAACAAATTTTAATATATACCCAACAATTGACAATTGAACGATGGCTCGAGCAACTCCGATCAAGACATCTTTATTGATCCCCAACTTCTCACGATATCCGATCACTAACGCTACTAGAACAAGACCAAAGCCCCAAACTAAGGTCGTATTTGAAACGGTTAAATTATTAGACATTAGATCATTTCACCATCCTTGATAGTAATTTTGTGTGCAGCGTGCTCAATTTCTGACTCATCATGTGTTACCCGTAAAATTGTCATTTGATCTTCTTTATTGAATTTCTCCAACATCTGATGGACGATTTCTTTATTTTCCGTATCAAGACCTGTAGTCACTTCGTCAGTGATCAAAATCTCTGGTCTAAATAACAAATTACGCAATAAAGCGATCCGCTGTTTCTCACCACCAGAAATATCATTAACACTTTTATTGATATAACTCTCATCTAAGTTGACCATCTCTAATGCCGAGATGGCCTTTTTTTGGTCGTATTCCTGATTACGCACTAAGAATGGAAACTCCAAATTGTCTTTGACTGTTTTTCCAAACAATGTCGGTTGCTGAAAAGCATACGAAACACGTTGACGATACTTTGTCGGCTCATAATCCTTAATCGACTTGCCATCAAAAACCACATCACCCGAAGTGGCTGTCAACATTGAAGCTACTATTCGCATCAAAGTACTTTTCCCACTACCAGATGGTCCGATAAAAGTAAGGTACTGTCCAGATTCAACTTGTAAATTGATATGTTTGAGAATTTTGTTGTCCCCTACTTGATAAGAAAGATCCTTGATTTCTAAAATATTTTTCACTCATGTCACCCCTTATATTGGCTTTCTCAATTATGACATTAACTTTGATTTAGCCAAAATATTTGCATGTAAAAGTCTGCCCGAAAACCACTAATGAAGTCAATAAAAAAGAGCAGATTTTCATCTACTCTTAAACAATTCAAAAATTATGAAAATACTCGTTTAACACCGACGATTGTACCTTTACCGCTGTAAATACCTGAAGTACCAACGTAAGGTCCCCATGAATCGATCATTGAGTTAGCATCTAATAAAATACCTACGTGCCATACAATACCTGTTGAAGGATCAGCGAAGAAAATCAAGTCTCCTCTTTGACGATCATTAAAGTTAACGGCATGAATTCTATTATCTGTAAACAACATACGTGAATTCCATTCATTACCAGGTTGTGCATGTTGAATTGATGTTACAGGTGATGGATTAACACCTGAAGCATACAAAGCTTGAACAACTAGTCCAGAACAATCAACACCATATTCTGGTGAACTTGAAGCACCAGAGATCCAAGGTTGACCAACATATTTGTAGGCTTGATTGATCATAGCTTCAATATGATCTGAACGTGTGCTTAACGTGTTTGTTTGAAGTGGTGCAACATATGAATCAATGCCATACCATGAGTCTTCTGAGAATCCCATAGCTGTCCACGTTGCCAAGTTTACAATTCCGGTTACTGGCAAGCCATGATTTGATTGGAAGTTTCTGACATAATATGCAGTATTTGCATCATAAATAGTGTGTCTGTTTGATTGACCAAAGTATCTTCTTACTAACCAAACTTTGACACCTTCAACGTCATTATATAGTTCGTAACCGACAGGACCTTCTGGTTGAAGTTGAGCATTCTCAACCTGTAGCCAGCCAGCTGGGTTTTGATAAGCAACATAAGGAGCGGCGTCATACGCATTTACCCAAACGTTACTTCCAATTTGATAGTAAGTTAAACCGTCTAAGTCATCTGTCTTATTGTATTTCCACAATGAGCCAGCTGCGAAATTACTATTTTGATCATTCTTTGTGAATCCTTGATCTTCACGAGAATAAGGAACTGCACCATTACCTTTAACTTGAACAATTCCATCAGCATCAGCACCGAATGTCAAAGTAACATCGTTAGAATTGGCATAAGCATCGGTACTTACACGATAATAATTTTGTGCATTTAAAGCTAACTTCTTATCAGTTCTCCAAGGTGAATTAGCTGATAATCCAAAATTATCGATCATAGTTCCATCTTCACGATATAAACGTGTGATCTTGTCAAAAGTAGTTACAACTCCGCCATTAACAGGTGTAATAACACCTTGGTTGGCATTACTTGTTGTATCTGTTGTATCAGCTTGAGCTGTCGTATCTTGAACTGACGTATCTGTTGTACTTTGAGTTGTATTTGTTTGAGTAGTTGAAGCTTGTTCAGAATTTGCTTGAACTGTTGTATCTTGAACTGAATTTGTTTGAGGTGCATCAGCTACGGCTTGATCAACAGGTTGTTGCACTTCTGCAGCTTGTCCTTGTACTTGAACTGATGTTGGATCAGTCGTATTTGTTGTATCAGCCTTTGCAGTTTCTTGATTTGCTCCAATGGCTAACAATAAAACAAAACTACTCCACAAAAATACCTGGTTCTTTTTCATTATTTTCCCCTTGTATATATCTTTTTTAAAAAACAATTAATTAATAGCTAATTGCCATACGATTTTGTGTATTCCAATTACTAATAAATTCATTTATACCCATCTGCATAGACTGATTTAACCAGCAATCGTTGTAATAAATATAATTACTGTCATAACCAGTTACTGTCAAAGCATGATATAAGAATCCATGTAATGTATGCCATGTCACTACCGGATGACCAATACTGATTTGATATTTGATAGCATCCAGACCTTGTCCACTTAAATTCTTAGCTGAACCAGCATATTTTTCTACCAAACGCATTAAAGCTGATGGAAAAATCGTGACACCTGTACTATCCCAAGGTTGACCCATATAACCATAGTTAGGATCAGAACTTCTTGGCATTTCATATGCTAATTGCATCTTATTAACGTTTGCTCCGGCATACTGCAACATCATAGTAACGGCAGTAATTTCACAACCATTAGGCAATTCCGGACGTTGCGAGATCAGTGGTACACCTGCAACCCAGTCAGCTTCTGGATATGTACTGTCATTAATGACAACTGATGATTGTGGTAACCAAACGTTATTTCCAACTTCATACCAATACTGACCCCCATTTGAAACACGCTTATCCACTTTCCAATCAGATTTTTGAGATACCGTACTACCTGTATCTACAGCATTCTTGCCATAACCTTGATATAACTTAACATCACTATCATAAGTTACACTGGCAGTTCCGCTGTAATCCTCAACGTTATTTTTAAAATTACCGGATGTTTGATTTACATACTCATTAGTAGAAACACGATAATAAACTGAACCATCATTCCAAGTTCTCTTAGTATCGGTATACCAAGGTGTATTAGCACCTAAAGCACGATTATCAACTCTCGTACCATCTCCCTGATATAAGAAAGCAATTGAACCGTTGACATGAAAAATACCATCAGCTGCTTCATCGCTATATTGATTCTGATTGTTTACCGTTGTTGTCGTATCTGCAGTTGTTGTATTATTTGTATTATCTGCTGAAGCAGGTGTAGTCGACACTGGTTGTGTGACTGAGCTACTTGGCTGTTCAGTATTAGCTGGATTCGATGTTGTATCATTTACCGAATTATCAGTTGCCGTAACAGCCTGTGTCTGTGTCTGATCCACCTCATCTGCTTGGACTACTCTCGGTGTCATAAATAACATCGAACCAGCTGCCACAGCTAAAATAAGATTTCCTTTAATTCCCATAAAATCCCCCTCTCCAATAATTTCATTATCACCCTGATGTATATCCTATACAACAAATATTTTGATATTTAGAACCGTGTTTTAAAAAAGCTTTGTTGACAAATAACGAGTAATCCTAAGTATACTTTTCTGAGTTCAATTCTGAATAAATTAAAATCAAACTAATCTATTTTTAATATTCGGTTGACATTTTGTAATAAAAGAATTAAATTAATAGCAATCAAACGAATAAATAAACGTTCATCAGGAACTTGAAATACAGACTACTTCAGAAAGTTGTCGGTCGATGCGAGACAATAGTATATGTATCTTCAATATCACCTGACAGTTGTGCCTCAAAATGGGAAACCAAAGTAGATGGCACTGGTTGCACTCATTATCGTGCCGGCAAATTGTTCACAGTTTGTTTAAGGCAACATTAGTAATAATGTTGTAAATAAAGGTGGTAACGCGTTTTAAACGTCCTTTGATGATATTAAGTCGTCAAAGGACGTTTTTTATTCAATAAAAATATAAGTGAGGTGAGTCTCTATGGAATCCAATATTAGTAAAGGTCAGATTAAAGTTCAGATTAGAAATTTAAATAAAATTTATGGAGGCTCCACTTATGTCAGAAAATTCAGCAGTTAAAGAAAATACTTTATCAGAAACAGAAACAAAATTTGCCAAAGCACTATTTGAGGCTTGGAAATCTCAGAAACCTTTAACAGAATCCGATTGGTCAAATAGTGCGCCAGATGACAACGCCGCTTATCGTGTTCAAGATCAGTTGATGAAACTAAAGGACGGTCCCGTAGGCGGATATAAAGTATCACTTACCAGCAAACAAACTCAGGATATGTTTGATTCTGATGAACCGCTATATGGTGCCCAATTGGCCGACCACTTTCTAAAAGCACCTACAAGCGTGAATTTAAGTGATCTCATGGAACCACTTGTTGAAGTAGAGTTAGCTTTTCGAGCTAAAGAAGATCTTAGTTCAGATGACTCTTTAGAAGATTTACTAAATAAGACAACTGTTGCTCCAGCATTAGAAGTACCAGATTCACGATTCAAAGACTGGTTCCCTAGTCTTTCAAAATACATGGTTATGTCTGATGCTGCTGTCGGTGGTGTAGTCGTATACGGAGAAGAATTCGATACTAAGCTCTTTAAAGATGTAGCGACACTAGAAAATGTAAGCTGTACTTTATCTCACGATGGTAAAGAATTGAAATCAGGCAAGTCTTCAGAAGTATTAGGAAATCCTCTGAAATCTCTCAAATGGTTAGTGGACAAATTGGCTACACAAGGTAAAACGCTCAAAAAGGATCAACGTGTATCGTCAGGTACTTTCGTCTTACCACCATCACTTACTAAAGGAAACTGGCAAGCTAAATTCGACAACGGATTAGGTGTCGTTTCCTTAGATGTTAAATAAAACTGCGCGCCCAGATCAACTCTCCTGTATACACCTATTCTAGGCGCGCAAAAAAACAACTCCTTATTAGATCAGCAAAAAAGCAGCTATTCGTAATCTCGGCGAATAACTGCTTTTTTCGTGTTTCTTCTATTATATATAATTCAGGAAAACGTTAATTATTTTTCAGTGATCTCCTCAACTAATTTTTCCATAGCTTGAGCTTTAAAGGCTTTAGTAGCTTGCTCTTGAACTTTCTTTTGTTGAGCTGAAGTCATAGTTGGGTTCTCCTGCATAGCCTTCATCATTGCGGCCTTAACATAAGTTGCCCCTTCTGTCTTCATCTGAGTCTTAAATGATTTGCTTTGTGCCTTTTTACTCAATTCTTTAGCCTGATCAGTTGTTAAAACTAACCAATCCTTACCAACCTTAAAGGTATTTGTCTGCTTGATGAATTCCTTGTTATTATCTGAAATTCCAAACAAGAATGAGTAGAAGTCATTTTTATATTCCCAACGAGTTGTTTTCTTAGTTAAAGTTGCGGCATCGTAGTTTCCTACTTTTACCTTATTAGTAACATGTAAATCAACTTTGGTTGTTTGAGGCTTTTTATCCTTGGCAGTTTCAGGTGTGCGATAAACATACACATCTTCCTTACCTTGTGTTCCAAGTTTCTTATAAAGTAATAATTTAGAACCTTTATTAACAGTTTGAATCTGTTCAGTGCTTGATGAAGTAACTTTTTCCATACCGAAATGATTATTTTCATTAAGTACCAATAAAACAATACTAATCAAAAATAATGCAATAAAGGTAAATGATAAACCATAACCAACTTTTTTATTTTGAAGAAAGACTGCAAAATAATAAGCTAAAGCTGCACAAATAATTATTGAAACAATTATCATTACTTATCACCTGCCACTTCATCAATATTGTTTATATTAAGTTCTTTTGATTTAGAACTGTTATTAACCATAAATGTAATACCAAAGGCAACCAAACAGAATAAAATGGCAACCATAAAGGCAGCGTGATAACCACCTAGAGTGGCATTAAAGAAATCATTCTTATATTGTAATGGAGCCTTTACTAGTAATGAATGTCCTGGTTTAGTGTTGTTTGTAACATTAGTCAAGACACTGACCAAAATAGCTGTACCCATTGAACTGAATACCTGACGAACAGTGTTATTAACAGCTGTACCATGACTCATCAAGTCAAATGGTAGAGAGTTCATACCGTCTGTCGTAACAGGCATCATGACCATTGAAATACCAAACATACGGATCATATATAAGACAACAATATCAAGTACCGGTGTTGTCTTTGTTAGGAATAAGAAAGGAATAGTTCCGGCTGTTAATAAGAACATACCTATACGGGCCAAGTCTTTAGGACCGAATCTATCAAAAGCACGACCAGTGATCGGACTCATGACACCAATCAAAAGTGCACCAGGTAGTAATGTTAATCCAGAATGAAAAGCACTCATACCCTTAACGATTTGAAGATACAATGGCAAGATCATTTCAACACCGATCATGGCCATGTTAGTTACTGATGACAAGGCAGCAGCAATGGAGAATTTCTTAACCTTAAAGACACGTAACTCCAAGAATGGTGTATCCATCTTCAATTGACGATAACCGAACAATAGAATAACAATGATACCACCGATAATAGTTGAAAGAACAATTGGTGAACCCCAACCATCATCACCAACAGAACTGAATCCATAAAGAACCGAACCAAATCCTAAGGTTGATAAAATAAGTGACAATATATCTAGTTTTGTACGTTTTGTTTGAATAACTGGACGCATAAAAATAAAAGCTAAAATAAGAACAATAACAACAATAGGAATGATCATTCCGAAAAGATCTCTCCATGTAAAGTTATCAATGATCCAACCTGACAAAGTAGGTCCAATGGCTGGAGCAAGTCCGATAACTAAGCCACCAAGTCCCATGGCAGTACCACGTTGGTTAGCTGGGAAAATTGACAGCATAACAACTTGCATAAGTGGCATTGTAATACCAACACCAACAGCCTGAATCAGTCGACCAGCTAGAATAGTTCCAAAATTTGGAGCAGTAAAACACATAATTGTTCCAATTAAGAATGTTGACATAGCAATAATATAAAGCATTTTTGTACTAAAGTTATTACTTAACCAAGCAGTGACAGGAATCATAATACCGTTAACCATCAAAAATCCAGTTGTTAACCATTGAACAGCTGAAGTAGTTACGTTAAATTCCTTCATCAAAGTTGGAAAAGCTGTAGTTAAAATTGTACCGTTTAAAACTGTACAGAATGTACCGACCAAAAGAACCAAAACCAATAGATTACGGTTAAATGGCTTTCCATTTATATCCAAGTGTTCATTACTTGAACCCATAATGCATTTCCTTCTTCCTATAATATTGCTCTAAATTACTTATTGGGTATTTTAATGTTATCGAAATTTGCATAGACTTTAGTCAAAATTTTCTCCAATTGATCTAGCTCTTCACCAGTCAAATTTGAATAAATTTCATTATTGGCATCTTTAAAGTCAGCTCGAAGTCTTTTAACAAATTCTTCACCCGCTGAAGTGATCTGAACAATTTTCTTACGACGATTATTAGGGTCAACCTGTCGAATAACGAATTCCATTTGCTCAAGCTTCTTTAGAGAACGAGCAATTATGGCACCATCAAACAATGTGATTTCCCCAATCTTTTCTTGATTGCAATTAGGATGTCGATTAGTGATCATCATTACCATACAGTCAACCAAATTCAAATCGGTATCCTTTAGATACCGTCGAATAATTCGCTTCTTTTGCATAATAAATCGAACCGCAAAACCGATTAAATTATAATCATCCATACTTTTCCTCACTAAAATAAAAAATAAAAGTTGTAAAATAGCAACAAAAAATATGCTATACCCAACTCTTGATAAAATCAAGAGTTAAATACAGCATATTATAAGAAAACGTTTTTAATTTTTTAAACCAATCCTATAAAAAGTCCTCACGAATTGGTGTAAATGAATCGATAAGTCTGGAGTCATCCTCTAATGGAATGCATCCATGTTCCAAATTACTTGGGAAATAAATTGTATCTCCAACATGAACTTCTTGTGTATCTGTGTGATCAGGGTATTTGATCGAAAATTTGAATGAACCCTTCAATACATATGTAGTTTGTACATGTACGTGTTTGTGATAAGGAATAACTGAATCAGGTGCTAATCCCTTTTCAAATACTACCAAAGTATTCATTAGGCCTTCGCCATATGAAAGTACCTTTCTCAATGTGTTGTCGTCTACTCTACCTAATTTAATATCTTTATCATAAAAAAACATAATCCATTCTTCCCTTCTATTTTAGAAATCTCTATGAATCAATTAAAACCAACGGAATATTAACCAGAATAACCCTGCCAAACCAATCATATCGGGATCGGCAAAAGTTGTTCCGTGAACACCTAGTGTACTAAATAGTGCTAATGATACGGCTGGCATAATGGCAAGTAATAAACCATCAATTGCACTAGCTATAACAGCACATCTGATACCACCTTCAGCATTACCCAAGATTGCTGAAGCACCACCAGTAATGAAACAAGCCATCAAGCCAGGTACGATTACTGGCATTCCAACTAGTGGCAAGATAACGATCATAACTACACCTACTAGGAACGAAACTAAGAACCCGATCAAAGCAGTGTTTGGTGCCTTATCGAATAAGACCAAAACATCAACACCAGGAATTGAACCAGGAGCAAAGATCTTAGCAAATCCTTTAAATGCAGGTACGATCTCGTCGATAAACATCTTGATACCGGCCTTAACAATGTAAAGACCAGCAGCAAAAGTTGCGGCGTTCTCAAGTGAGAAAATAAATGAGTTCTCACCAAGAGTAACTTTACTTAAAACAGCTTGTTGCGCAAAGATACAAGTAACAATGAATAAAATGAACATTGTCAATGTTGTGGCAACGATTGGATCTTTCAGGAACATAACTTTATCATTCATCTTAACTTTTTCTGCATCGTGTTCTTTATTACCAAATCTCTTGGCAACAAATGAACCTAATAAGTAAGCCAATGTTCCAGAATGAGCAATCGTGTATTCCTCTGAATCCACAACGTCCTTTGTATAATGCCCCAATAAACTTGGAGAAATTGCCATGTAGAATCCTAACCCAATACCACCAAAAACAATTGCCAAGATATTACTTAAACCAATCATTTCAAAAACAGCGGCAATGGCGAAAGAACTGAATAATGCCAAGTGTAGAGATAAATAAACAGCTTTAAAACGGGTGAATCTTGCTACCAAAATATTTGTTACCAAACCAACGACCAAGATCAACGAGGCAATACTTCCCAAGTCCTTCATTGTCATGGCCATCATGGCCTCGTTACTAGGCACAATACCTTCGACATTGAATGCACTGTTAAATAGTTTACTAAATGCAGTCAATACAGTGGCTAAAATACCGCTACCCATTTTGATCATTGAAAAACCTACAAAAGAGATAATGGTTCCCGTAATAACTTTTGAAGGTTTATTCTTCATTGCAATCAAACCGATCAACGTAACTAAGGCGATGATTATAGCCGGCTTTTTAATGATTTCAATAAAAATATCCATCAGAATACCCCCATTAAGACTTATTTATGGTCTCTCTGCGCAAAGAAATCCATTTCTAAATAAACCGGTTTAGTAAATCTCCAAAAAAAATTCAGCCTCACTCGATCACATGAATTTAGGTTATTAACAAAAATTCACTAAATCGGTTTATCTGAATTTAATATAACACTTGTGAATATCTTTGCAAGCGTTTTCTTTTTTTATTTTCTAATCATTTTCTTTAACTGAGGAACGTAAATGTATCTCTGGACGGTATCTAGTAACCCTTAGCTCACTCTTAGGATCAAATTTATTTTTAATAATTTCTAGTAATAATTCTGAAGCCTTTTCGCCAATATCTGTAATTGGTTGAGCCAATGTGGTGATCTCCGGATCAAATAAACGAGCAAAACTAACGTTATCAATTCCAACCAATGATAGCTCATTAGGAACAGATATATTATGTTCTTTGACCCACATCAAAACAGTCTCTAATAGAATGTCATTAGTGATGACTAATGCTGTTGGCGGATTGCCAAGGTTCATTAACTCGGTCAGCTTTTCACTGACTTCTTCACGTTGACAGTTGATAATATATTCTGAGTTTTCAGTAATATCGTCCTCTTTAAGAGCCTGATTGTACCCTTCCAAACGTTCAACACGAGTCGTAATATCGTCACCCAATGGGAAAGTCAATATGGCAATTTTTTTATGTTCTTTATCCAGCATAATCTTAGTTGCTTCATATCCAGCCGCTTTGTTATCTAGCAAAACACTAGGTATATCAACACCCTTTAGTAAACGATCGACAAACACTATTGGAATCTTTTGCTTATGAAGAGTTTCATAGAACTCTTTATTTTCATATGTTGGGAAAACAATTATCCCGTCGATTTGACGAGCAATAAAGGATTCAATCAACTCTCGTTCTTTTTTAGGATCATCATCCGTTTTGGCAATGATGACTGAATATCCTACTTTTTGAAAATAGTTTTCGATAGTAGCAAGTAATTCTAGTGAAAATCTGGATGATAAATTGGCACAAATAAAGGCGACTACATTAGTGTTTTTTTGTTTCAGACTCTTAGCAATTTGGTTAGGGTGGTATTCTAACTTTTCAATTGCTTCAGCAATTTTTTGACGCGTGGTAGTGCTCATGTATTGATAACGTTTATTCAAAAATTGCGAAACGGTACTCTTTGATACTCCTGCTTCAAAAGCAACGTCATTAATTGTAGGCTTCATTTTTTCTCCTCAAATTGAATATAAATCTTTTAAAAAACATCCCTATTACTCAATTTGAATAAGGATGTTTTTTAATAGATTTTTTTTATTTAAAATAATCGACTCCGATAGCACTTCTAACTTCTGAAAGGGTTTGGTTAGCCACTTCGTTAGCTCTTTCACTACCCTTTTTAAGGATATCATAAACGCCTGGTAAATCCTTTTCGTATTCGGCACGACGTTGACGAATTGGCTCTAGCATTTCTTGCAAAACATCATTTAGATAACGTTTAACTTTAACATCACCCAAACCACCGGCTTGATATTGTTCCTTCAATTCGGCTACTTTAGCTTGATCAGTTGCAAATGCGTCTAGGTATGTAAAGACTGTGTTGCCTTCGATCTTACCAGGATCTTCAACGTGGATATGTTCTGGATCAGTATACATTGACATAACTTTCTTGGTTACATCGTCAGCAGAATCTGAAAGATAGATACAGTTGCCTAATGATTTACTCATTTTGGCATTACCATCGATACCAGGTAATCTACCTTGACCCTTAGGTGGGAAGACACCTTCTGGTTCAACAAGGACATCTTTCTTATATGTACTATTGAAAGTACGAACGATTTCTCTAGTTTGTTCCAACATTGGCTCTTGATCGTCACCAACTGGCACAGTATCAGCTTTGAAAGCCGTGATATCAGCGGCTTGGCTAACAGGATATGTTAAGAAACCAGCAGGAATGCTTTGTCCAAAGTTCTTTTGTTGAATCTCTGATTTAACAGTTGGGTTTCTTTCCAAACGTGAAACTGAAACAAGATCCAAATAATACATTGTTAATTCATTCAAGGCTGAGATTTGTGATTGTACTAAAATATTTGTCTTAGCAGGATCAATTCCAACTGACAAATAGTCAAGTGCAACTTGAATCAAACTGTTACGAACTTTTTCGGGGTTTCTAGCATTATCAGTGAAAGCCTGCATATCGGCAATCATGATAAACATATTATATTTACCTTCATTTTGTAACTTAACACGGTTCTTCAATGAACCTAAATAGTGTCCAATGTGAAGTTTTCCTGTGGGACGATCCCCAGTTAGAATTGTATTTGTTTTCATAATTTCCTCCTAAAATTAGCATAAAAAAAGCGCTCTATTGAAATTACCAATAGGACGCTTACACGTGGTGCCACCTGTTTTGTAGAATTATCTCTACCACTCTAAGGCTGTAAGGTGACCACCCATTCCATTTCCTAATTCAAGGTCGATGACTTTTGCAGCCTAGAAGTCATTCTCTGATTCAACTTACTTGAAATAGTACTTAAAAATGCTTATGCTTTACTATACTCTAATTGCTTATAGCATAGTGAAAAACAGACAAATTGTCAATGTGAGGGACGTTAATGACAGTTAATGAAACAAAAGAAGAAGAACAACAACGAGTTTATCAAATTGCTGATAAAATCGACAACAAAATTGAACGTGCCACCGAAAGTCTAGCTAAGGCTCACACAGAAACTAGTAAGATCGAGCGTAACTATGGCGAGAATACTAAGGTCAATACCCTTGAAGTCGATGACCAAATGGAAACCAACGCTTCTGTTCAACAACAGAAACAGTTAGTTTCTCTAGCAGTTGAGAATGAAAACATTCTCGAATCAAATAAGTTAAAACTAGAAAACCTACAAGGTTCGCCATACTTTGGAAGAATTGATATCGTCGAAGATGGAGAGAAAGATACACTCTACATCGGTACTTCAACTTTACAAGATGACGATGGAGACTTTCTAATTTACGATTGGCGTGCACCAGTATCCGGAATTTATTACAACGGTACACTCGGAAACGTCAGCTACCCTACTCCAACTGGAACAGCGCAAGTTGACCTTCAAAAAAAACGTCAATTTCAAATTGCACACAATGAAATCAGAAACATGTTCGATACTAATGAAACAGTCGGCGATGAGATCCTACAATCCGTCCTTAGTGAATATAACGACGAATATCTTCAAAACATCGTGGCAACGATCCAGCGTGAACAAAATACTATCATTCGCGATACTAAATCCGATGTTCTATTGGTTCAAGGTGTTGCCGGAAGTGGTAAAACATCCGCTATCTTGCAACGTGTCGCCTATCTGCTGTATCACAGTCGTTCAACTCTAGACGCTGATAAAATCATCTTATTCTCACCAAACAGACTATTTAGTAGTTATATTTCTGAAGTTCTGCCAAGTCTAGGTGAACGTAATATGCGTCAAGTCACTCTCAATGAATTTATTGCCTTACGCCTAACTGGTATTCAAGTGGAAACAATGTTCGAACGCTACGAAAAAGATGAACATAATCTTCCTGAAACTACTATTAAGATCCGCTTATTCAAGGAAAGCTCTGAATTTCTAGATAAGCTGGAACAGATCGAACAGTCTAATAAAGATCACACTTTATATTTTGAAGATGTCATTTTTGAAGGAAAGCCCTTCTTTACTAAGGAAGAAATTGCTGATATTTATAACTCTAAAAACAAGGCTTACAGTATTCCCGACCGTTTTCTAAAAACTAAAAATACTTTGATCAAACGTTTAAAAGAGAGAATCCATGAAGATCGTGACGAAGATTGGGTTCAGGCTGAAATTGATAATCTTTCAGATGAAGATTTCCAGCAAATCATCACTGACAATAATATTGAGGAATCAACTAATCAACGTTCGATCATTGCTGAAGAATTTTTACGTGACCGTTATGCTCCGATCTATAACGCTTTGATCAACAACTATTTCTTTGATCCTTATAAAGAATACGTCTTCATACTAAATAACCTAAAACAAGATTTAGTTTCAGATAGTATCTGGAATACTATGGTTGAAGCAATTGACCACAGTGTTGAAGCTCATAAGCTGGGATTAAGTGATGCCGTAGCAATTCTTTATCTACGTAATTTCATCACTGAAAGCGGCATTAATCGTAATATTCAACATATCTTTATCGATGAGATCCAAGACTACACCATGGCTCAGCTCAAATATATTTCTAAGTCATTCCCTAATGCTAAGTTGACTCTTTTAGGTGATAAAGCACAGGATATTTTGACAAGTTCGTATCGTAATAAAGATTTGATAACTGGTATTCATGAATTATTTAAAGATAAGAAAGTGACAACGATAACCTTGAATCAAAGTTACCGTTCAACCGCTGAAATAACTAACTTTGCCAAAAACCTTTTGCCTAATGGTGACGAGGTCAAATCATTCTCCAGAAAAGGAGAAGATCCAGTTGTTAAAGTTTTTAATGATGAAACTAGTTACTATGAAGGTATGAAAAAAGCTGCTCGTGAGCTCAACAAAAAATACGGGACAGTAGCTATCCTAACCAGAAATCAGGCTCAGGCTGAACAAGTCTATACTCACTTCAGTGACGAATCCTTGATCACACTAGTAACTGCCGACTTCCGCTCTATCCCTAAAGGAATCCTTGTCTTACCGATTTATCTAGCTAAGGGACTAGAATTCGATGCCGTTATTGGTCACAATATCTCTAGTGAAAACTACCCTGATACTAGAAGCCGCGATACTCTCTACACAATTTGTACAAGAGCCATGCATAGTTTGACATTATGTGCTGAAAAAGACTTATCTCCATTATTGGGAAAAGCAAAAGTAACCAATTAATCTGCTTCAGATAAATAAATTTTATTCTAGACTCAATAAAAAGGTTTAATATAAATGTATAGGCTTTAAATTTGGGAGAGATGAATATCATGAATAAAAAAACAGACCTTGAAGAAAGTTCACTAACAAAAGTTATTGACGATATTTCCGAGGGTCTTAACGATGCCGGAACCGTTTTTAATTCCGAAGAAACACCAGTTATTGAAGAAAGTACCGGTAAGCAAGCCGTTCGCTATCTACTTTGGGGATTACTTTCAGTTGTTGTAAACTTTGGTGCATTCTTCATTTTCTATCGTGTAGTACATCTTAATTATCAATTTGCTAATATTATTGCTTGGTTCTTAGGTGTTCAAGCTGGTTTCTGGGTTGATCGAGTTATCGTTTTCCGTCACAAATCAAACACCGCCTTTAGAGAAATGTTAGCTTTTTATGGAACTAGAATTTTAACTTTCTTGATTGAATCAGCCACACTTTGGATTGGGATTTCTCTTCTTAGTGCCAATGGTACTGGTTCAAAAATCGTTGGTCAGCTTTTGGCAATTATCGGTAATTACGTTCTATCAAAATTCTTTATTTTTAAAAATAAACATTAAAAAAATAACTCCTGAGAAAAATTCTCAGGAGTTATTTTTGATTTGACCATTCTTTATAAAGATAAAGGTGGCCTTTTTTGTTGAATCATACCAACAAGGTACTCAGGTAATAATGTCATATTATAACTTGAAACGATTGATCTGATAATCATCCTATCACCTCATTAGCTTTTGAATACAGACTAACAGGTGAATGTAAACTTTTAGTATAGTAAGCCTTAAATTAAAATTGTTCCAACAACGGCACTGATAATAGCAACTAACATAGCCATTTTTTCATCCTTGGTGTATAGATAAGTCAAAGCCATACACCAACCTAATGCCATATTCATGAAGAATTGAATCACCGATCCCGGCAAAGTAATTGCTCCGGCAATCACACCACTGAGGATTACACCAGTAATGGCATTCCCAGATGTACTCTTCCTAAAGAAATAATTAAAAAAGAATCCTGTTTGGACCATCTGTTGCTGAACAGTAATGATCAGCACATTAGCAACTAAATTGAATAGGAATACTTTCTGATCAGAACTCGCAATATCGTCATTAACGAACTGTGGCAATTTACCAGTAACCTGTAAATAACTAACTGCTAATCTCATTGCACAGACCAAAATAACCATTAAAGCAACAAATCCGATATTGGCAGTCAGCGATTCCACGAATCCATCGGGATTATCGACAAATGAGTTTCTCTCTCGCAGATATCTCCGTACCATCAAAAAAGTTAAAAACAATCCAACAATAAAAAAAACAGCAGCCAGAGTATTGTTCAGCCCTTTTTCAGTTGCAACAATATTCTTTAAGGCAAGCGTTCCGACCGCAAACACGATCCAGATCAAATATCTGGTAAAGTCGGTACTTTGAGATTCTCCTACGCGCATAATATATCTTCCAATCAATGAATTTTCCTAGTAATTATATCACATGCCGATTGTCTGTCAGTTAGAGCTTAAGATTTAACAAAAAAAGTTGATAAATTTAATTATCAACTTTTCCTAGCTTAATTACGTTTACGTCTCTTATATCCAAACATTCCAACAATTGCTGCCAAAGCAACTCCTAGAATACTGATCAAACCAGTTGACTTCATTCCTGTTTGTGGGAATGTAGTACCAGTTGTCTTATTGGAATTTGAGTTATTATTTGAATTTGAAGTAGCTGCATTAGTTTCACCAGTTATCAAATTATGGTTATTTTCGGATGAACCGTTAGTAAGTGAACCGCCTGGAAGTAAGCCGTCTGAATCTTCATCAGTAGCTTCTTCGCTTTCTTCATTACCATCTTCATCTGTTTCTTCATTTTCGTTATTATCTTCGTCACCCTTGTTATTATCTGGGTCAGTTGGGGTCTCGGGATCAGTTGGTTCTTCTGGATCGGTTGGCTCAGGTTTATCTGGATCAGTAGTATTACCGCCATTATCGTCAGGTTCGGTTGGTTTCTCTGGGTCAGTGGTATTACCACCATTATCGCCACCGCCGTTATCATCAGGATCAGTTGGCTTCTCTGGGTCAGTGGTATTACCACCGTTATCGCCACCGCCGTTATCATCAGGATCGGTTGGCTTTTCGGGATCAACTGGGTCAACACCAAAACCAGGTAACTCCGGATTTCCTATACCAGGCAATGTCATTGGTGGAATAAAAGTCCCTTCTTTAGAAGAATCTTGAAGATCCCATCTGTGAGTTTCAGCATTTACATTAACTTTATCGGCGACGATGTTACCATCAAGATTTTGATTAGCATTGATTGTTGCTTCTGGAGCTAAAATACTGCCTTGGAATGGGCGTTCAACATTGATTGTTCCACCATAGATTTTGTTGCTAGCTTCACTATCATAAAAATTCCATAACAAATGATTATCGCCAAAGTATTCGGTCTCTTGATTAGGACGTTCCTCATCTGAATTATTGCTTGGATCAGGACGATTATCTTTATTATTGTAAATAACTTTTATCTGTGAATTAATATTGAAATTGCTTTCACCTTCAGTATCCACATTGATAATGACTGTCGTACCGGTTTCATCATGTGATAAGCCATAAATTGTCAAAGGAGTATTTGCTTCCAAGACATCTCTAGACAAATTAATAACAATTTGATTTTGATCGTTAGGTTTTACTTCTCCTAAATTTATCACACGCTTATTTTGGTCAGGAAAATCAGAAGCCTTAACTTCCACGTTAGGATCCATCAAAGCGTAATGCTCTGACTTTATATCCAAATTGGCAAATATCTTAGCAAAGTCAATGTAAGTATTACCATTCTTATCTTCATATGTTTCTGCATCACTTAGATGATCAATATCCGTTCCATCGACTTTAGTACGGGTAGCGTTAGAAACGTCAACATCAACATTGTCACCAAAGACCACTTTGTTCGTTCTAGTATTTCCCCCAGAAACAAATGAACTATTAGCAATTTTGTTAATATTTTGAATATATGAGATATCTTTATCCAAAAGTTCTTCTTTGATATTAGTACCAAAGTTAACATTGCCGGTCAAAGTCCCAACAGCAACATTACCGTTAGTATGAGCATTCAAAGTTGCTTCGTTAGCAAAAATATGGAAATAAGCCGCATAGTCTAACAGATTATTAACAGCTGGATGATCATCTTCAACATTTCCACCGTCTTGAACAGCATCATTAGATGCATACGTTACTGGTGTTTGAGTCGCTTGTGTTGCTGGTGCAGGTATTGTTGATCCAACATTAGTTGGCGCCTGTGCAATAGACTGGATGTACATTCTATTGGAATTTCTCAATTGAACATTCTGGTTATTAACAGGTTGTACTGGCTGTACTTGTGATTGTTGCGTTTGAGATTGTGGTTGTGGTTGTGGTTGTGGTTGCGTTGGTTGATTTTGATTATTTGTATTACTGTTTACATCATTTTGATCAGTATTAGTATTCGTCGTAGTTACATCTGCAGCTGGCTGTGCTGAATTAACGTCGGCATAGGTATTATTTGAAACTGCAATAAATGAAAGAACGGCCGCACTAGTCGCCACACACGATAGTGCCCATTTACTTCCTTTTTTAGTCATTGAATTTGCCCCCCTAGACAAAAAAATACTTATAAAATTTAATAATCGAATAAATTATCACGCTAGAAACAATGACTGTCAAACCAGCATTTAAGTCAATTAATTTTTGATATTGGTGAATGGAATACAAAATAATTAAACTACTTTATATAGTAATTATTCCAATACTATTTGAAAACGCTACTAAAGACCCTATAATGTAGGTAATTAATAGTTGTTAAGGAGATTGGCGTATGAAAAATGGAATATCCTTGGGCACAGTAAAAATGCAAAAACTAACCAGTAATTATCGGTTATCGGAAAAATTGAATATTATTCGAGCCGGAGTTCTGGGAGCAAATGATGGCATTATTTCAGTTGCCGGTATCGTTCTCGGTGTTGCTGGAGCGAATCAAGGACAGATGGCCTTACTCATTGCCGGATTGTCAGGTATGTTTGCCGGTGCCTTTTCCATGGCTGGTGGAGAATACGTTTCAGTTAGTACTCAACGTGATACCCAAAAAACAATGACCAGATTACAAGAGACAACTTTAAATGAACATCGTGAGGAAGAAACCGATCGTTTGACGCAAAAATATATCAATGAAGGACTTTCTCCAGAACTAGCTTCACAATGTTCTAAAGAACTAATGAAATCACATGGACTAGAAACAACCTTGCGCAGCAAGTACAACATTGAATTGCATCACTACTTCAATCCTTGGCACGCTGCAATCTGTTCTTTCTTTTCCTTTATCTGTGGAGCAGTTTTGCCACTGATATCGATAACACTTATCCCTGATCCTTATAAAATAGTCGGAACCATGTTTGCTATGATCTTAGCATTGATGGGAACTGGCTATATCAGTTCTAAATTAGGTCACAACAATTCCTTAAAGTTTATTATTCGGAATGTTATTACCGGTAGTTTAACTATGTTGATAACTTATTTGATTGGTGGAACATTGGGATAATGGCTTTGTACTGCCGCCTGCGGTCGTTGAGAAAGTTGGTCTGCGGTTAGACCGTTCTCAGCCAAGATCTGAGAACTCGATTATGAGCTTTGCTACGCAAATCTCGTAATCGTCTGTTGCGTAAGCACGGAAAACCACCGTACTAACGCAACTTTTACCGCTGACCAATTTTCCCACTTCCTTCGGCTCGATCGATATAATAATTTAAAATTAAAAAATACTCCTTAGTCCATACATCATCTTAAATGTAAAAGGCTGAGGAGTATTTAATTTAATAAAGATAAAATAGCTGGAGAGATGAAGTAATTTCGCCAGTTGTGAAAGTGGAGTTTTACTCCACTGACGATTCTGAGATTTACGCATACAAAGCTCAAAATCGAGGCAAGAAACCTCGGTTCGCGCCGGTCGCACAACAGGCGAAATTACTTCAGCTCTCCAACAAAACTCCAAATAAAAAAATCCTCAGCATACACATTGATCAACGTGTAACGCTAAGGAATATTAATATCATAAACATAAAACTAGCCGAGGGGACGGAGTAATGGAACCAGTCGTGAAAGTGGAGTTTTACTCCACTGACGATTCTGAGATTTGCGCATGCAAAGCTCAAAATCGAGGCGAGAAACCTCGGTTCGCGCCGGTCGCACAACAGGTGGAATTACTCCGTCCCCTCGGCGAAAATTCAAACGAGATAAAAGCCGTCTATCGGATTTGAACCGACGACCCCCACCTTACCATGGTGATGCTCTACCTATCTGAGCTAAGACGGCGTTATTCACCCTTTATTTTATCAGATAAGGTATTTTTGCAAAATACTTTTTACTAAAATGCCTCAATAATTTCAGCAATACCAGTGGTAAAGAAGAAAAATGCCAACATAAAGACAATAACTCCTCCTGATAAAACCGGATTAAATAATAAAACTATGGCAAATATTAGGTTCAATGCACCTACGATAACAATTATCCAATAATATTTTTTTCCGAAGAAATGATAGAATCTAGCGGTAAGCAATTGGAAAATTGCATCCAACAAGAACCAAATAGCAAACATGTATACCGTTATCGCTACGCCCACGTTAATATGGACAATAAAAATAATACCAATAATAATATTGGCAATCGCCGAGAGAACAGTCCAACCATTATTTGAGCCTAAAAAACGCCCCATTTGTGAACCAAACCAAAGCCGATAATCACCTCTCAAAATAGCTAATAAACCTATAATAAAAGCGATTGCCGAAAGACTATTCAATGGATACCACGTCACTAAATAGCCAACATACAATGATAAAACTCCAAATACGAGTCCAAACCAATCAATTTTACGTTTTGGCACGTTCATTGATCCTCCCCCTTCCTATATCAATTATTTTAACATTATTGATCGGCCAAAAATTTCAATCTGCGTTATAATTAATTAACTAATATAGAATTTAGTTCACACGAAAGGTAAAAAAATTGTCACCTAACAAAGAGAATTATCTTAAAACTATTTACGAGTTGAATTTTGATTTTACAAAAATTACCAACAAGCGTATCTCAGAAATTATGAATGTCTCTGCACCTTCGGTTACAGAAATGCTTAATTCGTTAGCTAGCGAGGGTTATTTGACACATTCACCTTATAATAAGATCACTTTGACTCCCAAGGGAAATAAAGTCTCAGAAAAATTGGTCAAAACTCACCGTTTGTGGGAAGTATTTTTACATGATTGCCTAAAATATCCAGTCGATAACGTCCATAATCACGCTGATGCTTTGGAACATTCATCTGATGATGACTTAATGACGCAACTAAATGATTTTCTAGGCCATCCTCAACGTTGTCCACACGGTGGAATTATCCCCGGTAATGGTCAAGGAGAAACCGATGCTGACGACAAATTATTGAGTATGGTCAAAGATGGCGTCCACGTCCAAATCGTTCGTATCTCTGATAATTATGACTTTCTACAATATTTTGGTAGTTTAAGTCTAGAAATTGACGATACGATCAGAATTATCAAACATGAAAAATTTGACGGCTCTTTAGTCGTTGAAAAAGACGATGGTACCATGTTGACTATTGGAGCCAAAGCAATTGATTATATTTTCGTTGAAGAAAGAAAGTAAACAAAAAACACATCTATTCATCTGCCGACGATAGCAAATGAATGGATGCGTTTTTGTTTTAAAATTACTTTAAATAAGTTTCAAGAGCTTCCTCGTTCCCTTTGCTTATTTATTTGGAGTCTATTTAAGAAGTTCGTCCATAGCTTCAAGTGCTGTTCCACCATAAACATAGGCTGGACCACCGCTCATAAGAATTGCAGTATTGACAGCTTCAACAATTTCTTCTCTTGTTGCGCCTGCTTCAATAGCGTTGTTCAAATGATCTAAAATACAGCCTTCACAACGAATCGAAATGGCCACACATAGACACATCAATTCCTTGTTTTTATGTGAAATCGCACCATCTTCCAAAGCAGCGGCGTGCATAGCTAAGAAGTCCTTGCCGACTTCACCAGATGCTTTAGTCAAAGTTCCATAGTTCTTCTTGATTGAATCCAAACGATCCTGATACTTTGCCATTCCCCTTGCCTCCAAGTAGTTTTAAATTTCAAATATATGTTACCGCTTTCATATTGAGAAAACAAAAACGTGAAAAATATAACTTGTCAGTTATACTAGAAGTAAGAGAAACTTTTATTGGAGATAGATCATGTTAATTTTAGATGAAAATAAAGCAAATGCTGATATGAAACAAATTGAACGTGTTTATAAGGAAAACTTTTCTCAAAATGAACGCATTCCTCTCTGGCTTTTTAAATCCAGATCAAAAAAAGAATTTGTCAGATTGTTCAGCATATACAATGAATCACAATGGATCGGCTTCACCTATGTGATCAGAAATAAGGACACGGCTCTAGTCCGCTACTTAGCTATCGACCAAAAATTTCAAGGACAAGGATTTGGTGGTAAAGCTCTAGAACAACTGACTAGGACGTTTCACAAGAAACATATTTGTCTGATGGTAGGTCCATTAAAAGAAAAGCAGTCACAATATCATCAGTTTTATCTGGATCATAAATTTGAAAAAGCCAATTTTATGCTGAAAAAGTCAAATGCTTTATATGATGTGGTTCAGTTCGGTGACAAGTTGACCGGTATGGAACTGACACAAGCATTGGACAAGTTTAATGGTCCTTTATTGAAGTTACGCTCTCGGACACAGGTTATTAAGATATAGGTTGGTATTCCGCCTACGGTGGAGAGGAAAGTCTGCCTGCTGTGGAACCGGCCTCAGCCATGGTCTGATGCCGGTTCCACAGCAGGCAGACTTTCCTATTCATCTTCGGCTTGATTTGTTTACTCCTTTAGGAATAGAAGAGATATTTTAATATACTATAAATTCCAAACAACTATACAAAAACTCTGATAGCATTATATCAATCCAAAATAAATACCCCGCAATATACGATATGTATACTTACGGGATATTTTATTTTTTTGATTATTTCAAACAACTTAGTCAGATAGTTTAAATAATGGAATCCGTTGTGAGAGTATAATTCTACTCCACTGACGGAAGCTAAACATATTACATACCAAAACTATTTCATCTGTTTTTCGCCCCAAGTACAAATAGCATCCAAAACTGGAATCAAGGATTCACCTAATTTTGTCAAACCATACTCCACTTTTGGAGGTATTTTAGGATATTCCTTTCGATATATTAACTTTGCCGCTTCTAACTCACGGAGTGTGTTAGCTAAACTTTTAAATGATATGGGCGTAAGTAACCTTTTTAGTTCATTATATCTTAACGGACCTTGATTTAATGATATTGCATATAATGTCTGCATTTTGTACTTACCACTTATTAATTTTAAAGTATAAGCGAAACCAGTATCTTCTAAGCGATTTTCTTTAATATAATTAATATCTTCCATTTATACTCTCCTTTAGGTAAGTACCGCACCTTTATTTGCGTACTTGTTGTTAACGACATACTACCATACAATAAATTAACTTAATAAAGGAGAAATAATTCATGAAAACTATCATTTACGTACATCCCTATACGGGCAGTTATAATCATGCAATTTTATCAACATTAACTAAACACTTCGATGAAACAGAACAATCTTATCAAATCATCGATTTATACAAAGACAATTTTGAACCTCGATTCTCGGCAGAAGAATTAAAAATGTATGGTCGTGGTGAAACTCCATATAAATTAGTTAAATCATATCAGCAGAAAATAAGTAAATCTAATGAATTAATTTTTATTACTCCAATTTGGTGGCACAACGTTCCCGCAGAATTGAAAGGTTTTTTTGACAAAGTCATGCTGAAGCATTTTGCATATGAAGATCAACCTTGGAAGGGACTTCTAACATATATTTCTAAAGCCACTGTTATTACGACCTCAACCATAACCAAAGAATATTTAATAAATAAATCTGGAAATCCTATTCAAGGTAACCTTATTAATCGAACTTTTGCTGATTTAGGCATCAACCCACAAAATACCAATTGGATTCATTTTGGCAAGGTCAATTTGACAACTGATTCAGTGCGCAAACAGTTTCTAAATAATTTACCAGAATTATATTTAAATGAATAGAACTTAAAAAGGGAATTTGCTACTCATTTGAATATGGTGCAAAACTAAAAACACATTACATACCAAAACACCCCGTAAATATACAATACGTATACTTACGGGGCATTATTTTTATACGAATACTCACAGAAATTTAGCTGGGGATTTCAAGTAATGGAACCAGTTGTGAAAGTGGAGTTTTACTCCACTGACGATTCTGAGATTTGCGCAAGCAAAGCTTGGAATCGAGTCTTCGGACCTTGGCCGAAGACGGTCGCACAACAGGTGGAATTACTTGAAATCCCCAGCGGCAAAGCAAAACTACTCTTTACTTTCAGTTATTTTCTGATAAAAAGCAGCCAATGTAAGCTGTTCATAAGGATGTAACCAGATCGACAACAATTCAGAAGTCATAAGATTCAAGATTTCCCAGAAGAAAAACTCGATACCTAATAACAATAGTGAAAACTTATAACCTCTCATCAATCGAGAACTACCGCTAAAACTGCCAAACGCAGAACGTAACGACCACTTTCCAGTATTATTAAGATTATCTTTGAAGACTAAGAAAATCTGAGAGAACATCAACATAAACCAGATACCTGGAATGATATAGATTGCTAACCCTGCTTCAACGAAAAATCCTAAAATAACTAATAACATTACTACTGGGAAGAAGTATTGCGAACTGAATACTTGTAAGCTCCCCTTCAAAGCATTGATCTGTGAATCAGGATTTCTCATATAATCAACCAACGTATATGAAACTCCAATACAGATCATCAAGAAAAAGAGTGTGAATGCATAAATTGCCAGACTTGTGGCAGGCGTCAACGTCAAAACGTATTTAGACGCAGCCTCTGGACTGGATGACATCTTTTGCATTATTTTGGTCAACTGTTCAGTAGCCTGTTGCGTATTACTGATATTTATACCCAAGTTGGCAAACCATTGTGTATAAATTTTGACCATGAAATACATTCCAATAAAACGCAAGATGATCGGAAAAATATTCAAGGCAATATTCCCTTTGATATCTTTGCGAAACGTTTGTCGTGCTTGTTTTCTAACTTCTAAAAGTGAAACTTTTCTATAATTAGCGTTATTCATTAATATCCCTCACAATAACGCCATTATATCAAAACTTATCTTGCGACACTAATTTAGCGAACGCGGATCGTACCGTCAGTGGCGTTGACTCTTAATAAATTTTCAGAATCCGGATTAGATTGGTAAGTTCCATCTTTTCTTTCACCAAAGTAATCAATAACTTTAGCGTTTAGATCAACTCCATTCATTTTGCCGGATTCGGTCTTTAAGGTACTTTCGTCAGTCAATATATAATCATTTGTTCCCTTGATATCATTATAGTGAAGATGAACATGTCCATCATCCATATGAATTGAGCCACCATTTAGCGTCGAATTGGCAACTTTCAATTTCGAGTCACTCATATTGAATTTATAATTATTCAAAGTAGAATTTTTAACATCAACGATTGTGTCATCATCAGCTACAAAATTTAAATTATTAATAGTCGAATCCTTGATTTGAATATAACCATAATCAAGGAAGAACTTACTATCATTTTTTTCAGTAACGGTCACATTATCGAGGTAAATTGTAGCGTCACTGCTCCAATGCTTATCAGATTTGGTTAATTTATCGATCTTCAAGTTTCTCAATCTGACATTGCCATCGGCTAAGTCAAAGTGCATTTTCTTTAGACTCTCTTTTTTAGGCACCGTTATAACGACCTGCTCGCCTCTATCTTCCCAATTGACAGCCGCTCTTCTCTTATGACCTGTAACGACTAGCGTGTCTTTTTTCACCTCATACGTTGGTGCCTGTAATTTATCACCAACTATATGTATCGAGTACTTATTGCCTTTTTGAACTCTAACTTCAACATTTTTGCCTTTTACTTTAACTTTAGAAAATTTACTCAAATCGTTCGTTTCATTAACCTTTTCAGAGATCTTAAATCCATGATTCCAAGCAACCATTTGCACGCCGCCAGCCAAAAATCCACCGACACAGAGGATGGCTCCTAAAACTAATAGGTAGAAGCCAGTTACAAAATACTTACGCATTATTTATTTTCCCCCTTCATTGGTGTATTACGTCCATAAAGTAATTTTTTACCTAGCCATCTAAAGAAGATAACTACAAGGTCAAAGACCCAACGAATAACTGCTATAACGATCGGAATAATGAAGAAATTGATACCAAGGATCAATAATCCCGCACCGATATAAAAGACCGAAGTGGCAATTGATTCAAAGATCACCGATATACCAATAAAAATGGCCCCGATCCCTAAAATAACTGACAATGCTAATAAGAACATAAACAATAGAATAAAGAATATTCCCAAGCCAAAGAATAAAACTAAGCCTAGAACTAAAATAAAAGCAGCAGGAATGGCGATTGGCGATGCCATTAAAGCTAGTAAGATCAACCCGATCATACCCAGATTCTTTTTGAAACGTTCATTATCACTGATGCGTCCATTATCCACATGTTGATAATTATCCTCAGACATTTTAATTGAATAATCAGCTAAGACTTTTCTGGCCAATTTCTTGGGAAGTCCCAGCTCGTTCACAATTGCGTCAGTTGTAATCAAATTTGCATCAATCAAATACTCACGATAGAATTCCAAAACATCATTTCGTTCTGATTCATCTAATGGATGTAAATAAACTTTTAATTCATCAATGTATTCATTTACAGCTTTATTCTCCATCTTTATCCTCCAAAATTTTGTCTGTAGCTTCTTTTAGGTCAGACCAATCTTTCTTTATAGAAGTTAACTGTGATTCTCCTAATTCGGTTATTTTATAGTATCGACGATTCCTACCTTCATAGGCCTGGTCATATGTTTCTAACCAGCCTTCTTTCTTTAGGCGGCGCAGGATCGGATACATAGTTGATTCTGAAATTGGAAATACCTTTTGAACTTCTTTAGTTATCGTATAACCATAGTAGTCCTCTCTAGTGAGCAGAGCTAAGACACTTCCCTCCAAAATCTCGGTTGAGGCTTGGATTGCCATATAATCTCCTCTTTCTATAATACTATACGTCGTATAATATTGATTAGTTATTAATATAGTATATATTTATAATACTGTCAATCGAATATATAATAATATTCTTGACTTTCGATTTAGAAGGACGTACGATAGTTTCAACATTTAAACAGTACAAAAACGATGACAGAAGAGTAATTACTTTATTTGGTCCAGAGAGTCGACGGTGGTGGGAGTCGATCCGGTAAGTAACGAAACACATCTGTAAGTTAAATAATTGAACCCTTAGTAGGTTATTTCGGTAGCGCCGTTATCGCTGAAGTTATTGTAACTTCGTGAGCTTGGTATCGTGAGATATTAAGAAGCCAGAGGTGGTACCGCGTTAAATCGCCCTCTTAGTCGTATGACTAAGAGGGCTTTTTTGTTACAATAACTTCCTGAGGTTAGTGCTGTGAAGCATTAACAAATTGAGGTGGAACCACGTCACGACGTCCTCTAGCATATTTGCTGGAGGACTTTTTTTGTACAGTCAGGGGGAAAAAACATGCACTATATTTTAGAAATATTACCTTCGCTATTAAGCGGAACCGTAATGACACTGAAGGTTTTCTTTTGGACTTTAGTTTGTTCATTACCATTAGGTGTCTTGGTATCACTAGGACGCAGTTCAAGATTTAAACCACTCAGCTGGTTAGTTTCATTTTACATTTGGGTCATGCGTGGAACACCATTGTTACTACAATTGATCTTCGTCTTTTATGGATTGCCAAACATGCCTTTCTTCCATATCGTTTTTGAAAGATATGATGCCGCATTGTTCGCTTTCATATTAAATTACACAGCTTACTTTGCTGAAATTTTCCGTGGTGGTTTTGGAGCTATCAGTAAAGGTCAATTTGAAGGAGCCAAGGTTCTGGGCTTAAATTATTGGCAAACGATCAGAAAAATTATCGTACCGCAAGTTTTGAAAATCGTCTTACCATCAATTGGTAATGAAGTTATCAACTTGGTTAAGGATTCATCATTAGTATACGTAATCGGATTAGGCGACCTTCTCCGTGCCGGAAATATTGCCAGTTCGCGTGACGTTACCTTAGTTCCATTATTACTAGTCGGTGTTATCTATCTATTGTTAACACTCGTCTGCACTTGGGTTTTACGTATTTTAGAGAAACACTTCAGCTACTATCGTTAGGATTTGGGAGGAATTTTTATGCTAAAGCTAGAAAATATCACAAAGAGTTTTGAAGGAACAACTATTTTAAATAACTTAAATCTTGAAGTTAAGGACAACGCCATTCTTAGTGTTGTTGGACCTTCAGGTGCTGGTAAAACAACCTTACTTCGTTGTATCGCCGGACTTGAAAAAGCCGATTCTGGTAAATTTATGCTCGACGGAGCACCTTTTGATCCTGCCGATGAATCTGCCAAAGAACGTGTTGTCGGTGTAGTCTTCCAAGATTTCAATCTTTTCCCCCATTTGACAGTTCTTCAAAATGTCGCTTTAGCACCAGAAATGGTTCTAAAAAAAGATAAAAAGACTTCCGTAAAAGCAGCTAAAGATTTACTAGCACAATTGGAATTATCCAGCCACGCTGATCAATATCCTTTTGAATTGTCTGGTGGTCAAAAACAACGTGTTGCCATTGCCCGTGCTCTTGCAATGCAGCCAAAGATTCTCTGCTACGATGAACCTACATCAGCCCTTGATCCTAGCTTGCGTGATGCCGTAGCTCAATTGATCCTTGATCTCAAGAAAACTGGTATTACTCAAATCGTCGTTACCCACGACCCTGAATTTGCCAAAAAAATTGCCGATCAATTACTCGAAGTTAAACCTATTAACAAATAACTATCAGGGGGATTAAATTATGAAAAAGAAAATATTTGCAATGATCGCCCTCTTGGCTTGCTTCGTAACCATTTTGAGCGGTTGTCAAAGCAGTACCAGTTCCGAGTCAGTCGCCAAACAGGCCAACACCGTTGACACTTGGTCAACTATCAAAAAACGTGGCCGTGTCATTATCGGTTTAGACGATACCTTTGTTCCCATGGGCTTTCGTCAAAAGAATGGTCAATTAGTAGGATATGATATTGACCTTGCCAAAGCCGTTTTTAAACAATACGGTATCAAGGCTGACTTTCAACCGATCGATTGGAACATGAAAGAAACTGAATTGCGTAATCGTACAATTGATCTCATCTGGAACGGTTATACCATTACACCTGCACGTCAAAAGCAATTAGCCTTCTCACGTCCTTACATGGCTAATCGCCAAATATTGGTCACAAAGAAAAAACAAAACATCAATAGTTTTGCTGGTATGAAAGATAAAACCCTAGGTGTTCAAACTAGTTCTTCTGGTGCCAGTTTATTAGATGAACACCCTAAGATGCTAAAAGATTACATCAAGAATCAATCACCTGTTATGTATGATTCCTTCAACAACGCACTGATGGACCTTGATGCTAACAGAATTCAAGGACTATTGATCGATAGTGTTTATGCTGGATATTACATCAAGCACGAAAAAGATCCTGATTCATATCAAATGACAACTGGTGGCTTCGATGGTGAAGACTTCGCTGTTGGTATGAGAAAAGGTGACAAGACTATGAAGAGAAAGATCGACAACGCTTTTCAAAAGTTGGCTAATGATGGTCAATTGCAAAAAATAAATGAGAAGTGGTTTGGTACTAATGACAACTCGTTGGTTAAACCTGACAAGTAGTTTTGAGTGGTTGTTGGCTGTTTGACTGTCGCTGGAGACTTTGAGTAATTCCACCTGTTACGCGACCGTCCCCAGCCTTAGTCTGGGGACTCGATTACTGGGTTTTCTCTTTTTATATTGCTCTATAATCTTAAAAACTTGATCCACTATATATTAATTCTTAAACAAATAAAGCCCACGGTAGTGAGAGTGGTGGCCAGCAGTGAAAATTCCGTTACGGCGGCGGTCTTCTGTCGTTACGGAATCGACGATTTCGAGATTTGCGCAAGCAAAGCTCAAAATCGAGGTGAGAGACCTTGGCTCTCACCGCTCGCACGGCAGGCCAGCCACCCTCACTACCGTGGGCGCCACCCCAACCCCAAATAGTTTTTGATTTCACAATCTATTTAAGTTATCATGAAAATGGTTACATAGATATTTATCTATATATACAAATTTAGGGGGGATTTATTTTGGAGAAAACTAGTCAGAAACTATCTATTTTTGATCGTTATATGACTTGGTGGATCATTTTAGCTATGATCATCGGTGTTGCTGTTGGTTTCTTCTGGCCTAACACGGCTAACGTTATCAATAGCATGTCAGTTGGTACAACTTCAATTCCAATCGCAATTGGATTGATTTTGATGATGTACCCACCACTAACCAAAGTTAAATATGAAGAAATGGGACATGTTTTTAAGGATTGGAAAACACTTCTAATCTCACTGTTCCAAAATTGGGTTCTTGGTCCAATCGTCATGTTTGCTTTAGCGGTTATCTTTTTACACAATTATCCTAGTTATATGACCGGTCTGATCATGATTGGTTTGGCCAGATGTATTGCCATGGTTATTGTCTGGAGTGAACTTGCTCAGGCCGATGGTGAATACACTGCTGGATTAGTTGCTTTTAACGCTATTTTTCAAATTGTTTTCTATTCATTCTTCGCCTACCTATTTATCACCATTATTCCGGGTTGGCTCGGATTGCAGACACACACTGTCAGCGTCCCTATGGCATCGATTGCCAAGAGTGTAGCTATTTATCTTGGTATTCCATTTCTTGCCGGGATCAGCTCTCATTATTTGTTGATTCATTTCAAAGGTAAGAGTTGGTTCGAGAATGTCTACGTTCCCAAAATCAGTCGGATAACTTTCTGGGCATTGATTTTTACCATCATCGTTATGTTCTCTGTTAAAGGTGAAAAGGTCGTTGAATTACCACTTGATGTTGTTAGAATTGCCATTCCGCTTCTATTGTATTTCTTGATCATGTTCTTTATTTCGTTTGGCATGGCTCATCATCGTGGCACCCGTTATCCCATTGCGGCCTCATTATCATTGACTGCTGCAAGTAATAACTTTGAATTAGCAATTGCCGTAGCTGTCAGTGTCTTCGGCATCAGTTCCGGTGAAGCTTTCACAGCCGTTATCGGTCCACTTGTCGAAGTTCCAGTATTACTTAGTTTGGTAAACGTTGCTTTGAAATATCGCAATCGTTTTAAAAAATAATTTAAAAAAACTCTCAATTTGCTTTTAGGCAAGTTGAGAGTTTTTAGATTTATTCGCTTATGAGTTCGTTACTTGCTACATATTCCCAATTGACCCACTCATTCGTTGATACACGAAAGTATTCTTCACCATCTGCACCTATTCTTCTCATATCTGATCTCCAAGGTGTGTTATTCTGCAGCGCACGGTTAGTAACAGGAGAGACACTATTATCCGCATTGAATGAAACCATTGGCACAAAGTTTCCTTGAGTAACAATATCGGCCACATGAATAACACCTAATACATATACGGTTGTTCCTGGTTCTTCATAGTCAGCATTAACAGTTGTAGCGGAACTCATTACTGCTGGAGCTCCTAATGATACTAACAATAACGCTGATAAAATCACTTTTCTCAATTTCATTTTAATATTCCCCCCCCTAAATGTTTAGCCACTTATATACTCGTAGTTAGTCACATATGCTGAAGATACCCATTCATTCGTCGATACACGGAAATACCTAGTATCATTTGCAATTCTTTGAATATCTGATTGCCAAGGAGTGTCATTTAACAAAGCTCTGTTAGTAACTGGTGAAGTTGTTCCATCTTCATTAAATGAAACCATTGGTACAAAAGCTTTATGAGTAACAACATCGCTGACATGGACAATACCATAAATATGCATGACGATTCCGGTTCCATCATCTGACGTACTAGTTAAAACATCTTGATCACTGGCATTAACAGTTGTTGTAGTTGCCATACCGACAGCAGCTGGTGCGGCTAAAGAAAGCAATACTAAAGCAGACATCCCTATTTTCCCCAATTTCATAATAATTAATCCTCTTTTCAATTTATTACGAATTTAGTATAGCAGAATAATTCAGGGACTTTGTCCTTATTGTGCGAATAATTCTATAAAATAAAAAGCCAGTGGGGATAATTTCTCCACTGACTATATTTGATTTGAATTTTAAAATGGTTTCTAAAATATTAATAGAATGAAGGCCATTACGATGCCAAATAATGCTAAGTAACTTACATTGCGCTTGTTCTTTTTTAAATCTTTTTTAGTTTCCATGCTCGTCATCCTCCGTGCTATGTTCTTTATACCATCTAAATTTGAACTTTTAAAGAATTTTCAACTCATTACACGAAAAAATAATATCAAGTTTCAAAACATTTATAATTCGCGAAAAATAATATTTGTTTAAAGGAAATTATAAGGAATTTTTGATTGCTTCCAGTATAATAGGTACATATCAAAAAGGAGAGTTTTGTCAACTACTCCCCACTGAAGTAGGGAGCTTGTGAGAACTAATGCAACTAATTACAATAGCATCACAATTTACCTAGATACACCGTTGCCTATATACCGAAGTATTCCAGGTCTTACATAGTAATTACCAAGGTCTTTAAAGTCCGCAAGTTGCCAAACGGACTTAATATTTTTATATTGCTTTAGCCAATATGTTTTTGGCTGCGTTGTGATCTCGAACATGGTATTGTCTGCAGTTTGGGCAAATCCAAGTTCTATCGGAAAGAGTTAACTTTTCTTCACCCTTCATAACGTAATCACAATCAGAACATGTTTGAGTCGTGTACGTTGGATCAACCGTAACAAAAATTGTCCCATACATTTCTGCTTTGTATTCAAGCATTTGTAGAAATGTTCTCCAACCAGCATCACTGATACTCATAGCTAATGCGTGATTTTTTAATAAGTTTTTACTTCTTAATTCTTCAGCTACCACCAAATCGTGGTTCTTGATGAGTGCAGTAGATGTTTCATTTAAGAAGTTGTTTCGACGATTACTTACGCTATTACTTAGTTTGGCAACAAGTACTCTTTGTTTTTGGTAGTTCTTTGAGTCCCGCAATGAACGATGTTCCTTCTTAGCTCTGAGATGTCTCCTTGAAAGAATTCGTTGTTGTTTGGCAAGGAGTTTCTTGTTCTTCCGATAATACCTTGGATTAGCTACAACATCTCCATTAGAAGTAGTTAAAAAATTCTCGGTATTAAGATCTATTCCAAGTGATCCACATGTGTTTTTGTTGGATTCTACAAAAGGTGTATCAGAAGCTAGTTGAAGTGAAATGTAATAGTTTCCAATTGAGTCTTTTGATACAGTTACAGTTCCCATACGAATATCAGAATAATTCAATAATATCTTGTGACCTCCAGACACTCTGATACGTCCAATCAAAAAAATATTCATGTGCTTATTGTCAATAAACCTGATTTTTCCATTAAACAAAGATGGCGTTGAAATCTTTGACGAGTATCTATTTGGTAGTTGAAAACTACCAGAATATTGTTTCTTGTGGAATTTTGGAATACCAGTAGAATGGACTTTTCTAAACATTTTCCATGCAGCCTTATAACTTCTAATAGCCATACTGGTTACATCAGTTCCAACATTGAGCTGACGTAGCCATGAGTGTAAGAAAAATAAATACTTAGTGCTTTCCTTACGTTTAGTTAAATAGTCAATTCGATCTTGTACTTGTTTGATGTACAACTCACATTTACGGAGTTGATACAATTCTTTATCAATGGCAACCATTTCATTGTAAGCAAACCTAGAACCATTGATGTTGTGTTCAATGATTTGTTTCTGCCTGTCTGAAGGATAACATCTAACTTTCAAGCCGTAATGGTACTGGTAATCTGCCATTGATTTACGCATTTGTCTCTCCTTTCTGATCAAGATTATATATATATTATACCCGCACCAGAACGTATGTTCCAATTAAAAATCAAAAGGAAATAACACAAACTATAATTAAGAAAGGCAGTCTCATAAACCGATAATTCCTCCCAGCATTGAAATACTGGGTTTCCTTATCTTGAGACTCTTATGAACAAGAAAAATCGTATTTATTTAGCCGGACCTTTCTTCAATGAACAACAGGTCAAACGACTCGATGAAATCCAAGCACTATTAGAACAAAACGAAACTATCGGAGATATCTTCCGCCCTGCTAGTGCTGAATACACTGATGCAAAAGTTGGCTCCTTTGAATGGCAATCAGCTGTTTTCAAACATGACATTAACAATATCAACGTTTCTGATGTTGTTGTCGCAATGTTAGACTATAAGATAGAAGAAAACGAACCAGAACCTGATTCAGGAACAGTTTGGGAATGCGGTTATGCCTTTGCTAACAACATCCCTGTCGTTGCTGTCAGAAATGTTGCCGATCTACCATTGAATCTGATGTTAGCTGGTAGTTTAACGGCCTTTTTCAATGGTAAAGACAATGTTAAAAAATTAAAAGACTACGACTTTAATCAATTAATGACTCGTTATGAAGATGTAAAAGTATTTTAGGAGGAAGAGTATGTCACAAGTAACACAGCGAACAAAGAAAAATATCATCGACGCAATGATTTCTTTATTGGAGAAGAAATCCTTTGAAAAAATCACTGTTGCTGATATTTGCACGGAGGCTATGATCAATCACAGTACCTTCTATCGTTACTTCACTGACAAATTCGTTTTATTGCGATCCGTCTTTGCCTACCTATTAGATGACCTGATCAGCAACACTAATAATGCCGAAACGATTGTTGCTCAGATTGCTGACTTCATCGAAACCAACAATAACTTCATGCGCCACATCTCACCTCAATATCAAACTAAGGCCAATCTCTATCCAGAGTTTCGCAGTATTTTGAAAGATTTAGTTGAACGTAAGTATAAAGAACCTGAAAGTCAAGATGACCCGTTGATCCAAACGATCATCACATCTGATACACCAGAATTAATGATCAGCTTCATTGTTGGTGGATTAGTTGGATTAGTTGAGTATCTCGAAGATCACGACTTTCAAGTACCAATGAAGGAATTCACTGGATTTGCTGAAAGTTTCTTCAAAAAATGGTCTAATTTATAATACAGAATCGTCACTTTGTCTCATTTTGAGACTGGTGGCTTTTTTTGTTTCTTAATTTTTTTTCCCGAATAGCTATAATCGTCATTATGAGGAAAACTCTGAAAGGGATGAGATTATTATGGAGAAATTTTTCAATACACTCAGCAATAGTGTCCACAAGCATGCCAAAATGTGGATCGCTATTGTTGCAGCTATTACCGTAATTCTTGCCATAGGTTTGCCTAGAATTGAAATGAAATTCAGTAATGATGTTTTCGTTAATTCCAATTCTAAACCTTATAAAGATACGCAAACTTATCAAAAGAACTTCGGTGGTGATGCTGTTTATGTCATGGTAAGTGGCAAGCAGGATCAAATACTATCACAAAAAAATATGAAGAAGCTCAATACGCTGGACAAGAAGATCAGCAAATTGGACAACGTTCGTGGAACTACTAATGTAGTAGCTTTAATGAATGATGAATTGTCACAATTAGCTGATAATCCAACTCAAGCTTCTAATATGAAGGGGTTAAATCTTACTTTAACTCCTAAGATTCAAAAGGATGTTTTAAACTCATTATCTGATAAGCAAAAGGCTGCTTTGATGACTAAGATCCAAGGTTCATTAACAACTGAGCAAACAGCTCAAGTTACACAATTTGTACCAACGATTTTAACAGATACTCAAAAAGCACAAGTGGCTGCTGCACAACAACAGGCTACTGCTAAAATTGCTCAACTACCCGCAGCACAACAACAAGCTGCTGCCGCACAAGTCCAAGCATCTGCACAAACTCAACTTATGGGAATGTTGACGGCTACTCAGACTAAACAAGTTCAAGCTTATACAATGACGATCTTAAATGATCAACAAAAACAAGCACTTGAACAAAGTATCCTACCAATGATCCCTAAGGTACAAAATATGTCTAACGCACTCTTAAGAGACATTCTTCTTAGTGACAACGGTAAAGTTCCATCTGCCATTTCGCAATTATTACCTAAGAACGCTAAACATACCGTATTAATGGTTAATACTAAGAATACAACCGACATGGACACCAATGTTAAATTGATGAAAGACGTTCATAAGGCTGTTAAAGATACTAACTTTAAGGGCAACGTTAAAGTCAGAACTGCCGGTACTCCTGTAGTTATCGGACAAGTTAAAAACGTTGTTATCCAAAACATGGCTGTCATGGTTGTTATTGCTGTGATCATCATGTTGATCATCTTGGCCTTGATCTTCCCTGTTAGAAGAAGATTATCACCATTACTATTCGTTCTAATTGGTCTGATTTGGACATTCGGTTTGATGGGTTGGTTCAACCTTCCTATCACACTTGCCACAATGGCTACTCTACCAATTATTATTGGACTTGGTACCGACTTTGGGGTTCAGTTCCAAAACCGTTACGAAGACGAGTATCGTAACTCTGAAGATTCAGAAGGTTCGATCAAGCTTTCTATTACTAAGATGGGACCTGCTGTCGGAATTGCTTTAGTAGTTATGATGTTTAGTTTCCTAACTATGTTCTTCTCTAAAGCTCCAATGATGAAACAATTCGGTGTAACTTTGGCACTTGGTGTTTTATGTGTCTACATTGTTGAGTTCTTCATGATGTTTAGTACTTTCACACTCTTAGACGGTTCAGAAAAAGCTCACGCTAAATTTGTCGCTAAGAATAAGATCAGAAAAGAAAAACATAAGAATGGTACAACTCGTTTATCCGGCTGGTTAGCTAGCTATGCTAAGTTCGTTACTAAGCATGCAGCATGGGTATTTATCATTGCATTAGTTCTTGGAGGATTTGGATTCTTCGTTGAAAGAAATATCGGTACTGAAACAGATATTTTGAAGATGATCCCTCAAGATATGTCTGAATTGCAAAATACTAAGTATCTTCAAAAGCAAGTTGGTTCAACCGTTTATATCAATTACCTAGTTAAAGGCGACGACGTTCGTGATAAAGCTACCATGAAACGTATCGACCAAATGGGTAAGAAAGAAAACAACAAGTATAAAGATATTACTGGTGTAACTAGTCTTTCATCTACATATAAGCAATTAGGTGGTTCTCTAAATTCTAGTCAATCAACTATGAATACTGGAATCAAGAACATCCCTGATTCATTGAAGAAGACAGTTATTAGTAATAATAATGGATACGCTACGATCCAATTTAAGGTCAACCAACATCTTTCATCTAAAGAACAACAAAACTTGATGGATAAGATCACCAAGGATATTGGTGGTAATCATAATGACTTGAAGATCTCACCTGCAGGTCCACAAGTTATGATGTTGATCGGTGTAAGTAACGTAACTTCAAATCATAACTTGATCATGTTTGCCGGCTTGATCATTATCTTCGTTGTATTGTTATTGGTTTACCACGAGTTCAGATTAGCTGTTTATCCAGTGCTTCCTATTTTGGTCGTACTTGGACTTTCACCACTAACTCTTTGGTTAATGCATACAACATACAACCCAGTTACAATTGCTTTAAGTTCATTAGTTCTAGGTATCGGTACCGAATTTACGATCCTGATCCTAGAGAGATATCGTGAGGAGCGACTCAATAAAGTCACGCGCAGACAAGCCATTATTGATGCCGTATCTCATGTTGGACAAGCTATCACTGTTTCAGGATTAACCGTTATGGGTGGTTTCTCAGCCATCATGTTCTCAAGTTTCCCAGTTCTTAGATCATTTGGTCTAATTACTGTACTTGATACAGGTTACTCATTGATCAGTGCTTTGACAGTCTTACCTGCCATTATCTACTTGTTTAGAAAACGTGCCGATAAGAAAGAAAAAGCTGCTAAATAGATAGTAATTTAATAGGGATGTGCAGATTGCACATCCCTATTTAATTTGTTCCATTCATTATTCTGTCCTAGAATGATTAAGTAACTAATATTGAGGGGGATATCTTTTGAATTCATTATCCGAAACAAATACACCCAAAACATCAAAGAACTATTTTCTATTCAGCATGATGTTGATCGCAGCCAATCTGCGTTTGCCGATCACTATCATGCCGCCGCTGCTTAGAAGTATTGAGCGTGATCTCAATATTCCTAGCTCAATGGCAGGTTTATTGACCTCCATTCCTTTGATTGCTTTCGCTATATTTTCACCGATCATCGTTAAAATCGCTAAACGTAAAGGTAACGAATTAACGATTCTTCTATTCTTCATTCTACTTTTGGCAGGTAGCTATCTGCGTGTTATCCCAACCGTCTGGGCGCTTTTCTTGGGAACAGCTCTCGTCGGTATCGGAATCGACAGTGGAAACGTCTTAGTTCCAGCCATCATCAAGGACCACATGCCAAAGCAAATCCCGTTAGGCACAGCTTTATATACTTTATCAATGCTTCTGATCGGTGCCATTGGAACCGCATTTTCCGGTTATCTGATAACTCGGATCAGCCTCAGTTCTACCCTAGCCATCTTGTCAGTTATGGGTATTATTGCATTTATTTTTTGGATTCCCAACGTTAAAAATAATCAAAGAGACGCTGCTGACAAAGAGGAAGAAACCCCTAATTATCACAGCGTCTGGAATCAATCTTTAGGTTGGTTAATAACGTTATACTTTGGTTTCCAATCATTGATCTACTACTCACTTTTAACTTGGCTACCAACGGTTCTAGCCAATCATGGCGTTACAACTATCTTCTCCAGTAACCTGCTGACAGTCTTACAAATTGCTGGGTTACCACTGTCATTTATTGTGCCCATGTTAGCTCCCAAAAAGGTCGGAATGGGACTCTTAACAACTTGTGTAGTTTTAGGTTATTTTGTTGCTCCCTTAGCATTTCTAGTTAATACTACTTCTGGAGTCTACTTAGTCATCTGGGCTATCATTGCTGGAGTTGCCCAAGGAATTGCTTTCAATACAGCCATTTTCTTCTTCACTAATAAGACTACTAATCCCTACCAAACAGCTGAAGTTTCCGGTATGGCACAATCTGCTGGTTACCTTCTGGCGGCTTTTGGACCAGTGCTATTTGGTATTTTTAAAAAGAGTTCTTATATCATGATCGTAATAGCAGTCTTCGCTGCTCTTTTAGCGGTTACTGGTGTTATTATCTATCGGGCCCATCTCATAAAAGAATAAATATTAATTTTTTTAAGCCTTGTCGCATCAGCGATTGATCAAATTTCGAAAGGCTTATACACTTGTGTATATTATTTCTGCATGCTACTATGTTTTCAAGCAAAATAAAGGGCGCCCGTGAGCGTCCATTTTGGAGGAAAATAGAATGAAAATAGTATCTACACAATCAAACCATCCAGATAACTACCAAGCAAAAGTGGTCGCTTCCACAACTGCAGGTTTCGGATTGGAGAACATGGACGTAATGTTTCTATCATTCGCCTTATCTTCTATCATTGCCGAATTGCATTTGAGCGGAACCCAAGCGGGATTAATTTCCACGATCACTAATGTTGGTATGTTATTGGGTGGTATTTTTTTTGGAATCATAGCCGATAAATTCGGTCGTATCAAGACTTTTACTTATACAATTTTTATCTTCGCTATCGCAACTGGAGCAATGTTCTTCGCTCACAACCTCACAACCATCTACATCTGCAGATTCTTAGCCGGTATCGGTGGTGGTGGTGAGTACGGTATCGGTATGACCGTCCTTGCTGAAAGTTTTTCTAAGAAAAAGCTCGGTCGAGTATCATCTTGGGTCGGTATGGCTGGTCAAGTCGGTGCTATCTTTGCCGCACTGCTTGCAACGATCGTTATCCCAACTCTAGGTTGGAACGCACTCTTCTTATTCGGTATCATCCCTGTTATCATCACATTTTTCATCAGACATCACTTGCGTGAAAGTGATACTTTCATTAAATCCTCCAAGACTAAGCATGGTAGTGTTAAAGAATTATTTGCTACACCAAAGATCGCCTATCAAACATTTGCACTAATGATCATGGCTATCGTTCAAATCGCCGGTTACTTTGGACTTATGAACTGGTTGCCAACAATCATGCAAAAACAACTCAACTTAACAGTTGCCAGTTCAACTTGGATGATTGCTACTATCCTTGGTATGTGTGCCGGAATGTTGACCTTCGGTTGGATCTTAGACAATTTAGGACCTCGTCTAGCTTTCGGATTGTTCTTAACTGCATCAGCTATCGGCGTATTCGTACTAACATTGCCAACTAACATGCTCTCCTTGATAATCGTTGGCGCAATTGTCGGTTACTTCTCAAACGGAATGTTCGCTGGTTACGGAGCTGTTGTCAGTCGCCTTTATCCAACAGAAATCCGTGCCACGGCTAATAACGTCATTATGAACACAGGACGCTGTATCGGTGGTTTCTCAAGTTTAGCTATCGGTTGGATCTTAGATAACTACAATATCATGACAGTTATGACCTTCATCTCAACACTTTATGTCATCAGCTTGATCTTCATGCTAACGATCAGTAACTTAAAAGCTAAAAATTATCAAAATGCTTAAACTTGATACAAATCATCTTTATTTACGAATTACCCTTCTATACTAAATACATCCCCTAGAAATTAAGCAATGAAGAAAATCCCTCTCTTCATTGCTTTTTTATTTTGATTGAATATATCTCATCTAAAGCAACACCCTCTTGACCAATAAATAACTCATTACCCAAGAACCCAGTTATCTTTCCTTCGATAAATTCTGGTATCTCATTATCTAAAGTACGACTGTTTAATTCGATGACGACCGCTAACTTTTTGACTATGGCTTGATTAATGACGGCATTAATTTCAGTATTTTCCATCTGTTCAGAATGTGACCGTTCACGGTTCTTTTGGTCGCTCTTAGCCATTTTATTAAACTTAGACGTATGATCCGATAAATAGAATCCATTCCACTTCATCATTCCTCGATCTTGATATTCATGTAGGAAGCGCGTCACCAAATCCGAATCGTATTCAGTCATATGCGTTACCTCCATTGTGACCACCAACTAATTTACTACGACTAATTGCCGTAGCGCCTTTAGATAAACTGGAAGTTTTTACGATCGACTTAAAACCGAATCTTTTTCTGATCGAGTCGATGGTTTCATCGACTTGTTTTTCTTTTACTCTAGCCTGCTTATCATCTAATAGATCCAACTGCAAAACATTATCATCAGATAATTTATCCCCGGAGAAATACAAGTGACGAATTGCCTGCCCTTGCCAATATTTACGAAACATTTGGATAGCCGTATCGGCCAATTCTTTATTAAGATTAGTTGGTTCGATCTTCATTGAATGGACAAAACCACTACTGTTTGTTATCTGTTTGTCCTTATATGCGAATCCGGCACCTAAACTGATACACCCAGTCAATTTATGATGAGCTCGTAATCTGGAAGCCACCTGCTCCGCCAGTTCCCTGATAACTACCTCTATCTCTGCTTGCTTTTCATAATTTTTAGGCAGAACTTGTGAATTTCCATAAGACTTCTCTTTCGCACGATATTTTTTTCTAATTACCGAACGATCTATGCCCCATGACAAAGCAAACAACTGACTGCCCATAATACCGAATCTCTGCTTTAACATGTAGGGATCATGATGGGCTAAATCGTAAACAGAATAAATATTTATTTTCTCCAACTTGGCAGCAGTCCGCTTACCGATCGACCATAGCTGACTAAGATTATGAATCGGCCACAATTTATCAGGAATGTCTTCATAATGCCACTCGCCAATTAAACTATAATCATGCTTAGCCTCAATATCTAAAGCAAATTTTGCCAATAAAGGATTGTCACCTATACCAACGGTTACGTATAGTCCTAATTCTTTTTTTACTTCAATTTGAATTTTACGTGCCACTTCAAATGGACTCTCACCAAACAAGTGCCAACTGTGAGTCATATCTAAAATTGATTCATCAATTGAATAAGGTTGAATATCTTCTTCAGCTGTAAAAGTTTTGAAAATTTCATTGATCTGCAAGTTACGTTTGATATAAAGGTTCATCCTTGGTGCCGCAATAACTAGACGAGGATCATTGACCGGTACCTCGCTGCAACGAGTAACATTAGAAATATTAAAGAGCTTCTTTGCCATTGGTGACGAGGCTAAAACTAATCCATCTCCGGCATTATCAGCTTGTGACATAACGACTAATACTGACTTCAATGGATTTAAGCCACGTTCAATTGACTCTACTGACGCATAAAAAGACTTATTGTCGATCATAAAAATCACATGTCTGGGCTCGTAACTGTAATCGTACATCTTGTTCATCCCCCAAAATTGTTTGCAACTCTATTATACAAACATACGTTTGTATTGGCAACAAAAAAAGCGACAGCCATAGCCGCCGCTGAAAATAAATCAGATATCTTTTTACATTTTACCTAACAATCACAATTACCCGGAATACAATTGCACTCGATTTCTTTGACTGGTTCTTTAGAGTCTAAAGAACTCTGAATCTTATCCACATCGTCTTGAGTCAGTTCGGAATTATCAATCAAATAAGCAATCGCCGAACCAACTTTTTTAGCACAGACTTGATTGAAAAATTTCTTTGAGGCAAGGTCGATTGTATCATTTTCATCCATTGTGGCAGTGTAAATAAATTTATTACCGTCTTTCTTCGTTTCTACTATTCCTTTATCAGACAAACGTCGTAACAAAGTCTTGATAGTGGCAGGCTTCCAGTCCATTGATTCACCTAAAATATCGATCAACTCTCTAGATGTAGCTGAATCGAGTGTCCAAATAACACGCATGATCCGCCATTCAGCATCAGTTATATTAATTTCTTTATCCAACATATAATTACCTCAAGTTTTCTACTATAACTAGTCTAGCCGATTAACGTTAAAAGGCAAGTACGTTTACTTACTCCAAGTAAAGTGTTTTTATTAAGGCAAAGGATTATTGAGGAGATTACTATGAGTAAAACAAATTTGCCTGTTGCTATTAATAATTTCATTAAATATACAAATGAAGGTAATTCAGAATCGTTTGTTGGATTATTTTCAGAAGATGCTAGTTTGAATGACTGGGGGAATATTTACAACGGTCCTAAGGAAATTTCTACTTGGAACAAAACAGACAACATTGGTAAACAATCACATTTTGAACTGGTTGATGCTAAAGAAGACAGTTCTGGTAACTGGATCGTAAATCTAAAAGTGACTGGAAATGGATTTAATGGCACTAGTCCCTTTGAAATAACTGTTAAAAACGAATTGATTCAAAGTGTTCAAATCTTACCCGACTAACTACAAAAAATCGACTAAAATTTAGTCGATTTTTTTGTTAATTAATATCTTTTTGATTAGTTTCATCACCCAAGAACCAAACGACTGCTCCCGCAAAAACAGCAATCGCACTGATGATCCAAAAAATTACATTGGCATCAGTGAATGACAATAACCAAGCAACTACGATCGGCATGGCTACGGTGAATAATTTAGCGATACCGTTGGCAATACCTGAACCTCTAAATCTAAATTTAGTTGGAAAGAGTTCCGCCACGTATACGGCTACGACACTAGCCATCAAAATATAGAAACAGGTTGTCAACAAGAAACCAACAATAACAACAGCAGATACTTGTGATTGTTGTGCATAAATCATCCCAAAGATAGCTGTAAAGAAGAATGCTGGAACAATTGTCATCTTGCGACCAATCCTATCCACAAGATACGCACCGATAGCACATCCAACCGGTGCACCCAGCATCATCAAGGTGGACAATCCCAATGAATTTCCAATATTAATATGACGTTGAACTAGTAGTGTTGGTACCCAAGAAGTGAAAGTGTACTGACAAATTATAGTAGCTGAAACGGCCACAGTAGCGACAAACAAACTAATAGCAAATGAATGATGAACCTGTTCGTGAGGTTTTACATTGATTTCCACAGCATTACTACCGTTAACTTCCAAACGTTCGATTATTGATCGTGCCTCAACTTCACGTCCGTGCGTCATCAACCAACGTGGAGATTCTGGAATATCACGACGCAAATACCAGAGAATAGCAGCAATAACTCCAATAACAACAAACATTGGTCGCCAGCCAAACTTAGGAATAATCATCGTACACAATAGCATTGTGATCGGTGCTCCACAATTAGCAATCAACGAAGTAGTAGCGCACCATTTACCACGACTGTGAATCGGTGCAAATTCGTTGACCATCGAATAACCAGTAACGATTTCTGAACCCAATCCAATACTGGACATCAACCGACAAAATATTAAGAATGTCATATTGGGAGCAAAAGCACCTAAGAATGTGAATGCTCCAAATAGAATCAAGTTAATCTGATAGGCAACACGTCTACCTTTTAAGTCACCGACAAATCCAGCAATTATTGAACCAATAAATAATCCTAAAAAACCACTTGATAGAAAATATGAATTTTGCTGAATCGTTGACCAATTATTTTTCAGCGTTGTACTGGCAACCGCACTAGCCATGTAAACGTCAGCTGCATCGAGGATCATCCCTCCTGATACTAGTGCGAAAACCTTATAAAATAGCGGTGACTCATGTGTCCGATCGAGTCTACTCTGCAATTGCATTTTTTCTTGAATTTCCACAAAACATCCCTTCAATCCTAATTAAAATTTGGCATATTGGCCTCGTACTGACTGATTTGTTCGTCGTATCCCATAGTTATGGCAACGTCATCCAGTCCATTAACAAATTTATGCTTCCACAACGGATCAATTTCAAAGGTAAATTTATGATCCTTGTATCGTACTTCTTGATTAGGTAGATCAACTGTTATCTCTTCATTCGCAGAAATATTAGCTAAAATTTCACGTTGATCTTTTGGCAACGTAATCGCTAGTAAACCGTTTTTTGTACTATTCATATAGAAAATATCGCTGTATCCTCCGGCAATAACTACCTCGAATCCATAATTTTTCAATGCCCAAACAGCATGTTCACGCGATGAACCACAACCAAAGTTGTCCCCCGTGATCAAAATGCTAGCACCCTGATATTTATCTTGATTCAAAATAAAGTCTGGATTCTTTGCCCCGTTTGCTAAATACCGCCAATCATAAAATAAATTTCTTCCATAGCCAGTTTTTAAAATATTTTTCAAAAACTGCTTAGGGATCAATTGATCAGTATCGATATTGTCCTTCATTAAAGGAATCGTTGTATTAGTAATCTGTGTAATAGGCTTCATTAAATTGCTTCCTTTCTGATATCAATAAAGTGACCGTGAACAGCAGCGGCGGCCACCATGGCTGGACTAGCCAAATGTGTTCTGGCACCTGCACCCTGACGACCTTCAAAATTACGATTTGAAGTTGAGGCACAGTGTACGCCGGCAGGAACTTGATCAGGATTCATACCTAAACAAGCGGAACATCCTGGTTCACGCCAATCACAACCAGCATCTTTAAAAATCTGATCAATTCCTAATTTTTCAGCTTGTTCCTTAACTTCACGTGATCCAGGAACTACCAGTGCCGTCACACCTTTGGCAATGTGATGTCCTTTTAGTGCATTCGCAGCAATCTTTAAATCTGACAAGCGACCATTGGTACATGAGCCGAAGAAAACATAGCCGATGGGAATCTGTTTAGCCGTTTGACCGGGTTGTAAGCCGATATAGTCATAAGCTTTTTTATCGTCAGCATTCTTAATTTCTGGGAATGGTTTATCGACTGGTACCGACATCCCTGGATTAGTTCCCCATGAAACAAATGGAGCTAAATCACTGACATCAAAGTCGATAATTTTATCAAAAGCTGATTCGTCATCTGTCTTGAATTGTTTCCAATATTCGATAGCCTGATCGATTTTTTTAGGTGCATATTTACGTCCTTTAACGTAGTCAAACGTTGTCTGATCAGGTTGAATACTGCCCATCTTGGCACCACCTTCGATCGACATATTACAGATGGTCATTCGCTCTTCCATATTCATGTTGGAAATAGTATCGCCGTAATATTCAACAGCATATCCAGTTCCAAAAGCCACACCCTCACGAGCAATGATCCCCATAATGATGTCTTTAGCAAAAATCCCCTTAGGAAGCTTGCCATGAATATGAATCCCCATCGTTTTAGGCTTAGTCTGCCAAATGGTTTGCGTAGCCAAGACATGCTCAACTTCGCTGGTCCCAATTCCAAATGCGATAGATCCAAAAGCTCCATGAGTCGCAGTATGTGAGTCTCCACAGACAATGATCATGCCCGGTTGTGTCAATCCTAATTGTGGTCCGATAACGTGAACAATTCCTTGATCTTCACTACCCATGCCTGCTAATCTGACTCCAAACTCTTTAGCATTTTTTCCTAATGTATCGATTTGATTTCGAGAAATTACATCTTTGATGTTAAAAATATCGATCGTTGGAACATTATGATCCATCGTGGCAAAATTTCTATCTGGACATCTTACTTTTCGGTTATTCTCTCTTAATCCTTCAAAAGCTTGTGGTGAGGTAACTTCATGTAGTAGTTGCAAATCGACATACATCAATTGTGGATCACCAACTTTTCCAGTAATTACATGTTTATCCCAAATTTTATCGAACATCGTTTGTGACATATTCATTCCTGCTTTCTTGAATTGATTTGATAATTTCCTCTGTAACTTCTTGTGTGGAACTTGTGCCACCAAGATCTGGCGTCGTGACCTTTTTGTTTATCGAACGATCAATGGCAAGATAAATTTCTTGCGCTAAATCGCTTCTATTAAAGGAGTTGTCCAACATCATAGCGACCGATTTGATCATTGATATTGGATCTGCGATTCCCTTTCCAGCTATATCTGGCGCTGACCCATGGATCGGTTCATAGAGTGCTGGACCCGTCTGGCCTTTACTCATTGAAGGAATAGTACCTAGAGATCCGGTTATTTGAGCGGCTTCATCACTCAAGATATCTCCAAAAAGATTTTCTGTTAAAACCACATCGAATTGGAATGGATCAGAGATGATCTTCATAGCGGCCGCATCAACATAGCTAGTATCGTAGGTTACTTTTGGATACTTTTTAGCAATCGCACCTACGATCTGACGCCATAACTTGCTGGTAGCCAAGACATTGGCCTTATCAACTAAAGTGACATGGTGTTTTCGCTTCATCGCCATATCAAAGGCTATCTTTGTAACTCTTGTGATCTCATCAGCGTTATAACGCATAGTATCAATTGCTTCATCTTTAGTTTGTGATTTCGGTTGTCCAAAATAGATACCGCTAGTAAGTTCTCTAACGATAACGAAATCGACTGGATCGGTAATCTTGATTGGTGAATATGGTTTCATCACTGAACTGATATTAGTCGGTCGAATGTTAGCGAATAATCCTAATGATTTTCTGATTGCTAATAAGCCTTCTTCGGGACGTTTTGGTGACTGATCCCACTTGGGTCCGCCGATGGCTGCTAATAGAATCGCATCACTGGCTTTACACTTATCTAAAGTTTCTTGTGGTAATGGATCACCAGTTTTGTCGATTGCCGCACCACCGAACGGCAACTCCTTGATTTCATAATCAAAATTCTTATCTTTACTAACCGCCTGCAAAACTTTCAATCCAGCCTTCATAATTTCTGGACCTATATAATCCCCTGATAATACAGCGATTTGATATTTTCCCATTTGACACACACCTTTCAATATTTTAACTACAAAAAAACACCTCATCGATTAGATGGGGTGTTAGTTACACGTCCAGCCCCATCCAATAACGCAAATAGGGCTCGACATTAATTGTCAGAGTCCTGCGTCAGAGTAATAAGACTAATAAAGAAGCTACAGCTGTGTTAATTTTGACTTGCGATTTTTTATTAAACATATGCGGTAACCTCCTTTTGTTTTGAATGTTTGTATACTAACGCTAAAAATTAGAAGTTTCAACATTAATTTAAATTATTTCACATAATCGTGCATAAAAAAGATCCTTGCCACTTACTGCAGCAGGGATCACATCAAAATTAAATTTTATTGAATAAATTAGACACTGTCGGTAGCTTCCCAAAAAATAGTTGATGTATAAGTACCCGGATAGGTCGTATAGTTAGAATTTTCCGCAAATAAAATTCCTTCATCATCCAGATTAACACTGTCAGTATCAACATATGATTGAGCTTGTAGGTCCATAACGGCGTTATTGTTGCTAATCTTAGCTTTTAAAGTTTGATCAACTACGCAGGCATTAGTCTTCGCCGTCAGTACCGGTTCAAGCACACCAACAGAGACCTCACTTTGATCAGCTTTAGTATCAGTTGCCAGTATAAAGAGCATCATTAAACTTGTTATGGGAAAGATAAGAGATATAAGGCTTACTTTATTCATAGCAATACCTCGCACCTGAATAATTGGTTTAGATATTTTGATTCTACAAAATTATTTGAGTTTTAAGTATCTTATATTCATTCCATTATACATGCGTATCAAAATACTATATTTAGTTTGGTGGAAATTGATGATTGGATCAAAAAAGCCTTTAAATCGTTAGATTTAAAGACTATCCACCGTTTCCCAAGTCATTGTTGAAGTATACGTACCTGCATAACCTATAAAAGAATATGATGGACGAAGTAAAATACCATCTGTATCATTCCACCCTTCAGAGACATTTCTTGTCATTTTTTGATCTTTTTCAACTAATCCGGGACCCATCTGATCAATCTCAGTATTACTTTCAGAACCTATAATTGGAAATCTTCCTGGCGAATTATCCTCTGAAGGCTGTAAATAACTCATATTGGCATTCAACTTAATATTAGAACTGCCATTATCAACCTGTTTATAAAAAGGCGTTGCATTAACTCTTAGAAGCCAAGGTGAATTATAACTATTTACTGAAATGTTCCAATCTCCATCCCTTTGGATAAAGGTATCATTTTCCACAAGCATTGATTCTTTCATATTCTTAAATTTAAGATTGGTTCCTACATTGATATCAACATAGTGAGATCTAAAAACCACATTGTAATCTGCATCTTTGGCTGTTCTGCCATACACATCTTTAAAATGTAATGCACCTGCTAAGGGAACATCCTTATCAATGTTTCCATAATTATCATCAGAATCTATATAAACACTAAATATTTGATCTCCTTCTGAAACATTATCAAGAGGGGGAGAAGAAAAAGCGGGTTTCTCAATTCCATTTAACTTATTGAAACCAAAAATATTACCAGTTGAAAATTTGTATCCATCGGGATATTTTACCGTCGTAGGCACATTATATGAGGTTCCTATTGTATTATTACTAGCAGAATCAGACTTTACATCTTCTGTATCAACAGTGAACTCGGGTGTAAAGTCAGGAACATTGATGACAAATTTAGTAGGATCAGATTCATGTCCCTTAGAATCTGTCAGTGTTATAGTAACAACATTTTTACCAACTTCTAATCCCTTGTAACCATATTTAGCAATATAGTCATCGAATGATAGTGCTTGATCCAAAATTGTACCGGCTGAAGTTTTATTATAGAATAAAGGATTCAGAGGAATATCAATATTACCATTATCATTATCAGTTCCACTGATAGCATCCTGTACATTAGGAGTATCCGTATCGGCACGAGATGTTATTTGATAACTTATACTTAGACCTCTTGAAGTCCCATGTGCAGGGCTACCATCCGCATGCTTATATGTACCTTTAAGATCAACTGGGTTGTTATCATTAACTTTATATCCATCACCATCAAATGCTTTATCCTTAGTAATAATCAAAGAATTAGTAGCAACATTAACATCATAAGTCAAAATATTTGAAACAATTGTTTCACCAGTACTCTTATAATCTGGCTGAACAACTTGAACGGTTATTTTATGATCACCAATAGGTAATCCTTTCATAAGCAGATTGAATGTCTTATCAGCGCTCTGCGTATCATTCGCAATAACTTGTTCTTTACCATCAATGGTGGCATAGATATACATGTTTTTATTTTCAAATACGACGCCGTCATCTTTTTTATAGTCCATGGTACCGGTTAAATTAAAATCATCAAGCTCATATGTACCTACTGAACTGTTATCTGCAGTTGCCACAATAGAGTTAGATGCATCTTTGATGTCAAATGAAGGTGTGTCGGCAACATCATCATAGTTGTCGGCTTCATAGTCAATATGTGATTGATCAACTGTTTTACCAGCGGCACCAGCTTTAGCACTTAAGACAATGCGTGCAGATGCATAATCTTTTCCGGTTCCAATGTCATCGATCGGAACTGTTAGAGTCTTTTTGTCGAGATCAGTGTCGGGGATATCAACACTAGTAGTCTTTTTACCATCGCTCGACAAATAAACCACCTTACCAATTGTTCCAGTCGCAAATGTCACGTTATCAGGTAGTTTGATCGTCGCTGTCATATTGGCAGTTGCTTCACCACTGACAAAATTCATCAGATAGTTAAATTCCAGACTGTCACCCGGATTAACTGATTCTGCATTAACATATGATGCAGCTTGATCATCTAGAACAGTATTATTAGAACTGATCTTGGATTTAGTTGTCTGATCGACAACATATGCGTTAGTATCAGCTTTTAAAACAGCATCTTGGACACTAACAGACATTTCACTATCTGCAGCCTTGACCTGTGAACCACTTGCTAATACGAAAAAGACTATCCCAACTATAGAAAGCATCAGAGAATAGATGAACTTCCCCTTGTTCTTCATATTTTTCACCCCGCCTGTAACTTGAAAATTCCAACAATTTGATATTTATCTTTTAAATTTAATTTATAAAGTATTTTATACTAATATATTACAGTAATTCGGCCACACTTGCGCTTCATATTAGTTAAGAAATTCTTGCTAAAAGTGGCATAGACAAGCTAAAAACACGAAAGTGTAACCAAATATGACATACTTTAATATATTCAATAAAAAAAGAGCTGTTCCACACCTGATAAATCAAGTGTAGTACAACTCTTATTCTATATAGTTAAATAGATTATTTCAAACACAACTCGAGGCGGAGAGAATGAGAATATTGACCAGCTATGAAAGTGTTGTTATGGCTTTAGCCATTACAACATCGGGCGAGTTAAAAGACTTGCTGAACTTTGCAAGGCTTTTAACCGAGGTACGAGACCTTGGCTCGTGCCGGTCCGCATAGCCGGTCAATATTCTCAGTCATGGAGACGGCAAAATCAAACACTATCAGCGGCTTCCCAAGTTATAGTAGATGTATATGTTCCAACGTAACTAGCCAATCCCCCAGGTCTGGTCAATAGGATACCCGAATCATCGGCCCACTTGGAAGCAACATCTGTCGTAATGACCTTATCGGAAGCACTAGAACCAGTATATTTATCTACAACAACTGGATTATTTTCCATAGATTCTGTTGAACTATTAGAATCATCAGGGTTAACAAAAACCATTTGACTATTCAACTTGATAGGATCTTTCCCATCAGGATATTGGTAAAACGGTGTAGCTTTGGCCGTTAAAGTCCAACTAGACTTGAAACTTTCAACCGCAACTCCCCAATCACCGTCACGTTTGTTGTTACCTCCAGTGAGTTCAAAGTTTTTGAAATTCTTAAATTTATAACTATCGTCAGTTTTAATACTTATATATTTTGAGCGGAAAGTAATCGTGTAATCAACAGTATTAGATTTTCTACCATAGGCATCACGGTAGTAATACGAAGCGGGATAAGGTTTATCAGCTATTACCGGATCATCAGCCGAGAATCCATAAAGCGACTTTTTAGTCAGTGAATTTACCATCATGATACCGCTAATGACACTTTCTTCAGTTTGAAGCTCATCACTTGTATACACTGCATTTCTCATTGAAACATCATTCAAAGTATTCATAGTAAAAATAGTCGACATTGAGAATTGATATTTCTTCCCAACATAAGATACATTCATAGGAATGTCGTAATCAGCACCTAATCCAGTATTAGGATTATTTGAATATATGTCTGTCGTATCCAAACTTAATTCCGGCTGTACATCAGGTACATTTATGACAAATTGTGTTTCATCTGACTCATGTCCCTTAGCGTCAGTCAATTTGACCGTCACTATATTTTTTCCAACTTCCAACCCAACGTATCCGTATTTTTTAATATAATCTTCGTAACTTAGTGATTGATCAATTAAAAATCCATGATTTCCCATTTTGTATACAACTGGAACCACTTGAAAACTAAAAGTCCCATCGTCATCATATTTAGTCCCTGCTATCCCGGGAGCATCAACATTATATTCATCTTGAACATTAGGGTCATCTGTATCGGCCTTGGATGTGATCTGTGCTGTTATCGATAATGAATTCTTTGTACCATGAGCCGGGTCACCATTAGCATGTTCATAAGTACCCTTAATATCAACGGGATCATTATCGTTAACTGTATATCCGTCTCCAGCAAAAGATTTATCCTTAGTTATGATCAATGAATTAGCAGTAACATTAACATCATAAGTTAAAATATTTGAAACAATTGTTTCACCAGTATCGTTGTAGTTTGGTTGAACGACTTGAACTGTTATCGTATGGCTGCCCAGTGCTAGAGGCCGCATGATAAGTGAAAAGTTTTTATCACTACTAGCAGTATCTTGAACTGGTAATTGTGCCACACCATCGATCGTATAGTAAATATACATATTTTCATTTTTAAAAACTACACCATCGTTATTCTTGTAGTCCATCGTTCCAATTAAGTTAAAATTCTCACCTTCAAATGCTTGCACGGAGCTATTATTAGTTGCCGCAACAATTGAATTGGCAGAGTCTTTAATCGTAAATTTAGGCGTATCAGCAGCGTCATCATAGTTGTCAGCCTCATAATCAACATGTGATGCAGCAACTGTTTTACCAGCTGAACCAGCTTTAGCACTCAAAACGATCCGAGCTGAAGCATAATCTTTTCCCGTACCAATATCATCAACTGGTAGAGTCAAAGAATTACTATCAGTATTTATATCGTCAGAAGAAATATCTACACTAGTTGATTTAGTCCCGTCACTAGATAAGTAAACCACTTGACCCAATGTACCTGTTGCAAAAGTAACGTTGTCAGGTAATTTGATAGTTGCACGCATATTAGAAATTGCATCACCATTGTCAAAAAGCATTAAATAATTAAATTCCAAATCATCGCCAGGATTGACAGTATCCGTGTCTACATACGACTGTGCTTGACTATCCATGATCGTATTGTCAGTACTGATTTTTGATTTCAAAGTCTGGTCAACAACATAGGCATTTGTCTTAGCCTCCAAAACCGGCGTTTCAACACTAACAGAAACATCACTGCTAGTAGCTGCTTTAATTTTCATACTATTTAATGTCAGTACTCCTAAGATACACATTAATGAAAATATTATAGGGTAAAAAATACCACGTACTCTTTTCATACTTACCACCTCGCGTGTTCATATATACTAAACAATTGTTAGAAATAACGATTGTTATTTGCTGAAAAGCATCTTGTGGTAATAGCTTACATAAATTTATTTATTAGTGCCCCTCATATTTTGAAATATTTTTTTTCTTAAGTTGGTGGTGGTTATGAAGCCTACAAATTTGACTAATTCCAACTATTATGCGAACGACTACAACACTCAAATTTGTAGACTTTTATTGTGTTTTTATGTGAAGATGAACACTACTTTATATGCTCACCAATTAAAAAAGGATCTGAATTCAGAATCATTCTGAATTCAAATCCTTCTATATTATTCATATGCAAAAGCTAATTTAACCGTAGTGCATGAGGGCGATGGCGCGCTTACAGAATGGACGTGTTTTGAGATTTGCGACAAGCAAAGCTCGAAACCGAGATTCCAGACCTTGGCTGGCCGGTCCCACCCCAGGTCGTTGCCCCTCGTGCAAGTAGGCGGAAAAAAACATTAAATATATCTAGCAGTAACTGAATCCTTATTACCTACTAAGCCACTAACCGGACCTTGATAAATAATCTCGCCACCGCGAGAACCACCATCAGGACCAATATCAATGATCCAGTCCGCACTACGCATAACATCAACGTTATGTTCAATAACAACAACGGTATTACCCTTATTAACTAAGTCGTTAATAATTCCGATTAAATTTTCTGTATCCGAAACATGTAAACCAGTTGTTGGTTCGTCTAATATGAAAATATTTCCTTTTTTACTCAACTCTTTGGCAATTTTTAAACGTTGGCTTTCACCACCAGAGATGGTACTCAGCGATTGACCAAGCATTAAATAATCCAAACCAACATTTTGAACCTTCCTCAATTTGGACTTAATTTTTTTATCGTCAAAGAATTCAACTGCTTCTTCAATCGTCAGGTCCATAACTTCGACGATATTTTTATCTTTATATCTATATTGCAATACTTCAGGGTCAAAGCGTCCACCATGACATACTGGACATTCAATCTCTGAATTATCCATAAATGACATGTTGAGTTCGATCACTCCTTTACCCTTACAGTTAGGGCAAGCACCCTTGGAATTGTAACTGAATAATCCATCTTCAACGCCGTTCTCTGTACCGAATAGTTTTCTAATATCGTTCATGGCTCCAGTATAAGTGGCTGAGTTTGATCGACTATTGGCATGCAATGGGGTCTGATCGATAACCACTGCATCGGGATTTTCTTTAGCAAATACTTGCTCTACTAAAGTACTCTTACCAGATCCTGCAACACCCGTTATGACGGTGAATAAACCACTGGGAACATCTAATTGGACATTCTTCAAATTATGCAAATCACTCTTAGTACTACTGATAAATTTGTCGGCCACCCTAGGATGTTGATTCATTGGCAATTCATGAAGTAAATACTCACCGGTCAAGGTCTTCGATTTTAGCAACTCAGGATAACTCCCTGTAAATTGGATCTGACCACCATGAATACCGGCTTTAGGACCTACATCAACAATAAAGTCAGCAATCTTTATTACATCAGGGTCATGTTCGACCACCAATACCGTATTACCATTGTCACGTAATTTAAGTAATAGATCATTTAATCGATGAACATCCCTTGGATGTAATCCCGTACTGGGTTCATCCAAAATATAAATCAGATCCGTTAAGCTATTTGAAAGATACTTAACAGTCTTAACACGCTGACTTTCACCACCAGAAAGAGTTGAAGTCTCTCTAGTTAGGCTCAAATAATCTAAGCCAATATCGATCAAACTTTTAATCCGTTTCTTCAATTCTTCTACTAAAGAACTCATCGATTTCTCCGTAAACTGATCCAAAGTTTTCAGTAAAATATCCAACTGTATATTTGTTAAATCGAAAATATTATATCCATTGATCTTAGATTTTAAAACGTCGTCATTGAAACGCGTTCCATGACACATGGTACATGTTGACATTTCAGCAAATTTTTCGATTTGTTTACGAGCACCATCACTCATAGTTTTATTCTCTTGAATATTAGTACGATAAAATCTCTTGATGACACCTTCATAATTGGTTTGCATCGAATTACCTTTATAGTTAACAGTTATCTTCGATTCTCCATTTAATAGATTTTCCATCTCATCATCAGTAAAATCTTTGACAACTTTATCGTTATCAAATAATCCAGAATTTAGTAACGTCTGTAAATAAAATGAATTCTTAGAATATCCCGGTAACAATACAGCACCATCATTTAGCGACTTATTATAATCTAAAGCCGCATCCAGTTTAACAACGTAACTCTTACCGATACCCTCACATTGCGGACACATTCCTTCGGGATCATTGAAAGAAAACGCGTTACTGGCATTACCATATTTGGGCATGCCAAATCTCGAAAACAAAATTCTAAATAAGGGGCTGATATCACTGATCGTTCCTAAAGTAGAACGAGCGTTACCACCTAGTGGCTTTTGATCAATGATGATCGCCGTCGATAAATTATGAATTTCATCAGCATCTGGTCGCTTGTACTTAGGTAAATATAATCTTGTAAAACTATTGTAAGTACTATTCAATTGACGCCCAGCTTCTTGAGCAATCGTATCAAAAACGATCGATGATTTACCTGATCCAGAAACACCAGTAAAAACAGTCAGTTTGTTCTTTGGAATCTTCAAATTAATATTTTTCAGGTTATTTTCGCGGTCGTTCACTATCTCGATAAATTGTGTATCAGTCATGTCAAACCCCCAATAATTTTAATTTTGTTCAAAAGGATATTAAGCATATCATATTAGTTATTTTATTTCGATAGTTGTTTTCCGTCTCCAGTTGATAGAAATTTTTACCTGCAGTAGGACCGACCTGAGCCGAGGTCTCTGGTCTTGATTTTGAGCTTTGCTGTGCAAATCTCAAAAGTCATCCTTTTTACTGCAGGTAAAATTTCTATCAACCTCCGACTCAGTTTTATTTCACCCATGATCATACACAAAAAAAGAAGTATCCAAAATGGATACTCCAAAACTTCTATATATATAATAAAAATCAAAACTAGCCAGCGGGTGCGAGGGACGGCCAGCAGTGAAAATTCTGTTAGATTGTCGAAGACGAGCTTACAGAATGGACGAGTTTCGAGATTTGCAAAGCAAAGCTCAAAACCGAGATGCCAGACCTTGGCTGGCATCGTTCCCACAGCAGACCGTCCCGCGCACCCGCAGGCGGCAAACATATACTATTCTATTCGCCACATTCTTTTATCATTTTCTCGATCTCAACCAACTCGTTATGATTACGATTAAACTCAGAGAAAACCTTAGCACGATTCAACAAACCATGTAACTCTTCATCTGCCCCCTGTGTATCACAAACATTAACCGCCAATTGTAAATACAACCTAGCAATATAGTAAGTCACATGATTATCCGCACATACCTTTACACCATAATTTAACAATGTATTGGCCGTCTCGTAATCTTTTTGGTTAGAGTAATAAACTCCACAATAAAAGATAATACTGATATAGCGCCATATTTTACTGACATCATCGATCGGCATCCCATAAATATCATTAAAGACTTTGCTAAAATAATATTCACTCTTATCGGAATCTGATTGCTTAGCATAAACCATTCCCATCCCGGTATAAGCTAAGAAAGTAAAAATTGTTTTCCCGTCGGGATCAAGATCTGTCAGGATCTGATTAAAATCGAAAACAGCTTCAAAAAGATCACCGCTTTTATCGAGGATATTCAGATATCCTTTCAAATAGTAGTATTGCATCAAAGCATCTTTATCATCTTTTAAAAGTTGAACGTCGATTTGGTTCATAATTTTCCAAGATTTGTTAAATTCACTTATAATCAAATTGAATTCAACTTCATTCATTGACGTGACTATCTTCTTGGATTTGCTATCGCTGATACCCATAATATCGTCTAAAGAAATATCCAAACGATTACATAACTGAATCAGAATTCGCAGTGATGGAATTTGACCATTATTCTCAAATTTACTCAAAGTTGCTTGAGTACAGACACCATCACTAAGATTTCTTTGCGATAGTCCTAGTTTTTTTCTTCTATCTACAAAATACTGTATGTTCATTCGGCGAACACCTCTATATAAAAATATAATATCCTCATATCTAGAATTATATACTCCTGAGCAATCGCTTACCATATTCATATTGGTAATTTTCTAAATATATATTTTTTATATTTAATAGTCATATATAATATTCCATCAGTACATAAAAAGGGCGAAACAAAAGTTTCGTCCTTTTTGAGATTCTATTTATTTTTTAAATCTTCAATTGAATTAATATTCTTCATATACTTAGGTACAGCTAAACCGACTTTAGCACCTTTCAAATTAGGTCCTAAATCAACAAAACGACCCTTATAGTCTTTATAGTACAGACCAGACGTCTTAGGTAACCAGGCACTAACTTGTGCATCAGCGGCCTTTGTAGCTATGGCAGCCCAAGTTGGTTGTTGTTCCATAGCCTGAATCGTTACCTTATAACCTTGGTCACGCAATACTTGCGCGATCACATTAGTTGAGGCAATTTCAGAGTCCCAAGCAACATAAGTCATTTTTAATGATTTACCATGAACTTTTTTAACACCTTTAGTCCACTCTGCAACTAATTTAGGATTAGCCTTGATCCACTCTTTGGCAGCTTTTTGTGGGTCCATCCCATTATTTACTTTTAGCATAACTTCAGACATTTGGGCTGGTTTCCAGTGGAAACGATCCAAAATCGTGTATGCCTCTGGCTTATCCTCTTTTAGACCCTTACGAACGATCGTATGAATACTTTCAGACTTACCGAAAACATTTTTAGGGTCTTTTAAGAATTTGATGGGATACTTAGTAAACATCCAATGTGGTTGCCAACCAGTAATAACGATTGGGCGCTTGTCTTTGATGGCTTTGTCCAAAGTACTGGTCATTGCAGCGGTCGAGCTAGTTTGCAGTTGCCAGTTCTGATCTTCTAGTCCATAAGCTTTTAAAGCTTTTTGAGTTGAAGACATGATACCAGCTCCGGCATCGATCCCAGTGACCGTGTAATTTATTTGTGAACCTAACTTTCCCTTACTATTGTAAGGTTTTGTCTGTGAACTACAAGCTGTGATCACTGGAATAATCAGTAATGTTACAAAGAAAAGACTTAAAAGCTTTAATTTTTTCTTCAAACAATCCCTCCTATTTTTTATGATCTCTTGTTAATGATTGAGTTAATCTGTCTAAAATAATTGCTAAGATAACGATTGCTAGACCTGCGGCGAAACCACCACCAGCATCATTTCTACCTACGGCAAAGTAAACTTTAGTTCCAAGACCCATGGCACCGATCATGGAAGCAATAACGACCATTGATAGAGATAACATCATACTCTGGTTAACTCCGGCCATTAAACTTGTTTTAGCAATTGGAAGTTCGACCTTGAACAACTTTTGCCATTCAGTTGATCCATAAGAATCAGCTGCTTCGATCAACTCATCAGGTACTTCACGAATACCCATGTTAGTCATTCTAACTGTTGGAGGCATGGCGAAGATAACTGAAGCGACGATACCGGGAACCATCCCAATACCAAATAGTGCAACAGCTGGTATCAGATAAACAAAGGCTGGCATTGTCTGCATGAAATCAAGAACTGGTTTCAAGATAACTTCAGCAATGTGACTCTTAGCCATCAAAATACCCAACGGAATACCAATAACTAGTGCGATCAAACTAGACGTCAAAACTAAAGTCAAAGTTTGTGTCATATCACGCCAGAAATCTAAATTCCAAATCAACAATAAACCTAAAAATTCAAAAATCAGTAAGCTCCAACGTTGATCTTTTCGATTAACATAGAAAGTTAACGCTAAGATCAAAGCAATAAAGAGCCAAATTGGGATCAAATCAAAGACCCATTGAAAGGCGTTATTTATTCCGCCGATAAAATTTGTTATCGCATTGAAAAAACCTGTAAATTGTACCAACCAATTGACGAAACTATCGATCCAATCAGCTAATGGTAATTGTGGAATACTACTCAAATTCGCTCACCTCATTTCCTGCAAGGGCACCAAGTACGGCACCACGAACAATAATTCCTCTAAGTTGTCCTTTGTCATTAGTTACGGCAAATGGAATACCTGTCTGTGAAATATCATCCATTAAATCAGAAATAGGAGTTTCTTCATTAGTAGTAGGAACATCCGTCTTAACCACTGAACGAAGGTCACTGCTATCGTGTCTAACCAAATCAATAACATCATTAGCATCGACGATACCGATCAATTTACGCTTGTTATCAACAACATAAGCAGTTGAAACTTCATTATTCTTCATACGTTTCAAAGTAAGTCTTGGACCAGCCTTGTCAATATTGATCGTCACGGGACGGATCATAACGTTACCGGCAGTTAGAACCTTACTACGATCAACATTCTCAATAAATTCTTCAACATAATCGTTAGCAGGATGTGTCAAAATATCTTCCGGTGTTCCCGTTTGAATAACTTCACCATCACGCATGATCATGATGTGGTCACCCAGTTTTAACGCCTCATTTAAGTCATGACTGATAAAGATAATCGTCTTTTTCAAGCCTTCTTGAATATCCAACAATTGATCTTGCATATCAGTTCTATTCAATGGATCAAGTGCTGAAAAGGCCTCATCCATCAAAAGTATCTGTGGATCATTAGCTAAAGCACGAGCGAGACCAACACGTTGCTGCATACCACCAGATAATTGATCAGGGTATTCATCGTTATAACCGGTGATACCAACTTGTTCCAAAGCCTTTTGTGCTTTCTTACGGCGTTCTTCTTTATCAACACCTTGGATCTCCAAACCATATTCGGCATTTTCCATAATCGTTCTATTAGGTAGTAATCCGAAATTTTGGAAAACCATACTCATTTTCTTACGACGAACCTCACGAAGAGTCTTCTTATCCATCTCCATTAGATTCTCGCCATCGATCAATACTTCACCGTCAGTTGGTTCGATCAAGCGATTGATCATACGTACTAATGTAGATTTACCACTACCTGAAAGTCCCATGATAACGAATATTTCGCCATCATCAATTTCAAAATTTGCTTGGTCCACTCCCACGGTGGCTCCAGTTTCTTTCAGAATTTCCGATTTAGATTTACCTTGTTTTATAAGTTCCTTGGCACGGCCAACGTGCTTACCAAAAATCTTAGTTAAATTTTTAACTTCAACTTTCTTACTCATTAAATCCTTCTTCCCTATTCTGTATATGTCGTTATGAATAAAATTAGCCCTCAATTTAGTGAGAGCTATTTAATCATAATCTTGTTCATTTCAGACTTAAAATAAGTCTTATAAGTTATTATTCCAAGTAATAAAAACGCCATTATTCATAATTTATAAATAATAGCAACACATATTTACCCTAACAAATATGAATTTCATTTGCAAATATTAGATATTATATAAACTAAATAAAGCGATTTCCATCAAATGATGAAAACCGCTTTACCTGTTATTGTAGCGCCTTTTCTAACGCCTTAGAAAATTCCTCAGCATTCCCAACGAAGTAATAGTCGGAATACTTAAAGATCGGAGCATCCTTATCTGTGTTGGCAGACACAATAGTTTTAGCATTAGAGATACCGGCTGTATACTGGACAGCCCCAGAAATACCCAAGTTTACAAGGATCTCAGGCGATACACTTTGACCACTTTGACCAATTTGATCATTAATATCGAATTCTTCCAGGTCAGTTAATGGACGAGTTACTCCAATAACCGCATGCATTTTATCAGCTAATCTCTTTGCATTTATTAAGTTTTCTTCGGTCTTATCACCACGACCGATAGCGACGATTCTGCTTGCCTCATTGATACTCTTCGCACTCTTCTGTGGCAATGCTTTACTTGCAATAGTCAATTGCTGATCAGATATAACTTTCAGGTTAGTAATGTTAATTACCTTAGTCATTGGATTGTTAAATTTCTTAGCTTCAAAGACATTGGAACGAACTGTAGCCATTTGAGGACGATGATTTGGTACAACGATCTCACACATGATGTTATCACCGTATGAAGGTTTTGTTTGTACCAGTGTATCGTCATCTTCAAAATGAAGATCCAAGCAATCAGCTGTCAAACCAGTTCTAAGTCTTGCCTGAAGTCTTGGCGCAAGCGAACGACCGACAACAGTTGCGGCAAACACAAAACTGTTAGGACGACCAGTTTTTTCTATTAAAGTATCCAAAGCATTAGTCATTTCTAAATCATTACCTTGAGATAACTGATCGTTTTTAATAGTAATGATTTTATCAGGACCATATTCTTTAATGTCATCTTCTAAACTTTCAGAAGCACCTTCAATGAGGACAACAGTAACAGGTAAGTTACTAATTTGATTCATTTTAGTAATCAATTGGTAAGTGATCGGATTAACTTTATTTAAATCTACTTCAGCAAAAATCCAATTTTCTTTTAACAATTCCATTTATTTGTCCTCCACTAAGATATTTTTCTCTTTTAAGATTTTAACTAATTCATCGGCAGCGTCCTGAGGATTCTCAGCTAATTTATGGTTATCTTTCACAACAGCCTCTGGTGAAGAGATGCTTCTTACAACTGAAGGAGATCCCGCTTGACCGACACGATCATCATCAAGATTTAAATCACTAGCATGCCATGTCGTAACTGGTTTTTCAAAACTCTTAGCAATCTCTACTACATTAACGTATTTTGGTTCATTAGCTTGATCAGTCACCGTTAGCAATACTGGTAATTTAGCGGTGATATCTTGCTCAACTGTTTCAAGGTAACGTTTAATATGAAGAGATTCGTTGTCAACATCGATCTTACTAGCATAAGTGACTTGAGAAATTCCCAAAAATTCAGCAACGATCGGACCCATTTGACCAGTATCAGCATCAACTGACTGTTGTCCCAAAATAACTAGGTCTACATCCCCGATTTTTTGAATGGCTTCACTTAAAACATAACCAGTTGCCAAAGTATCAGCACCTGCAAAAGCACGATCAGATAACAATACGGCTGAATCAGCTCCCAATGCCAAAGCTTCTTGTAAAGAAACTACAAAGTCATCTGGACCCATAGTCATGACGATAACTTCTGCACCCGTTTTAGCTTTTATTTCAAAAGCAGCTTCCAAAGCATGACGGTCATATTGATTGATCACACCGCTAATGCCGCGACGGTCAATATTCTTAGTCTTCTCATTGATTTTAACGTTAGTTGTTTCTGGTACTTGTTTGATTCCTACGACTATTTTCATAATATCCTCCTAAGCGCGACTTTCCGCTTCTTTTAATGCAATTGCAGTTCTCATCTTTTCAACGGTTCCTTCGGCAATTTCCATTGCACGGGCATCTCTGATCAAGTGCTCAACTGGATAATCCAAACTGTATCCATATCCACCCAAGATCTGTAATGAATCATCACCAGCTTTAACGGCACTTCTTGATCCATAGGCTTTTGCCATGGCAGCTTCTTCTTCGTAATCTTGACCGTGATCTTTCATCCAAGCAGCCTTTTGATAAAGCAATTTTGTTGTTTCCTTTGAAATAGCAATATCGGCAACTTTTCTCTGAATTCCCTGCATTTGAATGATTGGCGTATCAATAGCCTTTCTGTGAGTTGCGTAATCAGTAACTAAGTCAAGTTCGTGTTCCATGATTCCAGTTAAAACGGCTCCCATTAAAACACGAGCGTCGTTATGAGCACTGTCACCAATTTCTTTTCCCATGCCAACTTTTCCAAGTAAGTGTGATTCGTCAACTTCGATATTATCCATAACAATTTCGCCGACTGGAACACCTGTAAGACCTAAGAAATTTTCCTGCTTACCGTATTCAAAACCTTCCATTTCATTATCAACCACGAAAAATGATAATTCGGTTGGAGCTGTTTTGACTAAGACACAATAAATTTCAGCCAATCCACCGTTAGTGATCATAATTTTATCACCATTGATGATCCACTTATCTCCACGTTTTTCAGCATGTGAATTAATTCCCATCGGATTAGATCCACCACTTGGTTCGGTCATCGAGAAGGCCATAATACGATTCTTAGTCTGTGGCAAGTATTCATTTTTTAGTTCATCATTACCATATTTCACAATCTGGTCGATCGACTTGAAGTGACCTTCTAAAGTAACAGCTAAACTAGCATTACCTTTGGCAATCTCATTAATTACTTTAGCCGTTGTTCGTCCATCAAAGCCGGCACCACCATATTCCTCAGGCAACATTAGACTTAAAAAGTCATTTTGCTTAATCTTTGCCAATAGATCATTTACGTAAGAACGTGTGTGATCTATTTCCATATCATATGGAGCCACTTCATTTTTTACGAATGATTTAACCATTCTTAGCAAAATGTCTTGGCTGATTGTTTTTTGATCCATAGTAATTCTCCTTTTTGTTAATTTTTTCACATATATAGGCAAAAAAATATTTGTTTCTTCAATGGTTTCTGAATTCCGCTTTATGGTCACATCATATAACAATTATTATCATATGTAAATAGTAATAATATATCATCTAATATTCTTATAGTGTATCATGGCGAATAAAAACCACCCGTAAAACGGGTGGTTTTCTCTGAGGCTATAAGCCTCTTCCACTAGCCAGCGTCTCAAGACGCTGGCTTTTGTATACCAAAGCCAAACTGCTTTTATCACTTTTGCCACCGCTTTAAGCGATATTCGTACTACTTA
>NZ_RHOR01000019.1 GCF_003946625.1 Companilactobacillus kedongensis | reverse complement strand
GTAAACGATGGAATCGATTATTTTAACAATATTAGTAGATCAGAAACAAGAAATGGCTGTACCCCAGCAGAATTCTGGAGTATAGCCATATAATAAAAAAGCTAAATTTTATATTATTTTAAATGACAACCAGATGGGTACTAACGCATAACGAGCCTTGGTCTCGTTCCTCGGTTTTAAGCCTTGCAAAGTTCAGCAAGTCTTAAAACTCGTCCGGTGGTGTAATGGCTTACGCCATAACGCCACTTTCCATAGCTGGTGAATTTTCTCAGTTCTTACGACTTATTTATTTGCTAATAATTCATTTAGATATATGAATGGAGAATTATGAGTAAGCAGAATTTTTTATAGCACTAAGCGACAAAATTAAACCCAATAAAAAAGTGATCAATCAAACCTCCAATAAGAGATTCAATCGATCACTAAAAATTCAATATTAATTAACCGTTAACTAGTCGTAGAGGATGAGAATATTTAACATCTGTGGGAATGGCGTTATGACGGAGTCATTACACCATCGGGCGAGTTTTTGGTAAGGCTTCAGTCCAATCCGCACAGCAGGTAAATATCCTCATCCCCGAAGACGGAAAAAAATCACTTTTTAATAGTAGCGCCTAATACTTTTTCAAAATGTTCCATTGCCCAGTCATTGCCGACTTGATTGAATGAAGCCACACCCTGACTGTGAACAACAATCTTATATCCTAAGTCATAAGCGTCAACCGCAGTATGTAAGACACAAATATCTGTACATACTCCAACCAGATGAAGTGTATCGACTCCTCTTTCACGCAAACGAATGTCTAATGCTGTTCCAGCAAAAGCGCTGTAACGTGTTTTATCAAACATCTCGACATTACTTTCTGACTTATGTTTCTCATACCAATCTTTCAAATCTCCGAAAAATTCACGACCCCAAGTGTCACGCATATTGTGAGCTGGGAAAAGCTTTGTTTCGGGATGATATGAATCGAATGGTTTATGAAGATCAGTTGGTAAATATACCCAATCACCTGATTTTCTCATATCCTCAGCTAATTTAATGATCCTTGGTTCAATTAGCTGTCCGGGTTTACCGCAAGTTAGTGCACCATTATCGGCAACGAAATCGTTCGTGTAATCAATGATTAAAAGAGCTTGGTTTGACATGAGAAGTACCTGCTTTCTTTTTTACTTTGATTATTGATGGTTACAGTGATTAAGTCAAATCTAAATTATGCTTCTTCTGTTGGCGTGCTTTCGTCAAAAGCAATGATCTTTTTAGCAATTTCCTCTGGTTTTTCTAAGAAGGCAATGTGTCCAGTTCCAGTTACATCTTCCATTTTAAGGTTAGGAACACGGCCAATCGTTGCCTTGGCATCTTTAATTCCAGCTTCTCCTAAAATTTGATCATTGTCAGAGAACAAAGCCATAGTTGGCAAGTTAACTTTACGCATACGGCGATTTAACGCCATTTCTTCAAGGTAACTATCAGTTGACTTCAACAATTTTTTAGCAACTTTTTTGTCAGTATCTTTAGCTGAATCAGCGATGACATTAGGATCAGGCAAAGTTGAAGTGTCAAAATCCTTTGCAAAGTATAAATTCGACTTAACTGAAGACTTGGCCATTTTGCCTAGTAGAGGTATTGATGACAAAGTTGTTGATGTATCTAAATCAGCATATTTTTGTGTAGCCGGTGTATTCAACATGATTTTCTTAGACATTGCGATATCATGTTGTTCAGCCATGCGATTGACGATAAGTCCACCGACACCATATCCAAAGACAATAACGGGTTTTAGTACCTTAACACGTCCGATACCTTCCCACATAGCCCAAGCTTCGATATCAATTGTATAAAGGTCATCCTTACCTTCTCCAGAATCACCCTGTCCTAAAAGATCCATAGCTATAACCGTATATTTATCAGTCAAATAAGGCGTGATAGCATCATAATAAGAAATTGAACCATTGATTCCTGAAACTAAAACGATAATATCTTTATCGCTATTGACGTCTCCTGTTACTCTTACATTTACAAATCCACGTGAAGTTTCTAATTTATTTTCCAAATCTATTTGCCTCTTTACTTTTTTCTGTCATTCAAAATATACCGAAAAAACTGAACTTTTGCATTGTATTTGTTTATTCTTAATCAAACAGTAATCTGTCATGAGCATAATTCTATTCTATCAAAGATTTATAGCTTTATATTTAGTCTAGTAAAATATTCCATTGGACTATTTATTCGATTAATATTGACATTCGGTCCGAAAGTTACGTAATCTAGTAAAGGTTATTTTACAGGTAGGTAAAAATATGAAAGAAAAACTTTTCAAAAAAGCAGACTATAGACAGTTCATCTCAAAAGACTCTCATTTTACGAAGTCATTGACTAAAAATAACTTGATTGCCATGGGTATTGGTTCAATTATTGGTACAGGTATTTTTATTCTTCCCGGAATCGTTGCTTATTCAACATCTGGACCAAGTATTACGTTATCTTTTGTTTTGGCAGCAATAGTTTGTATCTTAGCAGCAATGTGCTTTGCGGAATTATCATCAACTTTTCCAGTTGCTGGTAGTACATATTCATACGGAAGTATCGTCTTTGGACAATTTCCCGGCTGGATCGTCGGTTGGGCATTATGTCTAGAGTACGTATTAGGGGTCTCAGCCGTTTCTTCAGGATTTTCAGCCTACTTTGTTAGTCTGTTCCAAGGATTCGGCATAGAGCTTCCTAAAGCCCTAACGGGACCATTTATTCCTTCAGAAGGAACAATCGTCAACTTGCCATCAGTTATTGTCCTCATTCTGATTTATTTTCTGTTAAAACGAGGTGTTCAAGCCTCAGCCAGAATGAACGCCGTGATGGTTTTTGTTAAATTAGCCGTCATTATCGCCTTTATCGTTATTGGTTTATTCTATGTAAAACCAGCTAACTATCATCCCTACTTCCCAATGGGCGGTCTTGGTGTTGTTAAAGGTGCTGCGTTAGTCTTCTTTGCCTATTTAGGGTTTGATGTCATTCCCTCATCGGCACCTGAAGTTAAAGATCCTCAAAAAAATATTCCCGCTGGTATCATGATCTCTCTAGCTGTCTGTGCGGGTCTTTATCTAATCATGGCCGCGGTTTTGACAGGTATGGTCAATTATAAACATTTGAACGTTTCTGATCCGGTTGTTTTAGCCTTGAGATATGTTGGTTTAGGAAAAATCGCCTTTATCATTACTATTGGTGCTTTAGCTGGAATGTTCACTATGATGCTGAACACACTCTATGGTGGATCTCGACTGGTCTACGCATTAGGACGTGACAAAATGATCCCTGCAAAATTTGGCGAACTGGAAAAGAAATCCAATATGCCAATGTTGTCACTAGACGCTATTACGATCATGGCCGTTCTCTTAGGTGGATTTGTCTCCTTAAAAGAATTAACCAGTTTAGTTAATATTGGGACACTTCTGTCATTTACTTTTGTTTCCTTAGGCGTCATTAAATTAAGACGCCGTGATGATGTACCAGAAAGTGGCTTCCACGTTCCCTTTTATCCAGTCTTTCCACTGTTATCAGCATTTCTATGTATCTTACTTATGACTCAAGTAAGTATCAATTCATGGATCGCCTTTATCGGTTGGATCATCGTTGGTACTGGAATTTACTTTGCTTATGGCTATCGTCAAGCTGATTAATCTACAACTAAATATATAAATCATCCCTTTATCGTTAACAGATGAACCCACATTTCATCTGAATACCGTTTAGGGATTTTTTTTATCTGGAAATAAAAAATGGCCATGCCCGTTTAGGACATAGTCATATATATAACTTCAATAAGAGCCAAAGAGTACGCTGGTGATTGGAAAGCAGTGTACACGGAGGCGGAACCTCTTAGACAAACTCCAATGCTTGTTTCAAATCATCGATCAAATCGTGATAATCTTCCAAACCAATTGAAAGGCGGATCAATTCATCTGTAATACCGACTTTTAAACGTTCATCACGTGGAATTTCAGCATGTGATTGAAAAGCAGGAACTTCAGCCAAACTTTCAACTGCACCTAGACTGACAGCGAAAGAAATAACTTTGACATGATTAACAAATTCTTTAGCATTCAAACCAGGATTTAATTCAAATGACAATACGCCACCAAATCCTTTACATTCATCCTTGATAGCATCAAAATTCTTGTCCCCATCGTGACCAGGATAGTGGATCTTGCTGATACGAGAATCGCTCTCTAGAAATTCGATCACCTTTTCAACATTGAATAAGTGACGATCCATTCTTACAGCTAATGTTTGAATACCTCTTTGTAAAATACTACATTCCTGTGGTGGTAGCACAGCGCCAGTAGTATTTTGATAATTATAAATTTGATCAGCTACATCTTTATTTTTAGCGACAACGACTCCAGCTACGAGATCAGAATGACCGGCTAAATATTTGGTTGCTGAATGAATCACAACATCCGCACCTAAATTAAGTGGTTGTTGTAGATATGGTGACAGGAATGTATTATCAATCACTGTTAAAATATCGTGCTTTTTAGCAATGGCAGTAATTTGTCTAACATCAGTCAATTGCAGTAATGGATTTGTGACTGTTTCAAAATAAATTGCCTTAGTTTCTGAAGAAATGGCTTCCTCAACTGCCGCTGAATCTCTGGTATCAACTGAAGTAAACGTAACGCCATTTGGCTTCAAATAATCGTTGATATAACGGAAAGTCCCACCATAAATATTGTCACCAATAACGATGTTGTCACCCGGCTTAAAGAGTGAAAAGGCAGCTGTAATAGCAGCCATTCCTGATGCAAAAGCAAAGGCACCTACTCCATTTTCAAGTTTAGCTAGTAATTGTTCTAACGAATCTCTAGTTGGATTACCGGATCTTTCATAATCCCAACGGACATCTGCACCGAATTTAGGAGAAACATAAGTCGATGAATTGTAAACTGGTGTATTGATTGCACCAGTATTATTATCATCAATTTTCCCTCCGTGAATCAACGTAGTATTGAATTTTGACATAGTAAATCCCCCTCATTTTAAAGTACTCTGCTTGCACTTTGGCAAGTATATTAGCATTATTTTAATTTCATTACAACAGGCGTATGAAGGCCGAATTGCCAAATTGTTTCACATGGAACATTCTGTATTCAGAACATACGTTTCTACTAGATATAGTGTCCTATTTTTGATGAACAATTTTGTAACAGGTTTCATGACTCAATATTGATGATTCTGGACTTATTGGATTCTCTAATTTTTCAGAAACAGCCTTCAAAAATGCCACAATGATCGGCTCAAATCCACGTGTAACTAGGTTTGGTTCCCAATCAGGACGAGCAGTTTGCTGAATACCACTAGTAGTGTACTTCTGCAATAAACTCAAGTCCTTTACAACCGCTCTTTTGGTTTCAGTTTGAACCACACTCTGTTCTAAGTTTAGACCACTGATCATGTTAGTTACAACACGTGTTTGACTGTTCTTACCAGTAATTTCTAAATACATTTGTGCTAGCTTATCATCCTGTAAAATTAATCTAGAACTGGTATTTTCCACTGCTTCATCCATCAAATATAATGCCGTATCAACACTATGAATAGCTAAATCAAACACGGCTTTATTTACAGATTGTTCTGTATCTTCACGTGTTTTTTCAACGGTTATCATTCTTTTATCTTCCATGGCTTTTAAATCTTGGTTAAATGGTGCAAAACGACGATTAAATCCACACGTTAACATTAGATTCTTGGATTCAGCCAATGTATAGAGGCGTTTAACTTCCTCAATATCATCAGAAATCGGCTTATCTACATAAACATTGATTCCTGCCAACAATAATTGTTGAATAATTTCCGCATGAGTCTCTGTTGGCGTATGTACAAAAACTGCCAAGGGATGTTCATCAATCAGTTGGTCTAAAGTTTGGTGGAGATGACTGAAATTATATTTAGCTTGTAGGCGTTCACCCTTCTCTTTATTACGCGTAGTTAAATGCCATTCATATTGATCTTGTAATTCTGACATCACGGGAAGATATGCTTTTTGAGCAATCTTGCCTAATCCAATAACACCGATTTTTTCCAAAATATTTCTCCCTTGCATACTAAATATTTATGGGTCTCTATTCGTAATCCAGTATACAAAAAAAGCGCTCGGATTACTCCAAACGCTCTTACTTTAATCAAATAGTGGAACTTTTTGCTGTGTTTTAACATCAAACATCCCTACATCAGAGATCTTCAATTCTTGAGATACTAATAATGACAAAGTTGAAAAAGACATGATCTCGTTGAAATTTACGTATCCTAAACGATTCATAGCTTCTCTAACTTGTTTGAGCTTCATAGCTAGAATTTCTACCGGCTCATCACTGATAATACCACCAATTTTTAGTGGTGCATTGGCTGTTATTTTATTGCCTTCAGCGACCACATAACCACCTTGTTGATCGATGATTTGGTGTTGAACTTGTAACATGGAATCAAGATCCGTTCCCATAACCATCAAATTGTGATGATCATGCGCCCAGGTAGTTCCCACTGCACCGGATTTATTCAAAGTATTTTTGACTAGTCCAAAACTGATATTACCGTTTTTACCATAGCGTTCTTGCACAACCAACAACGATAACCCTGCACTTTGCCAATCAACCACACCATTTACTACATTCAGTTCCATTTTTTCATGCTTAGTGAAAGTACCATGCTCATTGACTGCCATTATATTAGCAATAACTGAATTTTGAGAACTTTCAAGAATAAGATCATCTTTAGTAAATTTTTTGGCGTGAACAGTTGTCCGTAAATACTTAGGAAAATCAGCCCTTTGAGATGGTAAATCTGCGACAGAAATCCCAGATTTGAAGACTTGTGAGATAGTAAATTCATTAAGATCGGATAACATGATCAAATCAGCTACTCTGCCCGGAGCGATTGCTCCTCGATCGTTGAGAGACATTCTTCTAGCCGGTGTAAATGTAGCCATATAAACGGCTTTTTCAGCTGGTAAACCTAGACTGATTGCTTCTTTAACGATCATATTCAAATGCCCATGGATCAAATCGTCAGCCATCACGTCATCAGTTACAAAACCAATATATTCATACAAGTTATGATCAATAATCGTCTGCATATTTTCTTTTGAAAGTGACTTCTTTTGAATCTGAATATACATCCCGTTACTGATTCGTTCTAGCATAGTTTCTGGAGCTTGGAAAGTGTGATCAGAAGTAATACCACTAGCGACAAATTTTGCTAGATCTTCGCCTGTATACTTTGGACAATGCCCTTCAAGCGGCATCGTTGGACGCTTGTTTTGGCATAAACGGATGATCTGCCTGATCAGTGAATCTGGTTCATCAACGATACCTTTAAAATTCATAGCCTCGCCCAAACATATGATCCGTTTATCCTTTAATAGTTCATTTACTTCAGATAATCCAATGATGCCACCAGTTGTTTCCATATCTGGTCTAGTTGATGGAACTGACGAAGGGATTGCATAGAACGTATCAACCACACTGCTCTGGTTCATAAAGTCTTTTAATCCCTGTAATCCAGCCACATTTGAAATTTCATGAGCATCGGCAACTACAGTCGTTGTTCCAAACTTGACTGCTACTGCTCCAAAGTTAGCAGGACCAGTCATCGAACTCTCGATATGCATATGAGAATCTATCAAACCGGGAATAAGATATTGACCTTTAGCATCAACCGTTTTTTTGGCCTCATACTTCAAATTAGTATCAACTCTGACAAACTTTCCATCGGCAATCGCTATATCTTTTGATTCAAAAGTTTGATTAAAACTGTTAAAAACTTTTCCATTGATGATTAAAGTATCTATTTTCATATGCGCCTCATTAGTTCATTGTTTGATTCCAAGTTTTGATCCATGTTGGTAATTGTTTATTTACATAGTTAAAGTCAATTAATTTAGCACGTTTGGCAACATCGCCATATGTCATATGTTTAACATCGCGAGTTAAGTTAACTTGATCATTTACTGGAGCATTATTTAATGAGTCTGAACCGGCAACTGTTGTTTGAGAATCTTTGCTGATACGGTAGTCGATGTACTTATAAGCTGCTTCTGTATTCTTGCTATTCTTCAAAATTGAAACTGTATCATAGTTAGCGTATGTACCTGATTCTGGAACTACATAATCAACATCTGGTGCTGCCCCTTGAATCATATCAACAGCAAAGTCACCAACAACGGCGACGTCGATCTCACCAGATTTGAACATATTAGCAAGATCAGAAGATTTTGCATAAGTCTTAACAACGTTTGGCTTTAGTTCTTTCAAAGCACCAAAGGCTGCCTTACCGTCATCTTTTGTTACATCAGTTTTAGCATGTTCACTAGCCATATAAACCATAGCTGGTCCAAAAGTAGTTGAAATATCTGGAATGGCAATTCTGTTTTCTAATTTCTTATCCCATAATTGATCCCAAGAAGTAATTTTACCAACTGTCTTAGGATTATAGATAATACCAATGCTGTTAACAGTATAAGGAACACTGTTAGTATCCTTAGCTAATTTTTGTTGTTCCTTACTTAAATACTTGAAATTCTTAAGCTTGCTGAAGTCTAATTTTTTAAAGAGACCCTTTTTTTGTCCGGCTACGGCATTATTTTGAGCTAACTCGATCACATCAACACTTGAGTTAGGATTATGTTCAATTTGAGTAAATCTAGATGAACTATCTCCAAATTGGCTCTTAACTTTTAGCTTATTATCTTTTTGGAATGGTTTGAAAACATCATTCGTCATCTGCTTAGTTGCTAATCCAAAAGTAGAAACCGTCAATTGCTTACTTTCTTTACTGCTATTGTTACTACATCCTGCTACAAGTAATGTAACTAGTAAAGTTGTGATGATCGCAAAGAATTTAGTATTTTTTTTCATGTTAATCTCCTATTTATCCTCTAATTCAATTAATGATGATTCTGGAAAATTCAATGTAATTTCAGCATTTGTTTCTGACTGATCTTTAGTCGTATTTACCTTTAAAATACCCAGTTCTGTATCAACGATATATTGATAGTAATTTCCTAAAAAGTTTTTAGAAACGACTTTCCCCAAAAGAGTATTCTCTCCTGCGCCGATCCCAATATTTTCTGGACGAATAGTCAACAAATTCCCCATAATTTCTTTATGAAATTGCCATTGTTGATCTTCAGCCCAAGTTTTAGGAATGAAATTCTCATAGCCGATAAAGCGAGCTACAAATTCAGTTCGTGGATTCTTGTAAATATTTTGCGGTGTATCTAGTTGTTCGATTTGACCTTGATTCATCAGAGCTACTCGATCAGAAATTGCAAAACACTCTTCCTGATCGTGGGTAACAAAGATAGTTGTCATATTGAGCTTCTGTTGCAAGCGATGAATTTCTTCTCGCATTTCAATTCTTAATTTAGCGTCCAAATTGCTTAGTGGTTCATCCAAAAGTAAAACATTAGGATTTATCGCTAAAGCACGAGCTAATGAAACACGTTGTTGCTGACCACCGGATAGTTCATGCGGCATACGGTCTTTTAAATTTGATAGACCTGTTATATCTAAAATGTTGAGTGCTTTTTGTTCGATTGTTTTTTTGTCTAACTTACGTCTCTTTAAGCCAAACGTAATATTTTGAAAAATTGTCATATGTGGGAAAAGCGCATAACTTTGGAAAACCATCCCAAAATTTCTTTTATAGACTGGCACCTTGCTGATGTCTTTTCCTGATACTTTGATGGTTCCTTTTTGAATCGGAATAAGACCGGAAATCAAACGTAACATGGTTGTTTTACCGCAACCACTGGGTCCTAAAATTGATAACAGTTCCCCATCTTTGATACTCAATGATAATTGATCAAGAATTTGTTTACCTTTTTGATAAGACATAGATAGATCTGATATTTCGATATTTGCCAAGTTAAGTCTCCTAAGTCAATTTGTTTAATCCCAAATACTTTTCAGCGAGGATCATGATCGAAGCCGTGATGATCATCAAGATAACTGAAACAGCTGAAACGGTCGGATCGTAATTATTCTCCAGATAATTCAAGATGGACGTTGGTAACATATTTAAATCCGGTCCATTCAAGAACAGACTTATTGGGATATTATTGAACGATGTAATAAAAGATAGGATAAACGCTGCGACGACGCTTTGCTTAATGTTAGGAATAACTACTTTGAAGAAAGTTGAAACTTTATCGTATCCTACCATCCAAGCTGCCTCTTCTATACTTTCGTCAAATTCCATCATCCCCGCCGTGATCAGACGCACCACATATGGCAGGCACAATAGAAAATGTCCAACTATTAAACTTATAAAGAGCGGCAATTGCAAGCTGATTACTAAAGCCTGGTATAACGCAAATCCAATTACTATTTCCGGTATCAAAGCTGGGCTTAAGAATATCGTCTGAAACCAATCCTTATGATGAATATCAAATCTCGTCAAAACATAGACGATCGGTGTTCCAACCAGTAGAGCCAGAAAGGAGGCCAAAACAGCCACTATTGAGCTCATTTTTAACCCTTCTACAAAATCCGGTTGTTGAAAAACATTGGCATACCAGTCAAAAGTAAATCCTTTAATTGGAAATGAAATAGCTGACTCTTCTCCAAAAGAAGTAATAATAACGATCAACAGTGGTACAACTAGTATGATCAAAATCAAGAATCCTACTATGGAAGAAAACTTAATTTTTGTTCTCACTTAGCATTCCTCCGATCCATTAACTTAGTACCGTAATTCATAATTGTCATAACCAAGACAGCAATTACAGTTAAGATAACAGCAACTACACTGGCGCTTGTCCAATCGCCTAAAGTGATCGATTGTTGTTGTAGCAACGTTGCCAATACCATATTCTTGTTTCCACCTAACAACTGAGGCGTTGTATATGCCGTTAGCGAACCAACAAAAACCAGGATTGAACCTGTAAGCATCCCCACCGAAAGTTGTGGCAAAATGACTTTGAAAAATACGATTGAAGGTCGAGCACCAATAACAGAAGCAGCTTCTTCAACTTCAAAGTTAAGCTGACTGAACGAACTAACTAACGAAGTAATCATGATCGGCAAAAACAGATAAACCGATCCAATAACGATCGAAAAGTTCGTGTATAGCAAAGTCATAGGTTTCTCAATAAGGTGTAATTGCATCAAGAGATTATTGATTACACCGTTTTTTCCTAAAATTGTGATCCATGCAAAATTTCTAACTACGGCATTGGTCAATATCGGGAATAAAACAATTATTGATACGACTTTCTTCCATCTCTCTCCCAAACGAGACATCCAGTATGCAGTTGGCAACCCCAACGACAGGGTTATTAAGGTTGTGATAACTGCAATCATCAATGTTCGTAAGATTACTTGAATATTGCCGCTACTATGGAAAAAGTTAAGATATTTTTCCAAGAAAAACTGATCTCCCACAAATGTCGGCAAGAACATTTGTAAGATCGGTAATATCAACAGAACAATTATCAATAAAAGTCCCGGGGATAGTAATAAAACAGTAGATCTTTTCAAATTATGACAACCTTTCTGAAATCAATACCAGTAATATAGCAGAAAGTACGAACAATTTCAAATTTGTTTTTTAATATAGTTCGTATTTTATACGTAATAAAACTTAATAATAAAAAAAATAGGAAAATCGTTCGTACGATTTTCCTATTCTATAAATGTTTTCAGAAAGTTACTTTACTCCAATTTACTCTTTTCGATATTGAACAATTTTCTTGATCAATTCTTCAGGCAACGGTTTTTCGTAGAGAAACTGAATTGCACCTTTGGAAGTTTTATATGGTTTCAATTCTTCTTCAAATTCAACAATTGCTGAAGGAGTTGGATAAAATCCTAAGTGACGTTTAAAATCTGCGAAATGAACTAGATTTTTCTTCAAATAAAACGTCGGCATAGCATATGATATCTTCTCTTCAGCTTCAGGAATGATTGACTTAATAAGCTTGTACATTTGATTGAGCTTCTCTTGATGAGAAGTCTCCGCCTTACTGATATAGTCTTCAATTACGGTCATATGATCACCTCTAACTAATTTATACCAAAAAAGACGTCGAAATACGACGTCTTTTTTATTCTGCTATTTTAGCAATTCTACCTTGTTCAATATAAACACTCAAAATTCCTATATCAGCAGGATTTACACCACTGATACGACTAGCTTGAGCTATTGTTTCTGGAGTTATTTTAGATAACTTTTGAACGGCTTCAGTAGCTAAACTTGGTACTTTAGTATAGTCGATACGATCAGGAATCTTCTTTGACTCCATCTTCTTCAATCGTTCGATCTTTAGTTCTTCTTTTTTAATATAACCTGCATATTTAATGCTGATCTCGACTTGTTCTTTAACACGACGATCAACTGGACCATCCTCTGGATCACCGATCATATCAATAATATCCTCATAGTGAACTTCAGGACGTCTCAATAAATGATCAGCTAAGATACCATCTTTCAAATTCTTAAAGTTATGACTTGTCATAAATGGTTCATCCATCTTCGGAGTGATCATCTTACGATTCAAACGCTCCAATTCACGCTTAGTCGCATCACGTTTGTCGTTAAATTTAGCATAACGGTCATCACTGATAAGTCCTAAGTCATAACCTTTATCAGTCAAACGTAAGTCGGCATTATCATGACGTAAAATTAAACGATATTCAGCACGACTTGTAAGCAAACGATAAGGTTCATTTGTACCCTTAGTAACAAGGTCATCGATCATAACGCCGATATAAGCTTCATCACGGTGTAGTACAAACGGATCTTTACCTTCAGCACGTAAAGCAGCATTAATACCAGCCATAAGACCTTGTCCAGCAGCTTCTTCATAACCAGAAGTTCCGTTCATTTGACCAGCGGTAAAGAGATTCTTAACAACCTTTGTTTCCATATTCAATTTCAATTGCCAAGGTTCAATAACATCATATTCGATTGCATATCCTGGACGCATTAATTTAGCGTTCTCAAGCCCGGCAACTGAATGAACCATCTTTAATTGAACTTCTTCTGGCATAGATGTTGAGAAGTCTCCAACATAATATTCTTGTGTATCTCTACCTTCAGGTTCCAAGAAAATTTGGTGACGTGGCTTGTCAGCAAAACGAACGATTTTGTCCTCAATTGATGGGCAATATCTTGGACCAACACCCTTGATGACTCCAGAAAATATTGGGGCACGATCAAGATTTTCACGAATGATTTGATGAGTTGTTGAATTAGTATAAGTCATCCAACAAGATAACTGATCTTTCAAATATTGTGAATCTGGTGTTTCAAATGAAAAATGATTTGGTTCCTTATCGCCAGGTTGTTCCTCTGTTTTAGAAAAATCAATTGTATCTTTATTTACACGTGGAGGTGTACCAGTCTTAAAACGAGTTAACTTAAAGCCGTTTTCTTCCAAATTTTCTGATAATTTAATTGAAGGAATACTGTTATTAGGACCGGACGAATAAGTTAGCTCACCAATAATAATCTTACCTCTTGAAGATGTACCAGCCGTTAACACAACAGCCTTGGCATGATATCTAGCGCCAGTAGCCGTTATAACGCCTTTACAAATACCATCTTCAACAATCAATTTGTTAACGATACCTTGTCTCAAAGTAAGATTAGGTTCCTTTTCAAGAGTTTCTTTCATCATACGATGATACATATTCTTATCTGCTTGAGCACGCAAAGCTCTGACGGCTGGACCCTTACCTGTATTCAACATTCTCATCTGAATATAAGTTTTATCGATATTACGACCCATTTCACCACCAAGAGCGTCAATCTCACGAACAACGATCCCTTTGGCTGGTCCACCAAGAGAGGGGTTACATGGCATAAAAGCTACCATATCTAAGTTTATAGTTACGAGAAGCGTCTTTTGTCCCATTCTAGCGGCAGACAAAGCAGCCTCTGAACCGGCATGGCCAGCTCCAACTACAATTACATCATAATTCTCTGAATCAAATTCTTTAACTTGCATACATTCACCTATTTTCCTAAACAGAATTGTGAGAATAGTTGTGTTATCAACTCATCTGGATAGCTATCTCCGGTAATTTCACCCAGAGTATCCCAGCAAGCTGTCATATCGATCTGAACTAAATCAATTGGCATCCCTGCTTCAATTCCTGAAATAACATCATTTAAATTTTCTTTTGCTTGTCTTAATAAACCAGCCTGTCTAGCACTAGTGATGATCACATCTGTACTGCTGTCTTCAATACCAGCATTAAAAATCTGACTGATAGTTTGCTTGATCATTTCGATACCGTCATTCGTTATAGCGGAAGTTTGTAAAATAGTGTCATCTGCTTTAACTTGTTTCACCGTTTTAGGTGTTATAACGGGTATTAAATCATTTTTATTAAAAATAATGATTCGACGTTTATCATTAGTTGCATCAAGTAACTGAATGTCATCACTTTCGAGTTCCCTACTGGAATCTAAAACAACAATGACTAAATCAGCTTCTTTTAACGCTTTTTTAGAGCGTTCAACACCAATTTTTTCAACTTTATCTGTTGTATCACGAACACCAGCTGTATCGATCAGTTTAAGTGGCACACCATCAATATTGACATATTGCTCAACAATATCTCTAGTCGTACCAGCAACATCCGTAACAATGGCCTTATCTTCATCAAGTAAGCGATTAAGCAAACTAGATTTACCAACATTAGGTTTACCAACAATGGCCGTGGCTAGTCCATGCTGCAAGATTTCCCCACTGTCGGCTGTTTTCAATAGACTATCAATATTCTTGCTAACTAAATGAGCTTTTTCTAACAACATCTTGGTTGTCATCTGTTCGGTATCATATTCTGGATAATCGATATTTACCTCAACTTGAGCCAACGCATCTAAAATCTCTTGACGTAAATTTGCGATCAAATGATTCAAATTACCATCCAACTGATTTACAGCGACTTGCATAGCTTTATCTGTCTTAGCACGGATCAGATCCATTACCGACTCAGCTTGTGTTAAGTCGATACGACCGTTTAGAAAGGCCCGTTTGGTAAATTCACCAGGTTCAGCCATACGTGCTCCAGAACCGATCAGAAGCTGTAATACCTTATTAGTGGCCACAATACCACCATGAGTATTTATCTCCACTACGTCTTCTCTAGTGAATGTTTTTGGAGCTAACATGACCGAAACCATGACTTCATCAACTAAAGACTCATCTGTAGGATCGATGATATGACCATAATTTATTGTATGACTCTTAACTTTGGTTAAATCTTTACCCTTGAATACCTTTTGTGCTATAGCTACTGCTTGATCTCCTGAAAGGCGAACGATCGAAATGGCACCCTCCCCAGGAGGGGTCGAAATAGCAGCAATAGTATCATATTCAGTAACTGCGCTTGGCATAATAGTCCTCTTTTCCCATTTTTAAGCACAAAAAAAGTGCGTAATCCACCAATTATGGCGGAAAAGCACTTTGACTACTTTTCTATATATGTTTGTACAATTTCTAAAACATCTTAACTAGTTTTAGAAAAATTGTCAATTAACGACGTTTGTAAGCACGTTTTTTAGCTCTTCTGATCTTACGTTGCTTCTCACGCTCTGCTTCTTCCTTTTCCTTTTGAGCACGACGGTACTTGAAAGGATTTTGGAAAATCAATGTCTGAACAACTTGGAAAGCATTTGTTACAACCCAGTATAAAGTAATGGCTGATGGGAATGTCAAAGCAGGAACGAAAATAAATAACGGCATGACGTATGTCATTAACTTAGTAGTTGTATTTTGATTTGGTTGCGAATAGCTGGCAATGTATGTACTTAAGAAAGTAAATACAGCGGCCAAAATAGCCATAATGTAATATGGATCGGCTTTACTTAATTGCATCCACAAGAATGTACCATTACGTAATTGCTCAGTCTTATAAATTGCTTGATACAAAGCAAACATAACCGGCATCTGTACCAAAAGTGGCAAACATCCCGCAACCGGATTAACTCCGGCCTCACTATAAAGTTTTTGAGTCTCTTCTCTTAACTTACTTTGTGTGTCAGTATCCTTAGCAGAATACTTCTTTTGAAGTGCTTGTATTTGTGGTTGAACAGTCATCTGCTTGTTCATACTTCTGATTTGATACCAGTTCAGTGGTAGTAAAACAATTCTTACAATCAGAGTAAAGAGCACGATAGCCCAACCTGAACTATTACCAACTAATGAACCTAACCAAAGGATAAATTGCGAGAAACTATATAAAACATAGTGATCCCAAATCCCAGAACTATGGCTAGTAATCGGTTCATTAAGGTTAGAACAACCTGACAAAACTAAAACAACACCAAGTAATAACGCCACACCTAAGTATTTTTTTAAGCTTTTTTTATTCACTTTTACACCTATATATTATTATTTTTTATCTTACCCTAGTATTTTACCTAATTTTAGCAAATGTACGATATTTTTTTTCGTTTCGAACATATCTAAATCAACGGATGGTTTTCGAGCAATGATCAAAAAGTCCAGTTCAGCTGGTAATTCTGGTTTTAATTCCAACAATGATTGTCTGACGTAACGTTTAACTCGATTACGACCGACTGCTGTATGCGAAACCTTTTTCCCAACTGACAATCCCACGCGAAAATGTTTTTGATCCTTCTTATCAATTTGATAAAGAACAAAATTACGATTTGCGACTGATTGTCCCTTTGAATAAACATATTGAAACTCATTTTCTTTTTTAATTCGATAGCTCTTTCTCATATGTCACCAGACGATCCCTTGTTTGTAATAAAAAAGGACCACTAAAAATCAGTGATCCTTCAAAACTAAGCTGATAATACTTTTCTACCTTTTTTGCGGCGTCTTGCAAGAACCTTGCGACCATTACTTGTACTCATTCTCTTCATGAAACCATGGACGCGTTCACGATGACGCTTCTTAGGTTGAAATGTTCTTTTTGTAGTCATCAATAAACCTCCTGAATCTTATTTAACAAAAATTTTTCACTTCTTCAGACAATTGCTTAACTATAATACCATGCTATGCAATGAATTTAAACAACAAATTTTCGATTACTTCTATATAGTTACTATTTTGTTTTGAAAAGTTTTTAAACAGTTTTCCTGTGGATAATTTGTGGAAGCATTTTACAACTTTTTTTACCCACAAAGTTATCGACAGGCTTTTCACCTGAACAATTTTACTGTGTTTTAGTTATCCACAGGTTGAGAATAAAAAATAAATCTTGTAGAATTAGTTGATATATAAGGCCTGATAGATACACTAGTTTGTGGAAAACTGTGTGAATAACTAAAATTGTCCGACTTTTTCACAGGCTATCTTTTTTAGTATTTCCTTCTTGTTATTTTTTTATAATTTAAACATTTGTTCTGTGGAAAACTCTTTTATACAATGATAAACTATACAATGTCTTTTTTCCGTAAAAAATTTATCCACATTAAAGATTGGGGGGAAATCTTTGCAAAATATAAATGACGATTCAAATACTCAAATCAAAGAATTTTGGGATTATTTAACTAAAAAATTAAAATCTAGTTTAACCCCCGTAAGCTATACAACTTGGGTAGAAAGCGCGCATCCTTTATATATTTCTGGGAATGATCTTCATATTTCTGTTCCCAGCAACTTGCATAAAGACTATTGGGAGCGACATTATACCGAAGATATTGCAATTTATTCTTTTGAATTAAATGGTATTGAACTTAATCCAGTCATCGAGACTGCTGAAGATCAAACAAAGAGGGAAGAACCGGCAGCTCCTAAAAATAACATTGAAAAAACTACTACCACTGGACATGTCTTCCATAATTCTCATTTGAATCCAAAATACACTTTTGATTCTTTTATAACTGGTAGTGGTAACCAAATGGCCCACGCCGCAGCTTTAGCAGTTGCCGAAGAACCAGGTACTATTTACAACCCATTGTTTATTTATGGTGGTGTTGGACTTGGAAAAACTCACTTGATGCAGGCCATAGGACACCAAATGATCAAGCTAGAACCAGCAGCAAATGTCAAATACGTTACCAGCGAAACTTTTGCCAATGATTTTATTAATTCAATCCAGACCAGAACTCAAGAAGAATTCCGTCAAGAATACCGTAATGTAGATTTATTACTAATAGATGACATCCAGTTCTTTGGTGAAAAAGAGGGAACTCAAGAAGAGTTTTTCCATACTTTCAATGAACTGTACGCTAATAGTAAGCAAATCGTTATGACTTCTGATCGCTTACCAAATGAAATTCCTAAGCTTGAGGAAAGATTAGTATCACGTTTCAAATGGGGGCTACCTGTTGATATCACTGCGCCTGATCTTGAAACAAGAATTGCCATTTTACGAAACAAAGCTATCGCCGAAAATCTTGAAATTCCTGATGACACTCTTTCATATATAGCTGAACAAGTTGATACCAACGTTCGTGAATTGGAAGGTGCCTTGCTGAGAGTTCAAGCTTATTCAACAATGAATAAAGAAGACATCACTAAATCCATTGCCGCAGATGCTTTAAAATCATTAAAACTTAATAAGGAACAAAATGGTCTGACCGTTGGGAAAATTCAGAGTCGTGTCGCCAAATACTACCATGTATCTGTCAACGACCTTAAGGGTAAGAAACGTGTTAAAACAATTGTTGTTCCTAGACAAATCGCTATGTATTTAGCCAGAGAACTAACAGATAAATCCTTACCACAAATTGGAATGGAATTCGGTGGTAAGGATCATACGACAGTTATGCATTCGTGTGATAAAATATCCGAGTTAGTTATAAAAAATGGTGAAATAAAAAGAGCCGTCGCTGAATTAAAGGACGAACTCAGAAATTAACATGTTGAAAAGTATTTAGTTTATACTAAGTTATCCACACCTGTTAATAACAAGATAAATTCAAGATCGCCTTGGCTTTATGAAAGTTATCCACAGAATCAACAGCACCTACTACTACTTCTATTTATATACTAATTAATTAAAAGAGGGGTACCTATGAAATTTTCAATCGATAGATCAAAATTCGTAAACCAAACAAATAACGTTCAACGAGCAATTTCCACAAAAACTACAATTCCAATACTTACAGGAATGAAATTAGATTTGTCAGACAGTGGTTTAACTATTACTGGTAGCAATTCAGATATTTCTATCACTTCATTTATTTCAAAAGAGGACACTGATAATGATTTAAGAATCGAAAGTACCGGTTCAATCGTCTTACCAGCTAGATTCTTTAATGAAATCATTAAAAAATTACCTGGGGATAATTTTGATTTAGAAGTTCTAAGTAATAATCAAACTCTTATTTCTTCCGGAGTATCTGAATTTACTATCAATGGTTTGGATGCAAGTAATTATCCACACCTTCCAGAAGTTGAGACCTCAAATCAATTAGTTTTCCCCACGGATCTATTTAAAGAAGTTGTTAACCAAACCGTCATTGCTGTTTCAAATCAAGAAAGTCGTCCAGTTTTAACTGGTGTTAACTTCTTGATCAGTAGTGAAGGTTTAGTTTCGGTCGCAACTGACAGTCACCGTTTATCTCAAAGAAGAATCGATATTACTAGCGATGAAGATTACAACTTGATCATTCCTGGAAAGAGTTTGACTGAATTGGTAAGAACAATTAATGACTCAGTTAAAGAAATTTCAATGTCTATCTCTGAGAATCAAGTCCTATTCAGTTTTGACAATGTTATGTTTTACTCACGTCTGCTTGACGGAAGATATCCAGAAACAGACCGTTTGATCCCGGCAGATTCAAATACCAAGATTACTTTCGATACGACAAAGTTATTAGGTTCTGTTGAGAGAGCTTCACTTCTTTCACATGAGAGTCGCAATAATGTTATTAAGTTAGAGATAAAGACGGCTGAAAAGAAAGCAATTCTTTATGGGAATTCACCAGAGGTCGGAACTGTTGAAGAAGTTCTAGATTTCGAAAACCTTGAAGGTGACGATTTAGAAATTTCATTTAACCCTGATTATTTGAAAGATGCCTTAAGGTCATTTGGTGGAAATACTAATATTGAAATGAGTTTTACTTCGCCATTACATCCGTTCACATTGAGACCAGTAGAGAATAAAGATGACTTTGTTCAACTGATTACTCCTGTTAGAACGTTCTAGATATGTCAAAAAGGGTCAGAACATTTCGTTCTGACCCTTTTTTTTGTCTGATTTGGAAATATACCATTATTTCGCGCTGTCTGTGATTTTTTTATCTTTTTTAGTGGGGAACTACTAAACCGTTTGAAAATTGCTCTAAACGCCTGATAAGTTGTTTTTCGAGTTAAAAACCTCTATAATTATAATATGTCATTAAATATGTAAATCTAATAAATAGGGTGTTAATATGTCGCAAAAAATAAAGATTGAAACGGAATTTATAACGTTAGGACAGTTTTTAAAGGACGTTGGAATCATTTCAACCGGTGGTCAAGCCAAGTGGTATTTGAAAGATAACGCGGTGCAACTTAATGGGGCATTGGAGGATCGTCGAGGCAAGAAATTGCATAAAGGCGATGTATTAATTATCGATAAAGAATCTTACGAGATTGAATAACCGCATTTGTATATAAAGGAGTTACGACTTCGCAGTTATCGCAATTACGAGTCTTTAAAAATTGATTTTTCTCCAAACATTAATATCTTTTTGGGAAGAAATGCCCAAGGTAAAACTAATTTATTAGAGGCTATGTATTTTTTAGCTTTAACAAGAAGTCATCGAACATCTAGTGACAAGGATTTGATCATGTGGGGCAGTGACTTTGCTAGAATTTCTGGGACTATTATTAAAGATAATTCTAGTAACCTGCAGATGGATTTAGTTATAAGCAAATCTGGAAAAAAAGCTCGTTTAAACAATTTAGAACAACGCAAGTTATCGACCTATATTGGTAATTTGAATGTTGTTTTGTTTTCTCCGGAGGATTTGTCGATCGTAAAGGGAAATCCTGGGATTAGAAGAAAATTTATTGATATGGAGTTTGGCCAGATTTCTGCTCAGTATCTAAAAACAGTTAGTCAATTTCGCCGTGTCTTGAAGCAGCGGAATGTATATCTGAAAAAATTACAACATCAGAAAAAACCTGATTTGATGTATTTGGATGTTTTGTCTGATCAACTATCCGGGTATTGTGCTGAAGTAGTGAAAATGCGTTTGGATTTTTTGACACGTTTACAAACTTTCATGAGTAAAATTCACGCTGATATAACCGATCAGCAGGAAAAACTTGAGTTGCATTATAGTAGTGTAATCGATGTCAATGAAAAATCTGTTGAAAACATTTATAATAATTACAAGAATGTTTTCAAAGAAAGTGTCAAAAAAGAGATCCAACGCGGCGTTACATTATATGGACCACACCGTGATGATATTAAATTCATGATCAATGGAAAAGATGCTCAAGATTTTGGATCGCAAGGTCAACAGCGATCTGTGGCTTTAAGTTTGAAATTGGCCGAAGTCGAATTGATCAAAGAAGAAGTAGGAGATTATCCGATTTTATTATTGGATGATGTTTTGTCAGAGTTGGATCGGAAACGACAGACTCATCTTTTGACCTCAATAAGTGATCGCATTCAGACATTTATTACGACAACTTCATTGGAAGATGTCGATCAGACTTTGGTTAGAAATCCTAATATTTTGAATATTAGTAACGGAGTAGTTCAACAGGAGGAAATTTAATGGCTGAGAACGATAGAGAAGCTGAATTAGAAAAAAGAGAAGAATTAGCCGAAGAATATGATGCCAGTCAAATTCAAGTTCTTGAGGGACTTGAAGCCGTTCGTAAAAGACCAGGTATGTATATTGGTTCAACCAGTAAACAAGGTCTACATCATCTTGTTTGGGAAATAATTGATAATGGTATTGATGAAGCCTTAGCTGGATTTGCCACTAAAATTGATGTTACCGTTGAACCCGATAATTCAATTACTGTCTTTGATGATGGTCGTGGTATTCCAATCGATATCCAGAAAAAGACTGGTAAACCTGCACTTGAAACTGTTTATACGATCCTACATGCCGGTGGTAAATTCGGCGGTGGCGGATACAAAGTTTCTGGTGGTTTGCATGGTGTTGGTGCTTCAGTAGTTAACGCGTTAAGTAGCGAACTTGACGTTGTAGTTACTCGTGCCGGAAAAAAATATGGAATCGACTTTGCCAAAGGTAAAGTAGTTCATTCAATGCATGTTGTTGGTGATGCGCCAGAATTTGAACATGGAACTTTGGTTCATTTTGTTCCAGATCCTGATATTTTCACCGAAACAACTGTTTATGACGACAAGGTTTTGACAACTAGAATTCGTGAATTAGCCTTTTTGAATAAAGGTTTGAAATTAACTTTTACAGATAAAAGAGCAGATACAGCTGAGAAACTAGTTTTCCATTACGAGGGCGGTATCAAGAGCTACGTTGAATTTATGGACAAAGAAAAAGAAGTCCTATTCGAAGATCCAATCTACCTTGAAGGTGTTCAAGATGGCGTTACGGTTGAAGTAGCGCTTCAATACACTGATGAATTCCATACTAATTTGATGACTTTCGCCAATAATATCCATACTTATGAAGGTGGTACTCATGAAGTTGGATTTAAGACAGCTTTAACACGTGTCATCAATGACTATGCTCATAAAAATAAATTATTAAAAGACAGTGAAAAGCTTTCTGGTGAGGATGTTCGTGAAGGGATGACTGCGGTTGTCAGTGTTAAACATCCTGATCCTCAATTTGAAGGCCAGACTAAGACTAAATTAGGTAATAGCGATGCACGTACGATCACTGATCGCCTATTCAGTGAACACTTTATGAAATTCTTGATGGAGAATCCTAGCTTAGCTAAGAAAATCGTTGAAAAGGGTAGTTTAGCTACTAAAGCTAGAATGGCTGCCAAACGTGCTCGTGAAGTTACTAGAAAACAAAATGGACTGGAAATCAGTAATTTACCTGGTAAATTGGCTGATAATTCTAGTAAAGATCCAGCAATTTCTGAATTATTCATCGTTGAGGGTGATTCTGCCGGTGGCTCTGCCAAAACTGGTCGTTCACGTTTGACGCAAGCTATTTTGCCGATCAGAGGTAAGATCTTAAACGTTGAAAAAGCAACTATGGATAAGATCCTAGCTAACGAAGAAATTAGAACACTCTTTACAGCTATGGGAACAGGTTTTGGAGAAGACTTTGATATCTCTAAGGCTCGTTATCATAAAGTAATCATCATGACCGATGCCGATGTCGATGGTGCTCACATTCGAACACTGTTGTTAACATTGCTTTATCGTTATATGCGTCCGGTTGTTGACGCAGGCTATGTTTATATCGCTAAGCCACCTTTGTATCAAGTTCGTCAAGGTAAGATGATGCAATACTTTGATACTGATAAAGAAAAAGATGAATTTGTATCACAACTTTCACCAAAACCAGAACCAAAGATCCAACGTTACAAGGGTCTTGGTGAAATGGATGCTGATCAATTATGGGAAACAACTATGGATCCTGAGAAGAGAAGATTAGACCGTGTTAACCTCGATGATGCCATTGAAGCTAACAAAGTATTCTCAATGTTAATGGGTGATAAAGTTGAACCAAGAAGAGAATTTATTGAAGACAATGCACGTTATGCCGAAGTAGATTATTAGGGAGGTAAAGCAAGTTAATGGACGATCGAAGAATATCCAATGTTAATCTAACGGAAGTTATGAAAAAATCTTTCGTGGATTATGCCGCTAGTGTTATCGTTTCAAGAGCACTTCCAGATGTGCGTGATGGGTTGAAGCCAGTTCACCGTCGTATTCTTTACGGTATGAACGAACTTGGCGTTACGCCAGATAAACCATATAAAAAGAGTGCTCGTTTTGTCGGTGACATCATGGGTAAGTATCATCCACATGGGGACTCTGCCATTTATGAATCAATGGTCAGAATGGCTCAGGACTTTAGTTACCGTTATCCATTAGTCGATGGACACGGAAACTTTGGTTCAATTGATGGTGATCCACCCGCTGCCATGCGTTATACCGAAGCTCGTATGAGTAAGATGGCAGTTGAAATGTTGCGTGATATTAATAAAGATACCGTTGATTTAGTACCAAACTATGACGGTGAAGAAAAAGAACCTATGGTACTTCCTGCACGTTTTCCAAACCTTTTGGTCAATGGTGCAACCGGAATTGCCGTTGGTATGACTACTAATATCCCTTCACATAACTTAAAAGAAGTTATTGATGCTTTGCATATTTTGATGAGAAATAAAGATGCAAGTATTGCTGACTTGATGAAGGTACTACCTGGACCTGATTTCCCTACTGGAGGAATCATCATGGGTCGCTCTGGAATTAGAAAAGCCTATGAAAATGGTAAAGGTACAATCATTTTGCGTGCCAAAGTCGACGTGGTTACCAAAAAGAGTGGTCAGGAACAAATTATTGTTACTGAGTTGCCTTATATGGTCAACAAGGCCAATTTAGTTGAACGTATCGCTGAATTAGCACGTGATAAAAAGCTTGATGGAATCACTGATCTAAATGATGAATCTGACCGTGAAGGTATGAGGATCGTTATTGATATTCGTCGTGATATGAGTGCTTCTGTTGTCTTGAATAATCTCTATAAACTGACACAACTACAAATTTCTTACGGTATCAATATGGTTGCTATCGTTGATAAAACGCCACGTGTTTTATCACTTAAAGAAGTTCTAGTTTATTATTTAAAGCATCAAGAAGTTGTTATCAGAAGAAGAACTCAATATGAATTAGATCGTGCTCAGGCACGTGCCCATATTCTAGAAGGACTAAGAATTGCTCTGGATCATATTGATGAAATTATCAGTATTATCAGAGGTTCGCAGACTTCTAGTGTGGCTAAACAAACTTTGATGGATCGTTTTAAGTTATCAGATAAACAATCGCAAGCTATTCTTGATATGCGTTTGGTTCGTTTGACTGGCTTGGAACGCGAGAAAGTTGAAGCTGAATATCAAGATCTTTTGGTAAAAATTGCTGATTACAAAGATATTTTGAATACACCAGAACGTGTAGATAAAATAATTTATGATGAATTATTGGATATCCAAGATAAATTTGGTGATCCTAGAAGAACTGAGATTCGTGCCAGTGAAGTTGCTAATATTGAAGATGAGGACTTGATCGAAGAAGAGAATATCTTGGTCGTCTTGACTCATAACGGATATATCAAGCGCTTGTCTGCTGATGAATTCAGAGTTCAAAATCGTGGTGGTCGTGGTATCCAAGGTATGGGTATTCATGATGATGACTTTATTGAACATATGATTTACGCATCGACTCATGATCGAATGTTGTTCTTTACTAATACTGGTAAAGTTTATCGGACTAAAGGTTACGAGGTCCCTGAATACGGTCGTACTGCTAAAGGTATCCCCGTTATCAATTTGTTGAACATTGAAAAAGGTGAGAAGATCCAAACCGTTATCAATGTCGGACGTGATGTTGATAAGGAAAATTCATTCCTGTTCTTTGTTACTAAATATGGAACTGTTAAGCGTACGCCAGTAACTGATTTTGCCAATATCAGACATTCTGGTCTTCGCTCGATCACTTTAAAAGATGGTGATGAATTAACTAATGTCTTCTTAACAGATGGCAGCAAGGTTATCTTTATCGGAACTCATAGAGGTTACGCGGTAACCTTTAGAGAAAGTGATGTTCGTCCAATGGGTAGAACTGCTGCTGGTGTTCGTGGTATCAAGCTTCGTGAGGAGGACTATGTTGTTGGTTCATCAATCGTTGAATCGGGACAAGAAGTTCTTACGATCTCTGAAAAGGGGTATGGTAAGCGAACTAAGGTTGAAGAATATCCGATCAAGGGACGTGGCGGTAAAGGTATCAAGACTGCTAACGTAACTGAAAAGAACGGACCGATTGCCGGAGTTACTTCCGTCAATGGGGATGAAGATATCATGTTGATCACGGATATGGGTGTTATGATCCGTTTTGAAGTTCAAAGCGTGTCACAAACTGGTCGTGCTACTTTAGGCGTTAGATTGATCAAGGTTGATGGCGATTCTATCGTTTCAACTATGGCCAAGATCCAACACGAAGAACCTGAAGAAGATGCTGATCAGAGCACTGAATCAAATCCTGATGATCTAGCTAGTGATGATGAATCTGTCGACTCAGTTGACACAAATGAGGATTCAAATAATACTGAAGAGTAAAAAATAGTGTTTCTGCGTAATTTGATATGTATCAAGTTTTTGATACGTGTCAGGCAGAAACACTTTTTTATTGGGAAATTTATCTAGAAATTGTTTGTTAGTTATGCTAAACTATAACATCGTGAGTATAAAATGTAGTTAATTTATGCTCCTTGTTCTTTAATTAGAACCATTAGACCATAAGGAGGTGTACAGTCATGGCTGAAACACATTACGAAATTACATACATCATCAAACCTGATGTTGAAGAAGACGCAAAGAAAACTCTAATCGATCGTTTCGATAAGATCCTTACAGATAACGGCGCCAAAGTAATCGATTCAAAAGACTGGGAAAAGAAACGCTTAGCATACGAAATTGCTAACTATAAAGAAGGTGTCTACCACATTATTAACGTAGACGCTGATAACGATGAAGCAATCAATGAATTCGATCGTCTATCAAAGATCGAAGATAACATTCTTCGTCACATGATCATCAAACGTGAAGACTAGTTTTGTTTCACGTGAAACATTTTAAGGAGGCAGGTATATGATTAATCGAGTAGTTCTAGTGGGGCGCCTGACACGTGATCCTGAACTTAGATATACTGCCAATGGTGCAGCAGTTGCCAGTTTTACAGTCGCTGTAAACAGACAATTTACTAATGCTCAAGGTGAGCGCGAAGCTGATTTTATTAATTGTGTTATTTGGAGAAAGGCTGCTGAAAACTTCTCTAATTTTACTAATAAAGGTTCACTTGTTGGAATTGATGGACGTCTTCAAACACGTAACTATGAAAACCAACAAGGACAAAGAGTCTATGTTACTGAGGTAGTTGTTGAAAACTTCTCATTACTAGAGTCTAGATCTGATAGTGAAAAGAGAGCAAATTCAAGTAGTAATAGTAATCCAAATCAAGCACCTAATTATAACCAACAAAATCAATCATCAAATCAGTCTCCAGCAAATAACAATAATAGCAACAATAACAATAACTTTAACAATCAATCTAACAATAACAGTAACAACTCAAATAATATGGGCGATCCATTTGCTGACAACAGTAAACCAATCGACATATCAGATGACGACTTACCATTCTAAAGTGAAGGGAATGACATAAATGGCTCAACAAAGAAGAGGCGGACGTAGAAGACGTAAAGTTGACTTCATCGCAGCTAACCATATCGAATTTATCGATTATAAAGATACAGAATTACTTAAGAGATTTATCTCAGAACGTGGTAAGATTTTGCCAAGACGTGTAACTGGTACAAGTGCTAAGAACCAAAGAAAGCTTACAATTGCTATCAAGCGTGCAAGAATCATGGCTCTATTACCATTCGTCGCTGAAGACTAATTGAAAATTAATTAAAGACCACTGAAAAGTGGTCTTTTTTTATTCTCTGAATTAACGAAATTTCAATTTTGGTATCATCAAAGTCTTATATTTAGATATTAAAAGTGAAACCCTGCTGTGATAAAATTAGGAGGTACGTTTAAGAGGGGACTAATATGGAAAAAATAAAATCTAACCTGCGATTTTTCCTTTCTCGAGTAGATTATTCAACACAACTGACAGCGCTATCTTTAATTGTCATGCTGATTTCAATTTTAATTGTTGGTATGGTACATGGATCCATCAGTGGCTATATTCAAGCTGTGCTTGTAATTATCTCGTTGATACTTTTTGTATACCTCTTCTTGCTTTTAGGTGAAAAAGCGGGTAAGTATACGAATAATTTGCAGTATCGAATTGATCGGGGAACGGATAATAGTTTTGTCGAATATCCTTTGGGAATCTTACTTTATGATGATGATAATCAAGTTCAATGGGTCAATCCTTATTTTGTTGAAAAAACCGGGATCGAATCCGCATTTAGTATGAGTCTATCTGATATTTCAAATGATTTACTTTCATTGGTTAGTGATGATCAAGAAAATGAATCTCATCAAACTATAAAAATCGGTGATAAGTACTATTTAGTTCAGATCCAAAGAGAATTACAGACGATGTACTTTATGGATATAACTCGTTATTCCAAGATTGAACGACGCTATGAAGATAACCGTTCAGTTATTGGTCAAGTATATTTGGATAATTACGCAGAAATCACACAATCAATGAGTGATCGTGATGTTTCCAATCTGGATAATTATATAACCAATGAATTGTCCAATTGGGCATCCAGCGAACAAATGTTTTTAAAACGGATCGATGATGATCATTTCTTCATTGTTGCCTATTCAGGTAAGATTTTTAACATGGAGAAAAAAGGATTTAAAATCTTAGATGTCATTAGAGAATATACATCCCAACAAAATGTTCCGTTAACTTTGAGTATGGGATTCTCATATGGTGTTGATGACTTGAATGTTTTGAATGATGAAGCACAAAAGAACCTTAATCTATCACTAGGTCGAGGGGGAGATCAGGTTGTTGTTAAAGAGATCGGTAAGAAAGCTCGTTTTTATGGTGGAAATACTGATCCAATGGAAAAACGAACACGTGTTCGAGCAAGAATGATCAGTGAAGCTTTACAAGAGTTACTAAAAGACAGCGATCAAGTGTTAGTTATGGGACATAATCATCCTGATATGGATGTTTTAGGTTCATGTTTAGGTATCAGAAGAATTGCACAGATGAACAATACTCCATGTAAAATCGTGATCGACACTAAGGATCTACATACGGACGTTAGTCGTTTGATCAGTTTGATCGATGAAGATCCAGCTATAAAAGATGACATTATTTCATCAGAAGAGTCACTGAATACTGTTACTTCTAACACATTGATCGTTATGGTCGATCATTCTAAGCAGAGTATCTCGATCAATCCAGATCTATTCAATAAGACCAGCGAAAAGGTTGTCGTTATCGATCACCATCGTCGTGGTGAAGAGTTCCCTGAGAATCCAATGTTGATTTATATTGAACCTTACGCATCATCAACCAGTGAGTTGATTACTGAAATGTTAGAATATCAACCTAAGAATAAGAAAGCTATCGAGAAAATCGAAGCTACTTCTTTATTGGCCGGAATCACAGTCGATACCAAATCCTTCTCACTTAGAACTGGTACCAGAACCTTTGATGCCGCTAGTTACTTACGTTCAGTCGGAGCTGATGAAACTCTGATTCAAAATCTTTTAAAAGAGAATATTGATTCATTTATTCAGAGAAATCATCTGATCGAATCGATCACCATGATTGGAAATCAGATGGCAGTTTGCTTTGGTGAAAATGATCGGGTTTATGACCCAGTAATTGTTGCTCAAGCAGCTGATACATTGTTATCATTAAATAATGTCGAGGCCTCATTTGTTATTAGTAAGCGTCCAGATGATCGTGTAGGTATTTCTGCACGTAGTTTAGGTAATATTAATGTCCAAGTTATCATGGAGAAATTGGGCGGTGGCGGTCACTTATCTGATGCCGCAACTCAAATTTCTGATGTGACTGTCAATGAAGCTAAAGAACAACTGGTCCAGGTTTTATCTGAATCTGAAAATAAAAACTAGGAGGAATCCATCGTGAAAGTTATTTTTACCGCAGATGTAAGAGGAAAAGGAAAAAAGGGTGAAGTAAAGAACGTTGCAGATGGTTATGCCCAAAACTTCTTGATCAAAAATAACAAAGCTATTGAAGCTACTAACCAAAATGTAGCTAAACTCAAAGCTGAACAAAATAAAGAAGCTAAGAACTATAAAGAAGAGTTAGCTCAAGCCCAAGCACTAAAAAAGCAAATTGAAGATGACAAAACTATTGTTGAGATCTCAGCTAAATCAGGTGCTGATGGTCGACTATTCGGTTCAGTCACAAGTAAGAAAATTTCAGAAGAACTAGAAAAACAATATGGCTTAAAAGTTGATAAACACAAGATGGAATTAAACGAAGGTGTTAAGTCATTAGGCTACATCAATGTTAAAAGTAAAATTTTTGAGGGTGTTGAGGCAACAATTAGAGTACACGTTGCTGAAAAGAAGTAATTTAAATGAATAATGAAATGACAACAAGAATACCGCCAAATGATAAAGATGCTGAACAAGCTGTTTTAGGTGCGGTATTTTTAAGCCAATATGCACTAGTTGAAGCGATGGAATACGTTGAAGCTGAAGATTTTTATCAACATGCTAATCAATTAGTCTTCCAGGCAATGGTTAATTTAAATGATCAGGAATCTCCAGTCGACGTCGTGACTGTTCAAAATGAGCTTGATCGTTTAAATCAAGTTGAGGATATAGGCGGGGTTAGTTACCTAGCCGATCTGGCTAATGCTGTACCAACGGCTGCTAATACTAGCTATTATGCCCGTATCGTCAAAAATAAAGCCGTCTTAAGACGTTTGATCAATGCTGGTACAACTATTGTCTCTCGTAGTTTTGAAGAGTCTGATGACCTTGATACGATCATTGATCAATCTGAAAAAGACATTATGGAAGTTTCTGAGAATCGCAACCATCAAGGATTCAGAAGAATTTCCGATGTTGTAAAGTCGTCTTTCAATGAAATTGATAAATTATATGGTGAAGATACTGATGTCACTGGACTTTCAACAGGTTATAAAGATCTTGATAATTTAACGACGGGCTTGCATAAAGATGAATTGATCATTTTAGCCGCACGTCCCGGTGTTGGTAAAACAGCCTTTGCGTTGAATCTCGCTCAAAATGCTGCAACTAAAGATCAAGCAACGGTTGCCATCTTCTCATTGGAAATGGGTGCTGAACAATTAGTTAACCGTATGATCTGTTCTGAAGGTAGTATCGACGCTAATTCATTGCGTACAGGTCAATTGGATGAGAATCAATGGAACAGTTTGGTTGTTGCCATGGGGAGTTTGTCTCGAACTAATGTCTATATTGACGATACCCCCGGTGTTAAAATGGCTGAAATCAGATCAAAATGTCGTCGATTGTTAAAAGAAAGCGGCAAGTTGGATTTAGTCATCATTGATTATTTACAGTTGATCGAAGGTACAGGTCAAGAGAACAGACAACAAGAAGTTTCAGTAATTTCACGTAACTTAAAGAAATTAGCTAAAGAATTACATGTCCCAATAATTGCGTTATCACAGCTTTCCCGTGGTGTTGAACAACGCCAGGATAAGAGACCAATGTTGTCAGATATTCGTGAATCTGGTTCAATTGAACAGGATGCTGATATCGTTGCCTTTCTTTATCGTGATGATTACTATCGTGATGAAGATGGGGATGATAACAGTGAACCACAGGATCAGGAGGATCAAGACGTCGGTGAAGTAGAAGTCATTGTTAGTAAAAACCGTTCCGGTCCGCGTGGGACTGCCAAGTTATTGTTTGTGAAGTCTTATAATAAATTTTCATCGATAGCCAATATCCCTGAAAATTAGAGAGAGCGGAGAAGAGACAGTAGAGACTAACTAGAATTGCGAACCTGCCATGCTAGTAGTCGTAGTAAGCGCAGAAATCCGTCTCTTCGCAGCTCGTTTCAAACCAAGTTCCAAAAACTCAATCAATTAAGAGGAGATAGACATGACAACAGTTGTTGTAGTAGGTACCCAATGGGGTGACGAAGGAAAAGGTAAAATCACTGATTATTTCAGTGGTGAAGCAAATATTATCGCTAGATATCAAGGTGGAGATAATGCCGGTCATACCCTAAACATTGATGGCAATGTTTACAAATTAAGATCAGTCCCATCAGGAATTCTTTATCCTGATAAGACTAGTGTTATTGGTAATGGTGTTGTTTTAAATCTAGAATCTCTTTTAGAAGAGTTGAATCGTTTGCACGAACAAGGTGTTGATACTTCAAGCTTGAAGATTTCAAACCGTGCACAATTGATCTTGCCTTATCACATTAAACTGGATTCCCTTCAAGAAGCTGCCAGAGGCGATTCTAAAGTCGGAACTACTAATAGAGGTATTGGTCCAGCCTATATGGATAAAGTTGCTCGTATCGGTATCAGAATGGCCGATATCTTGGATAAGGATATCTTCAAGAGCCTACTTACAGAAAACTTGAAGCAAAAAAATGAATTATTTACAAAAATTTACAATTCAGATGAGATCAAGTTTGATGATGTTTTTGAAAAGTACTATCAATTTGGACAAGATGTAAAAGATCGTGTTATTGACACTTCAGCTTATTTAAATAAAGAGCTAAAGAATGGTAAGAATGTTTTATTTGAAGGTGCACAAGGGATCATGCTTGATATTGACCATGGTACATATCCATATGTAACTTCATCTAATCCCGCTGGTGGTGTTACCACAGGTGCTGGTATTGGTGCTCCGATGGTTGATAAGGTCATTGGGGTTGTCAAAGCGTATACATCACGTGTCGGTGCTGGACCATTCCCAACAGAACAAGAGAATGAAATTGGTGATTTCTTGCGAGATGCTGGTCATGAATATGGAACAGTTACACATCGTCCTCGTCGTGTTGGTTGGTTAGATACAGTTGTTTTACGTCATTCAGCTAACGTGGCTGGTGTTACTCATCTCTCACTAAACTGTCTTGATGTTTTAACTGGTCTAAAAGAGATCAAAGTATGTACCGGATATGATTTGAATGGAAAAATAATTGATGAGTATCCTGCTAATCTTAATATCTTGGCTCAATGCAAACCCGTTTATAAGACATTTGCGGGCTGGGATGACGATATTACAGGTGCTAAAAAGCTCAGTGATCTTCCAGAAGCAGCTAGAAATTATCTTGATTTCTTGAAGGAACAACTTGGCGTTGAATATGCGACTGTATCAGTTGGTCCTGATCGTGAACAAACAATTGAAGTTAATGATGTTTGGAATGCTTAATTAAAAGTGAAAAGTGGATACCGTTTAGGTATCCACTTTTATTTTGCTCTGTTATCAGTTGATATGATGCCCTTTTGAAAACTGACAAATTTTTTGCTGTTACGGTTATAAGTTAGAGTGTAATAATAATGCTTATTTTTACTTAGTTGTTTGATATAGACTCGTGAATGACGAGGTACGTCAGATATTTCATAACCAACTATTCCGTAATTAGTTACTCTGGAGTTAGAATTTTTAGCTAGATTGTAGAGTCCCTTATTGCTCTTATCGGCATTAAGTCCAAGATTTATAGCAATTTGATTGAAGTTACCCGGTTCAGATGCATTGTTCATTGTTAAATTGGAATTGATGACAGCCGTTTTGAGACGCTGCATGAAATTCTTAGAATTGTTGATGCCAGCATCCCCAACTTCAACATCAGGAATAATGAAACGTGGAGGATAGGTATTTGAAGTCTGTTTTAGATATTTAACTGAGAATATCTGTGATTTCTTGTGATATAGACGATAGCGATAACTGACTATTTGTTTGGTGTCATTGTATTGATTCAGACTGATGGTCAAGTATTTACCTTTACGGTCTTTTCCAAAATTCAACAGAGTGACATCATGGATGTATTGATGCGATTGCTTTTTGATTTTATCGGTGAGAGACTTATCCTGTTTTTCAGTGAGAAAATTAAAATCTTTGGTAGCTTTATAATTGCTGTTGATCGTATTAACTAGATTGATGGCTTGAGTCTTGTCAGCTTCAAAATCCTTATCATTTAATTTGATCGATTTTGGCGTGACATCCTGATCGATATTTTTAGGATTGACGATCAAAGAGAAGGGGATCGTGATCGAAGATATTTTGTTGACAGTCTTATCTTTGATATTTCCCCAGTTGAAGACATAGGTTAAAATTATTAAGATTAGGATCAGTAAAGTAATTAATAATTTCAGATGTTTTTTTAATAATTTTTTCAAAATTTCTCACCCTTTATAATTGTGGTACTTTAATATATATAATATACAAAAAGAAACGTTATTTGAGGAAAATCGTGAAAGATAAAAAAGATTTAAAAGGTAGTTCTTCATCAGTACACTATTTACTACTAGGGGCCAAGGTAATTGCTGCTATCACAGCAGTTATATTTTTTGTCATGCTTTCACGCGGGGTAGTCAATGCGGCTGTAACAGCTAAGATAAATGGTCAATATCAGGATAAGACTAACAAAGTTTTAAAAACACATGTTGATTCTGGTTCAGTGAGTTTTGTGGGCAAGCTGATAAAAGTCAGTGGAAATAATATCATAACTAAGGATAACGTTAAAAGGTATCATGAACTAGAACAATATATCGATGCCAGATCAATACGAGCTGAGCAGGTTTCGGCTCTCTTTGATGGAAAGAGCAACTATAAAGATGGTGTTTCTAGTGGTGAAATTGACGAATTAGATAAAAAACTGCTAAAAGAAAAGAATCAGGATGTTTATCAGAAGCAGCGTAATAGATTGGATATGATTCAAATCTGGTTTGAACAAACTCAAGATGCTAATGGGTATATTTCTAAAACTTGGGATAAGTTCAGCAGTGACAATGCTAGTTTGGACATCAAAAAGATCTCCATGGTCAATGCCTATTATAAGTTGATCAAGAATAAGACAATTAAAAAACAGTGGACTGAAGCAGTTTCGAAGATGACTGACTACTATGCTAACCATAAGGGTGCCAGTGCTAGAGTTACTGCTGCAAAGGAGCAACTAGATGCTTTGAGAAATTCGCCTTTGACGGAGAAATATAAAGCAGCCAATGTCGATATTATCGGAACGCTTGATAAATCAGATAATGATTCTGATACGTTGAATAATGCTGGTTTAACGGGCAAGACTGTTCTTTACTATGATTCTAGTAGTAGTAAATTAGCTTTGATGACTAATGTTAACGGAAATTACGTAGCTGAAAGTGGATATATTTCAGTAAGTAATTCAAGAGTAAGTTCAGGTAAGTATAGTATCAAGAAAGTCATTACTTCAGCAGGCAATAATGATGCCATCATCACGGACAGTAGTAATAGTAGTTTTGGACAGTATCTAACTAATGCGACTGACAGTACTTTGGAGAGTAATGATATTACTGACGCCGATAATACAACGTCTGATTTCAATTCAGCTACGCCAGTCTTTTGGATGAAGAATAATAGCAGTTTGAGTAAGTCGATCTACTTCAGCAATGGATCAACAATTGGATTTATTTATTCTGGTGGAAGCAGTTATAGTAATGGACTACAAATAAGTTCATCAGACTTATCGAGTTTGCAATCTAAGATTTCATCGGGAACAATATTCTACGCTGATTAGGGGTCATTATGCGAGAAGCTAAGAGAAATACAGTTAAAAGAAAACATAGAAAATGGCCGTGGATAATACTGATATTGATCATTCTTATTTTAAGTGGGATCGGGACATTTTGGATGAAGTATGGTTATGATATCAAAGGTGCGATTGCTGACGGTTATTCATACAGTGAAGGTCTGACAAAGAGCGATTTCCGCCCTAAAAACTCTACCGTTATATATGATCGTAACGGCAAAGTCTTAAAGAAGTTATCACAGTCAAGTTCTGATTATGTGCCGATAAATAAGATCAATCCTAAGATCACTAAAGGATTGGTAAAGGTTGAAGATCAGAGATTCTATATTCATCATGGGGTCGATGTTTATGCTATCATTCGATCGATCGGAGCCAGAATCCTACATCGTAGGATCGAAGGTGGGTCAACCTTGACACAGCAGTTGGTTAAAAATGTTGTTCTAAAAGATCAATCACAAACAGTCGATCGTAAGTTAAAGGAAATGGTTATTGCCCAACAACTGGAAAAGAAGTTTACCAAAAAACAGATTCTAGAATTTTATATCAATGACGTTTACATGGGCCATGGTTCATATGGGTTTAGCAGCGCCGCCGATTATTATTTCTCTAAGAATCAAAATGAATTATCAATTGATAAACTGGCAATGCTAGTTGGTATTCCGAATAACCCGGCTTACTATGATCCTGTCAGTTATCCGCAACGCTCATTGAAGCGTAGGAACATGGTATTATACATTTTCTATAAGAATAAATTGATCAGTCATAACGCCTATTTGAACGCCAGAAAGCGACCATTAGGATTGAAGATCAATGAACATAAATTTGATAACGATGTTTCCAATAATTATGCGCTAAGTTATGCCGTCAATAATGCTGCCGAAGAACTTATGAAGTCGTCTGGCTTTATGATGAAGTACAAATTCAGCAGTGATAAAGAGATGAGTCAGTACTACGCTAAATATCAACAAGAATTTGAGCGGGCTCGTGGTGAGTTATTGGAAGGTGGATATAGTATCCATACGACTATTGACATGGATGTCCAGAATAAAATCGAAAGCATCGTTTCTGATACCTATAAGTCATATACCGGACGAGATGTACACGGAAAGTTGGCACCACAAGTATCTAGTACAGTAGTTGATAACCAAACAGGGGATGTTTTAGCAATTATTGGTGGTAGAACGACTGATGGAGACCAAGTTAATCGTGCTATTACAGGTTATCGTCAGCCAGGTTCTGCTTCTAAACCAATTACAGCCTATGCTCCAGCCTTCGAGCGTGGCTATTTGCCACAAAGTACCGTTATTGATTCGGCAATTGCCGGTAGAAAGAATTGGTATAGTGGTTATAAAGGTAAGACGACCGTTCGTGATGCTTTGGCAAATTCAATTAATACTGTTGCTTATAAATTGGCTTTAGAAGACAATAAACACTTGTATTATAACAATTTGATCAAGATGGACTTTGCCAGATTAGCGCCAGAAGACGATAATCCAATCATTGCCATTGGTGGTTTTCAAAATGGTGTAACTACCACTGAGATGGCTTCAGCATATAGTTCATTCTCAAGGGGTGGTAGTTTTATAGCCCCAAGTAATTTGAGCAGTATTTATGATAATGCCAATGAACGATATATTTATCAAAATACTCACCCTAAAAAATCCATTTATACTAGGGATGCCAGTTATATGACGTTGAATACCATGCAATCAGTAATTAGTGATGGTTCAGGTAAAAATGCTAAATTGGATAACTATGACTTTACAGCTGGTAAAACAGGTACGACTGATGATACTAAGGATTCATATTTTGTGGGTATGACACCAAGATTTACGATTGCTAATTGGACCGGTAATGATATGCCATCGACATTGACTGCCGCTGAAGAGAATCTTTCGATGCAGGCTTTTAAAGCTGAAGGTGAGTATTTGGTTGATTCGCTTAAAGAGAAGAATAAAGACTTTAAGAAACCAAGTACTATCACGGTTAATGGTGATAAATTGTCAGTTCAAACTAAGAATAGGAAGCAGTCAATACAAGATATTATTGATACAGACTTTTCTAAATATAATACTGAACAGACAAATAAGAATTCTGAACGTTTGGCTAACTTAGATTATCGGATCATTTATCACTTAACGAAAAAAGAAGAATATTCTCGTGAACGTAAAGTTGAAAAGGCAATCGAGAAGTATAAAGAGTCTCCAATTATCAAACAATCTCAATACAATAAAAAGTTGGATCAATTACAAAAGATCCGTTATTTGAATGCCAATGTTAAACGTCAGAATGCTAAGAGTGACTTTAACAACCAGATTCTTGATCTACAAAAAGACCTTAATATGAGTCAAGCAATGTTCCAAACTTCAAAAGATAATAAGAAGATTGCCAAATATAATCAAGAAAAAGAACAAATTGAATCAGAACGAGCCTCAAAGCGTAAAGCTAAAGTAAATGACCTGATGCCACAATACAATTCTCAATTGCAAAAGGTTAAAGACGCTTACAACAATGATGATTCTGATAAAGAAAATCAAAAGCAAAAATTGATTGATATTATGAATGAAATCAGAAGTTATGGTGGAAACGTTCCAGACGTGAAAATAAACGTTAATAGTAGCAATTAAGAGGTTGTCATGAGGTACGCAATCTATTAACATTTAAATAGAATAATTAATGGAGGTTAAGGACAATGAGCTTAGCAGATAAAGTTTCTGAGGGAAAAATATTGCTATTTAAATGCAGTCAATGCAATCATCCAGCCATGCTGATCCTTAAGAAAAAGGAACTGGGAACTAATCCAGACGACTCTGTTAAATACGAAATTACAATGCAGTGTCCACGTTGTCGCAATAAAGATGAATTTACTTTGAATGACGGTAAGGTTGACGTTGCATCTAAATCTGAAAAAACAGATAAAGTTCCTAATTTGGATCGAGTATTGTAGTTGGTAGTATTGCAATAAGTTTTAATTATTAGAAAAGAGAAAGCAGATATTACTTGAGTTTTTCAAGTTTTGATCTGTTTTCTCTTTTTTTTAGGATAAAGGTGTATTTTCTACCAGTTTCTGGGGACATTTATTATTTCACAATTTGACAGAATAGCTTAAACTTTTATAATTGTTTCAACGTACACTAAATTTCTTCATATTTTTAGGGTATATTATTAACGTTGTACAAATATGTCCATTTTTCATAAAATAATGGAAAATCTCAGGGATATACTAAACGGAGTTTATTTATGAATAATAAGAATAATATGTCTAGGGAGCAAAGACGTCGTTTGACTAGAAATAGTGCGTTGGCTTCTAATAATGGTGGAGGGACAAAGAAATCCTTCCTAAAAATTCTAGGCTTAGTAGTTTTAACAGTATTTTTCATATTAGGTGCGTATGGATTTAGGATTTATGCTCAGACACAAGAAACTTTGGGCAAGACTTACAAGGCACTGGATGGTAAACAAGCTTCAGTTAAGATTTCCGATAAGAAACCTATCTCAATTTTATTGTTAGGTGTAGATACGACTGATGGCGGCGTTAGAGATATGGAATTAGATTATCGCGGTAATTCAGATACGATGATCATTGTGACCGTCAATCCAAAGACTAATAAGACGACAATGGTATCAGTACCAAGAGATACTATGGCTCAAATTTGGAAAGACACTAACAACAACACTAAGAAGATTCAAAAAATCAATTCTGCTTACAATATAGGTAACGAAGAGAGTGCTGTTGCGACAACTGAAAAACTCTTGAATGTTCCCATTGATTACTATGTAAAAGTCGACTTTAATTCATTGAAAAAGATCGTTAATAGTGTCGGTGGTGTTGATGTTGATGTCCCATTCAGCTTTTCTTATGGAGATACTGATGAAAAAGAATCTCACTTTAAGAAGGGTGAAATGCACCTTAACGGTAAGCAGGCATTGGATTACTCAAGAATGAGATATGAAGATCCTGAAGGTGATTACGGTAGACAAAAACGTCAAAGACAGGTAATCTCTGCTATTATTAAGAGTGCAGCAAGTGCGAACACATTCACTCACTATCAGAAAGTATTGAACAGTATTTCAAATTCAATGACAACAAATCTGAGTTTCAGTGATATGCAGTCTATTTTTCTTAACTATCGAGGAGCTTCCAAGAAGATCGGTTCAGATCATGTTCAAGGATTCAGTTCAACGATTAATGGATCTTCGTATGAAATTGCTCCAACCAAAGAATTGCAACGTGTGTCTGATAAGCTAAGAAAGCAATTGGATTTAACACCAGCAACTTTAGATAATCAAGAAACAAAATTGAATAAGTACAATAAGTCTTTAGGATTCTCGTTTAAGTACACAGGTGATCAAAACCAGAATTATGAAACTAAGATTAAGAGTACGCCAAGTAGTGAAGGTACTAATAAAGATAGAGACGATACGATCGGACTATCAGGATTTTAATTAAAAGGCTGAAGCAGAATTTGTTTCGGCCTTTTGTTATGTTTTTAAAATAAGGAGTTTATTTATGAGCGTTTTAGAGGTACATGATTTAACACAACAATTCTTGGATAAAAGACTTTACGATGACGCAAGTCTCCAAGTAAACAAAGAAGATCATCTGGGAATCACTGGTCAAAATGGAGTGGGTAAGTCTACTTTCATCAAAATTTTGACAGGCCAGATCGAACCCGATGAAGGTAAGATCACTTGGCAAAAACATTTAACAGTGGGCTATTTAGATCAGCAAGCAAAACTAGTTGAAGGGATGTCCATAAAAGAATATCTTCAAACTGCTTTTGATAAGTTGTATGAAGCAAATGATAAGTTGACTGAAATTTATATGAACGATCCAGACGATGATGACTTGGAAAAGGCTGGTAAACTTCAAGAGATATTGGATGCTAATGATTTTTACGAGCTGGATACTAAAATCGAACAAGTTGCTACTGGTTTAGGACTAGATGCTATTGGATATGACCATGACGTTTCAAAACTAAGTGGTGGTCAACGTTCAAAGATCATTTTGGCTAAAATCCTTTTAGAAAAACCAGATATGATTTTATTAGATGAGCCAACTAACTACTTGGATACTAATCATATTGAATGGTTATCAGACTATTTGAATGATTTTGAAGGTGCCTTTATAGTTATTTCCCATGATTACGGTTTTTTGGATAAAATCGTTAACTGTGTAGCAGATATTGAATTTGGTAAGATCACTAAGTACACCGGTAATCTTAAGCAAGTTATGAAACAGAAGGCTGCTAACAAAGAAACATATATGAAAGCCTATGTTAAACAACAAGAAAAAATTTCAAAGACCAAAGCTTATATTAGAAAGTTTAAGGCCGGTACTAGATCTAAAAGTGCTAAGAGTCGTGAGAAGCAGTTAGCACATATGGATGTTCTAACACCACCTGGTAATAAGAAAATTGCCAGCTTTAACTTCCCGTATCAAGAAATCCCCAGTTCTCGAATGGTACTTGAAGTAAACGATCTAAAGATAGGCTATGACAAACCTTTATTTGAGCAGATGCTGAACTTCTCTATAGTAAGTGGAGAAAAAATGGTTATCAAAGGATTCAATGGTATCGGTAAGTCTACATTGATCAAGACACTATTAGATATTATTAAACCAATCGAAGGTAATTTTGATTTTTCAGAAGTTGTTAAGGTTGGATACTTTAAGCAGGATCTTGATTGGAAGAATAAGATGGCAACTCCATTCCAAATTGTTGGAGAGGAACATCCTGAGAAAGATAACAAGGAAGTTAGACAGGTTCTGGCTAGAACTGGACTAACAAGTCAGCAGATCATGTCTCCAATTAGATCATTATCTGGTGGTGAGCAGACAAAAGTTAAGATTGCTGATTTGATGTTTGATCCAACAAACTTTCTATTTATGGATGAACCAACTAATCATTTGGACGATGAAAGTAAATCTTCATTGCGAAAAGCTCTAAGAAATTACCCTGGATCTATGATCTTAGTTACCCACGAAGAGGGCTTCTATAGTAGTGACTGGATCGACAAGGTACTAGATATAGAGCAAATCAAAAAAATGTAATCTTTTTTACAAAAGTACTTGCAAAGGTGTTACTTAACTAGTAATATATTACCTGTTGTTGCGACAGAGCAACGGCGACAACGTATTGATGAGTTCCTTTCATCTTTACCTTCAAATAATTATTTTAAAAAGTTGTTGACATTAACTTGTC
>NZ_RHOR01000018.1 GCF_003946625.1 Companilactobacillus kedongensis | reverse complement strand
AAAATAAAAAGCTGGAGTCTCTAGGACTAATGAATATGTCCAAGAAACTCCAGTCTATTAAGAATGCTTAAATTAATGAACCGCCGTATACGGAACCGTACGTACGGTGGTGTGAGAGGTCGGTAATTAATTTACCTCCTACTCGATTAGCAGGTGAATATTCTCAGATCTGGAGACGAATAAAAAACCTAAACGAATAAACCTAACTATTCATGTAATTCACGAATTGCTAATGCAAAGTCTCCGAGTGTTGCGGAGCCGTTGTTTTTAACGATAGGCATTGTGATATATTTTTCTAGGTCTGGTACTTCAACGTAATCGTTCAAGAGTGTTTTGAATTGTTCGCGTACTTTGACTAGAAATTGTTCACTAACTACTCCGCCACCGAAGATAATTTTCTCAGGACGCAAAATCAGTGTTGATTGGATCGCCGCTTGGGCTACATAGTAGGCCATAATATCCCAAGTATGATCTGTAATCGGTACGTCTTTACCTGGTTTGCCTAAACGTGCATCAAAGGTTGGTCCAGCTACCAATCCTTCTAAACAGTCACCGTGAAATGGGCAGATTCCTTTAAAATCAAGATCATCAGGATGGCGTTTAAGTAAGGTATGTCCCATTTCTGGATGTCCCATACCACCAACAAATTTGCCATCAAAGATTGCACCGGCACCAACGCCAGTACCGATCGTGTAATAAACTAGTGAGTTGATTTTTTCATTTGAAAGGCTCGACATAACGTATTCGCCATAAGCTGATCCGTTAACATCTGTTGTCCAAAACATTGGGACATCGAGTTCTTTTTTGAGGGCACCAATGAAGTCGGTATCTTGCCAACCTGGTTTTGGTGTCGAGGTGATATAGCCATATTTTGGTGAATTTTTACGTAATTCTATGGGACCAAAAGAGGCAATACTTAATGCTTTAATATCAAATTGTTTAAAATACTCGATCGATTTTTGTAAGGTTTCTTTTGGTGTTGTCGTTGGGAAATGGATACTATCCTTGATGCGATAGTCTTCATCACCTACGGCACAGACAAATTTTGTTCCACCTGCTTCAATACTTCCAACTAACAATTTAAATTCCTCCCAGACTAAAAATTTCTGCAATCGCTTTCGATGATTTAAGATACCATTCTGAAAACTGGTCGTCAATTGCAATTATTTTAGATTGAGTTAAAAAATATATGATTACTGTATAATGGATTTATCAGAATCAAGGATATAGGTGAATTTGAATGGTAGTCAAAATAGATGATGTAGCAAAGGTTGCGGGAGTTTCCAAAACCACAGTTTCACGAGTGCTGAATAATCGTGGATACTTGAGTGAAAAAACAATAAAAAAAGTTCACGATGCCATAGACTATTTAAATTATCAGCCGAATGCTGTAGCACGCCAACTTTACAAAAAAGAAACCAAGTTAGTCGGTCTTATTTTTCCAACGGTTGATAATCCATTCTTCGGCGAATTAGTTGCGGAACTAGAGAAACGGCTCTTTGATGCTGGGTTCAAAGTTTTGATCGGCAATTCGATGAATGATCCTGAAAAAGAAGAGACATATCTAAAAGAATTGATCTCTAATCAGGTCGATGGGTTGATCGTTGGAGCTCAAAATATAGGGATCGATGAATATCACAATGCTAATCTTCCAGTTGTTGCTATCGATCGAGTCATGAATGAAGACATTCCAGTGATTTCTTCAGATAACTACATGGGGGGCAAATTGGCAACGGAATTACTGATAAATAGTGGTGCCAAGCACATTATCAATACTGATGGTCCGCGTAATTTGGAAACACCAGCACATAGAAGACGTGATGCATATGAAGATGTTATGAAAGATCATGGATTGGATCCTCATACTTGTTTAATCGATTTTAACTGGGATATGGACCAAAAAGCCAAAGCAGTTCAGGAGATATTTACTGAATATCCAGAAGTTGATGGAATATTTGCCACGAATGACATTGATGCAGCGCTGATTTGGCAAACAGCCACTAAACTGGGCTATAAAATACCTGATGATCTGAAAATTGTAGGATATGACGGATCAAATACGACTAGAATGTTGCTTCCAGAACTAACAACTATTCAACAACCGGTAGAAGAGATGGCTACGGCGGCTGTAAAAACGCTGATTCAAAGAATTGACGGTAAAAAAACAGACCTAGAGCAGACTATTCCGGTAAAGGTTTGGCAAGGCCAATCAATATAACGACGATAATTAGAATTTAGGTTCTAATTATTTTTTTATGTTTTTATGACAACCGGTTGACATAAAGAATGTTAGCGATTACAATAATTCTCGTAAAGCAATATGACAACCGGTTAACATATAAAAATAAACGAAACTTCGATAGGAGATAGACATGCAAACAAAATTAAAACCAATAGAACTATCAAATATGCGTTACCGACTTGGATATCATGTGTCAGCCAAGTCAGGCTGGATCAATGATCCTAATGGATTCATTTTTTTCAAAGGCTATTATCATATTTTTTATCAACATCACCCATATTCAGCTGAGTGGGGACCAATGCACTGGGGGCATGCCCGTAGTAAGGATCTAGTACATTGGGAAACGTTACCGATAGCTTTAACTCCTGGAGATACGGAAGATAAAGATGGTTGTTTTTCAGGTAGTGCTGTTATTAAAGACGGAAAAATGTATTTGATTTATACGGGTCATCATTATTACGAAGGCGATAGTGATCCTGAACATTTTTGGCAAAATCAGAATTTAGCTATCAGTGAAGATGGAATTCATTTTGAGAAATACGAAAATAATCCAATAATTGCTTCAGCTCCTGAAGACAATACCCAGCACTTCCGTGATCCTAAAGTTTGGTATAACAACGGTAGTTGGTACATGATCTTGGGAAGCCAATCGTCAGTTGATGAACTAGGTCGAGTTCTCACTTATAAATCTAAAAATTTGATCGATTGGGATTACTTAGGTCCGATCACAAAATCCAATGATCTAAAAACTGAAGGATTTATGTGGGAGTGTCCTGATTTCTTTAGACTAGGTGATAAAGATGTATTGTTGATGTCGCCTGAAGGAATTGAAGAGGATGAATTTCGTTTCCGTAATGAAAATGAAACTGGATATATGACTGGAAACTTTAGTTATGATTCTAATAGATTCGATCATTCAAATTTTCAAGAATTGGATAGTGGACATGATTTTTATGCTACTCAAACAACATTGGCACCAGATGGTCGCAGATTAGTTATCGGTTGGATGGATATGTGGGGCAGTGTCATGCCAGAACAAGAAGACGGTTGGGCAGGAGCCTTAACATTTCCTCGTGAATTAACATTAAAGAACGATAAGTTATATATGAATCCTGTTTCCGAATTAAAAAAGTTACGAACAGGAGAAGTAATTTCAGATAGCTTTGAAATCAATGGTTTCAAGAAATTAGATTATAACGGAAATCATTATGAAGCAGAAATCAATTTTGACAATGCTGATAAATCAGGTATCACGTTAACAACTGATAATGAAGAATTACTAAAAATCACTTATTCGAAGGATAACAGTCACGTAGTTCTCAAACGTCCTGGTAAAGATGGAATAAGAGAAGCAGTTATCATGCCAGCAAAAACTTTAAAGTTTCACTTGTTAGTCGATACTAGTTCAGTAGAATTATTCGTCAATGACGGTGAAGCAACATTTACCGAAAGACTTTATACTGAGGACAAAGTAAGCTTAAATCTATTGTCGCAAGGTAAAGTTTCATACGATATTTATCAATTAGAGAAGAATGCCGTTAAATATTAAAAATTAGTTCAATAGAATGGAGCAGATACAATGAAAGCTGAAGCTTATGAAGAACCAGTACAGGTTCAGAATGAAGAACGTATTCCACTTTTTCGGAAGCTAAGTTATTCACTTACAGATTTTGGTGGGAACCTTTTATTTGTAAGTATTAGTACCTATTTACTGTATTTTTATACAGATGTTTTCGGCTTAGGAATCGGGATTGCTGGAACTATTTTATTGATCACTAGACTTTTGGATATGGTCGATGCTCCAATTTGGGGATTCTTGATCGATCATACACATACTCGCTGGGGTCAAAGCCGACCATACTTTCTATGGTTGTGTGTGCCATTTGCAGTTTTTACATGGTTAACATTTACAACTCCTAATATGTCAGGCTCAAGTAAGGTTATATATGCTGCACTTACTTATGTTACTTCGGGTATTTTATATACTGGTATCAGTACACCGATGACTTCGATCTTACCCAATTTGAGTAATGATCCTGATCAAAGAACTGCTTTGAATTCATTTAGAATGGTCGGTGGAAATATCGGTTTATTAGTTGCTAATGCCGTAGTTTTACCGTTGGTACAAATTTTAGGACAAGGTAATGATCGTAAAGGATTCTCATATACTATTTTACTTATGGGTGTCTTCTCAATCATTTCATTCTTAATTGCTTTCTTTAATTTACGTGAAGTTAATGCCGTTAGTACCAAGTCAGTCTCAATTAAACAAAGTGTCAAAGCAACTAAGAGTAACTGGCCTTGGATCTTGATCGTAGTTACGAACTTATTTTATTGGATCGGTACAACCGTTAGAAGTTCTGGAATGATCTATTATTTTCAGTACAATATTCATTCAAAATCTTTGATCCCAATTGCTGGAGGTCTGTCAGCTGTAGCTGTTGTCGGAATGATTTTGACACCTTTCTTCGTTAAAAAGACTAATAAGAGAACCGTATTTATTATTTCATTATTTGTTGCCGCAATTGCTAATATGTCGTTCCAATTTGTTGGTAGTAATCAAATTGCTGTTGTTGCATTATATTGTATCGGATCAATCGGTACTGGTGTCGCAGCAGGTATGCCATTCTTGATGTTGGCTGATGCGGTTGACTTTGGTCAATGGAAGAACGGAATCAGAGCTAGTGGTTTCTTAACAGCTATCGGTAGTGCCTTTTGTGTTAAAGCCGGAAGTGGTATCGGTGGTTTCATTCCATCAAAGGTTATGGAATATTTTGGTTATATTCCTAACCATATTCAGACTCAACAATCATTACTTGGTATCAATATAAGCTTTGTTTGGATTCCAGCAGCATTATTTATTATCGCTGCGGTCCCAATGTTCTTCTATGCAAAATATGAAAATAATGAAGCTAAAGTTAGAGCTGAAATAGCGGTTCAACAATAAAATTTATCTGAGGGAGTAATTATGAATAATACAAATTATTATGATGTAACTAAATGGTCTGTTGGTGATCCCTATAAAGATATCGGTGAAGTGATCAATAGTATTATTGCTGATATTAAAAGTAAACAAAGTGACAGTAACATCAATGAAGGCGGAAAACCTGGTGCTGTAATTTATTTGCCACCAGCAGATTATCATTTGAAGACACAAGTCGTGATCGATATCAGTTTTCTAAAGATCGTTGGATCTGGTCACGGTTTTACTTCATCAAGTATCAGATATAATGTACCAAAGGATCAGTGGTCTGATTTACATGAACTATGGCCTGGTGGTAGTAGAGTGCTTGTAGATATCGATCCTGATAAAAATGACGAAACAAAAGCTGCGGCATTTCTTGTATCTAGAGATGGAGATCCACGAATAAGTTCAGTTGAGTTTTCTAACTTCTGTATTGACGGAGTTCACTTTGTAGATGATGGCACTGGAGAACAAAATCCAGAAAATACTTATGTTAATGGTAAAACAGGGATCTATGTAGCTAGTGCACAAGATTCATTTAGAATTTCAGGTATGGGCTTTGTATACCTGGAACACGGGATTACGATTTATCACGCTGATGCTTTGACGATTCACAACAATTTCATTGCCGAGTGCGGAAACTGTATTGAATTACGTGGTTGGGGCCAAGCTTCTAAAGTTACTGATAATTTGATGGGAGCAGGTTTTAAAGGATATTCAATCTACGCTCAAAATTTTGCCCAACTATTGATCACCGCAAATAATATTTTTCCAAGAGGTAAAAGTACGATCGAGTTTGAAGGCGTAACGAGATCGTTAGTTTCAAACAATATTTTGCATGCCTTTTATCCTGGAATGGTAATTTTAAATAAAAATAGTTCGGAAAACCTAATTTCATCGAATCATTTCTTACATGACCGGGAACCATGGATCCCTATGCAAATGCATGATAATGGGCTGGAAGATAGCTATGGATTATTGTCTATTAATGGTAATAATAACTCTGTCATTGGGAATCATTTCTCAGAAATAATGGATAAGAATTTCTTGAAACCTTTGAATGTGGTACCAACTATTATGCATTTAATGTCAGGAGCTCATAACTATATTTCAAATAACAATGTTGTTGCAACCGAAACGAGTTCTGGCAGTGGTGATTCAGCGTTTAATTCTCAAGTGGATGCCTTGTTAACTACTGGGGAGTCTAAGGTGTTGGACGTAAAGACTGTTGTAGTTGAAGATGAGTCAAAATTGAATACTATTCTTGATTCAGGTACGGATGAACAAGTTATTATGGACAAGTCTCAAAACGCTTTTAGAGCAACGCCTGCCATATAAGATTCGTTTTGATTAGCTATGTAAAATTTATAAATTAAAAAACCTCTACTATTAGATTCTAAATCTAGATAGTGGAGGTTTTTAATATTGCAGGATAATTCATTTTAGAATAGTGTCTACTGTACTGCTGCATTAAGCTTAGTACGATTAAGTAAATAGATAATTGCTGTCAAAGGGACGATTAGTAACATCACTGGGTAAAAGAATTTTAGTGGAAAAATTGTTGGTAAGAATCCACCAATGATGGGTCCAACTGACATACCAACATCGCTTCCTAAATAATAAGTCGCGTTGGCAAGACCCTGTTCTTCTAAGGGAGCTAGTAAGAGGGATGTTGATTGGGATACGGAAACCATAATCCCAAAACCAACTGCCATTAATCCAGCTGCCAAGATCATTTCAAAGTTGTTTTTCATTATTGTCAATAGGATGATGTAACCGATTGTTGCAATTATGCAGATAGAAAACCAAATACCAAATGAAATGGTATCAAAATAATTTTTTAATAGAATCCGAATAACAATCAATACTAGTGAATAACATAAAGAGAACAAACTTACGGTAATGTTCAAATGGCGTTCCTGAACGTACATGACAATATCGGCTTGGGTAACGAAGTAGGGAATGGACAATAATGAAAAAATTATCGCTACTGGTAATGCATCTCTCTGAATTATTTTAAAGTGTTGGTCTTTTGACTTAACTGCGGGTTTTGCATGATCATTGATTAATTGTATTACGACAACCATGGCCACAGCACCCAAGGCAGCTAGAGCTATGATGAATTTATATCCTAGAAGCTGATAGATACTGATTGCTAGTGCAGGAGCAATTGCCATTGCAAGAGCGTTTAATAATCCGTAATATCCCATCGCTGCTCCAAGATGTTGGCGTGGGACCAAATAGGCCATCCAAGTTGCCAGACAAACGGTACATAGGACGAAACCTGCACCATTTATGATTCTAAAAAATAATAGCCAAGTTGTGTTGAAAGCAAAAAGATATCCAGAATCGCTGATTGCACACAAACTACCACCGATTGGTGCTAATCGATATTTGGAAATTCGATCAGTTAAATTTCCAGCAAAGGGTCTTAGTAACATTGAAGTGATGCTCATAACGCCAACAATAATACCGGCAAAAGTGCTATTTACCCCTAAATTACGGGCATATCCATTCATTAGTGGGTTAACTGCTTGAATACTAAATTGATAAAAAAAAGTCGCTAGCATGACGCAAATAATATCTTTTGAAAAGAACGAAAATTTCTTTGCCAAAACTTGTTTTTCTCCTTTGAAATCTATTTGAACCAAATAAAAAAGGCGGTTATAACCACCTTCTTATAAAAAACAATTATGGACGGGCAATTCCTTTAAATAGTTGTAGAACAGTTTTGGCATGTTCAATTCCGTTATATGGTCTCTGACCAATATCTTTGATATTTAATTTGTCTGGCTCAGCTGGTGACCATAATTTTTCATGCTGATCAGTAGCAAAGTTGAGTAATGTTTGACTAATAAATTTATCGAGGTCGAGTTGTTCTTGACTAGCATTAGGTGCGGTTTGACCGACAATACCATACATATCAGTACCATGATAAGCGGGGGAACCTTCAGCTGGACCAACACTTAGTTGATAAACACGTCCACCAGCTTGAGCATGATCATGTGCTTCCCGAATAGCTGGTAAAGTGAAGTTATAGTCTGTAAAGAATTGGGTTCTGACATTAAGAGGTGAGTCTTTACCAGCTCCACAATGTAAAGCAATGGTTTCGGCCTGTTTGCGTGGGATGTGGCAATCATAAACCATTTCATCAATCACGGCCTCGATTGTTTTTGGATCAACATTATCTGGAATGTTAGCTGCATACCAGCTTGCTTCAGCGGTTGTTGAAGTTATTATTAAGTCAATATCTTTATGTTCTCCACTTTTAATAACATCAGCAGGATTAGCTTTTAAAATACCATTTGGTAAAAATTCATCCTCAACAATTCCAATTGAAAGTGTGTTTATATTACCGCGTTTCAAAACGTCAGTTGGTAAAGATTCGTTGGTTGCATTAATTAGTGATTTGGAATCAACCGTTAATAACTGCTCAGGTGAAGTTAAATCTAGTTTTTTTAAAACTTTATCTGCTAATTCTTCAGCCCACCAAGCTGGGATATATCGTGCGGCATAGCCGGAAAAGGCTGCCAATTTGTTATATAATCCGTCAGCTTCAGGTACAGCTAAGAGTGTTAATAGTGAAAATGAACCGGCGCTATGACCCGTAAGGGTAACTTGGTTAGGGTCACCACCAAATAATTCAATATATTGGTGAATCCACTTTAATGCTAAGACCATATCTTGCAATCCTAAATTACTGGCATCTTTAAATTTTCCACCATATTGTGATAACTCAAGCCAACCGAGTGGTCCTAAACGATAATTAAGTGAAACACCAATGACTTTACCACTAGCGACTAATCCAGATAAATCTGATGTATCTTGAGAATTAGCGCCATAAGTCCAACCGCCACCGTGGATGTAAACAACAACAGGTAGTTTTTCTTGAACATTATCTGGAGCCCAGATATTAAGGTTTAAGCAATCTTCATCTTCACCTTTGTCAGAATTTAAAAAGGCAGGATCGGTTAGTTGAACTGATGCTGGTCCGCTTTGGCTGTATTCATGGTTGGGTTCAAATGGTACGATTTGAGCTTTTTGGAATCGGTCAGCAGTACCATAAGCGACACCGAGCCATTCTTGAACGTTATTAAATTTTTTATTTGGATGTGACATTTAAAAATCCTTCTTTCACATTTTTTGGTTTAATGTTTCTTTAGTTTAAACTGTACGGTAACGTTACAGTCAAGTGATATTTTAATATGGTTAAAATTTCCGTCTCCAGATATGAGAATATTCACCTGCTATGCGGAACGGTCCTAGCCTTGACCTGGTACCTCGGCTTGAAACCTTACCATAAACCGGTAAGTCTCCAAACTTGCCCGGTGGTGTAATTTCTAAAGCAATAACGCCACTGCCATAGTCGGTAAATATTCTCATGCCTTACGACTAGTTGTTCGTTAAGGTTTGTTTGATATAAGGAAAATGGGATCGGTGAAGCTTTTTAAATGTAGTGGAATTGTCATCCTATATGAGATTATTATTCAATTCAAATATAAACCATATTAGATAAATTCGATTAGGTATATTTTAGCTAAATACTATATCTAGTATTGCAAAATTGATAACTATACAATATGTTCCATGTGAAACAATTGCTTAAAACAGATTATTTTGTTGACGATTTGGCAATTATTCGTTGTCTGGTTTGATAACGTTATTGATGTCCGTTTCTTCGGGTAAATGAATGTTATTCCAGTCTAAATTGTCTAAATCATCTATGAATCGCTGTAAGTAAATATTTGAATACAAATCCAACAGTCTTATTGCTGATTCTGAGATATAGACCGATAAAGTTTGATCCTCGTTCTTGTAACTAGAAATAATACTTGTTGAGTATAGTTTTCGAAAAACTTGATTAGTTTTGTCATCGAGTCCATGAACTTCTACTTTTTTTCTGGTATGTGATTTTCTAATTTGGTAAAAAATCATACCTTGAGTTGCACCAGTAAAAATTGAATAGAGATCATCAATTTGAAAAGAGACACCATGTTTGGAACTTATTTTTAATAAGCATGAGAATGAAAAAGTCGAAATATTCAAAATTGATCCAAGTTGCTATGGATAGATAATCTTTCAGTTCACTTTTTAAAGTTTCTATATTAGTTGTATTAAAAGTTGGAATTGATAAGAATCCACTATATTTTGAGTGATGACTTAATCAAAAGTTCTTTTCTACCATTCATACGCTGACACCCAATTGTAGAGATTAGTTATTTTCAATATACACCAAACTAAAAAATATATCCTTACCTGTTGACAATAAAATAACACCCTGTTAAGATAATACCTGTAATTAATAAAACAACAGATAATCTTAAAAAAGAAGGTAATTAAATATGAAATACGCAATCTCAGCTGCAACAGGACATTTTGGACAACTTGCTATTAATGAACTATTAAAGGAAATCAGTGCTAGTGACATTACTGCTGTAGTTCGTAATGTTGATAAAGCTAAGAAGGTTTTGCCAGCAGGAATCAATATTGCACGAGCTGACTATACTGATAAAAAAGCTCTAGTAGAAGCATTGAAGGGAATCGACAAGTTATTGTTCATTTCTTCAGTTCCCGGTGGAGATATTTCCCGTGAAACTCAACATAGAAATGTTGTCGAAGCCGCTAAAGAATCTGGCGTAAGTTACATTGCTTATACTAGTTTTGCCAAGGCCGACGACGCTAAATCTGCTTTATCATCAGATCATAAGGCTACAGAAAAAATGATCAAGGAGAGCGGTCTAAAGTATTCATTCTTGCGTAATGCTTGGTATTTGGAAAATGAAATGAGCTATCTTAAGGCTGGAGCTGCTGGACAGGACGCCGTTTATGCTGCTGGAGAAGGTAAGATCGGTTTTGCTTTGGAACGTGAATATGCTGTTGCTGCCGCTAAAGTTATGGAACTTGATACCCCTAAAGACATTTATGAATTTGCTGGTAAACCAGTAACCTATGCAGAACTTGGTCAAGCTGTTAAAGAAGTTACCGGTAAAAGTTTTGAATTCAAGAGTGTTTCAGATGATGAATATCGTCAAAGTATGATCAAGGCAGGATTTGATGAAGGTACAGCCGATGTTTTTGTTGGTATGCAAGAAATGATGCGTGACAATGAGTTAAACGTTGATTCTACTGATCTTCCTGATGTATTGGGACATAACTTAGCAATACTTCCAGATGCAGTCAAAGAAATTTTGAATCGTTAGTCTTTTGAGTATAATAGTATGAGTATCGATTTAGAGAGGAAGTGACCATCATTAAATATTCTTATAAATTGAGCGACGCAATTCATATTTTGGCTTATATCGATATTATTTCTGATGAGAGAATCAGTAGTAATGATATTGCTCAAAGTATTGAGGCGAATGCCAGCGTGGTTCGTAAATTGATGGCAAATCTTAAAAATGCCGGTCTGTTAGAGAGTCATGTTGGTGCTGCTAAACCAAAATTGGCTAGATCAGCTGATATGATCACACTATTAGATGTTTTTAGAGCAGTTGAAACTAATCATGATCTATTGCATGTTGATCCTAAGACTAATATGGATTGTCCAGTTGGTGCTAATATTCAGGAAACATTGGATGCGGCATACAGACGGGTTCAACAGGCGGCTGAAGATGAAATGTCGAAGCTGACTGTTCAAGATATTATTGATAATATTGAAGATTTACATCGAAACAAAAAGGTTAATGTAGAAGGATAGCTTTGTCTTTTCGTCTACAGAACTGAGAATATTCACCTGCTATGCGGACCGGATCGAGCCTTGGTCTCGATCTTCGGTTTGAAGCCTCACCTATGGTAAGTCTTCAAACTCGTCCGGTGGTGTAATTGCTAAAGCAATAACGCCACTCTCATAGCTGGTGAATATTTTCAGTTCTTCCTACTAATTTGTTTTTTAAAATAATTACTCTATTCAAAAAGAGGAGCCATATTACACGTGAGATTAAGTGTAATATGGCTCCTCTTAACTTTAGTTCTTATTTTTCATAGCTTTGAAGTGAGTCAAAGATATATTTAACGAAGGCTTCACGATCAACATCTTCAAGAACTTTGATGTTGTTTTCTTTAGAAGCGTAGACACGACGGTCGGGATAAGTCATGCCACGAAATTCGTCGTTTGTTAGTGAAACTGTGATTGGATATTCTTCACTTTTGGTGAATAATTCAGGTGCGATCAGACTGATAACGGCGCAGGCATCGTGAACTGGTATCTTGGTGTGACCATTTCTTAATTCGGCCGCGGAGTAGAATTCCATGATGGAACTTGCCATTACGCCAACGTGTCCAAGATCTTTGATGTGGTCGATTTCTTTCATTGTCATATAGGCTTTGTTTTCGGTTAAATTAAGTCCTGAAAGAGTAATTGGAAGACCGGATTCAAAGACTATTTTGGCAGCTTCTGGATCAACGTAAGCATTGAATTCAGCAGCTAAAGTGATGTTTCCTTGGAGGGTTGAACCACCCATAACGTAGATGTGTTCGATATTTTTCTTAACTTCTGGGAAAACTTTTAACAACAAAGCAATGTTAGTTAGTGGTGCAGTAGCGACAATATTAACTTTTTCGTCGCAGTTTGAAATACGATCGTATAGATATGTAACGGCGTTATTACTTGTTAATTGATAATTTTTACTGTCTTCTGGGAAGTCGTATCCATCCATACCAGTCTTACCATGAACTTGACTGGCAGTTTCAATTTCTTTTACTAGTGGAGTTGCTTGTCCGGAAGCTAGTTCAGCATCTGAACCTAAAAATGTTAGTAATTTTTTGGCGTTCGCTGTAACGTAGTCGAGTTGAACATTTCCACCAACTGTAGTTACACCAATTAGGTCGGCCTTTTCGGGGTGTGCTAATAGAACGGTCAATGCAATGGCGTCATCAATACCAGGATCACAGTCCATAATTACTTTTGTCATTACTTAATTACCTCACTTTAATTGTTTTTTAGCTTTTCAGGTAGTTTTTGTAGAGCATGCAGAAAGCCACGACGTTCAAAGGTTCCCAGAGTTGAGAGGATCTTTTGGTCGTTTTCCTTCATAAAGTCGTCGATTTTATCTTGCAGATCTTTTGCTTTAGGCAAAATAACGATTTTTTTAAGACGTGAATCACTTTTGACCGGCTCGCGTTTGATTAAGTCGATCTTTTCCATATTTTTTAGAATATTAGTAGCTGTTGAACGTCGAATATTGAACTCTGTTTCAATATCTTTTTGAAAGGTTTCTTTATTCTCAGGGATATGGGTGAGAAAGTCGATGATCTGAACTTGTGTGCCAGTAAGATCATATTTAGCCGCAAATTTATTTACGCTGCGCGATATTTCATTTGATGCGACTTTAATTAAGTGAGCCACATTACTCGACATAATTTCCTCCTAAGCTTTCAGCATTACAGACAAATTATAGCATGGAAGTATCTTCAATTCCTTATCTGTAAATTTTCGCAACAAAAAAAATCCATAACAGGGGAATGTTATGGATTTTTCACTCTTTTCGAGTTTGTGTCAGCAGAGCTAGTAAATTCTAGGAAAGGGCTAATCCAGTAAAGCGTCGTCGTCATCGTCTTTATCAATATCAGACGCATCACCACCTTTACCTGAAGTACTTGTATCTTCAAGCTCAATTTTAATATGTTTCTTCGAATAGAAGAAGTACATTATTAAGCCGATCACTAACCATCCGAAGTAATTTAGCCAAGCGTTGAGCGGCAGGTTGGCTAATAGGAATACACAAACTAGCATTGAAAGGATAGGGATGATCCTTCCAAAGGGAACTTTAAATGGGCGTTTTAATTCTGGATGTTGTCTTCTTAATAGTAGAACCATCAGGGAAATTAAGAAGAAGACACACAATGAACCAACATTTGCAAAAATTGCTAAGTTCTTGATATCCAATAGTCCAGCACAGATCGAAGCAACAAGTCCGATCAACCATAAAGCTTTGTTGGGACTGCCAGTTTTCTTGTTTAAAGTTGCTAAATTATTAGGTAAAAATCCACCACGGCTCATGGACATAGTGATGTTGGATGAAGCATAGATGAAGGCTAGAACCACGGCGATAATACCTAAAATAGCACCACCTGAAACAATTTGCGCAGCTACGCCGTGTCCATTTTCGATCAGAACAAATGACATAGCTTCTGGAACATTGAGGTTCTTATAATGCATAACTCCAGTCATTACTAAACTTACTATTACATAGAGTAGGGTCGATACTAATAATGAAATGATGATAGCTCGTGGGAGTGTTTTTTGGACGTCTTTTACTTCTTCGGCTGAGGTGGCCAAAGCGTCAAATCCTAAAAAGGCGAAGAAAACAGTTGAAGCACCAGCAAAAACACCAGTAGTTCCGTAAGGTAAGAATGGAGACCAGTTTTTAGGTTGAACATCTGACAAACTAACAAAGATAAATAAGAGAATAATAGCTAATTTGACAATTACTAAGATATTATTTAAAACCTTACTCTCGCTAGTACCACGAGTCAAAATAAGCGTTACTAGTAAGATCATAATAATTGCGGGTAGATTTACGATACCACCATTAAATGGTGATTTTATTAAAGCATCCGGGAGTACGATACCAAATTCTCGTAAGAACGAGTGAACGTAACCTGTCCAACCATTAGCTACCGTAGCAGTCGTCGTTATATAAACTCCAAGCAGAGTCCAACCGGCAAAGAAGGCCATTTTTTGACCAATAGTTACCCAGGCATAGACATAGGCACTACCTGAATTGGGGATACTAGTCGTTAATTCGGAATAACATAACCCGATCAAACCACTTGCTAAAGCTGCGATCAGAAAGGAGTAAATAACTCCTGGTCCAGCGTCAGTTGCGGCTACGATCCCAGTTAGAACAAGGATACCAGTACCGATGATGGCACCGATCCCTAAGATGGAAAGGTCAAATAATCCCAACGTCTTTTTTCGATCTGACTTACCATTCAACAGTGCCTTCAGATCGATCTTATCACCCATGGTTAAACGAGTTTAGCATCAGCTGAATATTTCTTGTATGGTATTTCTAGACTTTCAGCCACTGCTTTTTCTGTTAGATTACCGGCATGAGTATTGATTCCGGTGAAGATGGTGTTATTTTCGGAAGCTCTTGCCAGTCCTTTGTTAGCAATTTGGATAGCATAAGGAATAGTTGCACTTGAAAGAGCCTCTGTAGCTGTCTTTGGAACAGCACCAGGAATGTTAGCAACAGTATAGTGGATAACACCGTGTTTGATGTAGATTGGGTCGTCATGTGTTGTTGCTTTTGAACTTGTTTCGAAGATTCCACCTTGATCGATCGGAATATCAACGATAACAGATCCTGGTTCCATACTCTTGATCATTTCTTCGGTTACTAATGTAGGAGCCACAGCACCAGGGATCAAGACAGCACCGATAACTAAGTCGGAATTTTTAACACATTCAGCAATATTATGTTCATTTGACATTAATGTTTGAATCTTTCCGTCAAAGATGTTTTCTAATTCTGCTAAACGTTGTGCATTGATATCTAGAATTGTCACGTTTGCACCAAGCCCGATTGCCATTTTGGCAGCGTTGAAACCAACTGTACCAGCACCGATAACTGTTACGTTACCACGTCTAACACCAGGAACGCCTCCAAGTAGTAATCCTTTTCCTTGATGTGGTTCTTCTAAGAAGTGAGCACCAACTTGTACGGACATACGTCCAGCAATTTCACTCATTGGAACAAGTAGAGGAAGTCCGCCACGAGGTCCAACCATTGTTTCATAACCTATACCAGTTGTTTTAGCTTTCAAGAGTGCTTCTGTTAAATCCTTGTCAGCTGCTAAGTGTAGATATGTATAGATGATTAAGTCTTCGCGGAAATATTTGTATTCTGATTTAAGGGGTTCTTTAACTTTGATAACCATTTCGCAGTTCCAAGCATCTTGCGCACTTCCAATAGAAGCGCCCATTGCGGTGTAGTCACTGTCAGAATATCCTGAACCGATTCCTGCGCCTGTTTCAACAATTACTTCGTGTCCAGCACGAACCAAATTTGCTACTCCAGATGGTGTTGAACCAACACGTTCTTCTTGATTCTTAATTTCCTTAGGTATACCAATTTTCATTTTAGTGCCTCCTTAAGATTTGAAATCGCTTTCATATCACGCCTCTAATATAGCAAGATTTTGACAATTTCACAATATGAAAATTAATAATACTTTGTTTTCAGCTTGATTTAAGGCTGAATATACTGGGCGACAAGGGTTGTAATTATAAATATATTTGTTGGTTGATGGATAGTAATTTCACAAACTTTATTTATGAAAACAATAGTATACCAATTTCCTTGTCATTACTGGATTCGATAAGATTTAACTAATTCCTATTTTCAATAAGCAGATAACTTGCCATATAAGAAACCTAATCTAGAGCCAAAAAAATAAGAATTGCTTTCATTTTTTCTGAAAACAGCTCTTAATTAGATCTTGTGAGGATATATACGAAGTATGGAGCGCCGATCAAGGCCACTATAATACCGACGGGAATTTCGGATGAGGCACTGATAAGTTGCCCTAAAGTGTCAGCTGCTAATAATAAGAAACTGCCCAAGATTCCTGACAATACCAGTTGATGGCTGTGTTTGAAACCAATAACACGTCTAGCTAGGTTCGGCGTTATTAGACCGATAAAACCTATTCCACCACTGATAGAAACACTGACACCAGCTAAGATGACGGCTAAACTTATCAAAATGATCCGCTCTTTTTTTAGAGAAATGCCTAATGATTGAGCAGCGTCATCACCGAGATTAAAAGAATCTAAAATGGTTAATTTACTGAAGATTAAAACCGTACAGATTATTAACCACGGTAAGGCAATCAAAATGAATTCCCAACTTGTACCCCAAATACTTCCGGTCAGCCAGTTCATAACGAACTGATAGTTTTCCGGTGACATTTTTAAGGTCAACAAGACCATGATCGATGAAAAACAACCAGATAACGCTACACCAGTAAGTAGTAGGCGATTAGGAGTTATCCCATCCTTTTTTTTAAACGCGAATAGGAAAACTAAAAAGGTGCTTACTAATGCTCCAACTAAAGCCAATATTGGTAACAAAAACATATGCGCGTCTTGATTTTTGACTAGTGCAATAAACAGCATTACGGCAATACCAGCGCCAGAATTGATACCTAGAAAACTGGTATCAGCCATCGGATTTTGAGTAGTAGTTTGAATAACACTACCAGCGATGGCCAACGAAAATCCTACCAGTAAAGTGATCATGATCCTAGGCATACGAAAATCAAAAACAACCATAGATTGAGTATAGGTACCGCGACCAATGATTAAATTAAAAATATCATTATAAGAAACATTCATTTCACCAGTATTGAGATTGACAATCATTAATATGATCATTAAAACAATCAAAATTATCAGCCAGTAGGACAGTTTTAAGCTTTTTCTCATGCGTTATTACCGTCCTTTCTAGCTAGGTAAATGAAGAATGGAACACCGACTAAAGAAATTATTAAGCCAAATGGTGTTTCATTAGGTGGATTGATCGTTCGAGCAATGAGGTCCGCACAAACAGTTAAATCAGCTCCTAAGATCAATGTTAAAGGGATGATCTGTCGATAATCGGTCCCAATTAAGAATTTAGCAATGTGGGGAATGATCAAACCAACAAAAGCTACAGTACCAACTAATGAGACCGAGATCCCAGATAGAATAACCACACATACTAGCGCTAGTATCCTGATAACATTGATATTTCGACCTAAACTTTTGATGGAGTCATCACTCAAATGTAATAGGTTCAAACTAGGGGCTAGAAATAATAGAATAACTATTCCAATTGCTATCCAAGGACCAAGATTTTTTAACTGCGTCCAACTGACAGCTGAAACACCGCCAAAATGCCAAAAAGCTAAATCCTGTTTGAGGTGCAACAAGAGTGCCAGTCCTTCGCTAATAGCAGTAAAAAAGGCACTGATTGCCATACCAGCTAGAACTAAAATTGTAGGACTCGTTTGTGATTTTTTTAACGAGCTGATAATAAAAACTAGTACAGATGTGAAAGCCGCTCCAAAAACTGAGAAGATAGTTGTTCCTTGAGTAGAAAGATGTGGGAAAAAAGCAAAACTAATAGTCAGCATTAAGGCAGCTCCAGAATTAATACCTAAAATTCCTGAATCGGCCATTGGATTTTTGGTGATACTTTGCATCAAGGCACCACTTCCGGCTAATGCAGCACCAATTAAGATTGCACCGATAACCCGAGGAATACGAATATTTCTGACTATTTGTTGATCGATATTATTTTTTTGGAAATGAAAAATAGCATTAAATACAGTTGAAGATCCATTTTTGTTGGCGCCAAAACGGATACTTAAAATGATTAAGACTGTAAGTAGTAAAAGACTGATAATTAGATGAATGGAAAACTTTAATCGCTGGTTCAAACTGTCTCACCTCGCCAACGGTCATAAGTTAAAATCATGGGTCTAGAGTTGTCTTCAATAATTTTGGCGTCGATATCGAAGATATTTCTGAGATTTTGTTGAGTGATAACTTTTTGAACGGGTCCGCTGACTTGTAATTGCCCTTTTTTGATGGCAATCAGCTGATCAGAAAATCTGGCCGCATGGTTTAAATCGTGTAGAGCCATGATAATAGTTCGATGCTCTTTTTCGTTCAACTCTTTAATAAGAAGCATTACGTCAAGTTGATGAGTTAAATCGAGATAAGTTGTCGGTTCGTCAAGGATGATCGTGTCGGTATCTTGGGCAATTGCCATGGCGATCCAAGCACGTTGCCTTTGACCACCAGAAAGAGTGCTGAGACGTCTATCTCGAAGATCTTGTAAGGAAGCTTTTTCTAAGGCCCAGTCAATTTTTTCGTGATCCATTTTTGACATAGAGGCAAATCTCTTACGATAAGGAATGCGACCAAAAGTTACGAGTTCCTGAACGGTCAAATCATTGGCTAAGTTGTTAGTTTGAGGAAGTACCGCCATTTCTTTAGCAATATCACTGATCTTTTTTTGGGCAATATTTTGGCTATCTAAAAAAACTGTCCCTTTAGAAGGCTTGAGCAGATGGGCGATGGTCCGAATCAAAGTGGATTTACCGCAACCATTTGGTCCGATCAAAGTTGTGATCTGTCCTTTAGGGATTTTAATTGATAGGTCATGAATGGTTAATTTTTTCTCATAACTGACGCAGACATCTTTGGTCTCAATAATATCCATGGATTTCGCTCCTTTTTACATACGTATGGAATAAATTAAACGTCTAATTGTTATATATTTTAACTCATTGCATTGACATTTGATAACCTTTTCACAGATAATCTAATTATATTTTGGAATTGGGGGAAGGTAATTTTGAAGAAAAGTAAATTTGTTAGAGTATCGGTATATTTGACACTACTACTGGCGGTGTTTTTAACGGCTTGTGGCAATAGTTCAAAAGAAAGTTCAACTAGAACTTTGACCGATTCCATGGATCATAAAGTTAGTATACCCGCGCATCCAAAGCGCGTTGTAGGAAGTTATTTGGAAGATTATTTAGTAGCTGTTGGTGTTAAGCCAGTTGTTCAATGGTCAGTTAAAAATGGCTCCGGAACTCAAGAATATTTGAACAAAGATCTGAAGAAAGTTCCTTTGATCGACTATTCTCTACCATATGAGTCCGTGACTAAGGCCAAACCAGATCTTATCTTGATGGGAACAGATAGTGCTGTCGCTAATGGCAAATACAATCAGTATAAGAAAATTGCGCCAACATATGTTGTTAAAAATGGGAATGATGTCAGTTGGCGAGCACAATTCTTAGATGTAGCCAAAGCAGTAAATAAGACTGATAAAGCTAAGAAGGTTTTGAAGAAGTACGATAAGAAAGTCAAATCGGCACGTTCAGAACTAGAAGAGTCAGCACCGAACAAGTCTGTTGCGGTACTCTGGGTAACGAATAACTCGGCTTTTATCGTTAGTGACAAATCGGCCAGTGGGTCATTATTATATGGTGATTTGAAATTGAAAGAACCAGACTTAGTCAAACAAGTTTCTAAAAAAGCTACTGCTGATTGGTCAGCTGTTTCATTGGAAAAATTAGCTAAATTGGACGCAGATTATATTTTCTTAGTTAATAGCGACAAAGATGCTTCAATGTTTAAAGATCCTATTTGGCAAAATATTTCAGCTGTAAAAAATGATAAATTATTCCAGTACGGTGATGATTCTAGCTGGCAATATAAAGGCCCAATTGCCTATACAGAAATGATTGACAACGTTTTGAAGGATATTACCAAGTAGTGGGGACAAATAATTATATGTATTAAAAAATAAACATATTATTGTCAATTTTATGTCTATCACTAATTTTGCGAGAAACATTTTTTGTATTAAAGGCCAACCTCAACTATATTAGGTATGAACAGGAATATAGGAGGAATATTATGGCTAAAGTATTGATTTTGGGAGCAAATGGAAAGATTGCATGTTTGGCAGAGGATATTTTCTTGGATTCAACTGGTAACAGCTTAAAATTGTATCTTAGAAGACCAGAACGTTTACGCGATATTAAGAATGATTTAGTTGAAATAATTGGCGGGGATGTTACTGATGTCAAAACACTGGAAGATTCAATGAAAGATGTCGATGTCGTTTATGCTAACTTAGCGGGTGGCAATATTGAGGATCAAGCCAAAGCAGTCGTTGAAGCAATGCACGCTGCAGGCAAGAAACGTTTGATTTGGATTTCAACTTTGGGTATTTATGACGAAGTTCCTGGTAAGTTTGGTGAGTGGAATAATAGTACACTTGGAAATTACATTACAACATATGCTGCAGCAGCTAAAGTACTGGAAGATTCAGATCTTGACTATACGATCATTCGTCCAGCTTGGTTAACAGACAAAGACGAAGTTGATTTTGAACTCACTCAAAAGGGTGAAACATTTAAGGGTACTGAGGTTTCAAGAAAGTCAATCGCACAATTGGTTGTTGATCTTACTCAAGCACCTGACAAGCATGTTAGAGAATCACTAGGTGTTAACAAACCTAATACTGACGGTGACAAACCTGCTTGGTATTAATAATTATATATAGGTAGTAAAAGAGACTCGATTTTTTATAATCTGGTCTCTTTTTTTACTCTAAATAGTAATAAAAACTGTCGCCTACGGTGTAGAGGATGTCCATCGCTGTGGAACCGATCCCAGCCTTGGTCTGGGATCTCGATTTTGAGTTTTGCTTTGCAAATCTCGAAATCATTCATGGTGTAAGGACAGAAAATCGCTGTCCTAACGCCATTGTCACTGCTTATGGATATCTTCTACGCCTTCGGCTGGATATATTTCTAGATCAAAGCCAAAATTTAAAATAATATTTTTCTTCCTATTATTATTGATACTTTAGATAAGTGACGACATCTTCGAAAGAGGGTCGTCTTTTTTGATATAATCAAGTTGGTTAATTTTAGGTAAATGTTATGTAAAATGTGAATTTTATTTAATTTAGGGAATTTATGAGGGATATATCATGAGTGTAGAAGTCAACGAATTACAATTTGAAAATAAATTAATAGACTATTTAGTTAATTTGGGTGGAACAAAGCAGTGGGACTATAATGACCAAATTAAAACGACTGATGATTTATGGGGAAACTTTAAAAGTATTGTTGAACAACACAATCAAGATAGATTAGATAAGCCTCTTTCTGATGCAGAATTTAAGCAGATTCAAATGATTATTGGACAACTTGAAACTCCGTATCAAGCTGGTCAATTTTTATATGGTATGAATGGAATCTCCCAAGTAGAAATTGATCGTGACGATGGACAGCATGTTTATTTGAAGATTTTTGATCAAGATAATATCGGTGCTGGAGATACCATTTACCAAATCGTAAATCAAATTGAACGACCAGCAATTATTCCTGGTCGTAAAAATCGTCGTTTTGATACTACTTTATTAATAAATGGATTACCCATAATTCAAATTGAGGAAAAAGCGGATGGTCATGATGCTAAAGAAGCATTAAATCAAATGCATCAGTATATTGAAGAAAATCAATATTCTGATATTTTCTCAACTCTTCAAATATTGGTAGCAATTACTCCGCATGATAGTCGATATATGGCAAATTCAACTGCTGACAAATTTAATACTGACTTTGCTTTTCGTTGGCAAAGAGCGGATGACAATAAACCGGTATTTGATTGGAAAGAATTCGCTAATAATATGCTATCTATTCCTATGTCTCATCAAATGGCGACTAATTATATGATTCTTGATGGAACACCTAGACACCAAATGATTAAAGTTATGCGCCCATATCAGGTTTATGCAACTCAGAGAGTAATTAGAAAGTTACGTCAGCATACTTTTGGAATTGATGAACAGGGTGCTGGCTATGTATGGCATACAACAGGTTCTGGTAAAACAATCAGTTCCTTTAAAGCTGCTTGGTTGGCATCAAGATTACCTAATGTGGATAAAGTTATTTTCTTAGTTGATCGTGTTGCTTTAACTAATCAAACAGTTGATGAATATAAAGCTTATGATCCAGAAAATACAGATGATAGTAATGGTGGTGTAGTAACAGATACATCAAATCGTTGGGTACTGGAACGTAAGTTAAAGAAGAATGGTAACGGAATTATAGTTACTTCTACTCAAAAGATGGATGCAATGGTCCGTGATAAAAACTTTAAACGAATTGATAAAAATATCGTCTTCATTGTTGATGAAGCTCATCGCTCTACCTCTGGTGATATGTTGAAACGTATTAAGGGCGGATTTAGAAAATCTGCTTGGATAGGTTATACAGGTACACCGGTTTTTGAAGTCCATCCAACAACGAGTGAAGTTTTTGGTGATTTGATTCATGCGTATACAATTCGTGATGCGATTGCTGATGGAAATGTACTCGGATTTAAGGTTGATTTTGAAACGACATTATCTGATTCAGTTCTACGTGAACAATATTTACCAGAATATTTTAAGAGTCGTTATCCAAAGATGTCTGATGAAGACGTTCAAGCAAAAATTGATAATATGGCCGATGATGATATGGATGATACGGTTAAGCCATCGGTTTATGATGATAATCCTAAACATGTCGAGTTAGTTGTAGATGATATTATTAAAAATTGGAATAAGCGGTCACGTAATGGTGAATATAATGCCTTATTTACAACGCATGTTGGTGGTGGAAAAGCATCCACACCAATGGCTATGAAATACTATCATGAATTTAAGCGTAGAAATTCTGAATTAGATAAGCCACTAAAAGTTGGAATAACATTTAGTCAGGATACTTCAAATAGCGATAAACAATTGAAAAATAATGATTCCTTACGTGAGGTCATGAATGATTATAATGAAGAATTTGGAACTAGTTTTGATGATACTCAAGTAAAAGAATATACAGCTCAAGTTGTTTCAAGATTAAATAGAACAATTAGCGATGGTAAATATTTTGATATTGTTATTGTCGTCGATCAGTTGCTAACAGGTTTCAATGCACCACAAATGAACACTTTATATGTTGATAGAACCTTGCAAGGAGCAGCTTTGATTCAAGCATACTCAAGAACTAATAGAGTTTATGATATGCAAACAAAGCCATTTGGACGAATAGTCAATTATCGTTGGCCACATCATACAGAAGTACTTATGAAAAAAGCATTAGCTACATATGCAAATCGAGATTCAGCGAATATTCAGATTGAACTTCCAGGTATTACTGATGATGTAATTGAAAAACCATATGAGGATATTAAACAGGACCTAAAGAAAGTTGTTGATCAATTAGCAAATTATTCAGATGACTTTAGTAGAACGCCCGATAGTCAAAATAAAGTGGAAGAAATGTATTCTAGTTTACGTCAATATAATCACTTGATGTCTATGATTAAGCAAGATGACAAGTATGATGATAAAAAGCCTGAAAAACTTTTGGATGAATTAGGGATAGATGTTGATACAGAAGAAGTATTAACAACTACCTTAACTAATGATGTTAAACAAAAAATGGCTATCTATCACAATGTTGATGTATCTCAAATTGATTTGAAGATGGAACATGTCAAAGAAATTCAAGTGAATTACGATTATTTGGAAGAGTTAATTGCAGACTTGATGAATCAATATCACGAGGACGATTTGGAGTCCGCTAATAAAACTGCCGAGGAGATTAAGACAATCTCCGATAAAGTTGATGATCGTAAATACGCAGAACAGATTAATCAATTTACTGATGATGTGCTAAAGGGAAATGTTAAAGACTATGATTATCCTGTTAATCAAAAAGATATAAAGAACTTGGTTACAGGTCAAAATAATATGCGCTTAAGAAATGATATTTTTGAATATAAAAAGACTTGGGGATTAGCAGATATTGATTCCTCACAGTCAATTAATAAAATTATTGAAAACCACGTTAAATCTGCAGATGATTTGAATATAAATGGTATTTTAGATCAAATTGTTAAAGAAGGATCCACTGTTTATATAGATGATGCTGATGCCGAACATGTTAGAGATTTGTCAAAAATTAAATATAGAACACATTTGAGAAGAAGTTTTAAGAAATTTGCTGATCAAATTGTTGAGAAATATTAGGAGAAATTATGAGTAAAGCACAAGAAATTACCAGTCAAATATGGGAAATGGCCAATCGACTTCGTAGCAATATGGATGCCAGCGAATATAGAAACTATATTTTAGGATTTATGTTTTATCGTTATTTATCAGAACATCAGGAACAGAGAATGGTCCAAAATGATTTGTTAGATGTTGCTGGAGGTCAAAGTGTTAATGAAGCATATGCAGAACAAGCTAATGGGGATGACTTAGCTGATTATCTTGAAGATCTTGCTGATTCTTTAGGTTATGCAATTGCTCCACAATATACTTGGCAAACGATTGTTGATAAAGTAAATGACAATTCCATTGCACCATCAGACTTTCAAGATATGTTAGATGACTTTAATCACAATGTTGATTTGAATACAAATGCTAAGCAAGATTTCCACGGTGTCTTTGCTGACATGAATCTTGGTAATTCTCGTTTAGGTCAAACGACTGCTGCACGTGCTAAGGCGCTGACAGAAATCGTTAATTTAGTTGATGAAGTTCAGTATAAAGATGATGATGGTCACGATATTTTAGGTGATATTTATGAATTTCTAATTGCTCAATTTGCTGGTAATTCAGGTAAGAAGGCTGGAGAATTCTATACGCCTCACCAAGTATCTGAAGTTTTAGCTAAATTAGTTGTTCAAGGGTTAGATCCAGAAGAAACCAAGCCAAGTGTTTATGACTTTGCCTGTGGTTCAGGTTCATTATTGTTAACGGTTCAGGAACAAATTAAAAATCGTCGTCTATTTTATTATGGACAAGAACTAAACACAACAACATATAACCTGGCTCGTATGAATTTGATGATGCATGATGTTTCATACATGAACATGGATTTACGTAATGCGGATACATTGGAAAGCGATTGGCCTGATGGAATTGACTCACAAGGTATTGATCATCCAAGAAGCTTTGATATGGTTGTCGCAAATCCTCCTTATTCAGCACACTGGGATAATAATGATAATAAAATGAAGGATCCACGTTTTAAGGATTATGGTGGCCTAGCTCCAAAGACAAAGGCAGATTATTCATTCTTATTGCATGGCTTATATCATCTAAGTTCTAAAGGAACAATGGCAATCGTTTTGCCACATGGTGTTTTATTCCGTGGTGCTAAGGAAGAAAAAATCCGCCGTGCTTTATTGGAGAAAAATCAAATTGACGCAATTATTGGACTACCTGCAGGACTGTTCTATTCAACGGGTATTCCAACTGTTGTTATGGTATTGAAGAAAAATAAAATAAATAGAGATGTTCTATTTATTGATGCAAGTAGTGATTTTGAAAAAGGAAAGAACCAAAATCTTCTTCGTGATGAAGATATTAACAAGATTGTTGATACATATAATGATCGAAAAGATGTTGATAAATACGCTCATGTTGCAGCAATGGATCAAATTGAAGAGAATGATTTCAATTTGAATATACCAAGATATGTAGATACTTTTGAACCTGAACCAGAAATTGATTTAGGAGAGATAACAAAAGAAATAAAAGAAAATAATAAAAAAATTGAAGAAAATAAAAAGGAGTTACTTTCAATGATGAAAGAACTCACTTCTTCTGATGAAAAAATACAAAATGATCTCAATGACTTCATTTCTATGCTAGATGATGAGGTGAAACATAATGGATAAACGTGTGCCGGAGGTACGGCTTAAGGGATTTACTGATGATTGGGAACTGCGTAAGTTGGGAGATGTAGCGAAAATTGTCGGAGGAGGAACTCCGAATACATCAAATGAAAAATTTTGGAATGGGAATATAAATTGGTATTCTCCAGCTGAAATTGGTGAAAACTCATATATGGTTAGTAGTAAAAAAAAGATAACTAAATTAGGATTAGAAAAAAGCTCCGCACATATGCTTCCCAGAGATACTGTTTTATTTACCTCTCGTGCAGGTATTGGGAATACCGCTATTTTATCCGAACCTGGAACTACCAACCAAGGTTTTCAGTCGATTGTCCCTCATGATGGAACATTAGACACTTATTTTATTTTTTCTCGTACTAATGAATTGAAAAGGTATGGTGAAATTAACGGTGCCGGATCTACTTTCCTTGAAATTTCTGGAAAACAACTATCAAAAATGATAATGGATTTTCCATCAATAGAAGAACAAAATACAATTGGTAAATTATTCAAAAAAATAGACAAATTTATTGATCTTCAACAACGGGAACTCGACTTATATAAAAAATTAAGAAAAGGTCTTTTACAAAAACTATTCCCTTCAGATGGGGAAAATGTACCAATTGTGAGATTTGCTGATTTTGATGAAGATTGGAAGAAGCGTAAGTTGGGAGAAATAGGCAAAACATTTGCTGGTTTAAGTGGGAAAACAAAAAAAGATTTTGGACATGGGGATGCTAAATTTGTTACCTATATGAACGTATTTAGTAATCCTATTTCAAATCCAAATATGGTCGAAAGTGTTGAAATTGATTCAAAACAATATCAATTGAAATATGGAAATATACTATTCACGACTTCATCAGAAACACCCGAAGAGGTGGGAATGTCATCCATATGGCTTGAAAAAGCGGAAAATATCTATCTTAATAGTTTCTGTTTTGGATATAACCTAGAAATACCATTTTCTCCCTATTACTGGGCTTTTATGCTGCGATCACCATCAATAAGGAAAAAATTTATTATATTGGCACAAGGTATTTCACGATATAATATTTCAAAGAATAAAGTAATGGACATGAATGTTCCGGTTACAAAAATTGAAGAGCAAAGAAACATAGGTGAATTATTGAATAATATTAATAACATTATTGATTTGCAAAAAGGAAGGATGGGAGAACTAAATTTAATAAAAAAATACTATCTTCAAAAACTTTTTGTTTGACGTTTTGGATATATGACTGTATTAAAATAAAACTTCCGGATAATAAACAGTGGTACCTATATACCAAAAATTATTTGGAGGTTTTTTTGTGCGTAAAACTAAATCATCTCAGCTATTCTATAAGTATTACGAAGAGTGGATTAACTTATACAAGGTTAATGCAATTCGATCAGTCACATTGGATAAATATTATATGAGTTTAAAATGGGTTACCAAATTAGCGCCCAATCTACGATTATGTGATTTAACGAGACGAAGTTATCAAGAATTAATTAATGGATATGCTTTGGATCATGAAAAACAAACTACCAAGGATTTTCATCACCAAGTAAAAGGTGCGATAATGGATGCTCTTGACGAAGGATTAATAACGCAGAATCCCACTCGCAAAATTATTATTAAAGGTAAAAAGCCTAGTGTTAAGAAACCTAAATTTCTAAATCAATACGAATTACAACAGTTAATTAGACAACTGGATTTAGGTTATACAATCAATTGGGATTGGTACATCCTATTAGTTGCCAAAACTGGTCTACGATTTGCAGAAGCCCTGGCATTAACACCAAATGATTTTGATTTTACAAAACAACTTTTAAATGTAAGTAAAACTTGGAATTATCGTGCTACTAATGGTGGGTTTCAACCAACTAAGAATCCATCATCAGTTAGAAAAGTGCAAATAGATTGGCAAATGGCGATGCAATTCTCTCAAATGATAAAAGAATTACCGCAGGATCAGCCTATTTTTGTAAAACAACGAATATTCAATTCAACTATTAATAATAGATTGGCAGTTCTTTGTATAAATGCTAATATTCCAGTGATCACAGTACATGGACTTAGACATACACATGCATCATTACTTCTGTTTGCTGGAGTATCTATTGCAAGTGTTGCACGTCGATTAGGACATGCCAATATGACAACTACACAAAATACATACCTTCATATTATTCAGGAATTAGAAACACAAGATAGTGAAAAGATAATGTTTCAAATGTCTAAGTTAATGTAATAAAGCTCACATGACAAGGAATGTCATGTGAGCTTTATTTAGATGAACAGTTTTTGGAGATAGTATTTTTTTAACATAGAAATTTCATTCAGTTTGTATTTTCGTGACTTTAAAAGTTTATCAATATTATTCAGTATATCACCTATTTTATTTTGTTCAGAGGTAAAAGGAATTAAAGTATCAAATTGAGAAAACTTTGAAATCCATTGTCGTTCATGTCCTTGTGGAACATAATGTATTTTCTTTAGGATGTAATACATAAAAATAGAATTATTATCATTAGATTTTAAGCTAATAAGTTTCATTGCTGAACTTTTCACTTTGAACGGAAAGTCAACATAGTGCATTCCAACAGTAAAATCATCAAAAATAATAATTGGATTATTCTTATTTGCGCTTTTAATACCATAATGTTCATTAGAATAACCTAAAATGAAACTTTTTCCAGCTGTAAGAACTGGTATTTCATAATTTGTATTATAGTCAGTTGAAGTAACTATGTATTTACTTGGCTGTTCATATTGAAATATCTGGTGTAGCTTATACTGCTTCCAATTTTCATCAAAATCAGCAAATCTCACAATTGGTACATTTTCCCCATCTGAAGGGAATAGTTTTTGTAAAAGACCTTTTCTTAATTTTTTATATAAGTCGAGTTCCCGTTGTTGAAGATCAATTAACAAATCTAAACGTGAAATGAAATTACCTATTTTTTTTGTTCTTCATGAGTTTGAGAGATTGTCAGCTTTGTGTTAAAAAAGTCCGACGGTGATATATTAAGTAGCCCATGGTTCCTAGCTCCTTCAGATGCGTTCATGGATAATTCGCGATACCAGTAAGTGGTGTCATAATACTTTGTTAGAAAGTTACTATTTACTTTTGTTGGTACAAAAACAATATAAAGAGTAGAAAGGACGCCCATATCATATCTGTCTAGTCGTTTAATTGTTCCCCATGGATATCCATTTGAATACGATTTATTGTAGGCAAATTCTCCTTTCTTTATCAGATAATATCCACTGACATCTTTACTAGCAATTTTTTTATCAAAAAAGCTTTCTTGATCTATTAATCCTTTTTGTGCAGAAATTGTAAGTGGCAATGTTGAATCCAAATTTGTATTCTTTCTTGTAATGCGTTTTACTATGTTGCCTAACGAATGCTGTTCCCAATTTTAAGTAAATTTTATTTAATATTTTGACTAAAAGCTCTGCCATATTTGTTAATTACTCACTTATGAACAGTTTATTATCTGTTGGTATTATTTTTTAAAATTGTTTGGTTGGTTGAGGTTGTCAAAGTAACATTACTAATTTCAAACGTAACCGTTATTGATTCATAAAACTTATTGATTTAAAGAGTGAATTTAAATACTATCAATATATTTTTAAAGAAAAATCCAATTACAGTAACTTTTATATACTATGGTTAAAAATAAAGTGGGCAAGTTATTATGGACTTTGATTATAGGAATATGAAAATGGGTAAAAATGGTATGCCTACGTGGGATGCCATGGTTCCAGTTCTTCTATATTTAACTTTGGATGGTAAAGAGCATATAGGTAGAGATTTGAAGAAAATGGCATCAGATGCAATAGGCTTGCCAGATGAACTTCGTAATGTCACTTATAATATTTCAAATATGGATAATATGATTGAAGATAGAGTTGGTTGGGGACTTAGCGAATCATATACGGCGGGACTTTTTGATAGACCTAAACGAGGTGTTTATAAAATCACATCTCTAGGTAAAAAGTTATTTAATGAAGGAGCCAATGTTGATCGTGAAGTTATTCATAGTCAGTTTAAATATGTAGAACATGTTAAAGAGCTAAAAGAACGAAATGCGAGAAGTAATATTAATGTTAAACAAAGTGGTTCTGAAACTTTTGAAAATATCTCGGAAAATGTTGCGGATACCGTCACAAGTTACAACAATCAAGTAGCATCAGATCTATTAAGCAGAATACAAGCATCAGATCCTAGATTCTTTGAAAATTTAGTAGTCAAACTATTAGTGGCTATGGGATATCGTGGTCCAAATGGTAATTCTAAAGTAACTCAAAGTACTAACGACGGTGGAATTGATGGTGTTATCAATCAAGATGCATTAGGCACGAATACAATTTATATTCAAGCTAAAAGATATAATTCAGATAATATCGTTCAACGTCCTATGATTGATGCATTTTTCGGATCATTATCACGTATTCATGCTGATCGTGGTGTCTTTATAACTACTTCAAGCTTCTCTAGAAATGCTATTGAGACAGCTAAAGGATTCTCAATTGTATTGATTGATGGTATTCAGTTGACGGAGTTGATGCTTCAATATCACGTAGGTGTTCAAGTTAAAAATAGTTTTGAATTGTTTGAAATTGATGAAGACTTTTTTGAGAATTGATTAATTGATTTACAGTTTTCGTGATAATTTTAAAAAAACACCGTCTTAGAAGTCATCATAAACTTCTATTGGCGGTGTTTTTATATTTTTTTATGAAATTTTTCAGAGCTATTTGATCCTGGAAACAATCTTGAATGTGATCCCGCACGTATTGCAATTAGGATCAATTCATCCTTATCAATCGTGTAAATAACCAATATATCGTTAACGTCAGTGGGGGCTTTTCCAGATGGGGCATCTCGTACATGGAATTCGCGATAACCTGTCATACGTCTTTTCAATTCATGATCTTTAAATTCTTCTGGTAATTCCTGGTCTTCTAATAGAATATCAATTGCAGATCTTATTTCAGAAATAATTGTTCTATCCAAACTAGCTAATTTTTTTAAATCAATATTAAATGTATCACGTGGTTTGAATTTTAATTTTTTCATTTAGTGAATTGTCCCCAATATTTATCATCAGATTCCACTACTTTGTCATCTTGCATGTCATTATGACGAATGAGTTTATCTCTAGCAATTGCATATTCTAGAGAATCTTCTTTGGACCGTGCGATACTTTCGTACCAATTTAATTTTTCCTGAGAGATAACGGCTGCTGTACGGCTCTTTGACCTAGCGATATAAACAATCTCATCGTCATCATTTACACTATCCAAATACTCTTTTAGATGTTCTCTAAAATCACTTTGTGTTACTGCAAAAGTCATAGTCATTCCTCCTTGTACGTCTTCTTGTACTTGTTATTGTACCATGTGGGATACATTAATTATATAATTTAAGGCTTCATCACCTATTTATACCTTTAAATATCATCAGTTTCATACCAAAACAAAACTATTTTCAGAAAAAACTTACGAAAACATTTTTTTTCTGGTATATTAATCAACTGTTGCAACAAATTTGGAGGTATTTTATGAGTAAAACTCAAACTATGGGTGAACAAGTAGAACACCCATATCTTGCTTTAATGGGTGTCTTAATTGGTGGATTCGTGGGGATGTTCAGCGAAACTTCACTAAACATTGCTTTGCCATCTATCATGAAAGCTTTTTCAATCGAAACTGGTACGGCTCAATGGTTGGTCACGGGTTACATGTTGGTCATTGCCATCGTCTTACCATTATCAAGTTTATTAACAAAGCATTTTTCAACTAGGGGATTGGTTAGATTCGGTTTGATCGACTTTATCGTAGGATCAATTATTGCGGCTGTCGCAATGAACTTTCCTATATTATTGGTCGGTAGAATGATTCAAGGTATCGCAACTGGGATTATTTTGCCATTGATGTTCTCAATCGCTATGAGAATTTTCCCACCTAATAAATTGGGGGCTGCTCTTGGTGTAGCTGCATTGGTTATCATGTTTGCACCTGCTATTGGACCTACAATTTCCGGTATCATCTTGGGTGTATCGTCATGGAGATTCATTTTCTGGTCATTCATTATTTTCTTAGTGATCGGTTTGATCTTCATGGAAAAGAATCTGGTTAATGTCTTTGATGTCACTAAGCCAAAAGTCGACTGGTTGGCCATTCTTCTTTCAACAATCAGTTTTGGTTTGATTGTTTTTGGAGTTAGCTTCCTAACAAAGAGTATTCCAGTGGCCTTGATTGCGTTGGTTATTGGCCTTATTTTCTTAGTTATTTATATCAGACAACAATTACACGCAGAAACACCAACTTTAGACTTCGCTGTTTTGAGCAAGCCTGAATTCGTTACTGGTTCTATTTTAGTTATGTTAAACTTCGGTATTACATTATCAGCTATGTATATTTTGCCAATGTACTTACAAAATGGACTGGGAGTGGCCGTTGCCTTAACAGGTATGGTTATGTTGCCAGGTGGTATCGTCAATGCCTTGGTCTCATTCTTGGCTGGACGTGCATACGATAGTATTGGTGCTAAATGGATGTCACGTTTAGGATTCTTGGTTTCAGCAATTGGAGCGGTTATGTTCCTATTAAGTAACTCAAATAGTTCATTAGGTTACATTATTGTGGCACATATCGTCTTAATGATCGGTGTTCCACTAGCAATGTCACCATCACAAACTTATGGATTGAACTCACTTGATGAATATCAATCTGCTGACGGATCTGCTATTATCAATACGTTCCAACAAGTTATCGGTGCTGTCGCAACTGGTATCGCTACGATCTTATTGAGTACTGGACAAAGCAATTTCTTCGCTAATGGCGGACATTCAACTGCTTTGGCCTTCACTCAAGGTGCACACTATGGATTTGCCTTTACTTTAGTATTAGCTATCCTTGGTTTCTTATTGGCTTTCAGAGTCCATTCTAAAAATTAAATTTAAATATTAAAGAAACCAGCTAAAGATAATTTAGTTGGTTTTTTTTGATGGTCTATTATTTGATTGTGTAATTACTGGATGTTACTATGTGAATACATAGAATGGAGGAGTGAATAATGAAAACAAGAAAACAAGGTAATTCAATTGTTATCAGCATTCCATCTGAATTTAAAATACCAGCAGGACGTGAATATATGGCAATGGCGGATTCAGAAGGTAATTTGATATTTACCCCTAAGGCTGAAAATATATTTACAGGTTCTGATAGTGAGGACTTAAGACCTTCACGAGATCTGTTAGGAAATAGTTCTTATGGAAGGGAGAGTCTGTGATGTCTAGTTATGCATATCATGGATATACCCCACATCAAGGCGACTTAATTTTTTTAAATTTTGATCCTTCAGTAGGTAGAGAAATTAAGAAAAGAAGGCCGGCTATCGTTATGTCTTCTGATCAATATAATAGTAAAACCGGATATATTGCTATATGCCCTATAACTAGTACGATAAGAGATTCTTTAATGTATGTAGATATACATGCTAGAAAAATATCAGGGCAAATAAATGCTATACAATTTAGGACAATTGATTTTATTTCTTCTGATAGAGATATTCAGTTTGTTGAGAGATCAAATCCGCGGGATTTTATGCAAACTGCGAAAATAATAAATGATAGTTTTTCATTTGAGAATATCATCCATGGAATATGATATACTAGTATGAAGTAAGTCTTGAAATTACAGGCCACGTCCATTATAATGGTATGGTTGAATTAGAAATATACAAAAAGGGAGGAGGGATTCTAGATGTCACAAAATACACATAAAGGTTATACTGGTCACCGCCGTCCCGTTAACGCTAAGAATGGTGCTGAACGCGTAAACAAAACACAAGAAGTTAAAGAATTTTTGAAGAGCCGTGCTGAAAAAGACGCTAAATAATTAATAGATCACCAAGCCTATGCTTGGTGGTCTTTTTTTGTATTACCAGTTATAATCATGATATATCCACATTTTGTAATTAGGGGAGAAATAATTATGAAAAAAACTGGGTTTAAGTTTAAAGTAATCACTAACATAAATAATAAAATATTGTTAATTACACCGGCTGTACTTGTTGCTGGAGTACTAGCGAGTAGTCCCAATATAGTAAAGGCTGATGATATTCAGGATATATCCAATAATGATGTTGCACTCGCACAAGATAATATTGCCACTAGTCAAGAATGGGGCAGGATTGGTGGAGCAAGAGAAAAAAACACAGGTAGTGAGTGGAGAATAGATACCGAAAATGTTCTTCATATTGAGGCTGGTGATTGGGACAATACTCCAGTAGATAAATTTGGAGATATAGTATTCTATGACAGCCAATTGGGAAGGGATAATCAATTAAGATACCAGGTATCGTCAGTAGTTTTTGAAGGTCCAGTAAAAGCTGGACCTAGTTTGTCAGGATTATTTGCCAGTTTTTCAGGCTTAGAATCAATTTCTATGAACAAAAACTTAGGTGGCAGTTTTGATACTTCAGATACTACAGACTTTAGTAGAATGTTTTCTAACGCAGATTCTCTTAAGAGTTTTGATATGAAAATGTTTAATTGGAAAAATGTCGAGAGCAGTTCTTCTATGTTTGCGAGATCAGGTTTGGAATCTGTCTCTATGGATGGAGTAAAGGCAGACAGGTTAAGCAATATTGGCTTTATGTTTAGTGATTGCATTAATTTGAAAGATGCTCAGCTTAATGGTGCTGAATTTAAAGAAGGCGTTCTAAATAAAACTTATGGTATGTTCGATAATGCTATTAATCTTTCTAGTTTAGATATTTCGTCAATTCCATTAAATAAAACTACTGATAAGGCTTCAATGTTAAACCTTTCTGGAAATAACGATGTCAAACTTTCAAAATTAAAATCTATAACTTTACCGGCAAATGCAGACTTAAGCGGAACAGGGATTGATGGTAAGGACAGCAATTCTTTTAAATCATGGAGTAGTGACTTATCCGATAAACCAGTTTCAAAATTAATTGAATATTATAATGAAAATTCTGATTTACCTGTAACAACTTGGAACTTGGCAGAAAATACCTATACTCTTAACTATAAAGACGATGAGGGTAATACAGTAGCTACAAAAAAGGGTTCTGGTTATATTGGATATGAAATACCTAATAGTTCCATCAGCCTTTTGGGATATTTGAATCTTGATCCAGTCGATCGAGTTTATAAAGTTGATGACCAAGATGGGGAAGAAATGGATATTAAGGTTAAGAAATTGAATCCTTATATCATTAAAGTCATTGTTAAATATGGTGATGGTCATCCAGATGAAATATTGGAGATCAAAGTGCCATATGGACTCAGTGATGCTGCTAATGAGATAAGTCAAAAGGATCTAGATAAATTTGAGAATAATACTACATTAGATCCAAGCAAATCAATTGCCCATATGGACAACTTTTCTAAATATTTTCTTGTTAATAATGATGGTCCAATGCCATTTGCCGTTATGCCAAATAGATATTTTCACGTTGATAATTACGATACACATAGTTTGAAAAATATCTTTAATGATCTGTTGAATTATATTAACGAGAAAAGTTTGCAATATCCATCAGAGGAGCTATCTGGTAAGGTACTTGATGGTTTTGAAGTTCACTATGGTAAATATGTGGCAACAGATACAGACACTGGTAGCGATGGTGGAACAGTTATAACGGATAAAAAAGTCACTGATATAAATCAAACAGTGGCCACGTTCAATGATAAATCAGTAAATCTCTACAATAGTGACGGTGAGTTAATTCCAGATATTCAACTAGCATCGAGCTCTGATTGGAAAAACGACAAGAAGATGGTACTCAATGGTGTAACGTATTATCGAGTATCAACTGATACTTGGGTCAAAGCTAGTGATATTTATGTCTATGTTTACAATGACTCTAAGATTCGTGTAAATGCAGATAAGGATACTAGAATAATTAATCCAACTGGTAAATTAACTGATCGAGCACTTGAATCTTCAACCGAATGGAAGACTGATCGTTATACGACTATCAATGGTGAAAAATATCATCGTGTATCGACAGAAGGTTTCGTAAAAGATAGTGAAGTTCAAGAATATAAGTAATCAAAAAGACTGATCAAACGATCAGTCTTTTTTACTCCAAAACTTCAATCATATAATTCAATGAATTCATCAAATTCAACAAACAATGATAAGAGATAACGATGGTTTCCGTATTAGTTCCAGCATGAAATCCCAGATCTGTTGCATTCATTAACTTAGGATCTGCCAATATGCGAAGGGGTAGATCGGCTTCTAATATCAGTGGGCTTACCATCCCTGATACGGTTTCTAAAACTTTAGGATCACCGAATTTCAAGCTACTACGGCTAGTATGTAATTGCTGCGCTAATTTTTTAAAATCCAATTTATCAGTTGCCGTCTGTAAAATTAAATAGTATTTTTCATTATTCTTATCGAAAACAAATAGATTTTTTACTAAAGTGCACTGATTCTGAATTTCAGGTAGATCTGCCATATGGAATACTGCCTGATGTTTGATTGTTTTATAAGGAATGTGTAATTCCTCTAATCTGTCTAAGTAGATATTATTTTCCAAATTGATCGACCTTTCTACATTTATTTTGCGAGTATCAAAGGAGTTTGTCTACATTAAACAAAATTTTGATGGAAAAATCGATTTATTGGTCTACTTAATTTTATTCATTAAAAAAAGCTGATTTATCAGCTTTTTATTGAGTATTAAGTTTAGTGTAAACGTCACTGGGCATGTCTTTTTTGAAAACTTCTTTATAAGAATATACATAGCTGCCTTTAGTGTCTAATTGTAAGTAATGGTTTTGTTTCAACTTTCCCATCCCCATAAACTCTACTTCGTGCGGGTTTCCATTGTCGTCGTAACTCGTGAGGTTATAGTAGTAATTACCGTAACCATCCTTATCTTTAGCATTGGTGTTGTCGATCTTGATGTAACGTGGTTCGCGTTTAACTAGAAAATTGTATTGATTAACCGCTTGAGAGAATTGATCGGTGCTGTCCTTGGCGTGGATACAGACGGCTAAATACATACCTCCAGCGACAATAACTGATATAAATAAAAACTTTAGTAGATTTCTCATTTGTCTTACCTCCTGAGAACATACTAAAGCTTTTGTGATTATTTAGACATTTGTTCTACTTACAATACTCTTACGGATTTGTAAGCCCCTATTTTAGTCCCCACCAGTCGAAGTTGATGGTATAGTCTACAATTCCGTTGAATATATGTGCAATAAAGTTCCACATAATAACACCTCCAACATTTATAAACTCTCTACAACTCCTTTATAACACTTTTTGAAAGCGGTTTCAATCATCTTAGCCCCATACTTCACCAATAATTGACTTAACTAGCTTTAACTTGTCCCATTCTTGATTTTCTGAAAGGGTATTGCCTTCTTCAGTTGATGCAAAGCCACATTGGGTTGATAGCCAAAGTCTATCTAATGGTAAAAATTGACTAGCTTCTTTGATACGAGCGATGATAACTTGGCGATCCTCTAATTTACCGTCTTTTGAAGTGATCAAACCTAAGACAACATTTTTGTCACCAGATACTTTTGCTAAAGGTTCAAAGTTCCCTGCACGTGAAGAGTCATATTCCAAAAAATAAGTCGAAACATTTTCGTTAGCGAATAGTGTATCAGCAACTGGTCCATATCCTCCAGCAAAAGCAAAATCTGAATGGTAATTACCACGACAGACATGGGTATTAATCGTTAAATCGTCAGGTAAATCTTTGATAGCGCCATTATTTAGTTGCAAGAGAATATCTTGGATACCTGATTCAGCATAGGCCTTGCCATCGGGAGTATTTAAGAACTTATCATCTAGGAATAATCCCCAAGAACAGTCATCCAGTTGGATCACACGGGCTCCTTCGTTATAGAAAGCAAGGATAGCGTCGTGATAGGCTGCTTCGATGTCAGCGAATAATTCTTCATCAGTATCATAGAACTCTTTGATCTTGTCAGCGTTAGTACCGCGGATCAACTCAATATAAAGTTGAGCAGGGGCAGGAATAGTTTGTTTAGCTTCAGCAGAAGTTTCATCAGTTAATAATTTTAGAAACTTGAAATGTTGCAAGAAGGGATGAGTTTCCGGATCAAATTTAATTTTTCCAGATAAGATGGCCGTATCGTCACGTGTCTCTTCATGAGCAAATTCATAACCTTCACCATAATGGATGTGTTCGATACCTTCAAAGCCCCAGAAAAAGTCGAGATGCCAGTATGAACGACGAAATTCCCCGTCAGTCACATAGTCTAATCCAGCGTTGATCTCCTTATTTACTAAATCACGAATAGCTTCATTTTCAACAGTTGTTAAAGCAGTTTGATCGATTTTTTTGTCAGAGAAATCCTTTCTAGCTTGCTTTAAAACATCTGGCCTCAAGAAACTCCCTACATGTTGAAATCCAATTTTTTGTTTTGTGATAGTCATAACTTTTCCTCCTAGCCCCAAACTTCTTCGATAATTGATTTTACGAGTGCTAACTTTTCCCATTGTTGCTCCGGTGTAATGAGGTTTCCTTCTTCAGTTGAAGCAAAACCACATTGAGTTGATAACCAAAGTCTGTCTAATGGTAAATATTGACTAGCTTCTTTGATACGATCGATGATGACTTGGCGGTCTTCTAATTCACCTTTTTTAGAAGTGATCAAACCGAGTACGACACGTTTGTCACCAGATACTTTGGCTAGTGGTTCAAAGCCGCCGGCACGATCGGAATCGTATTCCAAGAAGTATGTATCGACATTTTCTTGACCGAATAGATTATCGGCAACAGGGGCGTAACCACCAGAGAAGAGAAAGTCTGAATGGAAGTTACCACGGCAGACATGAGTGTTGATAACTAAATCGTCTGGCAGATCTTCAACGGCGCCATTATTTAATTTTAAGTAGATATCTTGAACGCGTTCTTTGACAAGTTTTTGTCCTTCAGGAGTGGCAACAAATTTACTATCCAGTAGACGTCCCCAAGAGCAATCATCAAGTTGAATGACACGTGCACCAGCTTCATAGAAGGCAAGCAGAGCATCGTGATAAGCTTTTTCAACATCAGCATATAGTTGCTCTTTATCAGGATAAATACGATCTAAGGCTTCTTGGTTCTTATCACGAGTCAATTCACGGTAGAGTTGAGCAGGAGCTGGGATAGTTTGCTTTGGTAATATGCCACCAACTTCATCAGTTACTGATTTTAGATATTTGAAATCTTCGATGAATGGGTGAGTGTTCTTATCAAAACTGATCCTATCGGTTAGAACAGCTGTATCATCACGTGATCTACCTTTTGAAAAGTCGTAACCTTCGCCGTTATGTGTATGGTCGACACCTTCAAAGCCCCAGAAGAAATCTAAGTGCCAATATGAACGTCGGTACTCACCATCAGTGGCGTAATCTAATCCGGCCTCTTTTTGTTGTTCTACTAAGTGATAAATGGCGGCATCTTCAACATCTCGTAATGCTTCGTGATCAATTTTACCTGCTTGATATTCTTTTCTAGCTTGCTTTAATTCATCTGGTCTTAAGAAACTTCCTACATGTTGAAATCCAATTTTTTGTTTTGTAATAGTCATATTTAAAATCCTCCAAAAATAATTTTTAAAATTTATTCAATAAAAAAATCGTCCCTACATTTACAGATTTTCTCTGTAATGTAGGGACGATCACCCGTGATACCACCCTAATTCATATTTTGCTTATACAAAATACCTCAACGACACTAACATGTCCGGGATGATATCGCATCCTTGCGTACTTTTGGCTTTCACCTAAGTAAGACTCTGAGCTCATATTCGACTGACGTTCGTTCCGCCTTTTCACTATCTAGCGGTCACTATTCAAATTACTAATTCAATCTACTCTTCTCTTCAACGTCTAATAAAATTAAATAAGTTTTAATTGATTGGTGAATAAGTTACACCTTGATAAAATACTTGTCAACATTATTTGTGAGTATCAACAGCATTTTTTGGTTCTTTGCCAGAAATCATAGCCTTGTTATCGTTCATGGAATCAAAAATCATATTGTGAACAGCACGTTCAGTATAGAAGGCTGTATGTGGCGTGATGATAACATTGTCACGATGGGCTAAGTTTTGGAATACTGGATCGTTAACCGCTTCAACACTGTCAAATTCGTTTTGGAAAATACCATTTTCATTCTCAAGTACATCCAATCCAGCACCGGCAATTTTGCCGCTATCCAGACCATCGATCAAGGCATTATTGTCCAATAAGCCACCACGTGCACAATTGATCAGATAGACGCCATCTTTCATTTTAGCGATGGCGTCAGCATCTAACATGTGATGATCTTTTGGTGCTAGGGGAGTATGGATCGAAATAATGTCTGACTTCTCTAGTAATTCGTCGAGAGTATCAACATAGATACCTAAGTTTTCTAGAGCAGGATTAGGATCAATGTCGTAAGCAATAACGTTAGCGCCATAGCCAAATTGCATAATACGGGCAAAGACACTGCCGATATGGCCAGTACCAATGACACCAACAGTTTTGCCGCTGATTTCAGTACCGATAGTAGGGAACCATTTGAAATTACCACTCTGAAATTTCTTATCAAATTCTGGGACACGGCGGAGCAAGCGTCCAACTAAGAAAGAGGCGTGTTCAGCAATAGCGTTTGGAGAATAGACAGGGACATAAGTTAAAGTAAAACCAAAGTCGTTCAGATCTTTAAAATCGAATCCATCCAATCCCACGTTTCTAACTGAGAATTTGCTGATACCGAGGTCATGAATGATCTCCAAGGCGTGACGACTATAGGGTTGCGTTTGTACCGCCACAACACCATCTGCACCTTTAGCTAAGTTAGCTGTTTCCTCAGTCAAAATGTTGGCTGTATAATCGACGTCAACATCTGGGTTAGCAGCTTTCCATTGGTTTAAAGGTTCAATTTCGTCTTCACGGAGACCAAATACATATATCTTCATAAAAATCCCTCTTTCTTTGAGCTTAATTAGAAATTTAATCTTTTTCTAATTAAACGTTAGTGATTATTAGTGTAACTCAAATTTTGAAAAATGGAAGTGGTATTTTTTTTTGCCGCCTACGAGCGAGAGGGGATTGGCCTGTAGTGGGAACGACTTCGGCCTTGGTCCGAAGTCTCGATTTTGAGCTTTGCAGGTTCGCAAATCTCAAAATACGTCCATTCTGTAAGAACGACTGCGTCGCCCTAACAGAATTTTCACTACTGGCCAACCCACTCTCGCTCTCCGGCTCGATTTTACATGCTGATACCTTTAGAAACTTTTAATTTGAAATATTTTCTGGATATAATTATATATTGCTGAATATATATTCCTATAGTCCACGATAGTAGCTGAAGAGTTTGAATAATGGAACCAGTTGTGCAAGTGGAGTCGAACGGTGGAACCGTTCATACTCCACCGACGATTCTGAGATTTGCGAAAGCAAAGCTCAAAATCGAGTTCCAAGACCAAGGCTTGGAACGTTCGCAGTGCGCCCGGCATGGGTGTTAACTTGGTGGTGAAAGTCCACTGTGAGCCGTAGTAGTCGGAATCACTAGTTGAGGGAAAGGGTGTTCACCGCGAGGTGGAATCTGAAG
>NZ_RHOR01000017.1 GCF_003946625.1 Companilactobacillus kedongensis | reverse complement strand
CCCGTCCCCAAAGGGGACAAGGTTGCCACAGTAGCCTGCATGAACAAGACACTTAAGTGTCTGTTCTCCATGATTAGAAGCAAGACTAAATATGCTTATGCATATACGGACTCGAAGTCCACAGAGATACAATAATATCTCTATTTCAAATACTAACTCTTACCTTCATAATTTTAAAGCACAAGTTATGAAGTACTGTTTAGAATACTCTCATTTTCCTAGATCATACTTGACTAATCGTAGGAATCGAGTTCTCAGACCTTGGCTGAGAACGGTCCACACAGCAGGTCGACTCCCTCACGTTCGTAGGCGGAAGGCTCACCCTCTATACAAAAGCAAAAACCAACGGAATTGTAACCAAACTCAAAACCGTCGACAAACTCATTAATGATATCGCTGGCCCAGCATCATCATGTGCTTGCAATGTAAATAATACTACGATTCCCGCTACCGGACAGGCCGACATAATAACAGTCGTATACAGTGCGACTTCCGACACTCCTAACATTTTCAATAAAAATACCATCATAATAGGAAAAATAATATTCCTCAGTAAAATAGTCAAACCGATATTTTTATCCAACATCTCTCTTGAGAACTTAATATTAGCCAAACTATTACCAATAATGATCATCGACAAAGGAGTATTGACTGATCCAACATATTTAACGACTTGATTCAAGGTTCCCGGAATTCTAAACGAAGTTAGAAACATTATCAATCCCAAGACTATTGCAATAATATTGGGATTTAATAAAATCTGTTTCCAATTAACTGGTTCATCGTTATCTTTAGTTCTAAATAATGATATTCCATGTGTCCAACTGAAAATGTTAAATCCGGCTAAGGATACGACTGCAAAAAATACACCTTCAGCACCGAATAAGGAACTGACAAGTGGAATGCCCATAAATCCAGCATTGGAATAAACACTTCCATATTGGGTTATCCGGCGCAGATTGGAATTCTTGATCCTACCAAAAATAAAATGTGCAGCAAGAATGGCAATAATATAGAAGATAAGTATCCCGATTGCCACTAAAATGAACTGTTGAATTCTTTTGGCAGAATAATTTTGCTCAAAAGCATTGATGATCAAACATGGTGAAACAACATATAACAAAATATTAGTCAGATCATTTGAGGTTGACTCTTTCATGAAACCAACTTTATTGATCAAAACACCGACTAGCATCAAGCAAAACATTAGGACAATTTGATTAGTTAATTGTGCAACGTTCATGTAATTTCCTCTCTTAGTTATGAAACGGGTTCTACAATAAATTATAACTGAAAATTTTCTTTGCTTGTGTCTGTAAGGGTTTCCAACTTATTTTAAAATCACCCTTGACCTAAAACGCGTTTCACACCTTACACTTCAGTTGAACAAATTTAAAGGAGTGTTTTATGATGAAACTAAATAAAAATAACGTTTACGCAAACTTACCAATGTCAGGTTATGATGAGGTCAAGGCACTATCTTTAATTTCATACGCTGTGGCCAAGAAACTTAATATTTCCGAACAAGAAGTAAAAAGCAGCTTCTTAGCCCGTGAAGCAACTAATACATCATCTATCGGTCAAAAAATTGCTATGCCAAAAGCTAGTGCTAGTGAAGTTTCAGATCCGCAAGTCTTTGTCTTTACTTCAGAAATGCCAATCGATTGGTTAAGCGTCGATAAAAAGCCGGTCAATATCTTCGTTGCCATTGTAGCCGCAGCAGACGTAGAAATCGATTATGACGGTATCAAACAAAAATTATTAAATAATGCCAATGCATTACAAGATGCAAAAGTTGATCCTGATCAATTAACTGATACTATTAATGATTTACTATTACAGGGAGTTGAGAGTTAAACAATCCCACAATAATAAATCCCTCTCACTCATTACGAGTTGGAGGGATTTTTTAGTCTAAGAAGGTCTTTAATCCAGATTGATTCAAACGGATCAAACGATCTTTGAATTCATTTTTAGTTAATTTAACCTGCCCTTTTTCAAACAATCTAAAGAGCATCAAGGTATTTCTGATAATAAAGCTTGCACTGATATAGGCATCAATTTGACTAATATTGAATTCATCTTTCAAGGCGCTGGCAAAACCATCACAGACGATCCGCTCCACTCTTCTTGAGAGGAAACTGTAGTCATCTGACGTGATGATAAATGCATAGAAATCTCGGGATTGTTCAAAATAATCGACTACACTGTCAAACAAATCTCCAGGATGAGTTAATGTATCGTGTAACGGTTTACCAGCAATTATAACTAGTAATTGACTAGCCATTTCGTCAGCAAAGGTATTAACAAAATCATCGATAGAATCGTAATGCAGGTAAAATGTCTTACGGTTTATCTTGGCGTTATCGGTCAGTTCTTTAACGGTTATATCGCGATATTTATGGACTTTAGATAAATCCCTAAATGAATTTTTCAATGCTTGATTAGTTCTTTGTACCCTTTTATCTATTCTCATAATTCGACTCCCTGTAGTACCCACATTTTAACGATGTGGTTTAATCCACACTTTAAGCAAATTTGTTGTGGAATTTTAGTTTCATAGTTATTATTATTTATACTCATGTGAGTATTATATATTCACATCTATAATACAACACTTTTTTGAAATTGGGAGAAAAATATGATTAAAGCAGAATGGCAATATTTGCTGAAACACAAATTTATGATGCTTGTCCTGATTGTTATTATGTTTGTCCCATCGATTTACTCAGTTACATTCCTGAAATCGATGTGGGATCCATATGGAGAACTCAGCAACCTGCCCGTTGCAGTTATCGATAATGATAAATCAGTAACCTATCGTGGTACCAAGTTATCCGTAGGACAAGATCTGGCCAAAAACCTCAAAAAATCTGAAGCTATGGATTTCAAGGTCTTGGATTCTAAAAAAGAAGCCTCTAAAGGATTAGATGAAGGTAAATACTATATGGTAATTACTATTCCTAAAGACTTCTCCAAAAATGCAACAACTCTTTTAAATAAAAAGCCTGACAAAATGGTACTTGATTACAAAACAAGTGCTGGGCATAACTTTATCGCTTCAAAAATGACGGCTTCCGCCGCTAAAACAGCAGCCGAACAAGTTTCAAGACAAGTTACTAAAACCTACTCTAAAACTCTCTTTGCTGCTATTCAAAAACTCGGTAAGGGAATGCAAACTGCTGCTAAAGGTGGAGATAAGTTAACCTCTGGTAGTAAAGAACTAGCCTCCGCCAATGACCAAATAACTTCTGGTTTAAATACATTGGCAAGTAGTTCATTGACCTTCTCTAATGGTGCAACTACTTTAAGTAATGGCTTGAACCAATACATTTCCGGTGTTAATCAGGCTGCTTCTGGTAGTCAAACGTTGACTAGTGGACTTGATTCTTTAAATACTCAGTCGAAAACTTTAGCTGGTGGTGTCAGCCAATTAGCAACCGGATCAGGTACTCTAAGCTCTGGTGTGCAAAGTTATACATCTGGTGTTGATCAACTAAATTCAGCTGCCAATACTTTAAACACTGGAACTAACGCTTTAGTTAGTGGTACTAATACTTTGGCAAGTAGCTCAAATACCTTAAATTCTGGTATTGGACAGCTTTATACAGCCAGCGGTACACTTACTTCTCAATTACAAAAGGTCAGTGACGGCGTTAATAATAGCCAATCACAGCTTAAGCAATTGAGTGGCGCTTTATCCAGTGCCCAAAGTCAGCTTTCAAATTCAACTGCACAGTCAGCTGCGATTAAAACTGATATGCAAGCCTTGCAACAAGCAATTGCAGCACAATCCAACTCAAGTACTTCAAATATTGCAGCTAAAGTTTCTGCAGCCGCAGATGAACAAGGCCTAACCGCAGATCAAAAGGCAGCTATGGTCGCAGCTGTTAATAGTTCTAATACTGGATCTTCAGATACATCCGCTCTTCAAAGTGCTGCCGCAAGTTTAAATAGCGATCTATCAAGTTTGACAAGCGGATCGACTGGCCAATTGTCAGGACTACAGACTGCTTTGACAACCGCTGGTGATTCTCAAGCAGAACTTGCTGCAGCCTTAGCACAGCTTGCTAATGGATCACAAACGATCACTACTCAATTAGGAACCGCCTCAAGTGGTATGAATCAATTGACGCAAGGTATCGGTCAACTAAATTCAAGTAGTTCACAACTTGCCAGTGGGACAAACCAAATCGCAGCTGGTACTGGTAAATTAGCAAATAACAGCTCTACTTTAAATAACGGCGCTGCTACTTTGGCCAGTGGGATCGGTTCAATGAACGGTCAAATGCCAGCATTACAAAGTGGCGTTTCACAACTTGACTCTGGAGCTCATACTCTGACATCTGGTTTAAATACACTTCAATCTAATGGTTCACAATTGACATCTGGTGCTAATACATTAGCCAGTGGAGCAACTCAAATATCTAGTGGCTCCCAGACGCTATCTAGCGGTTCAGCACAAATGGGCAACGGGATCAATCAAGTTTACAATGGTAATAGAGAATTAGCATCACAGCTTTCAAATGGTGCCAAACAAGCCAAGGTAAACCCTACGAAGTTGACTTATAATCAAATATCCAAACCTACAACAACTAAGCATACAGAACGTGACGATGCACCTAATAATGGTACCGGTATGGCACCTTACATGCTGTCAGTTTCACTATTTATCGGTGCGTTAGCCTTCAATCTAATGTTTGATACATATACACCTAGAAAATTCCCTCGTAGTGGTGTTGCATGGTGGGCAAGTAAAGCTTCACTTAATACAGCCTTCGTTGTTGGTGAAACAGTCATCGTCTATTTCTTAATGAAATTCATCGATGGACTAGCACCAGTTCATCCTTTTGCAACCTTTATCATGATTTTCTTAACCGCATTAATGTTCATGATGATAGTCTCCTGGTTGAATCTAGTACTAGGAAAAGTCGGGTCCTTTATCAGTTTAGTCTTATTAGTTCTCCAACTGGGCGGATCAGCTGGTACTTACCCAATTCAATTGTCGGATAAATTCTTCAATGATATCAATCCATGGTTACCAATGTCATACACAGTTAGTGGACTAAGAAATACTCTGATGACAGGTAACTCGGCAATACCACAAATGATCTTTACATCTCTAGTCAGCTTAGCATTTGTCGTTCTATGCTTATTGTTCTTTATTCGTCGTAAGTCACGTATTAAAGAAATTGATTATACTAAAGAAGCATCTGAACATAGTCTTGTTTAAAAGTTCCGCCTACGTTTTAGAATAATTCCACCTGTTGTGCGAACGGAAAACCACCGTTCTACTCCACTTGCACGACTGGTTCCATTATTCTAAATCTCCGGCTCTTATGTGCTTTAATTTTACAAAATAGAACAATAAAAAAACTCCCTAAGAATACAGATTTTTAATAAAATTCTGTATACCTAAGGAGCTTTTTTTATTCTCTATAAACTTCAAATAATTCCGCAAATCTAGCCGAAGAGCGCGAGTGAGTCGACCAGCAGTTAACCACCTAAATATCATGGAAAATATTTTGCATATTCGATTCGATATTATTTATTTCGTCAGCATATCCTTGTAATTCCTCAGAATATTTAGCAACTTTATCAGAAGGTGCATCAGTCTTGTAACGTAATTTATGCTCCAAACTCCCCCACATATCCATTCCGATCGTACGAATCTGAATTTCTACTGGCGTCACTTGCACATTATCAGCTTGAAAAACCGGCACAGATACAACCAAATGCAAACTACGATAACCACTTGGCTTTGGGTTTTTAATATAATCTTTTCTTTTTATAAGTTTAACGTCATCTTGAGCCAATAAATTATCGGCAACAGTATAAACATCATCCAAATAATTAGTAACAACTCTTAGACCACCAATATCAAAAATATGATTAGGAATACTTTCAAAACGTCTGGGAAGTTCTTTCCTCTTTAACTTACCGAACAAACTACCAACATCCTTCATTCGAACTTCGATATGATGAATCGGATTGTGATCGTGGCGAACCTGATAATCAGCATCTAAATTCTCTAGTTTAGTTCCGAATTCTCCAACGGCTGCCCGGCAAAGCTGGTAATAACTGACCAAAGCACTGAACTCTTCAACTTCTTCATTACCATTAAGAATTTCTCCAAGTTCCTTTTTGATCTGGTTAATATTGATCATATTCTCTCGTTCTAATATCACGTAAATGCCTCCAAGGTTGTGTTATATCTACAATATAGCATTAATAAGAAAAGATAGTGGTTAAATTGCCGCCTACGAATTAGAGTAATTCCACCTGTTATGCGAACGTCCCCAGCCTTGGTCTGGGAACTCGATTCCAAGCTTTGCTATCGCAAATCTTAGAATCGTCGGTGTTGTAAGAAGGAAAATCACCTTCTAACATCACTTGCACAACTGGTTCCATTACTCTAATTCTCCGGCTTATATTGAAATATACATTAAAAAGAGAAAGCCATAATGATTGGTTTTCTCTTATTATTTAAACTTATATATTTAATTACAACAAACAGTCTAAATAACTATTTAAATCCAAAATAAACCTGAGCCGGAGGGCGAAAGAAAATTGGTCAGCAGTGAAAATTCCGTTACGGCGATGGTCTTCCGACGTTACGGAATCGACGATTTCGAGATTTGCGACAGCAAAGCTCTAAATCGAGACACGAAACCTCGGTTCGTGTCGGTCGCACAGCGGACCAATTTTCTTTCACTCGTAGGCGGCAAATAAAAGCCTAATAATCCTCAATTAAACTTCTAATTTCAGCATTATCCTCTTTAGTCCCAACCGTCATTCGCAACCAGTTTTCTTTTAAACCAGTCCGGATCAAATATCCATGATGCAACAAATAATCAGCAAATTTATCAGCTTCAGGATACTCAAAGAAAATAAAATTAGCCTGACTGTCGAGATAATGGATTTCTTTATCATCAAAGAAGTTCTGCATTTTTTGACGTTCCAAAGCATTCTTATCGACCACTTTTGTGACAAATTCTTGATCCTTAAAAGCGGCCACAGCCGCAACTTGAGCAATTGAATTTATATTGTATGGCAAACGAACTTTTTGAACATCGTCGGCAACGTCTTTAGAAAATACTGCATAACCGACACGATAATTTGCTAAACCGTATGCCTTAGAAAAGGTTCTCATAACGACAATATTAGAATATTTTTTAGTCAACTGCATAGCTGATATTGGTTCTTCACAGGTTACAAAATCAATATAGGCTTCATCAACTAAAACCATTACATTATCAGGAACTTGCGAAACAAACTTTTCAATTTCATCCACTGTTTCATAGGTTCCAGTTGGATTATTAGGATTACAGATCCAGATCAATTTAGTTTCTGGTGTAATAGCTTCTAACATGGCTGAGAAATCTATTCGACCATCTTTTTTTGTGGCGACTTTTTGAATATTTGCTTGTTCGATTTCAGCATGCAAGGCATATTCAGAGAATGTTGGTACGGAAACCATTTCGGCATCCCCAGGTGATAGAAAAACTCGTGACAGCATGACGATAACTTCGTCTAACCCCACGCCAAAAACTAATTGTTCTGGATCTAAATCAAATTTTTCAGATACCAATTGACGCAACTGATTAGCGGCACTGTCAGGATAACGATTACTGTGACCTGTTTTAGCCCAACTAATAACTGATTCTCTGACTGACTGTGAGGTTCCATATGGATTTTCGTTAGCTGACAAACGTACTAATTTATCCAAACCTAATTCATCTCGTAATTCATTCAAAGGTTTTTCGGGGATATATGGACTTAAATCTTGAATGATTTTTTTCATATTGACCTCCTATAAATCCTTGATTTCGGGACGATCTTTAAATTCACTCATCAGACCTTCACGTTTAGCTAATTCTTCTTTGATCTGATCAAAGGTAACACCTTTTTCAGCCCACAAAACACACAAGTGATACAAAAGATCAGCTGATTCATAAACCAACTCATCATCCCCACGGGGTTTATTTTCATTCTTAGCAGCGACGATAACTTCAGTTGACTCTTCACCAAATTTTTTAAGGATCTTGTCCAATCCTTTACCAAATAAATAATCGGTATATGAACCTTTTTGGGGATTCTTTTGCCTCTCTTTAATAACTGCATATAATTCATCTAAATTTTGCATCTTACTTACCCTCTTGTTCTACGTTTTGAAAGAAACAGCTGCGATGACCAGTGTGACAGGCTGGACCATGTGGATTAACTTTAATAAGTAAAGTGTCCAAGTCACAATCTAGTGTCAGATCAACAACATCTTGGAAATTCCCACTTGTTTCACCTTTGTGCCAAAGCTCTTTTCTGGATCGTGACCAAAACCATGTCTGACAACTTTCAAGAGTACGTTTGTAACTCTCTTCATTCATCCAGGCCACCATCAAAACATCTTTTGTCTTTGCATCTACCACAACAGTAGTTAATAATCCTTTAGAAAAATCTGGTTTTATCATCTGACAACTACACCTGCTTTTCTGACTGCCTGTTTCACATCATCAATGGACAACTCGCCAAAATGAAATACAGAAGCAGCTAAAGCCCCGTCGACATCAGCTTCCTCAAAAACTTCTGTAAAGTCTTCAACTTTTCCTGCACCGCCAGAAGCAATGATCGGTACATTAACTACTTCATTTATAGCTTGATAAAGCTCAATATCAAATCCATCTTTAGTACCGTCTTTATCCATACTTGTGATCAATAACTCACCAGCACCACGTTTTACCACTTCTTTGGCCCATTCAATAGCATCAATATCAGTTGCATTTTTGCCACCATGAGTATGGACTAAATATTTTCCAGCTGTTTTTTTAACATCGATTGCCACAACGATACATTGATTACCAAATTTCTCCGCACCCTTAGTGATAAGTTCAGGATCTGAAACAGCAGCAGAGTTAATCGCCACTTTGTCGGCTCCAGCTTTTAGTAATCTCTGAATATCTGTCACATCGTGTACTCCACCACCGATAGTTAAGGGCATAAACACTTGTGAAGAAACACTTTCAACAATATCTGCCATAGTTTTTCGATGTTCATTAGTAGCCGTAATGTCCAAAAAAACTAATTCATCTGCGCCTTGTTTTTGATATTCCGCAGCAATTTCAGTTGGGTCACCAACATCAGTCAAATTGACGAAATTAACGCCTTTCTTAACTCGACCATCGTCAACATCTAGACAAGGAATAATTCTTTTAGCTAACATTTTCTACCTCCGCAATCTGCTCTAAGGTAATTGTCTTTTCATATAATGCCTTGCCAATGATCACGTCACGAATTCCTAAAGCTTTTAATTGATGAAGGTCTCTAAGATCACGGACACCACCACTAGCTACTACATTTATCTGCGGTAACTTTTGGGTCAAACTCATCAATAAATCTAGATTTGGGCCAGTCATAGTTCCATCACGATTTACGTCCGTTACGATAAATGACTTAGCACCGAAGTTGACCATTTCTGAAATAAGGTCAGACATTTTTATCTGTGACTGATCCAGCCAACCATTGACGGCAACTTTACCATCTTTACCATCAATTCCGATTACAATGCGATCTCCACCATATTCATTCAACAATTTTTTAACCAGTTTAGGATCTTCAATAGCTGCCGAGCCGATAATAATTCGATCAATTCCCATATCGAGATATTCTTTGGCCGTATTATAGTCACGAATACCGCCGCCTAACTCCAAGAAACCTCCAAAATTTTGACGAATCTGTTTAATGATCTCAAGGTTTTCAGGAACACCTGATTTAGCTCCGTTCAAGTCTACTAAATGAAGTTGTTTTACAGTTTGAAAAATCTCCTTAGCCTGTGCGACAGGATCTTTATTGATCAAAGTTACTTCTTTATAATCGCCTTTAAACAAGCGGACACTTTGGCCCTTATATAAATCAATTGCTGGAAAAATCATTTGTCTTCACCATCTTTTGAAAAGTTTTTAATAACTCTAAGCCAACATCGCCGCTTTTTTCAGGATGAAATTGCATCCCAATAACATTTTTATTCTGGACGATACTTGGGATCAAGATTCCATAATCTACTGCTGAAATAATATTTCTCCGATCACAATTGGCATAATATGAATGAACGAAGTAAGTAAACTGTCCATTTACGCCATTAAAAGGACTATTTTGAATGATCCTATTTTGATTCCAACCCATTTGAGGGATTTTCAACCCGGTATCAGGAATCTGTTCAACACTACCAGTGATCAATCCTAGTCCGTTGGTTAACCCATATTCCTGACTGCTATCGAACAATAATTGCATTCCTAAACAAATACCTAAAATTGGAGTTTTATTAGCTGCTACCTTTTTTAAAGTATTTACTAAATCTCTCTTTTCCAGTTCCACCATAGCTGCCTTAAAAGCACCCACTCCCGGTAGAATTACTGCTTCTGCTTGTAAAATCTTTTCTTTATCATCTGTTAGTTCATTGTCGATCCCTAAATAATTAAGGGCCTTCTTTAAATTACGAGTATTGCCGGTATCGTAATCAACAATGGCAAACATTAGATGACACCCTTTGTAGAATTGACTCCGATAATATCGGGATTGATCGTCACTGCCTCACGCATTGCCCGGCCGAATGCTTTGAAGAGACTTTCAACTTTGTGGTGTGTATTTCTTCCATAAAGGATTCTTGCATGAAGATTCATCTCAGCTGCAAAAGCGGCCGCTTGGAAGAAATCTTCAACTGTTTCGGTGTCTAGTCCACCTAGTCTAGGATTAGTAAATTCAGCATCGAAGACCAAATATGACCGCCCAGATAGATCAACACTGACTTGTCCTAATGTTTCGTCCATTGGTACAAACTGCGTACCATAACGTTCGATCCCAGCTTTGTCACCAAGAGCTTGCTTGAAACATTCACCAAGTACGATCCCAGTATCTTCAGTCGTATGGTGCGGATCGACATCCAAATCACCATGAGCTTTAACAACTAATCCAAAGCGTCCATGTTTAGCAAAGAGATTCAGCATGTGATCCAAAAGACCAATCCCGGTATCAATGTCGATCCCCGTCTGTTCATCAAGGTTTAAACTGATTTTGATTTGAGTTTCCTTTGTCTTTCTTTCAATAGTTGCTTGTCTCATAGTGTTCTCTCCTAGTCGTAAAATTTTCCAAAGCGTGATTCGATAGCTCTAGCATGACCTTCCAAACCTTCGACCCGAGCCAAAGTTGTGATTGCTTTAGCTTCTTTTTGTAGGGCTGATTTAGTGTATTGAATAAATGATGTGCGTTTAACAAAGTCATAAACACCTAGTGGTGATGAGAATCTAGCGGTTCCACCAGTTGGTAAAATGTGGTTTGGTCCGGCTACATAGTCACCTAATGGCTCACTGGCATATTTTCCTAAAAAGACCGATCCAGCATTTTTAATTTGATTGAGATATTGAGTCGGATTTTCGACTTGAACTTCCAAGTGCTCTGGAGCAACGGTATTCATCAAAGTAAACATATCGTCAATTTCTTTAACAACGGCAATAAAGCCTTTGTCGTTGACTGATGCAGTAGCGATTTCTTCTCTTGGTAAAACTTTCAACTGACGATCAACTTCTGTATCAACTGCTTTGGCCAACTCCAAATTATCAGTGATCAAAATTGGACGTGCCCGTTTATCATGCTCTGCTTGTGACAATAGATCAGCAGCAATCTGTTTATAGTCAGCTGACGAATCAGCAATAATTCCAATTTCTGATGGACCAGCGACCATATCAATATCGACTTGTCCAAAGACTTGTTTTTTAGCCGTCGCAACAAAAACATTTCCTGGTCCAACAATTTTATCTACACGTGAAATTGATTCAGTTCCAAATGCTAAAGCAGCAATAGCTTGCGCCCCACCGACTTGATAAATCGAATCAACACCGGCAATTTTGGCAGCTGCCAAGACAGCTGGGTTAATACCATCTTTTTGCGGTGGTGTCACAATGACAACCTGATCAACACCCGCGATTTTAGCAGGTAAAGCACTCATTAAAATAGTTGAAGGATACGCAGCAGTACCACCAGGTACATATAATCCAACGCGTTTTAATGGCAAGACTTTTTGACCTCTCAAGACACCCTTTTGTTCAGAATCAATGAAACCAGTTGCCTTTTCCTTTTCGTGGAAACTAGTGATATTCTTCTTTGCTAATAACAAGGCATCCTTAACCTCAGGGTCCAGATTATCGTAGGCAGAATCGATCACCTCTTGAGATAATTTGAAATCAGAAATTTTTACTCCATCAAATTTTTCTTCATATTCTTTTAAAGCAGAATCTCCGTTTTCAATAACATTTTTTATGATGTCACTAACTGTTGTTTCTACCTTTAAGTCACTCAACTGCATCGTTTTTCTTTGAACGATCTGTTCCAATTCACTAATACTCTTTTGATAAATTTTCATCTTTAATGGCTCCTTCTAGTTTGTCTACTAACGCATAAATTTCTTTTGAGTGTTGTTTTAAAGACATCCGATTAACTACTAATCGTGTTGACACCTTATCTAAATAGTCATAAATTTTGAGATTATTTTCTTTTATAGTTGTTCCGGTTTCTGTTATATCAACAATGGCATCTGCTAAACCGGTTAATGGTGCCAATTCGACTGAACCTTCTATTTTAATGATCTCAACATCTTGTCCTAACCTGTCAAAATATTTCTTAGTGATATTAGGATATTTCGTCCCAATAATTTTTCGTTTCGGTTCATCGGGATCAAAGTTCTTAGTGGAAGCTAAAACAAACTGGCAATCTCCAGTTTTAAGATCTAACAACTCATATTGAGTACTGCGATGTTCTACTAAAATGTCACTGCCGACGATGCCAATATCAGCAGCACCACGTTCAAGAAAGGTAGTAACGTCTGGACCTTTGGCTAAAATAAATTCATATGGCTGTACCGGTGAGTCAAAAATCAGGCGACGCTTTTTTTGCCTTATCTGGTCACAATTGATACCGGCCTTTTCTAGGAGTGGCACAACTTGTTTTTCCACTCGCCCTTTTGTCAAAGCAATTTTGATACGATTTTCATTCAAGTCTGTCATCTCCTGTCAAATCTAATAGTGTCGCATTGCTGTTTTTAGCTTCTACTTCCGCTTCATTTTTAGTTTCCGATAATGACAAAACGCTATTTGGTAATTCCTTTAATTTAGCTTCAGCCTCTTGCCACTGATCCTTGTCAAAATAAATCATGGTTTTCTTTGATTTATTAGCTGGGATAGTTAAGTCGGCAATCATATCGACGTCGATTCCCATACCGACAGCTGGTTCTGTTTGATCTTGAAAATTAGCTAAAAGTTTGTCATAACGTCCACCACTGAATAAATAATCATTGCCATCTTGGTAAAATCCTCGGAAAGTCAATCCGGTGTAATAGCTTTGTGGAGCACGACTGCTAAGATCAACTGATACTTTTTGTTCCGGCATGACTCTTTTGATCCAAGCAATAATCTCTTTTAAATCGCTTATTTTGGACTGCAATTCAAACGACAAATCAAAGTTATTCAATTCATCAAAAACAGTCGTTGGATCACCGAATAATCGCGGCCATTTCTTTAATAATTTATATTGTGGTAAATCTGAATATTGTTGAATCAGCTTTGAATATTCAGGGATGTTTTTGTCATAAAGTGCTTGTGCAATTTGATTCTGTAATTCTTTATCCGTAGTTAAAAATTCCAATAAAGTTGGTGCAAAATCAGCAATACCTAATTCTATTTCCACGTTCTTTTTTAATAATTCTTGGCTTAATTGATTAATTATCATTAAACATTCTAGTTCGGCTTTCATGGAGTCATAACCGATCAACTCAATACCAGCTTGTGTTAACTGGTTGTATGAACCAGATAATCGACGACTGATCCTAAAGATATCGCCTACATAAAAGAATTTTTGTGGTAAAGGGATATTAGTTGAGCTTAGGAATCTAGCAATCGGTAATGTCATATCTGGACGAAGGACGATAGTATCACCTTCTGAATCCAAGAAACGGTACATCTGGTAATTTCCCAACTGATATTGATCGAATACTTCTTGTTTTTCTAATAATGGCGTTGAGATCACTGAGAACCCACGTTGATTTAGATGTCGTTGGATCACCGAAATTATTTTTTGCTTAGCGACTGCACGTCTGCCAAATTCATCACGCGTGCCTAATGGTAATAAGTTGTTCTTCATGTTCAACGCCTCCTAGTTAATTTTGATTCATTTTTGAAGATTGATTCGTTAAGAGATTGAAGTGTACTAGTTTAAACTGGCTCCGGGGAGTGACTCTCTGCGCTTACTACGAATAACGAGTATGGCATGAACCGCCATTCTCGTTATTCTAGGTAATGCTCAGAAGCTAACCACTCCCACTTCACCCTCTAAACGGGTTACACAAGGCAACTCTCTGCGCTTACTACGAATAACGAGTATGGCATGAACCGCCATTCTCGTTATTCTAGGTAATGCTCAAGAGTTAACCGCCTTGTTCCACCCTCTATACAAAAAAAGTCCCCTTAGCAAATAAATGCTAAGAGGACGTATAAACGCGGTTCCACCTCATTTTATCTAATCCTTGCGAATTAGACCTCATGTTGGCTGAGTCAACTTGGATAACGAACCAAATATCGGTAAAGCCTACTGAATTCAGCTCTACAGTTCATAGGTGTGTGTTCAATAATAACTTCCGTCTTGTTTCCAGCTACCAAGGCTCTCTGTTTGATTGGTCATTACTTACTTTTCCTAATCACAACTTTTATTAAATTTAAATTAGTTTTTCTAACTAATATTTAATTTAGTGATAACTATAGAAGTTGCGATTTAGTTTGTCAAGCAAGAATTGCGGAATCTAACAGATGGAATCCATGACCAACGGATTCTATGTCATGTGCATCGGAACCGTAAACCATTGGTATATTCATCTTTTGAGCCATTTCAGTTATTTGCTTACCAGGATAGTAATCATTGCAAAGAGGTTTATATAATCCGGCCAAATTCAGATCTAATTCTCGGTTCTGTTGTTTAATAATATTCAGGATCTCACTGATCTGTTGGATAGTTTGTTTATCATAATCTTCTGTTAAATTAAAATAATCTTGAAATTTTCTAATTAAACTCATATGTCCAATTCTCTGCGGTGCATATTCGCCTAAATCAGCTTCAACTGATTTTCTAACCGTGTCATAATAAACTTGGAAGATATGTTGCGGATCATCCAAATAATCAGCAAATCCAGTTTGATAATTATTAGTATCGTAATCAATACACCATTCTTTGTTGTTAGTTCCCTTCATAAAATGCACTGATAGGATACTTTCCTGTGTTTCTGGACCATATTCATCTAAGAAATCTTTAGTCCAGTTCTCGAATCCTTCTAAGTAGTCAACTTCAAATCCAATCGTAATTTTAATGTCAGATTGATATTTTTTCTGAAGTCGGCGTGTTTCCTTAAAGTATTTTGGCAAGTCATCCATGGCAATACCCGCGGTTTCGTAACCATCTGGTGTTCCAGAGTAAACTTTCTCAAAATCTTTAGGGATCGGTGCATGTTCTGTGATGCAATACTTTTTAAAACCAAGTTGGATTGCCCGTTGAATCATTTTTTCGACGGGTTCGCCACTTCCGTGTGGGCAAAATTCTGTATGTGTATGTCCGTCTGTTAACATCTCATCACCTCATTTTTTCTAATTGAACCATAATTCTAAACTATTAACAAAATCAAACTTGACCTGAAACGCGTTTCAGAAACTAAAATAAAACTATAAATCGATTGGAGAATACTATGATAAAGCACATTTTTTCTGATATGGATAACACACTTCTAAATGCCACTGGAGTAGTAAGCGAAGGCAATATCAAAGCTATCAAAGAAAGTAAGATCCCTTTTACTCTTGTATCAGCCCGAGCTCCCATGGAAATGCAAGATACGATCGATAAATTAAATTTAACCAGTGCTCAAATTGCCTTTAATGGGGGACTGATTTTCAAACCTAACAATGGTTCCATCGAAAAAATATCTGAACATCACTTACTACTAAGTACCGTTCAAGAAATCATCGAACATATCAAAACAGATTTTCCTGATGTAAGTATCAGCTGTTACGATACCGACAATTGGTATTCAGAAAAAGTTGACTTTGGTATTAAATATGAATCAAAAATAACTTCAATTGATCCTACCATAGTTAATTTTGAAGAACTTTTCCAAAATGCCAATATCAATTTCTTCAAAATCATGTTAATAACACCAACCGCTAAAGAAGTTAAAGTTTTACACAAGTTTATAACTGATTTGAAAATATCCGATATTACAGTACAGCAATCCGGTAATAACTACTTGGAAGTTACTAATAATAAGGCTCAAAAATCCCACGGTATCAAATACGTGCAGGAACTGAATAATTTGAAAAGATCTGATTTAGCCGCCTTTGGTGATGGTCACAACGATATTCCTATGCTAAAAATGGTTGAAACACCGATCATTATGGAAAATGCCGTTGATGAAGTGAAACAATATAGCAACTTGATCACTAAAAGTAACGTTGAAGACGGTGTCGCCTTCGGAATCAAAAAATATCTCACACATTAGGAGGTAGTCATGAATATACATGATATTGCAAAGTTGAGCGGTTACTCTGCTGCAACAGTATCTCGTGTCATCAATTGTCGCAAATATGTTTCGGATGATGCCAAACTAGCAGTACAAAAAGTTATTAAAGAATACGATTATGTTCCTAACGATGTAGCACGTGATTTGAGCAAAGGGAAAACTCACAATATCGGTGTTGTTATGCCACATACCAAACATCCCTACTATACTGGGATAATCAACGGAATTATGGACGCTGCCTTTCCAGCCGGTTATCGAATAGTTTTATTACCATCAATGTATAATGCTGACATTGAAATGAACTATCTGAATAGATTGCGACGTAAGGCTTACGACGCAATTATCTTTACATCCCACGGGGTCAGTCTAGATGACCTGGTAAATTATCAAGCCTATGGTTCAATTGTTTGTTGCCACGACCCGGGAAATTATAAAATTTCCGCTGCCTACACCGAAAGAATTGCTTCATATTTGGCAGCTTTTAAGTGGGCTAAAAAACAATCTGTTCATGATGTGGCAATTTTTTTAAGCCGTGATTTCACATTGAGTGCTACCAGCCAACTGACTCGCAAAGCATTCATTGAAGTATTTGGTCATATACCCACAAATGACCTATTGAGAACCGGAGTAGTTACTTATGAAGAGGGCTATAAATCCGCCCGATCACTCTACGAAAATAAAAAATATCCAGATATGATCTTTGCAAACGGCGATGATATTGCCGCTGGTGCACGTCAATTTTATCTGGATAATAATCTACCCATACCACTGCTTATTGGACAAGAAAATCAGTTATCTGGTCAATTACTAAGACTGCCAACAATCGATCATAATTTTCACGAAATAGGAAAATTGGCATTTGAATTAGCACTCGAAAATAAAACCAGACAAGTTTCTGTCGAATCAAAATTTATCCTTAGAGATCAAAAAAGCTGTCCTGATAACTAATATCAGAGCAGCTTTTTTATTTTGTGATTAATTTATCAATTACTTATTGACTTCATATAGATAAGCGTCTATGTTTAATGTAAGGGCATTCAAAAAAAGGAGTTTTTTAATGGACTACGAAAATTTTAGCAAACAATTAAAGGCAATCTCGGATCCAAACCGACTAAAAATAATCGATCTATTATCTTGCGGCACACTCTGTGCTTGCGATCTTTTGGAGCATTTTGAATTTACACAGCCTACATTGTCGCACCACATGAAAATACTTCAGGAAGCCGGGATCGTCAGCGCTAAACGTGTTGGAAAATGGCAACATTACACTTTGGAATCATCATTTATTGCGGGTTTTAATAACAATGTTTCTACTCTTTTTGAAAATGGCCCTGAATGTGCTTGTCATTGTAAAAAATAAAACTAAGGAGAATTGATATGAAAAAAATTCAAGTATATGAACCAGCATTATGTTGTTCAACTGGAGTTTGTGGACCATCTGTCGATCAGAATCTCATCACGATCACTTTAATTTATAATAAATTAAAAGATAATCCTGACGTTGAATTTGAAAGATATAATCTGAAATCAAATCCTCGTTCTTATATTAATAATTCAATGGTTTTAGCAGCTATGCACGAAAAGGAAGATGATGATCAATTACCGATCACAATTGTTGATGGTGAGATCGCCAAAAAGGGAGAATACCCAACAGTACAGGAGTTTGAAAAATACACCGGTGTATCTTTAGCCAAAGTAGCAAATAGTTAGGAGGAAATCATGGAAAAATATGATCCACTAACAGACAGCCTGACTCATTATCTCTTTTTCACTGGCAAAGGCGGTGTTGGTAAAACATCTATTGCCAGTGCCACCGCATTACAACTAGTAGATAATGGTTTCAAAGTGGCAATGGTCTCTACTGACCCGGCAAGTAACCTACAAGATGTTTTTGAAATGAAACTTGGTAACAAATTGACTAAGGTCGATCAAGCAAAGGGACTACAACTGGCCAATTTTGATCCCGTTACTGCCGCCAATGAGTATAAGGAAAGTGTTCTAGAACCATATCGCGGTAAATTACCTGATTCTGCTATCAAAAATATGGAAGAACAACTCTCTGGATCATGTACAGTCGAAGTTGCTGCCTTCAACGAATTCGCCAATTTTTTAACTGATCCACAGATCGATGACGAATTTGATTATATTATTTTCGATACAGCACCAACTGGTCACACGATCAGAATGTTGCAATTACCTTCTGCTTGGAACAATTATTTGGATGAGAATGACCGCGGGGTATCTTGTTTAGGACAACTTTCAGGACTAAATGACAAAAAGAAAATGTACGAAAAAGCTGTTTCCACTTTGACAGACTCATCAAAAACCACTTTGATTCTAGTAACTCGTCCTCAACTCGCTTCACTAAAGGAAACAAAGCGTTCCTCAATGGAATTGGCTAACATTGGTATGAATAATCAAAAATTAGTTATCAATGGTGTCATGGAAAAATTCGACGACGAGTTATCTGAAAGTATCTTTAACCAACAGAGAAACGATTTAACTGAATTTGAAAACTTTATCAACAAGTTGATAACTTCTAAAGTTCCACTACGTCCATACGATATCTCCAGTCTAAGTAATATTCGATTAATGCTTGATTCACAACAACCAGCAGAAACTGATATTACCTTGCCTGACAATAATTACCAAAACGTTAATGTCATTGTTAATAGCCTGATAGAAAGTAATAAGAAACTGGTCTTCACTATGGGCAAAGGCGGCGTTGGTAAGACTACCGTTGCGGTCCAAGTTGCCAATAAATTGGCCCAACAGAATAAATCTGTTCGTTTAATAACAACTGATCCGGCTGATCATCTATCATACTTCAATATTTCTGATCCTAATATTCATATCAGCCACATTGATGAGAAAACAGCTCTTAAGAAATATCAAGATGAAGTCTTAGACGATGCTAGAAAAGCTCTGAACTCTGACGATGTTGACTATGTGGCTGAAGATCTGCGTTCACCTTGTACTCAGGAAATCGCCGTCTTTAGGGAATTTGCTAGTCTAATTGCTGACGATAGAGATGACATAGTCGTTGTCGATACAGCACCGACTGGACATACCTTGTTGTTACTCGATTCGACACAAAGATATGCTCAAGAGATCAAGCGTACTTCTGGAGAGATCCCTCAGTCAATGATAGATCTGCTACCTAAATTGCAAGATCCCAAACAAACTGAAATCGTCATGGTTACTCTCCCCGAACCAACACCATTTTACGAATCAATGCGTCTGAATGATGACTTGAATCGTACTAAGATTGCCCACACTTGGTGGATAGTCAACCAGAGTTTCTTTGCTTCAAATACTACTAACAAATTTCTCAAGATCCGCGCCAACAATGAAATCGAGTGGATTCAGAAAGTGGCGGACATTTCTGACAGTCACTTTGCAGTAGAGAGATGGAATCCCCATTTTGAAAAAGAACTGTTAAGTATTTAGATTAAAGAGAGCGCGACAAAACATGGTCAGCTTTCGAGCATTAAGACAAACAAGACTAGTAATCCGATTTTGGATTACTAGTCTTGTTTGTCTTAAGCGGAAAAAGCTATGTTCCGTTGCACGTTTATGCTACATGTTTAAGGTGAAAATAGTTATGTCACAGCTCCTTTTAGTTTATTTTAATTGAGCCAAACTTGATCCAAATATTTGTTCAATTGTTACTGGATCACGATGATCGAAGAATTGACTTTCACCTTTATCAAGACTGCCCATAATTTTCATCTCATCATCTGTTAACTTAAAGTCAAAGACATTGATGTTTTCTTCCATACGATTCTTGTGAACCGACTTAGGGATGACTGTGATGCCTCTTTGAAGTAACCATCTCAAGATAACTTGACCATTAGATTTGTTATATTTATCAGCAATTTCTTTGATAGTTTCATTGGTAAAGATATCATGCTTACCTTCAGCAAATGGTGCCCAAGCTTCAACACGAACATCTTCACTTTGATTAAATTCAACCTCGGTGTTCTGCTGATACCAAGGACTAACTTCAATTTGATTGATAACTGGTTTTACTTCGTTGGATAATTCAAGGTTCTTCAATTGATCAGCATAGAAATTAGAAACTCCAATGGCACGAATCTTTCCAGCTTTGTAAGCTTCTTCTAAAGCACGCCATGCTCCGGCAACATCGCCATAAGGTTGATGTAACAAGTACAAGTCTAGATAATCAACTCCAAGATTATTAAGTGAGGTTTCGATACCTTTCTTTGCTCTTTCATAACTAGCATCAGAAACCCAAAGTTTTGATGTGATAAAGAGTTTCTTACGATCCACACCGCTACGTTTAATGGCACGTCCAACTGCTTCTTCGTTTTGATAAGCTGCGGCTGTATCGATCAAACGATATCCAGAGGCAATCGCATCAACGACTGCCTGTTCACATTGCTCTAAATCGGTTACTTGAAATACACCGAATCCTAATTGTGGCATTTCAACTCCATTATTTAATTTAACTGTATCCATATTTGTTTACCTCTTCTTTTAATTCATGAGTTCATTATATGGTCATAAGCGTACTTTGAAAATTACCAAATGGACATGCTACTATACATCAAACGCATAGTAATATAACTTCTGTAGATATCAAAAAAGCTTCAATCAGACAAACAATACTAGCCTGATTGAAGCATTTTAATTATTTTTTATACGTTTAAATATTAATCCTATAACCAATCCAATAATTGCCGGTACGATCCAACTTAATCCTATATTAGACATTGGCAAATAATTATTTAAATTTATCAACCAATCTATTTGTAAATTTTTTGGCATGACTACTGCACCAGATAAAATTGCCGGAATAATTGTAAATAGTGTCGTCATCCCATATACCCATCGTGAGTCTCCTAATACTGGTGACAAAACAGCCAACAATATTAAAACGATTGCTAAAGGATAAATGAACATCAACACTGGTGTTGAATATTTAATAATATTAGTCAATCCTACATTTGCGAAGATACATGGCACAATACTTGCGAAAATGATCAAAAATCTATATGAAAGTTTAGGAAACATATCATGGATCGATTCCCCAAAAGCAGATATCAATCCTATTGCTGTCTTCAAGCAAGCAATTATTACAATCAAGGCTAATAATATACTACCAAATGATCCAAAATAATAATTGAAGATTTGAGCCAGCGTGATGCCGCCATTTTCTGCTCGCGTAAATTGTCCCAAACTCATCGTACCGATCAAGGCTAGTAATGAGTATATCGCTCCCATCAAAATAACGCTGATGACACCAGACTTGATCGTATCTTTAGCAATTTGAGTAGGTTCAGTCACACCAAGATTTTTAATTGCATCTATCACGATCGTCCCAAAAGCCAATGAGGCCAATGCATCCATCGTATTATATCCTTCTGTAAATCCACTTAAAGCTGGACTAGTTGCATAATTTTTAGCAGGTTGAAACGATAAACTCCCCATCGGCTTAATTAATGCCACTACTATGAGGATTCCGAGTAAGATCAAGAACATTGGTGTCAGCCATTTTCCAACATAGACCATTAACTTACTAGGTTTTCGAGCAAAGAACCAAGCTACTAGGAAAAATATCACTGAAAAAACTGCTAAAACTAATTTTTCCTGACCAGCATTTATAAACGGTACTATCCCCATTTGAAAGGACGAAGTTGCTAGTCGTGGTGTTGCAAAAAATGGTCCTATCGTTAAATAAAGCAAGATCGTAAACCCATACGCATATGGGCGATTGACCTTCGTTGCTAATTCAAACACATTGTCACTGCGAGTCATCCCCATGCCAGCGACACCTAATAATGGAAATCCGATTCCAGCGATCAAAAAGCCAATAATTGCTATGATTACTGTATTACCAGCTTGCTGTCCTAGAAAAACAGGGAAAATAAGATTTCCCGCTCCAAAAAACAATCCAAACAACATTGAACCGATAAATATCAAATTACGCCATGATAATTTTGATTTCATTTTCAATTAAACTCCCTAAAAAAGCACTATTACCAAGATACCAATTTTTCAAAATTTAATACAGCTTTTTTAGATTAAAATGTATTTTTCAACTTTAAACTTTTATAAATTTTAAAAATAGAATAGAATGAAATTAATTCTGGGAGATGATGGCATGAAGCATGTTGGAACTATACCGCTTGAAACTGACCGCTTGATTTTACGACGATTAACGATTGAAGATTCTAACGAAATGTTTAACAATTGGGCCAGTGACTACAAAGTTACTAAATATTTGACTTGGCATACTTATCAGTCAGTCGAAACAGCCCAAGATTTTTTAGTTCAAATGGAAAAGGATTACTTTGATTTATCCACGTACGTCTGGGGTATCATGATCAAAGAAACACACGAATTGATCGGAACTATTTCCGTAGTCAATATCGATGAAAAAACTTATACCATGGAACTAGGTTATTGTATTGGCTCACTATGGTGGGGACATGGATATGCACCCGAAGCATTGGAAAGAATTATCGAGTATCTGTTCGATATGACTGATGTTAATCGCATTGAAACCAAACACGACGATAACAATCCTAATTCTGGACGAGTTATGACTAAGTGTCATATGAGATTTGAGGGAATCTTGCGTGACAAGGGTTTAAACAATAATGGCGTTTGCGATGAGGTTTGTTATTCTATATTGCGTCGGGAATATAGGTATTGAGTTTTCTTTTCCGCCTCCGATTTTTAGTAATTCCACCTGTTGCCGGACCATCTTCAGCCAAGGTCTGAAGATTCGATTTTGAGCTTTGCCTACGCAAATCTCAGAATCGTCCATGCCGTAAGAACGGAAAATCACCGTTCCAACGCCATTTTGGCGACTGGTTCCATTACTAAAAATCTCCGGCTATATAACAGGATAAAATATTAATATAGTATCTCTTAAGCTATACCATTTTTACTGGGTGTAATTTAGGAGATTTTTTTTACCTAATTTTGGACAAAAAAATTCCTCAATAGGAATCTATCAAGGAATATATTTTTTATTTACATGTTATCTAAAGCCGGAGGAAACGAGGGTGCGTGCCAGCAGTGACAATTCCGTTAGAACGGCGTTAGCCGTACTTACGGAATAAACGATTTCGAGATTTGCGACAGCAAAGCTCAAAATCGAGGCATCAGACCTTGGCTGATGCCGGTTCCACAGCAGGCACACACCCTCGTTTCCGTAGGCGGTTCACACCACAATACTACAATTTAGAAGTTAATTTTACATCTGGATACTTATTGGCAAACCAATTCTCAGCAAATCTGTTTTCAAACAAGAACAATGGTTGATCATCAAGATCTTTAACCAACATATTACGTGTCGAAGACATTGATGGATCAAGTTGTTCAGGATCGATCCAACGGGCTGTTCTAGAACCGATTGGCTTCATTACAACATCACAGTTATATTCATTCTTCATTCTGAATTGGAAAACTTCAAACTGCAGTTGACCAACGGCACCCAAGATGTAGTCATTGGTCGTATAAGTCTTATACAACTGAACGGCACCTTCTTGAACAAGTTGTTGCATTCCCTTGTGGAAAGATTTTTGTTTCATAACGTTTTTAGCTTGAACTTCCATAAACATTTCTGGTGTAAATTGTGGAAGATCTTCAAATTGAACTGACTTTTTACCAGTGTAGATCGTATCACCGATTTGGAAATTACCAGTATCGTATAAACCAACGATATCACCGGCAACAGCTGTCTTAACTTGCTCTCTTTGATCGGACATGAATTCAGTGGCATTATTCAAACGCATAACTTTGCCAGTTCTTTGTAAAGTTACATCCATACCCTTTTCAAATTCACCTGAACAGATACGTACAAAAGCGATTCTATCACGGTGATTAGGGTTCATATTAGCCTGGATCTTAAAGACAAAGGCTGAAAACTCTGGGTCATCTGGTTTAACGACCGCTTCACTATCTTGCATCTTATGTTCAGCAGGAGCTGGTGCCATATCAAGGAATGTATCCAAGAATGTTTGTACACCAAAGTTTGTCAAGGCTGAACCAAAGAAAACTGGCGTCTGATCACCATTTTGGATTTTTTCAAGGTCGAAAGTATTTCCGGCTTCTTTAATAAGATCAACTTCACCAATTGCTTGTTCATAAACCCCTTCGCCTTCTAATTCTTCGTTCCCGGCAGGAAGTTTACCATCAGTTAATGGTAAATAACGATCGTCGCCTTCTTTACGGTAAAGTTCAACACGATTATTGGCAATATCGTAAAGTCCCTTTAATTCCTTACCCATACCGATCGGCCAGTTCATTGCACAGCCTTCAATATTGAGTAGGTCCTCTAGTTCAGCAATCAAATCTAGCGGATCACGACCATCACGGTCTAACTTATTCATAAAGGTAAAAATTGGAATACCACGTTTTTTAACAACTTTAAATAATTTCTTGGTTTGTGGCTCGATACCTTTAGCAGAATCAATAACCATGACCGCAGCATCGACCGCCATCAAAGTACGATAGGTATCTTCTGAGAAGTCCTCATGTCCTGGTGTATCCAGGATATTAACATCTTTATCGTGGTAATGAAATTGCATAACAGAACTGGTAACAGAAATACCACGTTTCTTTTCGATTTCCATCCAGTCACTGGTAGCAAATTGACCAGATTTTTTGGCCTTAACAGTACCGGCAGAACGGATTACCCCACCAAAATAGAGCATTTGCTCTGTAATTGTTGTCTTACCAGCATCCGGGTGAGAAATAATTGCAAATGTTCTACGTTTGTTAACTTCATTTTCTAATTGTTTTTGTTCCATATTATCTCCTAGTAACTCTTCTTAAACATGTTGCTTGTAACTATTTTTACTTTTTCATTGGGGATGGTTACAATAACATCCTCGATCTTTGATCCGTCCATTTTACCTGAAGTTATCTCAACACCATCTTCCAAAGTAAACGATTTGGGATGATTATTGTCAGGAATTTCACCGACATTCATAATCAAAAATCCCGCAATTGTGTCAACATCATCAACATGAATATCCTCTTCAAACATGTCATTGAAATCTTCGATCGACAAACGACCAAAAACTGAATACTTATCAGGACTGATCCGTTGATAATTAGATGTTGCTTCATCATATTCATCATCGATCTCGCCGACGATCTCCTCTAAAATATCCTCGATCGTGGCTAAACCAACGATACCACCGTACTCATCGACAACCATACTGATCTGTGTCTGAGTGCTGCGCATCTTTAATAAAACGGCATCAATATTAGTTGATTCCTGAACAAATAAAGGGTCCGTCATAATGTCTGTTAGATTAATATTATCAAACCCAGACTCACGAGCCTTTTTTAGTAGATCTTTAATGTGCACGATCCCGATAACTTTATCTTTATCACCACCATAGACCGGAATTCTGGAATATGGTTGGTTCAAAATAGCATCGATGTTTTCATCGACGGGATCATTTATATCAATCATGAACGCATCGATCCGAGGAACCATAATTTCTCGAACCGTTTTGTCACCAAAGCGAATAATTCCTTGTAACATTTCAAACTCATCAGAATTAATCGTTCCACTTTGACGTGATTTTTGGATGGTAGCCAACATCTCATTTCGACTCACTGGCTCATCTTTTTGACTAAAGTCAATTGGTGTGATCTTCATTAAGAGCTCAATTGTAGCAGTTAACAGCCAAACAAATGGTTTTAAGAATTTTCCAAAAACAGTAATCATTGGTTCAGTAAAACTTGCTACTTGATAAGGACGATGTAATGCGATCCTTTTGGGATATAGCTCACCGAATACTAGTGATATATAGGAAAGTATCACTGTAATAACAACAATAGAAACTTCTCGGCTACCCGGGAAAGTTCCAATCAAACTTTCAAACCTGGTACTCAAACTTGTTGCAGCACTGGCAGATGAAAGGAAACCTGCTAAAGTAATTGCTACTTGAATAGTTGATAGAAAACTATTCGGATTATTTATTGCCTTTAAAACTCTAGCAGCACGACGATTTCCGTCGCTCACTTTCTCCTCAACCTTGGTTTTATTAACCGAGACAATTGCCATTTCGCCAGCAGCAAAAAAGGCATTCAAAAGTGTTAGAACAACAATTAAGATCAACTGACCTAAAAGCGTCGCTCCGGTAGGATCATCACTCATTAAATTTTCACTCTCTTTCATAAAGAACTTTAAACAAAATTGATAGAATCATTATAGCAGGTGTTAAAGTTTTCAACAATAAAGCTTTTTCATGCTAGAATTAAGATATTAATAGATTTGAGGTCCTAATAATGTCTAATAAGAAAATTGCAGTCATTTATCTTTTCTTTTTCATCATCCCTTACATTGTCTGTATGGGAGTAGTTGGTATTGCTTATAACGCTCTAGTCCTACACGCTCTAACGTGGCGCGTCGTGGCTGGTGGTGTTGTCGGTGCTTTTGGAATGTTTGCAGTCAAAGTTATCGCGCAACGTCCAGTTTTAATTATGTATCGTTCATCGACGACCAAATTTCTCAGAGGACTATTAAATTTCTTTATCCTTGAAAGAAAAAGATCCACTATTGGATTAAATTTAATTGTCGATTTTCTTTTATCGATCGCTAGTATTTACATTGTGGCAGAATTAATTCCCTTATCCACAATTATTGGTTCAGCTATTGGTTGGTTAGTTTTAACGCTTATGGTCTCACTAACGATTGCCTCATATATGGAATTTGATTCACTTTCAATTTATACAAGTAAAAAGAAAAATGAGAAATAAAACACTTGACTTAGAGAAATTTTAATAATAGTCTGTAAACAAGAAATTAATCAAGGGAGGTATTAGACATGAGAAATTTAAACAATGTAAAACAAATGCAAGCTTGTTGTTGTGTAGTAATGATGCAAAATACATTACTATACTATTTCAGCATGCCTAATACCACTCTCAATTAATAAACACGTAGTGTAAAAAATTAAGGAGAGCTGACATTAGTCAGTTCTCCTTTTTTTTATACCTACAGAAGGGGGAAATTTATGAGTTGGGAAATTATCAAACAAAGCTTGCCAATGTTTCAGCAAGGATTTGTCTTAACGCTTTACTTATCATTGGTCGGGATTATTGGTTCAGCAATCGTTGGAATAATTTGTAGCTTGGTTCAATATTTCAAAGTTCCAATTTTAGACAAAATTCTGCAAGTTTATATCGAGATTTCTAAAAACACACCGTTATTAGTTCAGTTATTCTTCTTGTACTATGCTTTTCCAGCTATGGGGATCAAGTTAAGCGCCCAACTTTGTGGGATTATCGGTTTGATTTTCTTAGGTGGCAGTTACATGGCGGCTGGTTTTAGCGGTGGCTTCAATGGTGTTAGCAAAAAACAAGTTGAATCTGGTAAAGCTATCGGACTTAGCAACTGGCAATTAGCAAGATACGTCGTTTTTCCACAAGGATTTGCATTAAGTATCCCTGCTTTGGCCGCAAACATCATCTTCTTGATCAAGGAGACTTCGATTTTTACCGTCATCGCAATACCAGAGCTGACTAATACAGCTTTGGACTTGATCGGTCTGTACTACAATTCGAATGAATATTTATTCGTCTTAGTGGTTGCATACGCAATCATCTTAATCCCGTTATCAATCATTTTGACACTGTTGGAAAGGAGGGTCCGTTATGGCACATTCGGGAATTAACGTTTTGTTTGAGGGAACAAATTTTACACGTCTGCTCTTAGGGATGTGGACAACTTTTAAGATTGCCGCCATTGCCATAGTAATCGGTTTGATCATCGGGATCATTCTAGGAATACTTCGGACTTTCCATAATAAACTATTGAGATTTGTCTTACGGATCTATCTCGAATTCTTCCGGATCGTTCCAACAGTTGTTTTATTATTTTTGTTCTATTACATTTTGCCCAGACAACTGAATCTTCATATGCCAGGTACACAAGTGGCAATGCTTGTCTTTGCTTTATGGGTCGCGGCTGAAATGAGTGATATTGTCAGAGGTGCTTTGATTTCAGTACCAATCCACCAAAGGGAATCTGGTTTGGCGATCGGTTTAACACGTTATCAACTCTATCGCTATGTTTTAGTCCCACAGGCAGTTTCATTAGAACTTCCAGCTACGATCAACTTGATAACACGTGTTATCAAAACGACATCGCTTTTGATGCTGATCAGCGTCATGGATGTAGTCAATATTGGTCAGCAAATCGTTGAAGCCAATAATCAAAAATATCCAACCGGGGTCTTTTGGATCTATGGATTAATATTCTTATTATATTTCTTGATCGACTATCCGCTATCTTGGTGGGCGGGACGATTAGAAAAGAAGAGATTGGAGCAAGCAAATGGCGAATGAAGTTTTAAAGGTTGAACACCTTGAGAAGTATTATCAGAAGAAACACGTTTTACATGACATCAACTTCTCCATTTCTAAGGGTGAAGTTATTACATTACTTGGACCTTCAGGATCAGGTAAAAGTACATTGATCAGATGTCTCAATGGTCTTGAAGACTTTAGAAATGGTGAGATAACTTTTGAGAATAAAAAAGTTGTCCCCAGTGAAAAGAACTGGCAACAGTTAAGACAAAAAATTGGGATGGTCTTTCAAAGTTACGACCTCTTCCCTAATTTAACTGTTTTAGACAATATCATGTTGGGACCAACTAAAGTACAAAAGAGAAATGTTGATGAAGTAAAAAAAGAAGTTGATGAATTACTCAAAAAAGTCGACTTGCTAGACTACAAAGACGCCTACCCTAGACAATTATCAGGTGGTCAAAAACAACGTATTGCCATTGTCAGAGCACTCGCTTTGCATCCAGAATTTATGCTCTTTGACGAAGTAACTGCATCACTTGATCCAGAAATGGTTCGTGGCGTTTTGAATATCATTCAAGACCTCGCAGATCAAGATGATATGACAATGATTATCGTCACACACGAAATGAATTTTGCACAACAAATAGCTGATCGAGTTCTATTTTTGAAGGACGGCAGTATTCTTGAAGATACTCCGGGCAAGAAATTCTTCAAAGATCCAACCACTGACCAAGCAAAAGAATTTTTACAAAGCATGGACTTTTAGTTTTTATATATTGGGGGAAATATTATGAAACATAAAATATTGGTTAAATTACTCGCATTAGTTGGTATCATTGCCAGCATCAGTTTGGTCCTTGCCGGATGTGGATCTTCATCCTCATCTAGTGCTGACAGCAATAATTCCAGCAGTGTTGAAAAAATAAAAAAACGTGGTACCATTCGAGTTGCTGTCTTTGGCGATCTGCCACCTTATGGTTGGGTAAATAAAGACGGTAAACGTGTTGGTTACGATATTACTTTAGCCAGAAAAATTGCTAAAGATCTAGGCGTTAAGATCAAGTTTGTTCAAGTAAACGCTAATAATCGTGTTGACGCTTTAAATTCTAATAAGGTAGATATTGTTCTAGCAAACTTCACCGTTACACCTGAAAGAAAAGATGTTGTAGATTTTGCTAAAGCCTACATGAAGGTCTCTGTCGGTATTGTTTCACCAAAGGACAAACCGATCACTAGTGCTAGTCAACTACAAGGTAAAAATTTGATAGTTACCAAAGGTACTACCGCCGAGAATTACTTCACTTCTAAGCAAAAAGGCGTTGACCTCTTGAAGTTTGATTCTAAAACTCAACAATTTAATGCTCTAAAGAACAATCGTGGTGTAGCCTTAGCTGATGATAACTCATACCTATATGCTTGGGTAAAAAATAATCCTACCTATACTGTAGGTATCAAGAATATTGGACCTAAGCAATACGTCTCACCTGCCGTTAAAAAGGGTAACAAGTCATTACTCAACTGGACTAACAAAGAAATCAAGAAACTTAACAAACAAAGCTTCTTTACAGATGACTATAATAGTCAACTAAAACCATATTTTGGTGACGAAGTCAAACCATCAGACATAATTTTGCCACAAAAGTAAAATTAAAAGTCATATCCTTTCTATGATATTGTTATTTATGAGAAAATAGAAAATGGAAAATTTTTATATTGGGAGATTATTTAAGATGAAGAAACGAATTGCACTAATCATAGCCGCTGCATTTGCCTTGATTTTGGTCTTAACTGGCTGCTCAAGTAACAATGCTAATAACGACACTAAAACAAAAGGAACTTTGACCGTTGGACTTGAGGGAACATTTGCACCTTATTCATATCGTGAAAATGGCAAGTTAAAGGGATTTGAGGTTGAATTAGCCAGAGATGTTGCTAAAGAATTAGACTTGAAGGTTAAGTTTGTACCTACAAAGTGGGACTCACTTATCGCCGGATTAAACTCAAAAACATTTGATGTTGTTTTCAACAACGTTGCTATCAACCCTTCACGTGAAAAACAATACATTTTCTCAACCCCATACATTTACTCAAAATCAGTTATCGTTACTAAAAAGGATAATACTGAGATCACATCTATCAACGATGTTAAAGGTAAAAAGTTAGGTGAAGGTACTGGTACTGATAACTACAATAAAGCTAAGAAATTTGACGCTGATGTAGTTCCATCATCAGATTACCAAACAACACTATCAATGATCGACCAAGGTCGTATCGCTGGTACTATCAATTCCAAAGAATCATTCTTAACATGGAAGAAAGACGGTCACAAGAACACTGACTTGCACTATATCGAAATTCCATCTGATAAGATTGCTACATCTAAGATCGCACCTATCTATAACAAGAATTCAAAACACTTGCGTAACAGAGTTAACAAGGCACTTAAGAAGCTTGAAAAAGATGGTACATTAACTAAGTTATCTAAGAAATACTTTACAGATGACATCACTAAAAAATAATTTCTAATTTAAGTCAGCGAGAGGAGCACTCTATTCCATGTGGAATATTATCATAACGTCGCTTCCGGAAATGGTTGGAGCTATGCTTCAATTTACAATTCCGTTAGCCGTCATATCATTTATTCTAGGTTTGATCCTAGCCGTTTTAACAGCACTAATTAAATTTATTGAACCCAGTGAAAATAAGGCTATCCGTTACCCTTACTTATTATTGCGCGCTATTGCCAACTTTTACGTTTGGTTATTCCGTTCAACACCACTACTAGTTCAATTATTTATCATATTCTTTGGACTTCCAAGTATTGGCGTTCAACTATCAGCCTTTACTGCGGCCGTGATCGGATTTTCATTGAACACTGGTGCCTATGCATCTGAAACCATCCGTTCTGCCCTATTATCTGTACCGCAGGACCAATGGGATGCCGCCTACACATTGAACTTTTCAACTAGACAGACATTGATGAAAATTGTTTTGCCACAAGCCGTAAGAATTGCTTTACCACCACTATCTAACTCATTTATTGGTTTGGTGAAGGATACATCTTTGGCCAGTTCGATCACTATTTTGGAAATGTTCCAGGTCAGTCAACAGATCACAGCTAAAAACTATCAACCATTATTGATGTATACAATAGCTGCTGCACTTTATGCAATCGTCTGCTCACTACTAAGCTGGTTGCAACACTACCTAGAACGCAGAACATCTAAATACGTGAAAGGGAGTGAAGCATAATGATCTCAATGAAAAACATCATTAAAAAGTACGAAGGTAAAACCATTTTGAATGACATCAGTGTGGACTTCCCTAGTGGCAAAACTTCGGTTATCCTTGGACCTTCAGGTTCAGGTAAATCAACCTTGTTACGTTCATTAGATTTGTTGGTCCGTCCTGAAAGCGGGTCAGTCAGTTTTCCAGACCTATCAGTTAATTACGCTGAACCTATCAACAAAAAAGATAGTTTCAACCTTCGTCGTAAAACTAGTATGGTTTTCCAAAACTGGAACCTATTTCCTAATTTGACAGTTATAGATAACATCACGGCTGCTCCAATTACTGTTTTAAATCAGTCTAAATCTGAAGCTGAAAAGAATGCCAAATCACTACTAAAACAAGTTGGTTTGGCAGACTTAGAGGATCGTTATCCCAGTCAATTATCTGGTGGACAACAACAACGTATCTCTATCTGTCGCGCGCTGGCCATCAATCCAGAATATATTTTGCTTGATGAACCTACCAGTGCTCTTGACCCTGAGCTGGAAACACAAGTTTTGAAGATTTTGGAGAAACTTGCCGATGAAGGTCAATCAATGGTTATTGTTACCCATAATATGGAATTTGCACGTTTAGTTGCTGATAAAATCGTCTTTATTGAAGACGGAAATAAAGTATTTGACGGTGAAACAAAGGAATTCTTCGAGCATCCATCTCCTAGGATCAAGGAATTCTTATCCGGAATCTCACTTGAAGCTGAAAATTAGAAATAAAAAAGACCGCATAAGCGGTCTTTTTTTTATATCGAGCAATCCTAATGGTGCGACAATTCATTGTATCGTTGCATCCACAGATCAACATAAGTCTGCGAGAACGGGCCCTTGCCTTTATCAATCCAATCGATTAAAACGTCGACATTGCGATGTAAAATCGTATCTATTTCTGGCGGATAATTCCACATTTGGCTGTGAGCTGCATATTCGTCCACATCTAATAAACGCTTCTCTCCGTCAGGAAAGACCTTAACATCTAAATCATAATCAATATATTTGATAGCCTCTTTATCTAAAGCAAATGGTGTCGCTAAATTGCAGTAATAAGAAACCCCACTCTCACGGATCATAGCTATTATATTGAACCAGTAGTGCTTGTGAAAATAAACTAACGCTGGTTCTCTTGTAACCCAACGGCGACCGTCAGATTCAGTAACAAGAGTGTTCTCATTGCAACCAATAATTTCGTTTTCACTTGTCTTTAACACCATTGTTTCACGCCAAGTACGATGTAAATGACCATCGTGCTTATAACTCTGGATTGCCACGTAATCTCCTTCTTTAGGGATCTGCATAAATTACCCAGCTTTCCAATTCTTGTTCACGAAAAATTATAACAGAGCTGTGAAACAAATAAAAGCTAATCTGATGTTAAATGTTAATCGGTTTCATCCTCATCCAACACTTGTTTAATAGCATCGTAACGATAACCCTTACCCATCAAATAAGTAATCAGCTTAGATCGGTTATCATAGCGATGGCTAACTTTATTAACCATCTTGCGAAGATTATCTAATTCGGTATCGTCATCTTTCTCCAAATCCAAATTATCTATTGCTTCATTAATAATGTCACCGCTATATCCTTTTTGATAAAGACTCTGTTTAACCTTAGTCATCTGCTGTTGAAATGATGCTCGACGCTGCTTTCTAGCCTGTTTTTCGGCGAATTTAGAAGCATTTTCCAACAAGATATCTTCATCGACCTGTGCCATTTTATCTTGAATGATCAAACTGGGAACACCTTTTTGAACCATTTTCTGTTCAATGATTTTGGGACCATTGACAGTGGTGTTCAATTGCGTATTGATAAAACTCTTAGCATAGGCTTCATCATCCAAATAATGCAGGTCGATCAATTTTTTAAAAACGGCCTCAATTGTTGGATAGTCGTATTCTTTTTTGTAGAGGTAATCTCTCATCTCTTTTTTGGTCCGCAATTGATAACTCAAATAATTTGCGGCATCCCCGTAAGCTTTATTGATATTCTCACGATTTTTTATTTCATTGATCTGAGAATCGGTCAATTCTTCATCTTTCATCAGACGAAATTCGACTAAAGTTGTTTCAGATACGGGAAATGCATAACTTCCGTCAAGAAAAACATTGTATCTGCCTTTACGTTTTTGTGCTTGGACCTTCGTTACTTTTGCCAATATACTTACCTCACATGTTATACTCAAGTGTAAGTTTAACCTAGATTTGAAAAAAGGAAAAATAATGAATACAAATATTACAAGTGAATTAAAAGTTGGGGATCGTTTCCCTTTAACAATTAAACGAATTGGTATCAATGGCGAAGGTATCGGCTTTTTCAAGCATGTCATCGTCTTTGTTCCTAAAGCTGTTCCAGAAGACGTTATTGTCTGTGAAATCGTTGATCTACATGAAAAATTCATCAACGGTAAAATCCACAAACTGAGAACTCCTAGTCCCTTCCGTAATCCAGATGTTCCAGAACTAGCTAGTGAAGTTGGCGGTTTGGAATTTGCCCACATCAAATATGAAGATCAACTAAAGTTTAAGGCTGATATTTTGCGCGAATCACTCGAGAAATACAAACCTTATGCCTACGAAAAATACAACATCAAACCAACTGTTGCCTCAGTTCAACAAGAAAAATATCGTAATAAAGCTCAATTTCCGATTCAAGAAGTTGATGGTAAGATTCTCTGTGGATTATACAAAAACGGCACACAAACATTAGTTGATCTAACTGAAATGCCAACTCAAATGGACTTAACTATGTCAGCAATGAGAAAACTTGTCGGCATCATTAAAGAACTTGGTATCCCCGTCTTTAATCCTGAGCAAAAATCCGGAATTTTACGTATGATCGTGATTCGTGAATCTGTTGAATTTAACAAGTTACAAGTTACATTCATTACTCGTTCACCTAAATTCATCAAAGAACGTCAGATAATCGAAAAAATCCAAGCTGAGATTCCTGAAGTAAGTTCGATCTCACAAAATATCAATACTGACGACAAAGGTAGCGTATGGGGAGACGAAACTAAATTGATCTGGGGTGACGAATATCTTCAAGAAGATATCAACGGTTATATCTTCAACTTATCACCTCGTGCCTTCTTACAATTGAATTCACTTCAAACAGACAAGTTGTACGATTTAGCAACACAAGCTCTCAATCCTAACGCTGAAGATGTCTTATTAGATGCTTACTGCGGTGTTGGTACGATCGGTATAACCTTAGCTAACCGCGTTAAACACGTGTACGGAATTGAAATCATCCCCGAAGCAATCGAAGATGCTAAAAAGAACGCTGAAATGAATGAAATCAAGAATGCTGATTACTATGTAGGTTCCGTTGACCAAGTTTATCCACAATTATTGACTGATGATATTCATCCAAATGCCGTTATCGTCGATCCTCCACGTGTTGGACTAGATGGCAAACTAATTGACACTCTATTGCGTCATCGTCCTGAGAAGCTGGTTTATATCTCATGTAATCCATCAACACTAGCCAAAGATCTAGCTAGACTAACAAACAAATATCGTGTCGAATATCTTCAACCAGTTGATATGTTCCCACAGACACCTCACGTTGAAACTATCGTGAAATTGGCCCGTAGATAAATTTATAAAATAGGAGCTGCATCATACTTGAAATAAAGTATGATACAGCTCCGTTTTTTAGTTAACAATTTAAATCAGTATGAACCATTTTTTAGTCGGAAGATCTGAGAATATTTACCAACTGTGGCAGTGGCGTTGGAGCTTTAGCTCCCGCACAATCGGGCGCGTTTGAAGACTTGTCGAACTTTACAAGGCTTCAAACCGAGATTCGAGACAACGGCTAGGATCGGTCCGCATAGCAGGTAAATATTCTCAGACCTGGAGACAAACTAACTCAAAATCAACTTTATAACCCTTTTGTTTAGCGCTTACAAAGATTAATATATAATTATCGAATAAAAAGGGGCGTATTACTATGGATAAGACTTTACCAGCAGTAGCACTAGGAACTTGGGCTTGGGGTGCCGAAAAAACTTTCGGTGACAATTTAACTGAAACCAAATTAAAGCCAGTTGTTACTTCAGCTATGAAGATGGGCTTGAACCTTTGGGACACAGCAGCGGTCTACGGAATGGGAATCTCAGAAACTGCCGTTGGAAATCTTTTGGAAAATTATGATCGAACTTCTTATTACCTATCTACTAAGTTCAGTCCTCAAATAGCTAGTGATCACGAAAATGCTATGGAGGAAATGCTTGATGGCAGTTTAAAGAGACTGAAAACTGACTATGTCGACCTTTACTGGATTCACCGTCCATCAGATGTTGAAAAATGGACTAAGCAATTGATTCCATTAGTTAAAGCCGGCAAGATCAAAAATGTTGGTGTCTCTAACCACAATTTAGCTGAAATCAAACAAGCTGAAGGTATCCTTAAAGGAGCTGGCATCAAATTAGCTGCCGTTCAAAATCACTTTAGCCTACTGTATCGCTCATCAGAAGAAGCCGGTATCATCGACTATTGCAATAAAAATGACATCACTTTCTATTCATATATGGTCCTTGAACAAGGCGCTCTAAATGGTCAATATAATACTAAGAATCCTCTACCTAGCGGTTCTGAACGTGCTGAAAAATACAATAAAATGTTACCAGAACTCGAGACTTTAACAAATAAAATGTCCGAGATCGGTAAAAAATATCATGCCAATGTTGCACAGATTGCTGAAGCTTGGGCAGTAAACAAAAATACCACACCTATCATTGGATTAACGAAGGAAAAATATCTAACTCCAACTAAGGAAATGCTAGATATTAAATTAACTTCTGAAGAAATGAAACAACTAGAAGACCTTGCTGCTGCAACCAATGTTGAGACTAAAGGCTTCTGGGAACACGCTATGATTTAACTTAAATTAACCTTTTTTTGAATAAAGTCCATGGCTGAGATAACCTGCTCTATTTCTTGGTCGGACAAATCTGAGAAGAGCTGATCAACTTGTTGGTCGGCTCTTTTATTGATCGTATTTAAAGTATTATGACCTAAAGTGGTCAATGCTAATAACTTAGAACGTTTATCGGCATCATCGATCGTCTGTTCAATATAGCCGCGTTTTTGCAAGCTCTTCAATACTCGACTCAAATATCCTTTATCAATATCTAATAAGGCCACCAATTCGTTAGCGGTTCGTAATTTATTTTCATATATTTCTAACAACAGTCTGGACTCTAGAACAGTCAAACCAGTTCCCAAATGATACTTATTAGTAAGTTGAAGTGTACGTGTGTAAAAACGATTAAATTGTCTGACCTCATTAATTTTATCGGCATCCATAGCTTATTACTCCCTATATTTGGTTGACAAAAACAACTAGTGACATTATCATTAAAAAAGTTGCTTTTGTCAACTAATTAGGAGGCGTATTTAATGTCGAAAGAAACCAAGCTGTCACTGTGGATCGTAACCATAGGGAGCTTTTTTGGAGTCCTAAGTTCTACTTTGATGAGTACAGCTTTGCCTTCAATTATGACAACTTTCGGAATCACGGCCTCGTCCGGTCAATGGTTAACTAACGGATATATCATGGTCAATGCCATTATGATCCCGACGAGTGCCTTTTTAATGAAACGATTTTCCTTTAGAAAACTCTATTTAATATTCTCGATAATATTTCTCTTGGGAACTATTTTTGGAGCCTTTGCTCAACAATACGTACTTTTAATTATCGGTCGTATGATCCAAGCTATTGGTGCTGGGGTCATGATGCCATTGGTCAACGTACTGGCTATGAGTGAAGCCTCCAAAAAATCTCGTGGTGCCATCATGGGGATCATCGGTTTAGCATTCAATTTTGCACCAGTGCTTGGACCAACCTTATCAGGATTTATCCTGTCACAATTCTCGTGGAGATTTCTCTTTATATTCGTAATACCTTTTACCGCTATAAATATTATTTTAGCAATCATGTATCTACCCGGACTATCTAAAAAACAAGACGTTACTTTCAATACACTAGGCTTGATCCTTTCCAGTTTTGGATTGCTGTTCTTACTATTCGGTCTATCAAACATCGGAACAACTAACAGTCTATCTTTCCGTGTCGTCGGTTCGATCATAATTGGTTTAATAATTTTGACGGTCTTTGTCTTAACTCAAGCCAAGGCTCACAGTCCTTTCATCAATCTAAAAGTTTTTGGTCGAAGACAATACGATGTTGCAACTGTCATCAATATGCTATTAATGATCACAATGTACGGAAATACCATCATCATCCCCTTACTAGTCCAAAACGTTATGCATTACAGCGCCCTAGTATCCGGTTTGGTTATCTTACCCGGTGCCACTTCAACCGCTATTTTATCACCAATAAGTGGCCGTCTATATGATAGATTCGGTATCAAACGCCTAGTCGTTATCGGATTATCAATTGATGTCATAGGAACAACTATGCAGTCATTTGTTACCAAAGATACTTCTATTTTGATGGTTACTTTAGGTCAATTTGTCCGTCAGTTAGGATTGGTCTTAGTCCTTATCCCCATCCAAACCCATGCCCTATCGTCTGTTCCAAATATGATGATATCTGATGCCGTAGCAATGTTTAACACCTTGCGCCAAGTAGCAGCCTCCGTCGGAACAGCTATCTTAGTTGGTATCATCAGTGTAACCGAGAACTTAACTCCAGCTCATCAATTAGTCGGCGAACTAAGCGGGATCAAAGTCGGTTTTGTAGTCTCGATCGGTATGATTTTGTTATGCTTAGTTATGACTATATGGTTAAAGACCGAAGATGAATTTGATTAATTCCTATATAAAATTGTTCAATATCTTTTTTACTGAGAAATATAAATAGGAACCTCACGCTTGAGATAAAGTGTGAGGCTCCTATTTGCGTTATAGATAAGCAAAAAAATCCTTCATCAGCAATCGGATAAAATTAATCCAACACCAATAAAGGATATCTAAAATTTATTAATTTATAAAGAGACGGAGGTAACAATGAAGTTAGCCCGCTGTGACAATTCCGTTAGAGCGGCGTAGCCGTACTTACGGAATCGATGATTTCGAGATCTTGGTTCGGGTCGGTCGCATAGCAGGACAACTTCATTGTTACCGGAGACGGAAACCCTAAATCATACTCTGCCAGTCACGACTCCACAATATTCCCATTGTCTTTTCACCAGTATGAACACTGATTGATGGTCCCAAATGACTGATAGTAACACGTACATTGGGGAAAGTTTCATGCAATTCATTGACCCAAGCTTCTGATAGCACTTCATTGTTAGCATCAATTACAGTCGCATGAATCTTATAATCTGCTTGTTCAAGGTCCTTTTGCAATTCCAACAGCATTAAACGTAAACAACGTTTCATGGTTCTTTCTTTGCCAATAGCAATTATCTTTCCTTCAGCATTAAAAGTTAATAGTGGCTTGATATTTAATAAGTTACCAATAACGGCTGAGCGATTGCTCAAACGTCCAGTTCTCATTAAGTGTTTCAAGTCATCAACGGCAAAATAAACATTAGTTGTATCTCGCAATTTTTCCAATTCTGGAATGATCTCTTCTGCTTCTTTACCCTCTGCTACCAAGGCTCCAGCTAATAGGCATAAATTAGCTTCACCGGCACTGGCGGCCAATGAATCCACAGGAAAAACTTTAGCTCGTGTATAACTTTTACAAAACATGCGTAAATTATCCATAAAGGAAGTTATACCGCTAGATAAATGGATAGAAATAATTTTATCCACACCGCTGTCAACAAGTTTGTCATAAGCTTCTTCAATTTGTCCCATTGAAACTTGCGAAGTAGTTGGCAACTCTTTTTCATTTTTTAGATAATCATAAAAGGTATTAAGATCTAATTCTTCTGTTTCTTTATACTGTTTACCATTTAAAATGACCGTTACTGGCAACACAGTAATGTGATATTTCTCGATTTGTTCAGGTGTTAAGTACGCTGCTGTATCTGTCACAACTGCCGTTGTCATAGATTGTCCTCGTTCCTTATATCAAATTTAGTCCAAAAGTAATGCCTAAATCATAACACAAAAACAAATTTTTCAAGACTAAAAGATAATTAGTTTAATTAAAACTTACCATATAGGAGCGAATATCAAACCGCCCCAACCGTGGCCGAATTTTGTTCGTGACAATTTCTTTAGTTGGCGATATATTGCCATAGATTTATCAGAAAAATGATAGTGCTGCCTGGAAAGGTAGATAAAGTCATCTTCCAAGTTATCAATTGCCTCTGGAACTTCTTTACATTTAGAAGAAATTCTTTCTGGTTTATTGATTTTAATATAAGCTCTGGTTACTGATTCCTTAGCAAACTTGTTATCTAAACCAGCATTCAATTCATTCAACAGCTTATTTACCAAATTGACCTTTTCTTCCTTTTTCATAACCTAGCCTCCGATATTTCATAGTGCTTATTATACTTCATAGTCCCATGGGGACTACTATATTTGGCGTTCTGTCCACCTTAAGTAGGCCTATTTCTAATCTTTATTAGAGTCCTTCTAACAACTATACCAATTTTCTACGAATACCATCATATCAATAAATTTGTAATTTATTATTGACAACCACGCTAATCAAGACTTATTATGTGTCTAACTTAATTTTAATAAATTTCTAATCAAAGGAGGTACTACTTATGATGTTATCAATTATTATTCTAATTATTTTGTTAGTCATTATTAAGAATATCAACTTGCATTCTAGTCGTACCTTCAGTGAGGGACTATTTTAATCCCAATTGATCGGAGCTAACGAATGATCAAGTTGATATCTATTCAACTTGGTCATTTTTTATTCTAAATTAAGAACACATTCAAGGAGATAATTGTATATGGCAAAAGCAGATGCATCAAAATTAGATTGGAATAACTTAGGTTTCGCATATATGGACTTACCTTATCGATTCCTAGCAACATGGAAAGATGGAGAATGGTCAGACGGTGAATTAACTGAAGATAATACTTTACACATCAGTGAAGCTTCAACTATCCTACACTATGGTCAAGGAGCTTTTGAAGGGTTAAAGGCCTACCGAACACCCGACAATAAAGTTCAATTATTCCGCCCCGATCAAAACGCTAAAAGATTCCACAATTCTTGTGAAAGATTATTAATGCCAGCTTTCCCAGAAGATAAATTCGTCGAAGCTGTTAAAAAAGTCGTTAAAGCCAATGAAGATTTCGTACCTCCATATGGTACTGGCGGTACTATGTACTTACGTCCATTAATGATCGGTGTTGGAGATCAAATTGGTGTTAGTCCCGCACCAGAATATTTATTCACAGTCTTCGCACAACCTGTTGGTGCTTACTTCAAAGGTGGTATGACACCAATGAACTTTACAACATCACAATTTGACCGTGCTGCTCATAAAGGTACCGGTGAAGCTAAAGTTGGTGGTAACTATGCTGCCAGTTTATTACCTCATAAAAACGCTGCCGAGGGAGGCTTTGCCGACTGTGTTTACCTAGATCCAGTTGAACATAAGAAGATCGAAGAAGCTGGTGCTGCTAACTTCTTCGGTATCACAAAAGACGATGTTTTTGTTACTCCTAAATCACCTTCTATCCTACCTAGTGTCACAAAGTATTCATTACTTTGGTTAGCTGAACACAGATTAGGTTTAGGTACAGAAGAAGGCGATGTCTACATTGACCAATTAGACAGATTTAAAGAAGCTGGTGCCTGTGGTACTGCCGCTGTAATCGCACCTATCGGTGGTATCGAACATAATGGTAACCTACATGTCTTTTACAGTGAGACTGAAGTAGGACCAGTAACACAAAAGCTCTACGATGAATTGACAGGAATTCAATTCGGTACCGTAGAAGCTCCAGAAAATTGGGTACAGCAAGTAGACTAAAAGAGTGAGGGGATCATTATTATGAGAAAATTCGGAGTTATCGGTGTAGGACACGTAGGAGTTACCGTTGCATATACATTAGTTACTAAAGGAATCGCAGACGAACTAGTCTTGATCGACAAAAATGAAAAACTAGCAGTAGCTGAACAACTTGATTTACAAGATTGTCAGGCTCGACTAGATACAACGACTAAAGTTAAGATTCAAGATTATAGTGAATTAAAAGATGCTGACGTATTATTCGTCACAGCTGGAAATATTCATGCTTTGGATCATAATTCAGGAAATCGTTGGGCTGAATTTGAATATACTAGAGAAATCGTTAAAGATATTGCACCTAAAATTGCTAAATCAGGTTTTAATGGTGTCTTAGTGGACACTATGAATCCTTGCGATGCAATTGCTCAATATCTTCAAAAAACAGCCGGATTCACTGCCGAACAATGCTTAGCTACTGGAACGTTCCTAGATACAGCTAGAATGCAACGTGTCGTGGCCGAACAATTCGGAACCAACTCGAAGAATGTTGGCGGTTATGTTTTAGGCGAACATGGTGAGTCACAATTTGTAGCCTGGTCAACTGTCACAGTTAACAATCATCCCCTAAAAGAATTTGCCAAATCAAAAGGTAAAGATTTAGATCTTGATAAGCTAGAAGACGAAATCAGACACGGCGGCTGGGCCATCCATTCTGGTAAAGGTTATACCAGCTTTGGAATTGGTACATGTGCCGTCAAGTTAGCTCAATCAGTTATCTCCGATGCACAACTAGAATGTCCAGTTTCTACTTATAATAAGAAATACGATACATATTTAGGGCAACCTGCCGTAGTAGGAAAAGGCGGAGTCCAGTATGTTAATGAATTACATTTGACTGATGAAGAAGAAGCCAAGTTAAAAAATTCTGCTGATACAATTAAAGAAAAGTTTGCTACTATGTATCAGGAAGCTTAACAAGCGTTATATTTTCGCTTCCGGTAGCGAGTAATTCCATCTGTTATGCGACCGTCCCAGCCTTGGTCTGGGGACTCGATTTTGAGCTTTGCTTACGCAAATCTCAGAATCGTCGGCGGAGTAAGAACGGGAAACCACCGTTCAACTCCCCTTGCACAACTGATTCCATTACTCACTACCTCCAGCTTGTTTGATACTATTATGTTTAGTAAATTAAATTTTAAATTTGAAAAGGGTAATTCTGAGAACTTTAATAATTCTCAGGATTACCCTTTTTTGTTTATAAAATGGATGATCAATATTAGCTGAAGATCAAAAAAGATAAGACCAGCCGTGGCTAGTATTGTTAGCGATTCATCGCTTACAATACTGGACGTATTTTGAAATTTGCGGTCTTTGCAAAGCTCAAAATCGAGATCTGAGACTATGGCTCAGGTTGTTCCACACGGCAGGCCTTCTCTTTTTTGACCGTAAGCGACATTAGAAAAACGCCTTACTAACTACGATCATAAATCCTAACAAAACAACTGATACAACGGATGCCGCTAAAACAGCCTTTTTACCACTAGTAACGAAAACTTTAAAATTAACACTCATACCCAAGGCAGCCATTGCCATTCCTAAAACTAAGTAGGCTAGTTTAACTAATCCGTTTAAAAGATCCGCTGGCATTGGAATAAATGTACCTATAATACTGGCTAAAATAAAACCACCCATGAACCAAGGAATTGGTAATTTCTGTTTAGCTGTTGATCCTTTTGATTCCGTTTTCTGATACCAAATCCCAATAATCAAAGCAGCTGGGGCTAACATCAAAACTCTGGATAATTTTGTAATGATAGCTGAACTTAAACTGATTGCTCCACCGGCTCCACCAGTCGCAATTGCATGGGCTATTTCATGTAATGAACCACCAGCCATAACTCCAAACTGTATAGAACTCATATGTAGCAATGGCTTAATAGCAATTTCAATCAAAGTAAACACTGTTCCCAAAATTGCCACAATGGCCACTGCTAACACTTCATCATCTTTTTTCTGTGCCTCTTTATCAGCATTAACTTTGATCTGTGGAGAAACCCCCATAACAGCAGCTGCCCCACAAATGCCAGTTCCACTAGCGGTAAGAATAGCCAATTCTTTATTAACACCAAATCTTCGAGCAATATTATAAGTTAGAATAATCACTCCAGTTACAACGATCATAGCTACCAGAATCGTTCTGATACCTGCATTAGCTAAATCAATCAAATTTAATTTAAAACCTAATAAAATAATTCCCAATCGTAGAAATTTATTTGAAATAAATCCGATGCCAGAACGTGCTGTGTCAATCACCGGTTGATGAATTTGAAATATCATCCCCAACATTAACGAGATCACTAACGCTCCAATAATCGTTAAATATGGTAAACTACCCAAAATCGTTCCCAAAACTGAACATATTAAGGTAAGAATAAATGCATAATAAAAACTTCTTGTCTTAAAAATCCCCATAATTATATTCCTCTCTCTATCAACATGATTTAAATGATAATATAGAAATGATATAAGTAAAAATTAGTAATTATTTTTATACCATAAATAATACTTATGAGGTAATTATGTTAGATAAAAGATTTAAAACTTTAGCACTCTTGTCGGAGACTCTCTCCTATACTAAAACTGCACAACAATTATTCGTTACGCAACCTGCTGTTTCTCAACAGATAAGCTCTTTGGAAAATGAATTGAATTTAACTTTAGTAACTAAGCACAATAACAAAATTAAATTAACTCATTCTGGAATTGAACTAGCTGACTATGCTAAAAAAATTTCTTTAGAAAGTGCTCGTCTAATCGACTCACTGCAAAATGAAAAAAATTCAAATCAACTAAAAATGGGCTGTACTCTATCACTAAGTACGACCCTACTACCTGATTTCATTAAAAAATTATCTGGTAAATTCAGGATCACGACCACCGAGATCAACAATACCAAACATGTTTTAGCAAAAATACGCGATGGCAAAATTGATTTTGGCTTGATCGAAGGTAATTTTAATAAAAAAGAATTCGATTCGATCCAGATCAAACGTGAACCATTTATCTGTGTAGCTAATCCTGAATTGGATTTTGAAAAACCTATCTCGATCGATAAGTTATTTGATCAAAATATTTTGGTTAGAGAGCCTGGTTCCGGAAGTCGAGATATTTTGGAAAATTGGCTGGCCATTCAAAATTTTCAAATCAACGATTTCCAAAACATTTCCGAAATATCTAGTCCAACGACTATTATTCAGTTGTTAAAACAAAACTTAGGGATAAGTTTCATGTACAAGTCACTTGTGGAAAACGAATTGGATCACGGATTGTTAAATCAAGTCTTGATCAAAGAATTTCATATTGAGCATCCTATTAATTTGGTGTTTTTGAAGGATAGTTATTTTGTTGAGATGTATCGGGAGGCCGCTTCCGATTTCGAGTAATTCCACCTGTTATGCGGCCGTACCCAGTCTTGGTCTGGTGACTCGATTTTGAGCTTTGCTAACGCAAATCGCAGAATCGTCGGTGTTGTACGAACGGAAGACCACCGTTCTACAACACTTGCACAACTGGTTCCATTACTCGAACTCTCCAGCTCAATTTGTGGATAATTATATAAAAGTCGATATTACATTACAAACGGAGAAGCTCTTGAAGTGCCCTAAAATTGTTAGACATAATCTAACAACTTTAGGAGCACTTTTTTTATGACCAAATACTCTTCAGAATTCAAAGTCAAATTGGTAAACGAATATTTCGATGGGCAAATTTCTATACTTGGATTATCAAAAAAGTATGGATTGCCCAGTGAATCTCCAATTTACCGTTGGGTCCACGAGGCAGAGGTAAATGGACTTAATTATTTGATAACTAAAAAATCTCGTAAGGAATATTCTCAGGACTTAAAACTATCCGTGATAGAATATTATAAATTACATGAGATCAGTCGCCTTGATACTGCAATTTATTTCAAAATATCACCTAGCCAGGTTAATTCATGGATATATAAATATAATCATTATGGTGTTATTGGATTGAGGCGTCGTCCCAGAGGGAGACGACCGTTAATGGCCAAGAAGAAGAAACAAGTACGTTTGGATTCCACAAAAGAAGAGAAATACAAACAGGAAATCCTTAATTTAAAAGCTAAACTACACGATACCGAAATGGACCGTGATATTTTAAAAGCACTAAAGACCTTGCGAGAAAACAATCCCGGTTCGAAAAAGCAAAATTAGTCAAATCATTACTTAATAAATACACGTTGAACGAGTTATTGATTAAGGTAGATTTGCCAAGATCAACTTATTATGAGCGTCTTAGTAAGATTGATAAAACAGATAAATATGCCCAATTAAAAGAATTTATTGTCAAGATATATCACGATTCAAACTCAACCTACGGTTATCGTCGAATATGGAAAGAATCCCTCAAGGTCGGATTCAAAAATTCTCCAGAAACGATCCGGCATTTAATGACAAAATTGAAATTAAAAGTAACTGTTTTTTCAAAGCATACATCTGGATATTGTTCCTATAAGGGTAGTGTTGGGAAAGTAGCTCCTAATACTATAAAGCAGAAATTCAATGAGATAGAACCGTTAAAAGTGTTACATACAGATGTAACTCAAATACGTTTACAAAAAGATAAATGGGGTTATGTATCCGCCGTGCTGGACCAGGCCAGCGGCGAAATATTGTCTTATTCAATAAGCTTGAGTCCTAACAAATTACTCATACTAGATACCCTAGAAAAATTAAAACAAAATATAGACCCACATTTGAACCCCATCCTCCACTCTGATCAAGGGTGGCATTATCAACTTAAGTATTATCGAGATGCCCTAAAAACAATGGGTATTGAGCAAAGTATGTCTCGAAAGGGCAATTGTCACGACAATGCCCCCATTGAGAGTTTTTTTAACCTACTTAAAAGAGAATGTCTTTACAGATATAATAT
>NZ_RHOR01000016.1 GCF_003946625.1 Companilactobacillus kedongensis | reverse complement strand
ATCTCATTCAGTCAATGACTGAATGGATCGACTTCTATAACAATAGACGTATTAAAACAAAATTAAACGGAAAGTCTCCGGTAAAATACCGAGAACTTTCCGTTCAAAAAGCAGCATAACTATTTGTCCAAACTTAAGGGTTCAGATCAACGGGTGCTTTTTTTATATTTACTATTCTGTATCTACTTTTTGCCTTGATTTGTATAGGTAGATAGGTAATCCGATAAACGTCAATGCTAATCCTACTAAAGCAAGTATTGTTTGGGTAAACAATGTATTAATTACAATGAAGGAGCCTCCGAGAATGGCAATAATCGGGACTACAGGGTAAAAGAGGGTTTTGTAGGGTCTATGCATGTCTGGTTCACGTTTTCTAAGAATCATAGTAGCAAGAAATGTCATCGTATAGAAAATCCAGATTACAAAGATCAGCATGTCAGTCAAGGTATTAAATGCACCTAAGAAAATCATGATACAAGCAATTGCTATCTGTAAGATACCGCAATTAATTGGAATACCATTTTTAGATAACTTTTTCAGTTGTTTACTGAATGGCAAAGTATTATTCAATGCCATAGCATAAGGGATACGCATACCTGTCATCGTATATCCGTTAATTGCTCCGAATACCGATACCAGGATACCGATCGTTACTAATTTACCACCTAATTCTCCGAATAATACGGTTGAAACATCTGAGGCAGCATTGTTATTACCAATGATTTGACCGATCGGCATTGTTTTGAGAAATACATAATTGATCAACATGTAAACGATCATGATTCCGGCTAATCCAAACAGGATAGCCTGTGGTAGATGTTTTCTAGGGTTCTTCATCTCTCCGGCAATATTTCCAACATGGATCCACCCATCATAAGCAAACATTGTGGCAAGTAATCCATGTCCTAAGGCAGTGGCGAAGCCTAAGTCTTTTCCAGCTGTGACCGGCAATAAACTGATTTGAACGTCTGATTTAGCAAATAAACCAAAGACAACAATTACAATGATAGGAATAAGTTTAAATAGTGTTGTAAACGATTGAACATGTCCACCAACTTTGGAGCCTAATAAGTTGGTCAAAGTTAGGAATAAGGCAATCGCTACTCCTATCGGAACCAGTAAACTTGGACTTAAGCCAAACAAATTAATGCATTGTGTACTGAATATAATTGCTAATGCGGCTATATTGGCAGGGAAATATATTACTGTTTCAGCCCAACCTAGCAAAAAGGCTGGCTTCTTTCCGTAAGTATATTCGATATAGCGCATCATTCCACCAGTTTCAGGGATTGCAGCGGCCAGTTCAGCGGCAGTTAAACCAGCGCAGATGGTGATCACACCACCTAAAAACCAAGCTAATAGTGATAAACTTACAGTTCCCGTGGCTTCAGAAACTACAGCGGCCTTGAAAAATACACCTGCACCAATAACTGTACCCATTACGGTGGACAAAGCAGCAACAAATCCAATATTTTTCTTTAGATCAGTTGTTCCTTCTCCCATTTGTTCACCTCTGAGTTAAACAAGAATTATTATCCTTGAGTTACTCTATCCTTTAATTTATCAAGCATATCGCGTGTCATTGCGTCTAAATCGTAGTTTGGAGAAAAGCCCCATTCTTCTTTAGCACATGTTGGGTCGATACTGTTTGGCCATGAGTCAGCGATTGTTTGACGCATTGGGTCAACATCATAAGTCATATCGAATTCTGGCATAACTTTTTGGATAGATGCTTTAATGTCTTCTGGTTCAAATGACATAGCTGTAATATTGAAGGCATTTCTATGTACCAATTTTTCTGGATCTGCATTCATCAATTTAATAACTGCGTCGATAGCATCTGGCATATACATCATATCCATGTATGTACCTTCTTTAATGAATGATTCATACGAACCCTTTTTAAGTGCTTCATAGTAAATATCTACAGCGTAATCAGTTGTTCCTCCACCTGGCAATGTCTTATATGAAATAAGTCCAGGGAAACGAACACCACGTGTATCTACACCGAATTTTGTATGGTAGTAGTCACACAATAATTCACCAGAAACTTTAGTTACACCATACATTGTAGTTGGTCTTTGAAGAGTATCTTGCGGAGTATTATCTTTTGGAGTGTTAGGACCGAATGATCCGATTGAACTTGGGGTAAAGAACTTCAAGTTAAGTTCACGTGCAACTTCAAGGGCATTTACTAATCCACCCATGTTTAAATTCCAAGCTAATTGAGGTTTCTTTTCAGCGACAGCTGATAGTAGTGCTGCTAAGTGAATCAAGGTATCAACATTATTATCTTTGGCAATTTGTAGCATCTTGTCATAATCATTAACATCTAATTCTTCAAATGGTCCACCTTGAACGGTTGGATTGTCGAGCGGTCTTCTGATATCTGTGGCAATAACACTATCAGGACCGTTCATTTCTCTCAATTTTGCTACCAATTCTGAACCAATTTGACCTAAACAACCTGTTACCATAACTTTTTTCATCGTGAAATCCTCCAATAAGGTAAGTGTTTTTTTAAATTAAGCCTAGCTCTTTACCAACTTTTTCGTACACGGTGATAGCTTGATCCAGCATTTCTTTAGTATGTGTACGCATTGGCATATTTCTAATACGTCCAGTTCCTAGAGGAACAGTTGGATAAACGATCGGTTTAACGTAAACGCCATTTTCGATCAATTTATTTGAAAATTGTTGTGTCTTGTTTTCATCACCAAGGATAACTGGTGTGATAGGTGACTCTGATTTTGAAAGTGTGAATCCGATTCTCTCAAGGTTTTCCTTGAAGTAGTTTGCGTTATCCCACAATTGATCCACATATTCTGGATGATCCATAATCAAATCTAATGAAGCAATACATGCTGCTGAAGCTCCTGGTGTAAGTGATGTTGAGAATAAGAATGGACGTCCACGTGCCTTAAGCCATTCGATCAATTCTTTAGTTCCGGCAACATATCCTCCGACAACACCGATGGCTTTTGATAAAGTACCCATTTGGAAATCGATCTTGTCTTGAAGCCCGAAATGTTTAACAGTTCCTTTACCATGTCCCATAACTCCTGATCCATGAGCATCATCAACATAAGTTATAAGGTTATATTCTTCTGCTACTTTAATAGCTTCTGGAAGATTAGCAACGTCACCATCCATTGAGAAAACACCATCAGTGATATACATGATTTTTTCGTAAAGACCACTTTCAGTTGCCTCTTTAGCCTTTTGACGAAGATCGTCCATATCTTGATGCTTAACACGAATAATTTTGGCACCTGATAAACGGCAACCATCAATAATAGAAGCATGATTTAGCTCATCTGACAAAATTGCATCTTTCTTTGTCATAACGGCTGAGATAGCACCCATGTTACAGTTGAATCCTGATTGGAAAGCGATTGCTGCTTCAGTACCTTTGAATTCGGCAATTTTTTCTTCCAATTCTTTATGAATCATCAAAGTACCATTAATAGGTCGAACGGCACCAGCACCAACTCCCCATTTTTCAGTAGCTGCCATGTCGGCATCCTTCAATTCATCACGATCGGCAAATCCTAGGTAGTTATTTGATGCCAGGTTGATCATTTCACGACCATTGATCTTGATAATTGGTCCATTATGGTCTTCCAAAACATCGATTGTGTTGAGAAGTCCTTTTTGCTTAAGATCATCTAAATTCTCTCTCAAGTACTTTTGTAAAACCTCTGACATAACTATTTGCTCCTTCAATTAGATTTGGTTCACCGAGAATATACCATGTTAGGAAATCGCTTACAATCTAAATGGCTCGGCTTATGATTAGTAATTTCTTAATATAACGATTATTCAATATAAAAGATTTCACAAGTTAAATGTATGCAAATGTAGTTTAGGTAAAAAAGGCCTATTTAATAATAAAATGGTTATTAAGATAGTTAGATAATAAATTTCCAAATCCAAAATATTTATTAGACAAAATTTAATAAAAAAGTTTTCTAATACTAAGAAAAAAGATATTTTTTTAGAACAAAAAAAGACCACTTGTTGACTAATTCTGATACAGTGTATCAGAACGGTATACAAGTGGTCCAATTTTGTGCACACCAGATAATATTTTTATTTATCTTTTTGAACCCTATTATTCAAATTCATTTGGTTTTTGATCTGTTTGTTTAAAGTAATAACTAATAGAATCCAAAATTCTTTCAGAAGCTTTTCCGTCACCATAAGGATTCTTAGCATTAGCCATACGTTGATATTCAGCGTCATTATCCAAAAGATTGTTCATTTCTGTTTCAACGACACTAGCGTCTGTCCCAACTAATTTAAGAGTTCCAGCTTCAACACCCTCTGGACGTTCTGTCGTGTCACGCAAAACAAGAACTGGTTTACCCAAAGATGGTGCTTCTTCTTGAACTCCACCCGAATCAGTCATGATAAAGTAACTCTTAGATGCTAGATTGTGAAAGTCAACAACGTCTAATGGATCGATCAAGTGAACTCGATCAACATCTCCCAGAATATCTTTAGCAGTCTTTTGAACAACTGGATTTAGATGAACTGGATAGATCAATTCGATATCGTCATGTTTTTCGATAACTTTTTTCATAGCATTGAAAACTTGCTTCATAGGTTCGCCTTGATTCTCACGACGATGCATCGTTACCAAGATCATTTTCTTATTAGGATCGATAATATCTAAAATATCGTGATGATAATCTTGGTGAACTGTACTACTCAAAGCGTCAATAGCCGTGTTACCTGTAACAAAGATATTGTCACCTTTGTGATTTTCTTTTAACAGATTGGCTTTGCTTTCATTAGTAGGAGCAAAGTACAAGTCAGCTAGATCATCTGTCATTTGACGATTCATTTCTTCTGGCCATGGAGAGTACTTATTCCAAGTTCTAAGTCCAGCTTCAACGTGACCAATACTTGTTTGATGGTAAAAGGCTGATAGTGCAGCACTAAAAGTTGTCGTAGTATCACCATGAACAAGGACAATATCAGGATTTTCCTTTTCGATGATGCTGCCGAGTTCTTTAAGAACTAGGCCTGTGATCCCACTCAATGTTTGACGTTCCTTCATAATATTCAAATCATAATCAGGCTTGATCTTGAATATTTCCAGTACAGAGTCCAACATTTCACGGTGTTGCGCAGTAACTACGGTCACTGTCTCAAAACGATCACTATTTTGTTTTAATTTTAAAACTAGTGGTGCCATTTTAATTGCCTCTGGTCTTGTTCCAAAGACTGTCATAACTTTAATTTTATCCAAAGTATTCACCTCAATAACTGTTCAAATTATATCAGAAATAACTTGATAAGCCTAACGTAGCCAAGACTAATCAATCAAGAGGAGTTTTCAGAAAATATTCTGATATAATAATATTATTATGATAAATTTACCCTTACTGATTACTTTAAGCGTCTTTACTACTTTAGTGGCATTTTTTCTTGTCATGGCAATTTATAATACCCTTATCAAATCCGACAGTAAAAAATACTGGTGGATTATTTTAATAATTTTAGTAATCCTTTATATAATAGCTTTTATAGCCTATTTTCATTTCAAAACCGATACTTTACTGTAAATAGTTTTGTAAAAAAGATACTAATTATTCGTGTTTTGCGTTAAAATGATGATTGTATTCTAAAGATGAATTTATTGGAGGATTATCGATGGTTTTAACAAACGGAAACGAAATTTTCAAACAAGCTCGTGCAGGAAAATATGCTGTTGGTGCTTTTAACATCAACGACTTGGAATGGACTCGCTCAATTTTAGCTGCAGCCCAAGAAACAAACACACCTGTTTTGGTTCAAACATCAATGGGTGCTGCTAAGTACATGGGTGGCTATGAATTATGTCTACACCTAGTACAAGACACAATCAAATCAATGGGTATCACAGTTCCTGTTGTTATGCACTTGGATCACGGTAACTACGAAGCTGCTAAAGAATGTATCGAAGTTGGTTACAACTCAGTTATGTTTGATGGCCATGACTTACCTTTCGACGAAAACCTTGCAAAAACAAAGGAAATCGTTAAATTAGCTCATGCTAAAGGTATCTCTGTTGAAGCTGAAGTTGGTTCAATCGGTGGTACTGAAGATGGTATCGTTGGTTTAGGTGAATTAGCTGATGTTGAAGAAGCTAAGACACTTAACGCAACTGGTGTTGACTACCTTGCTGTTGGTATTGGTAACATTCATGGTGTTTACCCTGCTAACTGGAAAGGCTTAAGCTTTGACCGTCTTAAGGAATTAGCTGACGTTATTGATACACCACTTGTACTTCACGGTGGTTCAGGTATTCCTAAGGAACAAATCATCAAGGCTGTTTCAATGGGTATCTCAAAAGTTAACGTTAATACTGAATTACAATTGTCATTTGCCAAAGCAACACGTGAATACATCGAAGCTAAGAAAGATCTTGACATCGATGAAAAAGGTTATGACCCACGTAAGTTACTAGCACCTGGTGCAAAGGCTATTACAGAAACAACTAAGGAACGTATCGCATGGTTCGGTACACCATCAATTAAATAATCCTAATTATTTAAATATACTAAAAACGAAGAACTCATCTGAGTCTTCGTTTTTTTTGTTGTTTTATTATGCCGCCTGCGTTGGTGAGAAATTCCACCTGTGGTAAGACCGGTCCAAGCCGCAGTCTTGGACCTCGATTTTGAGCTTTGCTATCGCAAATCTCAAAATACGTCTGTGGTGTAAGGGCTAAAGCCCTAACACCACTTTTACCACTGGTAGATTTCTCACCAACTCCGGCTAGATACTTAGTAAATTCAGAATAGCCAGATCATATCCAATTATTATTAATTCAAAGTTAAAAATGCAATTTTAAATGAAAAATCGGATTAACGTCCATAATACAAAGAGTGGTTAATATAGCTAGCGGTGTCGAGTAATGGAATCAGTTGTGAATGTGGAGTTTTACTCCACTGACGATTCCAAGATTTGCGATAGTAAAGCTTGAAATCGAGGCCCCAGACCTTGGCTGGGACCGGTCAACACAACAGATGGAATTACTCGACACCGTTGGCGGCAAAAAAGCACAAAAAAAAATAGCCCTAACGGACTACTTCTTAGCTTTAGCTTCTTGTTCTTCTTTAGCAATCGCCATTTGAGCTACTAAGTTCAAATAGTTGAATGGATTATCATAATTAGGTTGGAATAACATATCAACAAAAGCTAGATCGTCAATAGTATTACCATTTTGAATACTGATAGACAAGGCATTAGCTGACTGTGCAACTTCGTGCTTACTGAATAATTGAGCACCCAAAATTTTTCTTGTATCTTTATCGTAAACTAAATCAATCATTAACATTTCATTGCTTGGCATAAATGTTGGACGATAATAATCGTTATAAATAACTGAATCTGCATTAATACCATCATCTAGTGCATTCTTCAATGTTGCACCTGTTGATGCCAAAGTATGACCGAATAATTCTAAACCTGTAGAGGCCTGTGTTCCCATATATTTTTGAATATCTCCAAAAATATTCTTTCCAGCCAAGAATCCTTGACGAACGGCATTAGTGGCTAAAGGAATATAGACAGGTTTTTGTGTAGGATTAAAGTTAACCGAACATGAATCTCCTGCTGCATAAATATCAGGATCTGATGATTGAACATATTCATTAACGACGATTTCTTCATGCTCACCAGTTTTAACCTGACCCTTTAAAAGATCGGTATTAGCTACAAAACCAGTACATACAATAATTAAATCAGCTTTATGCTCACCTTTGTTAGTTTTGATGGTGATTTCATCACCGTCTTCAAAGCCAGAAACACGTTCATTTAAGAAAACATCAACATAGTGATCTCTCAAAAGACCAACAATTTTATCAGACATCGGTTTATCAATATAGTGATTTAATACCTGCTCACCAGCGTGGATCAAGGTAACATTGTGAATTGTGTTGGCATAACTTTCAGCTAATTCAACACCAACGTAGCCACCACCAATGATGGCAATACTTTGATAATTTTTAGCTGATTCATAAATTTGTTGAGCTTGTTCGTAATTTTTACATAGCAAAATGCGGGGGTTATCAAAATTCTTCAAAACTGGTGTATAGGTTTTTGATCCAGTAGTCATGATCAATTTGTCATAACTATCTTCATATTCTTTTCCAGTTTCAAGATCTTTAACAACGAGCGTTTTCTTTTTAGAGTCAATTTTTAAAACTTCATGTTTCATCTTAACGTCGGCACCATCTTGTCTCAATGTATCAGGGTCAGCGTAGAACATATCTTCCAAACGATTAACGATCCTACCTAGGTATAAAGCAATTCCGCAAGATAAAAATGCAATATTATCCTCACGTTCATATACAGTAACGTCAGTTTCTGGATGATCTTTGAGAATTTGTTCCACAGCGGCTGTTCCGGCGTGCGTACAACCAACTACTACAACTTTCAATGATAAAACCTCCCATGCCTATTCAATATATAGCTTACATCTTTTAATATCCAAATACTCGTCATCATTTGCGAATAAATCTTTCATATAATGAAGTAATATTTGATATACCTTTAAGTATAACCTTATCATATTCTAAAAATAAATTTAATCATTAGATGCTCTATTTAAGAATTGTGCCAATATTTTGTAAACTCGCCTGTTTAACTATCTTATCTGCCACAATTATGTCCAAAACAGCGGTCCCAACGGTCTTAAAAATCGTTATATCTGAATCACTCTTACGTCCTTTAATACTTTTATTGACTAATTGTCCGAGTTCACCATCAAAATCAGTCTTTTTTATTAGAGCTTTTTCTAATGGTTGAATTATATCACCTGCTTCAGCTAACACTCCATCTAAAGTATCGAAAATTATCTTATCAGCCTTTTTTAAAGCGGAGACTGGTATTTCACACATATCTGGTGTATATGCTCCAACACCATTGATATGTGTTCCCGGTTGAACGAGCTCGCCATCAAATGTAGCTGATTTTGCAGTTGTAACACTAGTAATAATATCAACTTCAGCTACGACTTCATTTGGATCATCAACGGCAACAAATTCACTATCAAATTTATCCGCAAATTCACTTTGTACTTGCTTGCAAAAATCATCTGCTTTTTCTCTATTACGATCAAAAATATAAACTAACTTTAAATTTCTAACGGTTAACATGGCTTCCAATTGTGTTAATGCCTGACCACCGGTACCGATCAAAAGAGCTGTTTTGGCATCTTCTTTAGCTAACAGATCCGTCGCCGCTCCCTGAACTGCGCCAGTTCTTAACTGAGTTAAATAAGTTCCATCAAGAATCGCATTAACAACCCCAGTCTTAGCATCCTGTGTGATCATTGTTGCAGGAACACTTGGTAAACCTGACTTAGGATTATCAGGATAAACAGCAACTATTTTCAAACCTAACGTTGGATCATCCCCGCTTGTCGATCCCGGCATATAAAGGCTTTGACCATATCCTTCAACTGATAAATTTGTTCTCAAAGGTATATCAGCTTTGCCCTCAGAGTACAGTTTCAAGGCCTTCTTATCTTCCTCAATTGCCTCTTTCATTGTTAAAACTTTTTTTATATCTTCAGCAGATAAATAACGCATGTTTACCCCTCCAATGATTTTGATAAACGAAGTAATCGGTTTCATTATATCAACTAATGTAGTCATTTGCATAAGAAGTCCTAATACTCTTCTATTATCGTTAAATTTAAAGTAAAATTACTTAAAAGCTAGGAGAAATATTATGAGAGAAATAAAATATTCAGATAATTTGAACTCACAAATATATCAAGATGATTTAATGATCAGAAAAAAAGTCTTTGTAGAAGAACAAAATGTCCCTTCTTCTTTAGAAGTAGACGAAATGGAAAACTCCTGTACATACGCCACTTTGTATATTGATAGCAAACCAGCGGGAACAGCACGATATTTTCCAACTGAAGATAATGGTGTCCATGTTCAACGTGTTGCCGTCTTAAAGGAATTCCGTAACCAAGGACTAGCCTCATTTCTGTTAAAAGATATTTTCAGAAAGGCCAAAAAAGATTACCAATATATTATTTTAGGTGCACAAGATCAAGCACAAGAATTCTACAAGAAATTAGGATTTCATGTTGTCAGTGATCAATATCTCGATGCTGGAATCTTGCATCATGATATGCGTCTGGATCTATAATATAGGTATAACTATGATTAGGGGATAACTATGTATAGATATTTTATTCAACCACAGCTAAATAAGTACAATAATACCTTGATCGGTTACGAGTTATTAATGAAACGGGATACCCCAGAAGGTTGGCGTCCTCCAGTTCATTTTTCAGATATTCCTTCACATACTCTGGCCGAAGTACTGATAGAAACTACTAAACTACTGTCATTAAAGATCGGTTCAGTCTCAGTTAACCTCAATCGTACACAATTAATGGACCCTGAAGTAAGAAAGGCTATTATTCTTTCTCAAAGCCAACTTCGTCCACTCAAATTAGTTGTCGAATTAACTGAAGAACCAGGTAACGAACAGTGGACCAACGAACAAATGATTCCCTTGATCAAGCAATTCAAAGATTACGGGATGGACTTTAGTTTGGACGATGTCGGCACTGGAGAAAATAAGTTAGAACGTATCAATTCACTAGTTCCACTTGCTGACGAAATGAAATTTGCGATTCAAAACTTTGCCGAAAAATTTCGTGATCCTGATATCGAAAATAAAGTTATATTTTGGCGTGACTTTACTAATGAACACAATTTACGCTTTATTTTAGAAGGTATCGAAGATAAAAATGACGACCGACTAGCTGATTCATTAGAAATAGACCTACGACAAGGTTATTTCTATGGTCGACCACATTTACTTAAACTAAACGGTGACAAATAAAAAAGAGGAACTGCATTACTTCAAATATGAAGTAATACGGTTCCTCTTTACATATAGCTAATTATAATCCAGTCGTAAGGTCTGAGAATATTCTCAAACCTGGAAACAACAACTAAAGACTATTCTTGGTCACAACCGCGTTCTTTATCAACGGCCATTTGACCAACCAAATTCAAATAATTAAACGGATTATCATAATTAGGTTGGAACAACATATCAATAAAGGCCAAATCATCGATCGTATTATTATTTTGGATACATACTGATATCGTGTTAGCGGATTGGGCCACTTCATGTTTACTAAAGAATTGAGCACCCAAAATTTTGCGACTATCCTTATCGTAAACCAATCTAATCGTTAACATTTCCGTCGTTGGCATGTAGTCAGGACGATAGTAATCGTGATATACCACTGCGTCAGCGTTAAAACCATGTTCCAAAGCATTTGTTAAGGTCAAGCCAGTTGAAGCAACAGTATAACCAAATAATTCCATTCCTGACGTAGCCTGTGTACCCATATACTTTTGAATATTTCCAAAAACATTCATTCCTGCTAAAGCACCTTGTCTGATAGCATTAGTTGCTAAAGGCATATAAGATGACTTTCCTGTCGGATTAAAATTAACCGTACAAGCATCCCCGGCTGCATAAATATCAGGGTCAGACGTTTGAACATATTCATTAATAATGATGGCACCATGACGATCCATCTCAACTTGTCCGCGTAATAAATCGGTATTAGCGATAAATCCAGTACAGACGATTACTAAGTCAGCTTTGTGATCTTCTTGACTAGTTTCGATCACAACTTGATCATCGCCACTAAAGCCAGTTACATGTTCGTTTAGAAATACATTTACGCCATGCTCCTTAAGTAAGTTAACGACGTTATCTGACATCGACGGATCTAAATAATGATTCAAAACTTGATCATTTGATTGAATCAAAGTAACTTCATGTTCAGTATTCGCATAACTTTCAGCTAACTCTACTCCAATATATCCAGCACCAACGATTGCGATATGCTTATTGTCCTTAGCTGTTTCATAAATAGCTTTAGCTTGAGCATAACTCTTACACATCAAAATTTTTGAATTGTCGATTCCCATGATCGGTGGCACTTGAACATACGAACCAGTCGTCATGATCAATTTGTCATAACTATCTTCAAAAACGTCATGTGTTTCCAAATTTTCACACATGATTTTTTTATTCTTAGCATCAATTTTTAAAACATCGTGTTTCATGCAGACCTTAGATCCTAATTTCTCCAAAGTCTCAGGATCAGCATAAAACATATCTTCCAATTTTTTTACCCTGCGTCCTAAATATAGAGCGATCCCACAGGATAAAAAGGAAATATTATCGTCACGTTCATAAACTGTGACTTCTGTTCCGGGATGATCTTTTAAAATCTGATCAACGGCAGCTGTCCCTGCATGTGTACAACCAACTACTATAACTTTCACATTAATTTCCTCCAATATAGATATAGTATATTCTATAATATAAATAGTATATACTTAAATTGCGGAATAATAATTTTAATAATTTCACAAAAAAATCGTAATTTAGTGTTAATGTGTTAGATAGATATTATATATGATATTTTAGTTTAGGGGTGAAGGATGTCACTGAATAACATCGATGGTCTCCAATCACTTTTAAGTGTCGACGGTAATATCAATGCAATCATTATTGGTTTAATTACAGTAGGACTGATCACTATCATCACAGTTTCAGCGTATTCATTTGAAAGCATAATGAATAATAACGATAGCAGGTCCGTCAAGATAGCTCTTCAAATAGCTGAAGGTGTTATCTTAGCCATAAGCATGATTCTAGTTCAACATATCTTCAAGGCTTTAAACTCTGGAGATACAAGAAGCTGGTTTTACGCCACAACACAATTGACGTTACTTTTGTATAGTTTGTATACCATGCAGAATTACGTAATTGAGTTTATGAATATTGCAATGCCGATTTACGTCTTTGGACATCATCTTTTAAACGGAAATAATAACTTTTTACTATTGTTTATAATCTTGACAATTATGCTGGCTATAACGGTCACATACATTTCTAAAAATACCAATAAATTATTGAATTCCGAGTGGAAATATCTGATTCTTCAGGTAATCTATGGTGCGATCTGGTGGGTCATCATCTGGTCGTTCCATAAATTTACACTTTACTACACAATAAACATGTTGGTTGGATTCATCGTTTATATGTCGATCATCAGATATATTGCAAAATGGATCCGTGATTCATTCAATAATTACAATGCCTTATCAGCTAAAGTTAATTATGATGAATTGACCGGTATCAGAAACCGAGCTAATTTCGATGACGTATCAAAAGAGGTCTTTAAAGTTTACAGTAAAGATCTCGATGTTCCACTAACAATGGCTATGTTCGATATTGATCACTTCAAGAACTTCAATGATACATACGGACATACGGCTGGTGATATGGTTCTAAGACATGTGGCGACAATTTTTGAAAAAGAGCTTTTCAAAAAAACCACCCGTGGACAGATATTCCGCTTCGGTGGCGAAGAATTCGTCATTATTTTTAGAGGAACAGCACCTGAGGATGCCTTAAAGATCATCAAGGAAATCAGAAATGATTTGATTAAAGACCCTGTTGAATATGAAGGTAAGAAATTAGATATTCGTATCTCACTTGGGGTATCGAAACTTCAAGCATCGGATAAAAATATCAATGACCTCTTCAATCGTGTCGACCATTATTTATATGAGTCGAAAAATCAAGGTCGTAATAGAATAACCGTTGAAGATGAAACTTTAGCATTTAATTAATTTTAAAAGCAAAAGTACAACAAAACATGGTCAACTTTCGAGCATTAAAGAAAACAAGACTAGTAATCCGATTTTGGATTGCTAGTCTTGTTTGTTTTAAGCGGAAAAAATAGTTATGTCACAACTCCCACCTTTTTAGTCCTCTCACAAAAAAAGATGAGATATAATCTCATCTCCGGGAAGGATCAGTTGTTTCTACCTGATGGTCCTAGATGTAATAGTAACCCATATAAATTTCATTCTCAATAGTTTATAAACATTTTATCATAACTCTACTTTTGATAAATTTCTGTCTATTTAATATTTTTTTAACTAAAGATTAAATCAATTTTAAAGATTGTAATGGTGCTTTAAGGACGGAATAACGATCTGATCCATCCTACCAATAATATATCCTTGGAAGAATATCGCCAAAACAGTTCCGATCCCGACAGCATAAATTTTCCCACTGATAAAATAACAAATTAACATGATGATAAGTGGCGGTGAATAACTAACTATTTGACCCCAACCGGCTGAACCATGGAGATACTTGAATCTTAATAGATATGCCAATTCGTCATTGGGATGTTGAATGATATTACAGCGCTGATAGACTGAAACGGCCATTGAAACGCCTAATAAACCGATAATATCGATCACGACACGCCAAATCATATTCATCTGTTCAAAATGCAAAGGGATATATAATTTTGTAAAGAAACCCACTAAGTAACTAAATGGCAACGAAAACAAAATATTTGAGATAAAGACGTGACCATCAAATCTTCTCAACAATATTTGATTGGTAATAGCCACTAGAATCGCATAAACAAATAATGTTGTTCCATAATCAACACGGATCAGATTAGAAATATTGACACCAGATGCCATCCATACGGCACTACCAACGTTACTATCGATCATCAGTGCATTTGATGCAGCATTAAAGACGATCGAAAATGCCAAATATCCTAATCGTTTTTTAAAATCCCCTTTTGCTTCCAAATTCCCACCCTCTTAATAAAAAAATAAGCAGCCGATGAGTTCCGACCGCTTATGTAAACGCTTGTATTGTATTATATCATTTTCTATAGATTGTAATGATGTTTTAATGACGGAATGACTAAAAAGTCAGCTTTTCCGATCATATATCCTTGGAAGAATATTGCCAGAATAGTACCTATACCAACTGAATAAATTTTTCCAGTAATGAAATAACAGACAATCATGATGATTACCGGAGGTAAATAACTGAATACCTGTCCCCAACCGGCTGAACCATGCAAATATTTAAATCTTAAAATATAAGCCAATTCATCATTGGGATGCTGAATAATATTACAACGTTGATAGATCGAAGCACCAATCGACACTCCCAGCAGTCCAATAATATCGATCACAACTTGCCAAAACAAACCTAATCTTTCAATATGTAACGGCAAATATAATTTCGTAAAGAATCCCATCAAATAACTGAATGGAACTGAAAACAATAAGTTTGAAATAAAAACGTGTCCGTCAAACTTCTTCAGTAACAATTGATTGACTACGGAAACTATAATCGCATAAAAAAACAACGTTGTTCCATAATCAACTTTGATAAGTTTAGAAATATTAACACCTGAAGCCATCCACACAGCACTACCAACATTACTATCAACCATCAAAGCATTTGCGGCCGCAATAAATACAATGGCAAAAGCTAAATATCCCAGCCTTCTTCTATAATCCCGTTTTGCTTCCAAAAAAACACCCTCTTAATACGCCATAAGTTTAATTTACCCGAAAAAAAAGCTATCGGCAAACATTCCTGCCACTTATGTAAGCGTTTTAACTAACGTCTGTAAAACTGGTATTTTTAATCTAGAGTTTTGATACTCTCATTAGGATGGTGTTTCAACGATGGAACAATTATATGATCGGCTTTGCCTATCAAAATACCTTGAAAGCAAACCGCTAAAACAGTTCCTAAACCGACCGATTCTATTTTACCAGTCATAAAGAAGCAGACAATTAGTACAAGTATTGGTGGTAAGTAACTAAAAAATTGTCCCCAACCGGCTGAACCGTGTAAATATTTAAATCTGATAATATACGCTAATTCGTCATTAGGATGTTGGATCAAGTTGACCCTTTCATAAATCGAGCATCCAATTGATGCACCTAACAATCCCAATACATCCAGTATTACTTGCCAGAATAATCCCCAATTCTCAAAATGGAAAAGCAGATAAAATTTTGTAAAGAAACCTACTAAGTAACTGAAGGGAAAAGCAAACACAAGATTGGATAGCAGGATGTGTCCATCAAATTTACCTAGCAAGAATTGATTAGCCACCGTTACAATAACCGCATATACAAATAAAGTAGTCCCATAATCTATCTTAATAATATTAGTTACGTTCACGGCTGAGGCCATCCACACCATACTACCTACATTACTATCGATCATCAAAGCATTGGATGCTGCAATAAAAACTATTGCAAAGGCCAAATAACCTAGCCTATTTTTAAAATCACTCTTCTTCCTCAAAAGTTTCACCTCTAAATTAAACATCTAGCTTAATCTTAGAACTAATCTTCCAAAAAAATAAGCAGTCAGGCATTTTCCTGACCGCTTATTTAAGCGTTTCACAACATTCGTGTAAATTTGATATAATCAGAAACCAGAATCAATTATTCTGTTACTAATTATTATTGCCGCCATTCATCATTTCTTCCATACTGATCAGATGGAATTTATGCTCATGATCTGGATCATATGCTTCAATTTGCGCCATCATACCTGTATCTTCGTGTTCCAAAATATGGCAATGATACATATAGATCCCAAACTTAGAGAATTTGACAGCGATTCGAACCGTTTCGCCTGCATTTACTCCGACAACATCTTTCCAACCATGTTCATTAGGATAGACATCTTTACCGTTTCTGCTTAGAACTAAGAATTGGCAACCATGCAAGTGAAATGGATGAATCATACCTTTATCCATATCGTTCGTATTGGTGACATCCCAAAGAATCGTGTCACCGATCTTTTGTTTACGATCGATTCTCTGCATATCAAATAATTTACCATCTAGTCTTACTTGATCATCCATACCTGACATTACTGTATGTACGATCTTGCTATTAGGTGTAACAACCGGTTTAGGAATCGTATTGAGATGTGCTGGCAATTTGACGTCATTTCTCGTATAATCACCGATCTTAAACTTTAAAATAGGTACATTGTCACTCATTAAAGTAACTACATCCCCAGGTTTTTTATCACCAAAATCAACAATAATCTCGTCACGTTCAGCAGTCGTGATCATTAATTTAGTCATATCGACAGCCTCTGGTAATGTTCCACCATCAGAAGCAATCTGTGTAAATTGATGGTCATCGTCAAAATGTAATCTCCATTCACGACGATTAGATCCGTTTAGTATCCGTAAACGAACACGCTGAGTCGTTACATCAAAAACACCATTGATCGTACCATTGATAACAGCATATTTACCAAGGGTTCCGTCCATATCGTAATCCACTTTATAGTCCAACTGATTATCATGATAATTCCTATCTTGTAAAATTATCGGAATATCATCGACACCGTAATTTCTTGGAAAAGGCAATTTGGCTTCTTCAGGATCAGTTACGATAACCTCAGCTGCTAAACCATTCCAAACTTGACGTGCAGTATTTGGACATGGATGTGGATGTAACCAATCGGTTTGAGCTGGTTGGTCTAAAGTAAAGTCAATATCTCGACTACCACCTGGATAGACTGGTGCATGTGGGCCACCATCAACTATTGGACCAGTTACATTCAATCCGTGCCAGTGAAAAGTAGTTACTTCTGGCAATTTATTGACCAGATGTAAATGATAATGAACACCTTGTTTGAAGACAACCGTTTTACCCAATAGAGGAGCACTAAAGCCCCAAGTCTTAGTCTTCTTACCTGGTAAAATCTGAGTTTCGCCTTCCTGAGCTGTTACAGTATAATAAACATCATTTCCCTCAATCTTATCAGGCTGTAACAACGCAGGAATATTTAAAGGTTTCTCTGGTACATCTGTTTTTTCCAATGGAACATATCCACCATCGTGTAAATCAAAAACCGGTTCATCAAAGAAATAATCCTTATAAACCATCTTATCGCCGTCCTATCAATTTTTTTTGAAAGTTCCGATACAATTCACGACTGCTTCTAAAAGCATGCCGATTGCCATCATATACATTGCCACCATATTTTTATCAGCAACCACTAGGTAAAGCAGAATGCCATAAAATATGACCATGAATATTGAAAACAATTTTGAATTTCCCATCAAATTATCACCTTCAAATTTGTTTCTATTTATATCTTAGTCCTTTTTTAAAAATAGAAAAAGGAGCCCATATCTATAAAAGATATTAACTCCCAGAATAATATTTAAAATTAATACTTATAAGCGATAACTTTTCCATTGATATAATTAGCCAAATAAATTTCCGATGCTTCTAACCCTTGCTCCTTTAATTTTCCCTCGACCCAACTCTCATCCCGGTCGATCATCTCTAATTCATCATAATTAATCTTTCCATCCAAAACAATTGGATACTTAATATTGGCTTCATCCTTCATAATGATGGTTAACTGACCATTCTGTTCAAAAACAGCCCGTTTCACATTGCTAATGTCAGTAACACCGGATTGTCTAAGTTTAAATGACAGATCACTAGCTGATAGCCCGTTTTTTAACGCTAAATCAACGTCGATCCTACCATTTTTAACTATCATTTTAGGTGAACCGATAATTATTCTTCTGAAGAAAATATTGTGATTCGATAAAAATTTAGCAACAAAGACTATCAAAGTCCAGATCAATAAAACCAGCGTAAATTGAAATGTCGTAATACTGGAATTGTATATCATACCACCGACAATTCCACCCAAAACATAATTCTGTAACTGATCTATTGCACTATTAGGTGCAATATTGCTCTTTCCGAATAGATTTATCTGAATAACCATGAAAATAAATCCAATCGTTAATTTTAATGCCAGATTACCATATGAAAGATCCATTACTACACCTACTTTTTAATCAATTTAACGTTACTTGTATCAACAACATTGGTTTTATTGAGCGTGTAACTACTCAAATTATTGTCAAAGCTTACCCGATAATAATCCTTGCCTATTTTTACCAACATCCCTTCTGACAAACCAGAACTGCTGGAATATAACTTATTTTTTGATACATGTTTTGCTTTAGAAATAGATTTCATCAGCGTCAAAGTCTGATTAGTCTGATTATTAACGTCAATCTGCTTTTCATAATTGTTGTAATTGATCCCGAAAAATAAAGCAATCGACAAGATAAAAATTATAGCTAGATCACGATATTTATTGTCAGTTCTATTTTTAAAATATAAAAACCCGGTCACTATCAAGGCGATCGATAAAGCTAGAATCACAAAAATGAACAGAAAATTCGGCTCCTGATTTTGAGCATACAGATATTGATAAGAATAGAAACTCATATATTTCCCCTCTCAAATTCATAAAACTTAATGATTATTATAGTATACAAAAAAGACAAAATCCTATGAATGAGGATTCTGTCTTAACTTACCCTATTAAAATTTATTAGTTTTCTACCATGGTTGATCTGTAGGACCAACTGTAAATTCATTAACATTAGTATCTTCTGGCTGGTCAATTGCAAAAGCTACTACGTTAGCAATTCTATCTGGTCCAATTTGATATTGATCATATAGATCTTCAGCGCCTTTAGCTGTAGTTTTATCTGTAATTGTATTCAAAAGTTCTGTCTTAATGGCAGCCGGATAAATTGTGGCCGTCCTAATATGACTGTTCTCTTGAGCGGATTCCATACGTAATACTTCCATCAAGTCACGAACAGCCCACTTTGTTGCTCCGTAAACTGCTCCACCAGGATATGCTTTTAATCCTGCTACTGAAGATGTCGTGATGACATGACCAGATCTTTGAGCTTTAAAGGTTGGCAATACGGCAGCTATACCATTCAAGACACCCTTAATATTTACATCAATCATTTGATCCCACTCATTAGTCTTCAAATCGGATAATGGTGAGTTAGGCATAAGTCCGGCGTTCAAGAAAATAACATCGATCTTACCAAAAGTATCTTTTGCCAACTGAACAATTTTTTCATTATCCTTAGAATCAGTAACATCTGTTACTTGATAAGTAGCTTCTCCCCCATCTTGTTTAATATCAGACACGATTTGTTGAAGTTTACTTTCACGACGAGCGCCAAGCACAAGTTTGGCACCCTTCTTTGCTAACAATTTGGCAGTCGCTTCTCCAATACCACTTGATGCACCCGTAATAACAACAACTTTATCCTTGATCATTTTTAGTTCCTCCACATTTATCAAATTCAATAGATTCATCATAAACCTTGAAGTTAACTCCAAAGCAAGCAACATATTTAATTTTCTGGACAATCCTTCAAAATTATTACGTAATTTAGTCTATACAAAATAATAAAGGAGAAACAAAATATACTTTTTCGCACTCATACTGTTTATACATTTAGCAGAGGAGGACTGTTTTAGGTCAAGAATTATCAAAAGATTCTAAACTTGTCTAACGATGCCATAAATCATCAATTGATTTTAGAACATGGTGGGCAGTTTGAACTGTCTGAAGCAAGTTATGCTCTGCAACATTTAAATGACTGATAAAAAAGCTGATGAACTTGGTTTAAGTTCATCAGCTTTTTTGCGTAATTTTTATATAGTTAGACAAAATCAAAAGTGGTCTTATTTATTGGACCAAATAGATAATCGGAGTATACTAAGCAATGCAAAATCCTATATTTGAATTTTACACTCGAAAAAATGGACAAAGTGAAATAAAAGATTTTATCTTAAGATTGCCATTGAGAGACAAGGCCAAATTACTTGGTATTATAAAAAAAACAGAAGTGTTCGGAATTAGTAAGGCAATATCTTTAGGATACATTAAGAAAATAGGATCCAATGAATTTGAAATAAGATCGCAACTTGGAAACAATATTCAAAGATGTTTATATTTTCATGTCTATGCCCAAAAATACATAATTACCAATGGATTTACCAAAAAGTCACAAAAAACTCCCCAATATGAAATATCGAAAATGAAAAAACTTAGAAAGGAACTTTATAATGATAGAAAATAATATTTCACTAAAAGATATGGAAAAATTAGCTTTTCCTGATGAAAAATCTAAGAAAGTATATAAAGAGGAACTAAGTAAACTGGATATTGCCTTCTCTTTGTCATCCGCCAGAAGACAAAAGAACATTTCTCAAAGAGAATTAGCATCATTATCAGGTGTCCCTAAGTCAACCATTGCCAGAATTGAAAATGGTCATAATACCAGCATAGCCACACTAAACAAACTGGTTAATTCTTTAGGGATGTCACTTCAAATAAATATCGTTTAAAAGCAAAAATGACTAGCCTACCCGGCCAGTCATTTTTTATTTATTTTTCTAAGAATGATCCCTCCCGGAATCGAACCGGGGACCTACTGCTTAGGAGGCAGTTGCTCTATCCAACTGGGCCAAGGGACCATGTAGCACTAGTAAATATAGTGCCACCATTACGAATTAATGTAAAGTATCTTTATGACGTCTCTTACCTTTGTTCTTTTGGTCACGCAAACGTTTCTTTTGCTTAGGTTTTGGTTTTTGAACAGTATCGTGGCGCTTATTCTTTCGATAAGTGTCTTTATCAGAGAATGTTCCATCACGATTCAAGAAAACCTTCTTAACATCACTGTCGACCATTTCATTTAAATTACGAAAGTCGTGGGTATTACCAAAGGTGATCACGTTACCTTCTTTACCCATTCTTCCTGTTCTACCAGCACGATGGACATATTCACTATTATCACGTACAACCATGTAATTAATGATCACTGTAATATCATCAATATCCATACCTCTAGCAGCGACATCAGTTGTCAGCAATAAGTTGACCTTATTTGAAGAAAAGAGTTGTACAGCAGCCTTACGTTGTTGTGAGGACATCTTACTATCCAAGCCAACAAAGTTAGTTTTATTATGATGCAGGTCACTGATAACTTTATGCAATGATCGTGAGTTATTAAAGAAAACGATCCCTTTGAATTTCTTGTTATGGGCCATCTCACGGATCAACGCATCTTTAGTGTTGTCGGAAGCTGCATTAATAAAGTAATGCTTGATCCCAGCAGTATATGTTTTATCATCACGTTGATCGATGACCTCAAAATCTTTACCAAACCATTTGTGCATATCGGCAAAAATGTCATTTCCAGTTGCAGAGAAGAATGTCATTTGAACATCCCCAGGCATCTGGTCGATAGTTTCACGAACTGGCTCAAGTTTTGATTCATTCAACATTTCATCAGCTTCATCAACGATGACAGTTTGAATATTACCCAATTTAACTTTACGTGCTTCGGTCAATTCCTTTAAACGTCCCAAAGTAGCAATCAAAATTTCTGGTTTTTCTTTTAACTTCTTCAATTGGCGTTGTGGGTTGGCTCCACCAGTTACTGCCTGAACCTTACAATCAACTAATTTAGCCAAAGGTTGGATCACATCACGTACCTGCATTGCTAGTTCCTGTGATGGTTCTAAAATAAGAACTTGAAGTCCATCTTTTGGTACTAAAGTTTCGATCATTGGCATAGTAAAAGCCAAAGTCTTACCTGAACCAGTTGGGGCCATGGCTACTAGATCATGACCCTCCTTAAATGGTTGATAGACTGTTTCTTGAATCTTTGTTAAAGACTCAAATTGATTATCTTTAAAATAATCTTCGTATAAAATTGGTATTTTCAATTTAGTATTCCTTATCTGCTTTGAATACAAGTCCAGCACTCATTCTGGCTTGTTCCAAAATACGGTTAACTTTTCGAGCATATCCGAATAGTTTATCATAAGCTGCTTGATCATTCTCATTAATTATTCTAGCAAACTCGATCGATTCCGAATCCATCGGATTGTCACTCTTAGTTGTGGGGATCTCATTGATCTTCTTTTGAGCATCGGCTTCTGATACCTTGGTTATGTCTCCACCATTATCTAGTAGCAAAGTCTTCTTGCCAAAATAGATTTCTGTTGATAGGTATGAGTTCTTTGTCTTACCAACAATAATATTCACATCAAAATTCTTGTAGTTCAACGTCAATGTCCCGCTACCATCAATTCCACTACTCAAAAATTCTGCTTGATAATGGACATCTTCTGGTTGTCCAAATAAGACTACAGCATCATAAACTGTGTAAACACCTAAGTCGTACAATGCCCCTCCAGAAAAGTCTGTAGAGAAGACATTAGGTACATTGCCAGCCAAGAAATCATCAAACTTGCTGGAATACTTCATATAAGAAATAGTTGCTCCAGTTAATTGATCACGATTTTTTTCCACATATTCTTGAACTGTCTTAAAAATTGGCTCTTGAATATGTCTTGCAGCTTCAATTAAGAAGACTCCTTTTTGATGTGCTAATTGGTCCAAAATAGTGAATTCTCTAATATTAGAAGCACTTGGTTTTTCTACAATAACATTCTTACCATGCTCAATAGCCATTTTAGCCTGTGAAAAATGCAAACTGTTTGGCGATGCAATATAAACAGCATCAAAATCGGTACTTCCAAAAAATTGTTCTAGATCGGTACTGATACTAATATTAGACTTTGACAAATCGTCAACAAATGATTGTGCCTTAGCCTCAGTCCTGGAATAGACATGTGTCAATTCAAAACTTTTAGTTTCATCACTAGCATCAACGAACTGCTTGGTAATCCAGTTTGTTCCAATAATCCCTAAATTTATCATCAAATCACCTCTGCATATAATTCTACTGATTTCGTTCAATAATTGCCATAAAAAAACTTTTAGCAGCTGAGAAAAGGTTTCTCTATAATAGCCAAAATAAATCTATAAAGTTATAATTTGGGTAAATTTAGAGTTACATACATCGCAGGTGTTGGAAATGAATAAATTATTTACTAACAAGTTTGAGAGATCCTTGGCAAAAATCACCCTAAAACTCCAACAACTTCTATTCTATAAAATTGCACAAAAAACACTTTTTATGATTTTCCCATTCGTGTTAATAGGAAGTTTTCTCAAAATAATTCAAGCCGTAATTCTAAGTAAGGAAGGTTTTATCGGCACATTACTGCCAGATTTTGAAGATAATTGGTTGGTAAATTCAATTATCGGAGTCACTAATAATTTATCAAACTTAACTTTAGGCTTTGTATCCGTCTTAGCTGCTTTTGGAGCTGCAAAATACACTGCTAAACACTTTAAAAGAGATGATCAATTGGCTGGCCTAACTAGTATGGTAGCTTTACTGATCATTTCTTATATTTATTCAAAAGCACAACCACTATCATTCCATAACAATTTGTTAAGTATTCGTGGTACTTTATTTGCGATTCTATTAGGTATGTTTGTCGGATGGATATTCAAACAAACTAGTCCTGAGATACCTCATAAACATCTGCCAAATTTTACTAGTAATATCTTACAGAGAACATTTATTTCACTACGTTCTATTCTAATAGTTATTCTGATTGCGGCCCTATTCAGTGCCTTAGTAAATGTAGCTTATTATTCTCATTTGCCTGATGAATTCATGGACTCATTGGCTACCAATTATCAAAGTAACAATTCAGGGATCGAATTCCTCAAAATAAGTGGGATCGCTCTTTATACGATCATCATGTCATTTTTGGGATGGTCGGGTCCGTATTCACCACTAGATATTGAAAAAAGTGATCCTAACATTTTAGATAATCTCTATTACGCCTTAAATCACCACACAGCTTGGGGTGCTCCGCATGATTTAACCAGCAATTCTTTATATCATGCCTTCGCTACTTTTGGTGGTGCCGGTTCAACTCTTGCCCTGATCATAGCTATCTTTTTAGTATCACGTGATCCTGACTTTCAAACTGTTGCTAAGTGGACCATGATCCCCAGTGTTTTCAATATCAATAGTGGTATTATGACCGGAATTCCCGTTATGTTTAATATCGTCTTTTTGATTCCCTTTATTATGGCACCCTTGATCAGTATGCTAATTGCAGCTACAGCTCTTTCTCTACATTTAATGCCACCGTGTGTATACCCGATTCCTTCTGGTACACCGGGACCTTTGATCGCTTTTATTGGTACTAATGGTAGCTGGCAAGCTTTAATATTTACTTTGATTGACATTGTCGTTTCAGTATATATATATATTCCCTTTGTAAAAATAGCCGAAAAGTTAAAGAAAATTGATAATCTCGCTATCGAAGAAGGTGATATTGATGGCCAATAAAAGAAATTTTAAATATTTAGTTTTTCTAGCCTTATTCCTAGTGCTTCTAGGGATACCATCCTATTTGTGGAATAAGAATAGCGTCAAAACCATGGCCGGTCGTTATAATTCTCCAATGTCCCCTATCATCATGATCCCTGGTAGCAGCGCCTCAGCAAATAGATTTGACGACTTAGTTAAAACCATCAATTCAAAATATGGAGAACATCACAGCCTTCTGAAGTTAACCGTCCATACTAACGATAAAATAACCTATTCCGGTACGATCAAGGCCGGTGATACTAGACCATTTATCGTCGTCGGTTTTCAAAATAATAACGATGGATATGACAATATCAAAAAACAGGCTCGCTGGTTTAGTATTGCTTTCGATCAATTAAAGCAACGTTATCGCTTCAATAATTTCAACGCATTTGGACACTCAAATGGCGGTCTGATCTGGACTTATTATTTAGAACACTATTTTGACAGTAATACATTCGATGTAAATCAAATGCTGACAGTTGGTTCCCCATATAACTTTGAAGAAAAAAATAGTAATAACCGAACACAAATGCTAAATGATTTTATCAAACATCGCGATAAATTACCGGCTGATTTAGCTTACTATTCTATCGCTGGTACTAAACTTTATACCGATGATGGAATTGTTCCATTAGGGAGTGTCGACTCTGGCAAATATATTTTTGAAGGTATTATTAAACACTACACCCTGATCACTTTGACCGGAGATAAGGCTCAACATTCCGATATGATTGCTAATTCTCAATTCATAATTCTCTTCCATCAATATATGATCGGAAATAATAAGAATAATCCAGCACAGACACCAAGTAAGAATCCCCGTTAAATCTTGTATTACCATGAAAACTTAAATACAATGTTGATATGGTATATATAGATTGGAATCTCAGCTTAGTCAATAACTTTGCAATTGTGTTTTTAATGTTGCAGCTGACACATTATTTCTTAAAAGAATTTAAACCACTGTATATTTTGACTGATATTTTGGGTTCTTTAATTTTCGCCTATATCGGTCTATTTCTTGATGATATTTTTATTCTATTATTTGTTGGTTTTCTTTTAGCGATGCAATTAGCTTTAGCAAAAAATCATAAGCTGGATTTAAAAGCTGGTATTTCTTTAGTAATGGCAGCTAACTTGCAATTGATCATCTCTAGTTTAGCTACTTATATCGCCAGAATATTGCTATTTATTTCTTCAGGCCAATGGCGTCTGAGAACACTTGAAAAATATCAAAATGTCTTCATTGGACTGACTGTTATTGTGACAGTGATGCTCGTTTTGGTATTTATAATTGTGGTAAGTCAATTCAGAAGTCGTATAACTCAAACCAGGCTACAGATTGAACATTATCACTTGGGTAACCGTGTCTTTATGATTTCCTTGAGTGTATTCATTTCATTGATAGCCATCATGACTATCAGTGATTTTCAGGAAGTTACTGCAACCATCCAAGCAGCATTGATCATTATTTTTACCATTCTTATCTGCTTCACTTACTGGCAAGTAACTTTCTTTATTAAAACCTTTGCCTTACAAACTGAAGCTAAAGAAAAAATCGAACGTAATGAACAATTGAATAATTACTTAACTTTAGTTGAAAAGCAATATACCGAGTTAAGAAAATTCAAACATGATTTTCAAAATATTATGCTATCGCTAAATCAAGTCTTGGAAGATAACGACTCTAAACAATTGAAGTACTACTATGGTGCTCTACTAGACGAGGAAAAAGATTTGAACAACGTTCAAAGTGGCAGTATCACACAGATCCAATCTATCGACAATGATGCCATTCGCGGATTATTGATCCAGAAGTTTTTCAGTGCTAAAGCCCGAGATATCAACATTCATTTTGAGTTAGATCAAAAACATTACAAGATCCAACCAAATATTGCTATTGTGAGAGCTTTAGGAATACTGCTAGATAATGCAATCGAACACGTTCAAAAATCAGAAGACAAAACCGTTACTTGTGCATTCTTCAAAACCGGCAATACCTTAGAAATAACCGTCGATAACAAAATAAACGAGCATGTAAATCTCAATCAAATATTCGACTGCGGATTTTCTACTAAAAAAAATCACACTGGATTTGGCCTAACTAATGTTAAAGAACTCGTTGACCATTCCGAAAATCTATTTTTGGATTCAAAAATTATCCATAATCATCTGATGATGACCCTAATTGTGTTAGGAAGTGAATAAATGTTTCCTGTATTCTTATTAGAAGATAACGATATTCAACGTCAGCATTATAAAATGTTTATCAATAATGGCATTATGATAAATGACGCCCCAATGGAACTAAAAAAAGCCGTAGCAACCACTGAAGACCTATTTACTGATCCACTACCCGAACAAGGTCTTTTCTTCTTAGACATGGAAATTGACAACAATAAAATGGCTGGACTAGAAGCAGCAACCAAGATTAGACAGCAAGTCCCTTTGGCACAAATCGTTTTTATAACTACACATGACGAATTGTCCATTGTAACTCTCGAAAGAAGAATTGCACCATTAGATTACATCTTAAAAGATAAAGGTTTTGACGATATAAAAGAAAGAATCAATAACGATATTCAATCGGTTCAACTAAATATTGAAAAGTATACTCATTACTCACAGAATCTTTTTGGATATAAAATTGGTGAACGATACTTCTCGATAATCATGGATGATGTCATTATGCTACTGACCGAAAAAAGTGCACCTGGAAAAGTTACTCTTATCGCTAAAAATCAGCGTGCTGAATTTATTGGTTCTCTGAATGCACTTGAAGAACAATACACTAATTTATTTAGATGTGATCGTAGTTACTTAGTAAATCTAGAAAACATCACCAGCTTTGACTCCAGTAAAAAAGAATTATCATTCATTGATGGTTCAACTTGCAAAGTTTCATTCCGTAAAACTAAAGAATTAACCGAGAAACTAAAAAACCTGTAGGGAAAATCCCCACAGGTTTTATTTTTTTACAATTTAAAATTACTATCTTTTTCTTTTGCGACCAACTAGACGATCCAAAGTGACATTATAAACGTCAGCAAAACGAATCATCATATAAATGTCAGGAGTTCTGACATTATGTTCATATTTAGAAATAGTTGTAATATCAACGTGCAACATTTTGGAAACTTCTCGTTCTGAAAGATTTTGTCTCACACGGTAGTTTCTTAAATTGTCGCCCAATTGAACACTCTCACCGTTCAAAACCATTTGTTTCATAATAATGCTCCTTATAAATATTGTTGAGAACATTATTTCATATATTTTACAAACAGATTACAAAAATCTATAAACGTACCATTATCGCCTATAAACGTTATTTGAGGTTCAAACTGATGACACATTCAATATGATTTGTCATTGGGAACATATCAACTGGATTTGCTTCACCAATATTATAAGTATCTTCAAGTAAAGCTAAATCACGAGCCAATGTAGCAGGATTACAACTGATATAAACCATTTTTCTTGGTTTTAAATTCTTAATTGAATCGATCAATGAACTTGCCAATCCCTTACGTGGTGGATCGACCATCAAAACATCCATCTTTCGATTATCCTTAGCCCAATCATTTAAAACAGCTTCCGTTTTACCTACGATAAAGTCAGCATTTTCGATCTTATTGATATCAGCATTTTGTTGAGCATCTTTTACGGCATCTTCAATAACTTCAATACCAGTGACATGCTTAACCTTTTCCGCTAATGATAAACTGATCGTTCCAATACCTGAATAGGCATCAACTACTTTTTCACTACCATTTAATTCAGCCTTATCGATTGCTAATTGATATAAGTTTTGTGTTTGAACGGGATTTACTTGGTAGAAAGAACGCGGTGAAATTCTATAAGTATGACCCAACAACTGATCGTCGATATATGGACTGCCAGCTAGTAAAATCATTTCATTACCCATGATTACATTGGTCTTCTTAGAATTGATGTTTAAATAAACTGACTTAACATCTTTATTCTTCATAATTTCAGCAGATATTTCTTTGTAATGAGAAATATCACGGACACGTGATACTAAGACTACCATCATTTCGCCAGTGTAATATGCACGTCTGACCATAATTGTTCTGATTTGACCTTTGAAATTAACTTCGTCAAATCCGCGGACATTATACTTACGTAAGATATCACGAACACTAATAATTTCTGCATCAATTTCAGGATCTTGGATCAAATAATTTTCCATTGGTACAAGATCATGCGAATGACGACGATAAAATCCTGTTGTTAACTTACCGTCAATTTGTCTAACTGGAACTTGAGCTTTGTTACGATAATGTAAAGGATTTTCCATACCCAAAGTTGGATTGACTTTGATATCTAATTTGGCTTTCTTAAAGTCAATTTCTACTTGTTTCTGTTTGAATTTCAATTGCTCTGAATACTCTAAGTGGCTTAGAGGAGCAATTCCGGTCCTAGTATAAACATTGTCAATTGTTTCAACACGATGTGGTGACTTCTTAATAATTTCAGTAGCTTTCGCGAAACCATAGCTTTTACCAACTTTTAAAATTGTAGCTTTGACAACTTCTCCAGGTAAGGCATTATCAACAAAGAGTGTAAAGTCATTAACTTTAGCAACACCTTTTCCTTCGTATGATAAATCTTCAATATTTAATTCTATTTGATCATTCTTTTTTATGTTTGGTTTTTCCATATTTTATCCTATTAATTCTATATTTTAGTTATATTCCATAACTCCAAAAAGTGCGACATTTGCTCAGCAAATATCGCACTTTCTTTGCGTTGTTAATTCTAACCTAAGTTCTTTTCTTCTTCAATGATCTTTTTACCAGCATCTTGTTCACTGATAGTAGTATCAATTGCTTTAGCTGGCATTGAGTCAACGTTAGCGTAGATATTTAAATGTTGATGAAGATTAACAAATTCCATCGGAGCATCCCCACCATATTCACCATCCAAGTTGATCATAATACGATTTTCATCATTAGCCTTAACAGTTAATTTCTTAGTCTTCGTATAAATGATTTTAGGATTATTGACATGACGGCCGCCATTTAAAACAAGTGCGATCAAATGTACTAAATCTCTAAGATTTGTTTCTTTAACAATAATCAAAGAGAATGTTCCATCACCGATAACGGAATCGGGAGCAATTTGTTCCATACCTCCGATTGAATTAGTCAAACCAATCAGAAACATAGTAGCTTTGCCATCAAAAACACCGTCATCATATGTTATATGCATATCAATCGGATTGATCCTAGGTAGCATTTCAGCACCTTTGACCAAATATGCTAAGTAACCAAGAATTGACTTATAGGCTGAAGGAACTTCATAAGTTAACTCAGTCATTGAGCCGCCACCAGCAATATTAATGAAATAATTGCTACCGGCCTTCCCGATATCAACAGGTATTTTTTGATTTTTTAAAATTATCTTAGCAGCTTCGACCACATCATCACGTGGTATCTTCAAAGCTCTGGCGTAATCATTAGTCGTACCAGCAGGAATAATGGCTAATTCTGGACGTTTATCTAATGGAGCAACTCCATTAACGACCTCATTAATAGTTCCATCTCCACCAGCAGCGACAATCAAATCAAAGTTTTCTTGTGCCACACGTCTAGCCTCATCCAAGGCAGAATTCTTTTTCGGCGTAGTACGAAAAGCACTAGCTTCATAGCCGGCCTTTTCCAATACATTTAAAATTTCACCTACATTATTCCTCAACGTTTCATGCCCGGATGTAGGATTGTATATCAATCTAGCACGCATAATTAACCCTCACTAACGATTATTCAGCTCGGACATCAAGATCTTATTTACCACTTTAGGATTAGCCTGACCATGAGTTTGTTTCATGATTTGACCAACTAAGTAGCCGACAGCACGGTCTTTACCATTCTTAAAGTCATCTATAGATTGTTGGTTATTATCTAAGATTTCAGTGATCATTGGTGTTAAGACAGCGGGATCAGACTCTTGAACAAGTCCCTTTTCTTTAACCCAGCCTTCTGGTTCTGTTCCATTACTAATTGTTTCTTTAAAGACCTTTTTAGCGATTTTAGATGAAATTGTTCCATCTGAAATCAATTTGATCATTGTAGATAAGTTCTTTGGAGTCAATTTAGTATCTAATAGACCCATCTTCTTATCATTCAAGTAGGCATTAACTTCACCCATCAACCAGTTAGAAACTAGTTTAGGATTTGCTCCAAATTTAACAGCTTCATCAAAGAAATCTGACATTTCCTTAGTATCTGTTAAAACGCCAGCATCATATTCAGGAATACCTAACTCGTCAACATAACGTTTACGACGCTTGTCAGCTGGTTCAGGCAAATTATCTTGAATTTCTTTGACCCAATCAGGAGAAACTTCAAATCCTGGTAAATCTGGTTCTGGGAAATAACGATAGTCATCAGCACCAGATTTTACACGCATAAGCATTGTCTCACCAGTTTTTTCATCAAAACGTCTTGTTTCTTGTCCGATACTACCACCATTTTTAATGATAGCTGACTGGCGTTTTTCTTCATAAGCTAAACCTAATTTAACAAAGTTAAATGAGTTCAAGTTCTTTAGTTCGACCTTTGTTCCGAATTTGTCAGATCCAACAGGGCGAATTGAAATATTTGTATCAACACGCATTGAACCCTCTTCCATCTTAACATCAGAAGCACCAGTAAATTGAACAATTTGACGAAGTTTCTCAAGATATTGATAAGCTTCTTCAGGAGAATGCATATCAGCCTTTGAAACAATTTCAATCAGCGGTGTACCTTGACGGTTCAAATCGACATAAGAATAGCCGTCATTTCCGTGGGTATTCTTACCAGCATCTTCTTCAACATGAAGTTCTTCAATACCGATCTTTTTCTTTTTACCGTCAACTTCGATTTCGATCCAACCATCATGAGCCAAAGGTTTGTCATGTTGTGTTAATTGATAAGCTTTGGGATTATCTGGATAGAAGTAGTTCTTACGATCAAAGTGTGTGTGATTTTCAACATTGGCATTCAAGGCTAATGCAACCATAACACCTAGTCTGTATCCTTCTTTATTAACAGTTGGTAATGTTCCAGGGAAACCAAAATCAATTACGTTGGTATTGATATTAGATTCTGCACCATAGGCAACTGGTGAAGGACTAAACATTTTTGATTTTGTCTTTAGCTCAACGTGAACTTCTAGACCGATAGTAGTTTCAAAATTCATTAGTCTTCCCCCTTTAAAGCAGTTGGTATTTTTTCATAAAATTTATTTTCTTCTTGTAATGCGTAAGCAGCATTGAAAATAGCCTGCTCATTAAATGGTTTTGCCATGATTTGAAGTCCAACTGGCATACCGTTAGCTAGTCCTGCAGGAACAGAAGCAGCTGGCAAACCGGCTAAGTTAGCAGGAATTGTCAAAATATCATTCATGTACATTGCCAATGGATCATCAATTTTAGCACCGATCTTAAAGGCGGCACTTGTTGTTGATGGTCCCATGATCAAGTCATATTTATCAAGGACTTCATTCATTTCTTGAATAAAAATAGTTCTAACTTGAGCGGCTTTCTTAAAGTAAGCATCATATGCACCTGCTGAAAGAGCGAATGTTCCTAGCATGATACGACGTTTAACTTCATCACCAAATCCTTCAGAACGTGAGTTAACAAAGAGATCTTTGATATTCTTAACGTCTTTAGCACGGAATCCATAACGAACACCATCATATCTTTGCAAGTTTGATGAGGCTTCACTAGAAGCTAAAACATAATAAACTTCAACCGCATGTTTCAAAGTTGGAAGACTAACCTCTTCAACAGTTGCACCCATTTTCTTATAAGCATCAATTGCGTTATTTACTTGTTGGATAACTTCAGGATCAGCACCTTCATGCCAGAATTCTTTAGGAATAGCGATTTTAACGCCATTCATATCTTTATTAAGATTGGCACGATAATCAGGAACTTCCTTTTCTGAACTAGTACTATCATGGTAATCATGACCAGCCATAGTTGAAAGAACAGTTGCTGAATCTTCAACACGTTTTGTCATAACACCTACTTGATCAAGACTTGATGCAAAGGCAATAATACCCCAACGTGATACACGTCCATAAGTTGGTTTAATACCAAAAATACCATTAAAGGCAGCAGGTTGACGAATTGAACCACCAGTATCTGTACCAAGAGCAGCAACTACTTCACCAGAAGCAACAGCAGCCGCTGAACCACCTGAAGAACCACCAGGAACTGAATCTAGATTCCAAGGGTTATGTGTATTCCCAAAGAATGAAGTTTCAGTAGATGAACCCATGGCAAACTCATCCATATTTGTTTTACCAATATTGATAGCACCGGCACTCTCTAGTTTTTCTAGAACTGTGGCACTGTAAACTGGCATGAAATTGTACAAGATCTTGCTTGCAGCAGTAGTCTTGATACCATTGCTGACAATATTATCCTTGATAGCAATAGGAATACCAGATAATGGTCCCTTGATACCGTCTTCATCAACTTTTTGAGCTACTTCAGTTGCTTTGTCATTAACAGTGATAAACGCAGAAATATCCTTATCAGTTTCTTTGATACCAGCTAGTGTTTGTTCTGTTAATTCTTTTGAAGTTAATTCTTTATCTGCCAACTTCTTATGTAAAGAATCAATTGTCTCGTTTAAATAGTTCACTATTCATCTTCCCCCTTTGCAACAATCGTAGGAACTTTGATCAAGTTATCCTCAGATTCAGGAACATTTTCAAACATTTGCTCTCTAGTTTGAGTATGAATTCCCTTATCTTCACGGAATGTTGTACTTGTATCTCCCATGTTGTATGTGGGTTCAATATTAGTTGTATCTACACTGGCAAGATTGCCTTCCATGTTGACGATTTTTCCTAGTTGACTAACGAAGCCATCTACTTCATCATCTTTTAACTTCAAGTTAGCCAATTCAGCCACATGTAAAATTTCTTCTTTAGAAATCATGAAATATCTCCTTATTAATGAATGGGTTTTATTTAAACAGAATCTGAAAGATCAAGATTATATATACTCTCTAATCTGCGTTATAAACGTGAGTATAGAACTTACCATCAGTTCTAGTAACAACAGCTTGTTGTTCATCGACGGTCTGAATATTAATATCTAGGTTTGCACTTGATGGTAAATATTTAGTAGCACTGTTTTGAACGAACTGGGCAAAACTAGTTACTTGAGCCAAGCCGTCAAATTGAGTGTTAATGGTAATATCCATCGATTTAAGATTGTTTCCATCATAATGGGCTTGAGCCGTTACACCTGACAAATTAGGGAAATAATCTTGGATATTATCTTTAAAGTTTGAAAAGGCATCTGAATCACTACTATTAACAGCCGTTTCATTATTAACAGTTGGTAACATTTGATTCTTGTAATTCAATTCTTTCCAACTATCTAAATCACCGCTCTTACTTACTGAGTATTGGAAGTAAGTTCCACCGACTAATGTATCCTCAGGTGCAACTGAATAAAGACCAACGACGATTGGAATATTACCAACTTTATTCATCTTACGTAAACGTTTAACGACTTCTTTGGCAATTTTCTCACCTTGTTCTTTTTGTTCAGCACGGCTGATAGTGGTTTTAAATGTAGCACCATATTGCTTCTTTTGGTAGTAATCGACTTTATTGATTGCAATTCCGATCGACATACCTGCTAATTTGTATTTTCCATCTTGTTTTTGAAGATAATCTTCTTCAAGCATTTGTTGTAAATACATTGGATTACGTTTATTTTCATTCTTTGAACCATTTGATGCTGGATTTAAACCAGTTGTATTACTCTTTGATTTTCTTTCCAACCATTTGTTAACAACTGAAGACTTAAGAATTTGTCCCTCTTGGAAAGTGTAAGAATTTGTTGAATATTCTTTTTTAGACAAACTCAATAGACCACTCTCAAAACTGCGACTGTTGAAGGCATTGCTATTATCAGCAGCAGTCAATCCTGAAATTGGACTTGTCTTATACTTACCATTACTCATTAGAACATCGTATGACCCTGAATCAGATGCATTTGATGTTTGAACACTGCTCTTACTGCTGTTACCACTTCCAGATGAAAGACTAGAATCTTGAAGATTCCCACAACCTGCTAAAAGAAGTGAACACAAAAATATCAGTGCTGTAGATTTTATGACTTTTTTCAAAACTTTTCTCCTAATTTGTTGCATCATCTAAATAACTAGATAACGTTGCTTCATCAATAATTTGCGTCCCTAATTGTTGTGCTTTGGTCAACTTGCTGCCGGCTTTTTCTCCCGCAACCAAGATATCGGTTTTCTTAGTGACTGAACTAGTGACTTTAGCACCGTAACCTTCTAGAATATCGGATAATTCTGAACGTTTATAATTATTTAATGTTCCGGTTATAACCACTATTTTATCAGTAAAATGAGTATTTGTTTCATTTGAATTAGAACTACCGGAAAAATTCATATTGACATCAACTGATTTTAGTTCATTTATCAAGTTTTTAACATCATCATTGGCAAAATAAGTCATAATACTGTCGGCAATTATTTCACCCATCGTATTAACTTCTAAGATTTCTTCCTTAGAGGCTTTGATCAAATTATCCAAATTGCCAAAGCTTTCAGCCAAAATACGACCAGCTTTAGCACCAACGTGACGAATCCCTAATCCAAAAATTAATCTTTCTACAGAATTAGTTTTTGAATTATTGATAGCTGTTAATAAATTATTGATGGATTTTTCTTTAAAACCTTCTAAAGTAGCTAAATCATCTGCCGTCAACTTGTACAAGTCAGCAACATCTTTGATTAAGTTTTTAGTATACAACTGTTCGATGATTTTGGGACCCAGTCCATCAATATTCATAGCATTTCTTGAAGCAAAGTGGGTCAATTGTTCCTTAACTTGAGCTGGACATTTAGGATTTATACAACGTAATGCCACCTCATCTTCCAAATGGATCAGTTCTGAATCACAGTAAGGACAACGCGTTGGGATCTCCGCTGGAACAGACTCACTAGGACGTTTACTTAGAACAACTTGCGAAACTTCCGGAATAATATCACCAGCTTTATGCAGTAATACTGTATCTCCAACTCGAATATCTTTTTGTTTGATCATATCTTCGTTGTGAAGTGTGGCTCTGGAAACTGTTGTACCAGCCAATGAAACTGGGTCCATTACGGCTGTTGGTGTTAAAACTCCAGTCCTTCCGATCGTCCAAGTGATCTCACGGACAATTGATTCTGCCTGCTCAGGTGGAAATTTATATGCAATTTCCCAGCGGGGAACTTTGACAGTATTACCCAAATTTCTTTGAATTGCCAAGTCATTGACCTTCAAAACAACCCCATCAATTCCATAATCTAGATCATCACGAACTTGATCATACTTGTCGATATAATTTTTGACACCTTGTAATCCAGTTGTGACTTCAGATGTTGGATTAACGTGAAAGCCTAGTTCCTCCAATGTTTCTAGAGCCTGACTTTGAGTTTCAATATTAAGATCGTCAAAAGTTACGATCGTATAGATAAATGTATCAAGTTTACGATCGGCAGTATTTTTAGGATCTAGTTGACGCAAACTTCCAGCTGCAGCATTTCTCGGATTGGCAAATACTTGCAGTCCTTCTTTTTCACGCCGTTCATTTAGATTCAAAAATTCTTTTTTTGACATGTAGCATTCACCACGAACTTCAAAAGACAGTGGCTTGCTTAATTTCTGTGGGATCGACTTGATAGTCTTCAAGTTTTCTGTGACATTTTCGCCGATCGTACCATTACCTCTAGTTGAGCCTTGAACTAAGATACCATTTTCATAAACTAACGAAATGGCTAAACCATCAATTTTTAATTCAACATTATAGTCGACTTCATGACCGACATTTTTTTCGATTCGATCGTTAAATTCACTTAGTTCATCTTCGGAAAAAACATCCCCCATTGAAAGCATCGGAATATCATGAGTGACCTTGTTAAAGTCATCATTCGTCACATCACCCACTAATTGTGAAGGTGAATCCGGTGTAACTAGATCAGGAAATTTCTGTTCAATTTCTAGCAGACGATTATAAAGTTGATCATAAACATTATCTTCGACTACTGGAGCGTCATTTGTATAGTACGCAACACGGTACTCATTTAACTTTGTACGAATACCAACTAATTCTTCACTTGCTTGTGATTTGTCCAAGTCTGCCATCTTATCCTCCTACAAAATTAGCTTTCCTTTTTGATAGGTGCATATTCTGCTAACAAACGTTTAATTCCTTCATTATCAAATGCAATATCCAATTCAGCGGCTTCACCTGCTCCATTAACCTTAACGACAGTTCCTTCGCCCCATTTTTTGTGCATCACTTTATCGCCAATATTCCAACGAACTTTTTCAGCACCTTGAGCACCACTGGCCTTAGTCTTAGCCTCAACCTTGTAGCTTCCATGTAGAGCTGACTCGTAACGACGTTTACTGAATGGAAATTCTTTTTCTTTACTGCGCATTGGGATACTACCAGCATTTTTATTGACCAATTCTAAGTTATCATCGTCTATTTCTTCAACAAATCGTGACACTTGATTACTTTGCAAACGTCCATAAAGCATACGACTATAGGCATTTGTCAGATATAAGACTTTTTCTGCCCTAGTTATTCCCACATAAGCTAAACGACGTTCCTCTTCTAGCTCTTCTTGTTTCATCATGGCACGTGATAGTGGGAAGATTCCCTCTTCCATACCAACTAGGAAGACAACCGGAAATTCCAATCCTTTAGCAGCATGTAATGTCATCAAAGTAACTTCTTGTTGATCTTCTTCCAAGTCATCTTGATCACTAACCAACGATAGTTCAGTTAAGAACGACTCAAGTCTAGTTTCATCAATCTCTGGATCTGGTTCATAAGTCTGATCAAATTGCGTTGTAACTGTCAAAAGTTCTTGAATATTTTCAATTCTCGACTGTGATTCTAAATTATTTTGTTTCTTTAATTCATCAACATAATCTGATTGTTCTAACAATTGTTCCATCAAATCAGTCATTGAATTAGATTGAGCCATTTTGGATAAATCAGTGATCATCTTATAAAATTCTTCAAAGGTTTTTCTCGGTTTAGCAGCTAACGGTGATAATTCAATATTTTCACAGGCTTCTAATAATGACCAACCATGTTCGTCGGCATAATTTTGAAGTTTGTCGATCGTACCTGGTCCGATTCCACGTTTAGGACTATTAATAACACGTTGAAAACTCATGGAATCGTCATGATTAGCAACTAATCTCAAATAAGCCATAATATCTTTGATTTCTTTACGATCGTAGAATTTGTGTCCACCAATAATCTTATATGGTATATTAGCTGACAAAAGTTTCTCTTCAAACGTACGTGATTGAGCATTTGTCCGATAGAGGATCGCCATATCTCCATAATTGAAATTCTTTAATAGAAGATTCTTGATCTGATCGATAACATAAAGAGCTTCATCCGTTTCATTTTGACCACGATAAAATTTGATCTTATCGCCTTGTTTATTATCAGTCCACAATTCCTTAGGTTTACGATTTGTATTGTGACTAATGACCTGATTAGCGGCACTCAAAATTGTTTTAGTTGAACGGTAATTTTGTTCCAATTTAATAGTTGTAGCTTCAGGATAATCTTCTTCAAAATTCATAATATTTTTCATGTTAGCTCCACGCCAGCCATAAATACTCTGGTCAGCATCACCAACGACACAGACATTACGATATTTAGCACCCAATTGTTTAACCAATTTGTATTGTGCTTCATTAGTATCCTGATACTCATCAACATGGACATATTGAAATTTCTCTTGGTAATATTCTAAAACATCTGGACATTGTTCAAATAAAATATTGGTTTGCATGATCAAATCATCAAAATCTAAAGCTTGGTTACGCTCCATCTCTTTGGTATAGGCGTCGTAACAGTTAGCGACAATTTGTTCAAATGGAGACTTAGCATTTTGAGCATAAACTTCCGGTGTTACCAAATCGTTTTTTGCATTACTGATCGTTGCTAAAATGGCACGTGGATCATAACGCTTAGGATCTAAATTCATACGGTTGAGGATTTGCTTCATCAAAGTACGTTGTTCCGATGGATCTGAAATCGTAAATGAACGGGACTTACCCATTTTATCGATGTCACGTCTTAAAATACGGACACACAATGAATGGAAAGTTGAGACCCAAACATCATTTGCAGCCTCATCTAACAATTTACCAATACGTTCTTTCATTTCTTTAGCAGCTTTATTGGTAAAAGTAATTGCTAAAACATGCCACGGCATGACATTTTTTTCTTCGATAAGATATGCCACACGATGTGTCAAAACACGTGTTTTACCACTACCAGCACCTGCCATGATCAATAGTGGGCCTTCAGTTGTTTTCACAGCCTCTTTTTGCTCAGTATTCAAACCTTTTAACATAGTTTCATCCAATTTTATAAACCCTCAAATCCTTAATATATCAACGTTTTACAGAAAACATTCATTTTACATTGTAGCAAATTTTTCATAACAATAATACTAACACGGATTTTTTAGAATCAGTAATAAAAGCGGATATCATTTGCCACAGCAAACAATACCCGCTTTTATCAACTTTAAACGCTATTCTAATCCAACACGTTTAAAAATATTATCAATATTTCTTAAATGCCAATGATAATCAAAGGCATCATCCAAATCTTGCTCTGTTAATTTATCAGTCACACGACTGTCATTTTCTAATAGTGTTCGAAAATCTTTTTGTTCATCCCAAACTTTTGCAGTCATTGGTTGAACAATATCGTAGGCCGCTTCACGGCTAAGTCCCTTTTCAACTAACTTCAAAAGAACTCTTTGTGAATAAATCAATCCATGCGTAAGATTCATATTTTCGATCATCTTATCTGGAAAGACTGTTAAATCATCAACGATCTTAGTAAATCTAACTAAGATGTAATCTAATAATTCAGTTGAATCAGGAATAATGATTCTTTCAGCTGAACTATGCGAGATATCCCGTTCATGCCATAGAGGAACATCTTCCAAGGCAGTGAAAGCATGCCCTTTAATGACCCTAGCAAGTCCTGTGACGTTTTCTGAACCAATAGGGTTACGTTTATGTGGCATAGCAGAAGAACCCTTTTGACCGGCTGCAAAGAACTCTTCAGCTTCTCTAACTTCAGTTCTCTGTAGATGACGAACTTCCAATGCAAAACGTTCGATCGAAGTTGCAATCAATGCCATTGTCTGAATATATTCAGCATGCAAGTCACGTGGTAATACTTGAGTAGAAATTTCTTGTGGACGGATACCCAATTTGTTGCAGACAAATTCTTCAACTTCAGGTGGAACATTAGCAAAACTACCAACAGCTCCACTGATTTTACCAGCTTCGACACCCTTTGCAGCATGTTCGAAACGTTCGATATCACGCTTGATCTCAGAATACCAGTTAGCCAAAACTAACCCAAAAGTTGTTGGTTCAGCATGTACACCATGAGTACGTCCGATCATAACTGTATCTTTGTACTCAAGAGCCTTTTTGCCAACAACATCTAAGAAATGATTCAAATCTTGACGAATAATGTCGTTAGCTTGCTTCATCAAGTATCCGTAAGCAGTATCAACAACATCAGTTGAAGTTAATCCAAAGTGGACCCACTTCTTTTCGTCGCCCAAATATTTAGAAACATCTCTTGTAAAAGCAACCACATCATGCTTAGTGATTTTTTCTAATTCTTGGATCTCAGTTACATCAAATTTAGCATTTTCAGCAACTTTTTTTGCATCTTCAGCAGGAATTTCTCCTTGCTTACTCCAAGCTTCAACGGCGGCAATTTCTACTTCCAACCAAGCTTGATACTTATTCTGATCAGTCCAAATAGGTCGCATGGTCTTAGTTACATATCTATCAATCATAATTTACTCTACTCTCCAAATTTTAGTTGATAAAATATCTTCTCTTAGATCTTCTTCATCGTCCGACACGACTGAGATATATCCAACATCCCTAGCCGCGTCATTTTTAGCCTTGAAACCTGTGTAATAATTGAATTTCCATTGAGCCTTTTCTTGCAACAAGTCCAAACTTTGAGGGAGATTTCCTTCAATTATCTTCAATGTTGCCGCATTGATCAGTGGATAGATTTCCGGAATTGGCCAGTCACAAATTGCCCGGATGTGGAGTTCAAATTGCGACACTCCCGTTGCCTCTTGATAAACATTAGCCGAATAATTAATTCCTGGAAAGATCCGTTTAACATATAACACGCCGCTATTTGAAATAATAAATCCTATTCCAAAAATACCAACATATTCAATGTTATTAGCTATGATCAACGCAACTCTTTGAATTTCAGCTTCTACTTCAGGATCATTTTTTTTGTACAAATAAGAACTCATCAAATGTGAACCATCATAAATTTCACGGATCATTGGGAAAGTATGGATCTTGCCGTTCTTACTCTTGCTGACCATGATCGAATATTCTTCTTTAGTATCGATCCAAGCTTCAAGAATATAAGTCCCATTAGCCAATAAACTCTGAACATGCTCAACATCAGACTCATTATAAAGTACGTGACGCCTTAAAACATTTTGATTTTTTTGGATCGGTTTAATCATACATGGAAAACCAATTTCTTCAACAGCCTTTTTTATATCATCAACTGTTACTATCGAGAAAAATGGTGGAACATTTATCTTCAAAGAATTGAGAAAAGTCCTTTCAATATAACGATCTTGAACGATTGCCAACATATTGGAACCTTGTACAACGTCATATTCTTTTTCGAGACTTTCCAAAATGTCACTATCAAAGTTCTCATCCATGTACAATAGAAGGTCACTTCTATGGCCCAATTCAGCTAAATTCTCACTGCCCTCTAAATCGCCGACCAAATATGCATCAGATGCTTGAGTTGCAATATCATCCTCTTCAGTTGTCAAAAGAACAGTTCTAAATCCCATGCGTTTTGCCTCAAGCTCAAACAGATATGTCTCACTGCCGCCGCCGATTATTCCCAGAGTTTTACCGGGCGCAATAAAAGTCATAAGTCCACCTTCCTAAATATTTACTCTTTTTCTTCTTCAAAAACTACTTGTCCATTATCAAAAGCCTTGATTCTAGCTAATGAATAGATAGGAATTCCTGCTTTATCGATCATTTGTCTTCCCTTTTGGAATGACTTTTCAATAACAATACCAATCCCAGCCAAGTTAGCACCAGCTGCATCAATAATTGTATTCAAGCCATTGACAGCTTGTCCATTAGCCAAAAAGTCATCAATGATCAATACATTATCATCGCTTGATAAGTATTTCTTAGAAATACTTATATGATTTGAAGTTTTCTTAGTATATGAATAAACCTCAGATGTATATAAATCGTCATTCAAAGTGACTGACTTATGTTTTCTAGCAAAAACAACTGGTACGCCAAAACTCAATCCAGCCATAACAGCTGGAGCGATCCCTGATGATTCAACTGTTAATATTTTATTGATTCCTTGGTCCTTAAAATGTTCGTAAAATTCCTTGCCCATGCTTTGCATCAACATTGGATCAACTTGATGGTTCAAGAAACTATCAACCTTCAAAACATCCTTACCTAATACTCGACCATCTTTTTTAATTCTCTCTTCAAGTTCTTTCACAACACTATCTCCCACAATAATTATTAATTAGAGTCTATCATATTTTTCTTTTTCACTTGATGCCTTCGTCATATTTTTTTAGATTATATTTCTGAATAACACGAATGATTTTAGTAGTATAGCCAGGATCGGTCGCATATCCGTCCGTTTGTAAAGCCACGGCCGCCTCAATGTAATCTTTAGAATGAAGCACTTGTTGATATTGCTGAGAGTTCCACGTCGTTCCATTAACTAACAATTCAGCATGATCCTTCATTGATTCGCGATAATCCGAATAAACCCTAAAACGACCATTGATCGTCACCCATTGTCCATTGGTATATTCTTTAGTTTGTAAAACTTTGGTGTTATTGGGGTCAGTCCCTTTGACACCAAAATAGTTATTATAATCTTTAGCTAAGGTACTTCTGCCCCAATCGCTTTCGAGAATAGCCTGAGCAATCGTAATGCTTGGCAGAACTCCATATTCTTTACCCAGATATATTGCGTATGGCGCCACTTTTTTGACAAAAGCATTATGTTCAGTTGCAACCTGCTCAGTTTGAGCCTCTTGCCTATACTCTCGATAACGATGATAGCCAAAAATTCCTGCACTGATCAAAATAAGAGCTGTCAAAAAAATGATCAGCGTTTGATTATATTTAGTTTTACCCCGCCTACGTCGAGTGTGATTTCTTCTTTGTGGCAATCTCTTAAGTCCTTTTTTGTTATTGTTATCATTATAGCTGATAGATTTGAAAAAATTATGACAAAATGAAATATATCAAAGGAGTCCTTTATATGAATAATCAAACTGTCGAACAAGTTCTATCCAAAATTGTCGATCCTGATATGAAAATTGATATTGTTAATTTAGGATTGATCTACAATATTAATCTAAACGACAATACCTGCACGATCACAATGACTATGCCAACACGCAGTTGCCAATATGGCGAAAGTATCGTCTCCAAAACAAAAAAAGCCGTCGAAAACCTCGACGGCATAACTAATTGTATTATTGATTTAGTTTGGGACCCGGTCTGGACAAAAGAAAGGATGAGTAAATTAGCTCGTTTGTCTTTGGGAGTGTAGTCGGTAATAAAGAATCCAGCCTAATAACGCAACTAGTTCCACTAAAGATCCAAATACAAAGATTGCTTTATAACCAAATCCACTCGAGATAAGTGCCGCACAAATTGGTCCTATCACGCTGCCCATCGACTGTGCGGACTGATTAAAGCTAAAAATCCGACCAAAAATAAAACTAGGCACCATTTGAACGGTCATAACCTGTAAAGCCGGCAATAATGCAGCATCAGTGATACCCACAAGCAGTCTAAAAATAGCTAATTGCCAAATATTTTGAATCATACTAGTCATAAATAAACAGATTACTGCAAAACTCATAAAAATAAGCAAACTTTTTTGGGCACCTATTTTATCTAAAATGGTTCCAACAGATCCTGCAATCAAAATAGTAGCCAATCCCGGCATGGCTGCAACTACTCCTGTTGTAATACTTAAATTATATCCAGTAGGCAATAATTCCTTAACCAGCAGACTGATCATGGGCGTTACTGAAGCAATCGTCGCCTGAATAGATAAAAAGCTAATTAATAATACGGTCAAAAAGCCCCAACCGATCCGGTTAATTTCTGGTATCAATGGCAACAGATCGGATTTCTTTATCGGTATAAAATCTTCTTTGACCCAAATCAAGGTAGTTAAAAAAACTATTGCCATACAAATACTTGTAACAAAGAAGATTTCCCGATAGCCCATAAAGGCAGCCAAAAAGCCTCCAATGACAGGACCAATCAAGGTTCCACTAACGCTACCGGTCACTAACTTACTCATTGATTTACCACGAATGCATTCAGGAACACTGGTGGATATTAGCGCATTAGCGTTATTGATATATCCAGAAAAAACACCTTGAAGACTTCTAAATAATATAACACACCAGACATTTGGCGATACACCTACTAAAAGTATAGTCAACGTCATAACACCTGAGGCACGTAAGCACATCAGCTTACGGCCTTTTTGATCTGCTAATTTACCCCATAAAGGTGCAGCCAAAGCTTTAAATAAATACGTTAATGAAAACGCCAAAGCTCCGAACATATTGCTCTGAGAACGAGTAAAATCGCCTAAAGTATCAATATACAAAACCATAAACGGCAAAGTCATGGCATTTCCCATATCAGTCAGCAAACTGCCAAACCATAGAACTCTAAAATTTCTTTTCCAATTTTCCATATAAAACCTCATATGAAAAATATTCTAAAATAATTTTATATATTAACCGTTTAAGTTTTGTAAATTTATAGTTTAGGGCACAAAAAAAACCAACTCATGTGAGTTGGTTTTTAAACATTATTATAAGTTATTATGCCTTATTAACGTTTGATGCTTGTGGTCCGCGATCGCTATCTTCGATATCGAATGTAACGGCTTGACCTTCTTCCAAAGTCTTGTAACCGTCGCCTTGGATTGCTGAGAAATGTACGAATACATCACTACCATCCTCGCGAGTAATAAAACCATAACCTTTTTCGGCGTTAAACCATTTAACTGTTCCGTGTTCCATCAGACTGTTCCTCCTGATAATTCATATATTTGTGCATTATTTCGTGGTACATCATGGAAGAAAGTCTTCAGAAACCAAAACCATTCGAACCATTAACCATTCAAAAATACAACATTTATTCTAACATGGATTTTAGCTCTTTACAATCATTACAGAGCAAACTCCTAAAATAATTCGGATTTTTAAAATTCTACCTGATTATGATAAGGTATAGAATTTTGCGCACCCTTCTCTTGAACGGTGATCGACGAGGCTTTGTTAGCAAACCTCATCGCACCTTCCAGGTTATCAAGTTCTTTATGTAATTGCGATGCCAAGTATCCAATAAAAGTATCACCAGCAGCAGTTGTATCGACAGCTTTAACTTTAAAAGCATCAACAAAACCGTAACTATGATCTTCTAATGAATAGAACGAGCCTTTAGAACCGACAGTTATCAAGACGATTCCTACACCCATTTCATGCATTTTATCTGCAGCTTCCTTCATAGAAGCTTCATCAACTACCTTTATTCCTGTAATAGCCTCAGCTTCCGTTTCGTTGGGAGTAATAATATCTGTCAGCTCCAATAATTCAGCTGGAATATCTTTTTTGGCTGGTGCAGGGTTAAGGATAGTTAATACATTATTAGCCTTTGCAATTTTAAAAGATTCAATAATAGCGGGAACTGGTACTTCAAACTGAGCAATCAAACAATCCGCTTCACTGATAGCATTTGACGCATTATCCACATCTTGCGCCGTAATGGTTTGATTGGCACCACCATAGATCAAAATACTATTTTGACCATGCTCATCAAGCAGAATGTAAGCCTTACCAGTACCAGCATTCTTATCTATTGTAACATTATCTATGTTCAATCCGTCACTTTTAAACGTATTCATCATAAAATCTGCTGCGTGGTCGTTACCTATCTTAGCTATAAAAGATGTTTCTGATCCTGCACGTACCGACGCAATAGCCTGGTTAGCGCCCTTACCGCCACCAGCGATCGAACGGTCATGCATAGCCATAGTTTCGCCGGGTAATGGTAGTCTTTCGATATTTAAAATCGTATCAATATTAATTGAACCTAAGACAACTATTTTTTTCATTTAATTTCCTCTCAGTAGTTAAAATACAACGCCACTTTCCAAAATAATGTTGGAATATGGTGTTTCCTCACCAGTACGGATAAATGCTTTATTGTTCTTCAAATCTTGTTTCATCTGATCGTGAGCAATAAATTCGATCGGCGTATCGCCAATAAGATTTTTTACCGCATTAAGCTGGTCAGGATTTTGTAGTTTCATTTCTTCAGCTAAGTATACCTTTTGAACTTGTAATTCGCTCAAAACATTTTCAAGAACCTGAATGAAACTTGGTAACCCTGCTTCAACCGCCAAGTCGATTTTCTCAGTTTCTTCAGGAACGGGCATTCCAGCGTCACCTATACTCAAAGTGTCGAAGTGACCCATTTGGGCAATAACACGTGAAATGTCAGAATTAATAACTCTTGTTTTTTTCATGAAACACTCACCTTTTCTGTAATCGTTTGCATAGACATTTTAACATCATAAATTTTGATAGTAAATAGATATAACCAAATTGGTACGCTCCAATTTGTCTAAATATTTATTGCTTGAATTAAGGATAAAAGCTATTCTTATTAGAGACATTAAAGATTAAGGATACATTTAAATGAAACGAACAACAAAGTTAAGCTTCTATATTATTTTATTCATTGTTTTTGGCCTGATTGGATTTTGGATGCCACTTACTGGTGATGACCTAAATTGGGGCAGCTATTGGGGACATAATTATTTCCCAGAAGGACACTTTCTTACATATGATGGCCGTTATCTGGGTGATTTATTAGTCATCGTTATGACGAAGGTAAAACCTGTCGCATTCTTGGCTTACGGGCTATTCTCTACTTTAATTGTGTATATGATCCAAAAGATTCACGATCAGCTATCCAAGCCTAAATTCATAGGTTTATTTACAGCTTCGATCATGGCTGTATTTTTGATCATCGCACCTAAGTCTATCTTTAGACAAACCCTAGGTTGGCATGCGGGATTTGCAAACTATGTACCATCAGTAATTTTCCCGTTGTTCCTATTGTATTTGTTCCTCAAAAACTATGATAGAAAAGACGTTCATTATTATAGAACCATTACCTTCTTAACATTTCTTGCCTCAATCGCAACACAAATGTTTGCTGAACATATGACACTGCTAAATTGCTTTATCAGTGTTGTTATCTGGCTATTTTTCAGAAAACATTTTTACGATGGCGCAAAGAGATTATTCAATTACATACTGTTAGGTAATTTTATTGGTGCTATTCTGATGTTTATCAACGGTGCCTATATCAAGGTTCTAACTGGGACAGACAGCTATCGTCATGTTACCGGTTCAAATGCTGGTGATACGATCATCAGTTACATGAGAAATACCTATACACCTAAGTTTCTAGCTTTGATTATTGTTGCCGGTTTGATATTTGTTACCGCTGTTGTCCTATATACTTACCGTCTAAAGGACTTTAAGCGTAAAGTAGTCAACTATACTCTGCTTATCTTTGCAGCTGTTGCACTGGCTCCATTCTTAGTTGTCTCACCATTTGGTTCTAGATGTATGTTTACCAGCTTTGTCTTTGGTGCAGCCATCATCGCTATCAATTTGGATTTAATAAGCGGCCGTTTTGAGAAGTTACTATTACCAATAATGACAATTATCTTTTTAATTCTTGGTATCAGAATGGACTCCTTGGCCCATGACTATGGTCGCAGTTTTAACACATCGATCGATTACACAAATTATCAAAATACTGTTGATCGAGACACATACTACATGCTGCAATATCGTGATACTAATTACATCTGGTTACCAGCCCCAGTAGAAAACGATGCTGTTTACAATGCTTTATATGTTCGTCACCCTGAACGTAAATTCGTTGCTATCAACTATTGGGATTGGACGGATGCAATGCGTAAAGCTAAAGCTAAAACCCATAATCGTGATGACTTGATGAAATCATTCGACAAGCAAATTAAACATAAAGTTAAATTGATCAATGAAAAGAATAACAAATAAAAAGCTATCCTGTGAAGGATAGCTTTTTCTATGCAAAATTAATGATCAATTTTTTATCTAACGCTGAAGCGACCTTGCTCAAAGTGTCGATACTCGTATTCTCACAGTTTTCGATCCTGGCAACAGTCGATTGTGGCACTTTGACTCGAGAAGCTAACTCAGATTGAGTTATCCCCGCTGCTCGTCTAGTTTCTATCACTAAAGTAGAAATATCCAGCTTGGCCTTTTCTATTTCAAACGCAATCTTGGCTTGAGGATTGTTAGCCTGTTCAACCAACAATCTTTCAAAATTTTCCCTTTTCATAATTCATGTCCCCTTTAGTAACAAATAGCCACATTTACATAAATGGTTTTACTCAATAAACTAGCACAATAATTTTATACTATTCATAGAAAACATTTAAATTGTTTTTTGAACTGATATTTAGTATTTATGAAAATTATATGTATATTTCGTTTATTTACCTTATTATGAACCTAACACTATTAATAATCTTTTCAATTTAACTAAAATTTTGCATGAAAATATGAACCATTTTGTGAACTATTTTATGATATAATTTTCTGTTAATAAAAAACTGAACTGGAGATAAACTCTCCGGTTCAGTTTTTTTACTTATTAACATCAAATACATATTTACTTGAATAGAACGGAATTCGATAGGCACGATAAGCATACGCTTTGGATGATGCATTCTTGACCGTCACATTGAAAACTTGATTGCCATCAGCATCGACTTCAATGATATTACTTTCTTGACCACCATTCTTGAATCCAAAGTCAACTAGTGTATTACCATTAGTTTCACGTTCTGCATAACCGATAATACTTGTGAAGTTTGCCTTGCCCAAACTCTTACCATAGGACCAAGTTTGGTCGATCGTCATTTTCTTAGTATTTATATGGTACTCAACGGCCTGAGAATACTTACCAGAAGTCTTCTTATCGCCATTAGTAACGTTGATATTATTGTCATAAAGAATAATATCCTCACTATCACCATCATGCTTAAGTAGATAAAGACCATGTTGACCACCAGTTATCGTCGTTCCTTGTGTTGGTGTAAGGATCTTGTCACGATATTTCTTAGGCCAAGTAGCCTTAGCTTTACCACTGTAGATCCAAATTATTTTATTAGTTTTGTAATCAAGCTTAATTATCATATCTTGATTACGTCCAGAAATCATAATACTGTTATCAGATTTATCATAATCCACTGCATTTTGATGGAACCAATCAATTTTATTATCTGATCCAGCCTTATATTCTCTGTACATCGAGCTTGGCAAAATCTTCTTCAAATCGATAACCTTAACAACTTTACCGGTTTTATGAGAAATTTGTGCCATAACATCCTCTTTATACTTCGATCCATCATTTACCGTCGCTAATAAATCATGGTTTGGAAGTTCTATTAAATCATGATGAATTACAGTGGTTTCATCTTTAGAATTACCAGAATCATTAGACTTAGTCCCGGAACTAAAACTATATTCTTTATAAATTCGACCTAACACATCAGTTTCGATTAGATCATTGTAAACAGATGTATCAACTTTTTTCTTAGTTAAAATCAGCATATGTCCATTAGATATTTGCTCAATAGTATGCTGTGAGTAATTAGTTGAATACCATCTAACTTCACCGTCAGCATCAATTGCAAACGGTTCTTTAGTAGTTCTATTAATAATAGTTAGTTTATTGTTACCAATGTCCATTTTAGTTTTATCATTTTTAGAAACGGTTATTTTAGCACTCTTAATATACTTAGGAAGTGAGCCCGTTTTAATGTTTATTGTTTGTGTAGAAGTCGCACCGTCTTTATATGTAGCTGTCATAGTAACTGTATTATTATAGTTGGCATATAATCCAACAACTGGTACTTGATGCGTCTTAGAGTACCCACCGTTCACAGTATTAGTTACACTGGTATCATCACTTTTACCCTCAACTGTATAAGTGATTTTAGCAGCCTGATCAGTTTTTAAAATTACCAAAGCAGTCAATGGTGATGTCTTATACGGATTTAATTTAATATATGGATTATCCATCGTATAAGATGCGTCCTTAACTTTTTCCTGATACTTTTTAGTCAAAGACTTCTGAGCATCCTCTCTAGTAGTGATCAATTTAGAACCAATATTTTTCTTGATCTGTTCCGTAGATAAAACGCCATTATCAGTTGAACTGCTCTTAGAACAAGCAACTAAAATTAATGCAAAACAAGTCAATAATGCGGCTATAATTGGCAGTTTCCTTTTCATTCTTACCCTCATTTCTTAATGTTTATGTTTCCCAATTCAATAAATAGTATAAATATTGAATGTTGGCATAACGTCAACATTCTATGAAGATTTTATGAAAGTATGCCACCTACGGGAGAGAAAAAAGTTTGCCTGCAGTTCGACCGTTTTGCGTTAATCCCTTTATGGTTGTCAAATGAAATAATATAAATTCATTTGGTTAACCATGGAGGGATTTTTGTGTCTCTATCTAAATATAGTTTGTCTGATAAATTAAAGATCATTGAAGGATTCAGGGAATCTAACCTTACCAAAACTG
>NZ_RHOR01000015.1 GCF_003946625.1 Companilactobacillus kedongensis | reverse complement strand
AAGTAGTACGAATATCGCTTAAAGCGGTGGCAAAAGTGATAAAAGCAGTTTGGCTTTGGTATACAAAAGCCAGCGTCTTGAGACGCTGGCTAGTGGAAGAGGCTTATAGCCTCAGAGAAAACCACCCGTTTTACGGGTGGTTTTTATTATGATATATTTAACTTGTGTATTTTATGACAAATTGGGGGAGTCGATGTGGATCGAAAGATAAGTTTAGGATTAAATATCGGTGTTTCATCGGTCGGATTCAGTGTAATAGACGCTGAAGCTGGTAAAATCCTTGAGCTGGGCTCGCGTCTGATAAATGGAAAAGTCGGTGAAGAGAACTTGACCCGCAGATATATGCGAGGCTCACGTAGATTAAATAATAGGAAAAAGCAACGTCGTAAGGATGTAACTAAGTTATTTGATCAATTTGGATTGATAGATTCAAAGAATAATGAACACTATTTTGATAATTTTGTTGATAATTCTAATCCTTATGAATTAAGAGTTAAGGGCTTGTCAAAACAATTAACTACGTCAGAAATTGCAGATAGTTTGTATCACATCGTTAAGAGACGTGGTATCAGTTACGATTTGAAAGATGTTGATTCTGAAGCAGAAGATTCAGAATATGCCAATGGATTAAAGATCAATAACCTTGAATTAAAAACGCAGACGCCAGCTCAAATTCAATTGAAAAGATTAAATGAGTATGGTGCTATTAGAGGTAAAGTTGTTACTGATAATGAAACTCTACTTAATATTTTTCCAACCAAAGCCTACCTTGACGAAGCAAAACGTATTATCAAAAAACAACGAGAATTCTATCCAGATATATTAACCGATGAATTTGAAGAAAAGTATTGCCAAATAGTATCACGTAAAAGAAGTTATTTTGTAGGTCCCGGTAGCGTCAAGTCTCGGACTGATTACGGAATATTTAAAACAGATGGACGAATCTTGAATAATTTGTTTGAAGAGTTGATTGGTCACGATAAGATCTTTCCTGATGAATTGAGAGCCGCTGGAGCATCTTATACAGCACAGAAATTTGATGTTTTGGATGATTTAAATAATTTGCGTATTCTGAGCTATGGGGATCAGAAATTGACTCCCAAAGATAAAGAGCAAATCATAGAAGAATTGAAGAGTAATACTTCAAATATAAATATGATCAAGCTTATTAAAAAGATAGCTAATTGTGATGGCTCTGACATTAAAGGGTATCGAATTGATACTAGAGGAAAACCAGATATCAGTTCAATGGCAACATACCGTAAAGTACATCGAAAGTTTTTAGATAATAACGTTGATATTAACGAATGGCCAACCGATTTTTTTGACAACTTGAGTTTTATTTTGACGCTTAACACTGATAATGGTGAAATAAGAAATCAGCTTGAGAACCTTTTGCAATCTCAATATGATTTTTTAAGTGATGATTTGATTCAATTGATCATTGATAATAAAGCCAGTTTTGATGTTACATCTAGTAATAGTTGGCATAGGTTATCTATTAAGACAATGGATTTATTGATACCTGAAATGATAAAAAATTCAATTGGGCAAAATGACTTGATCAAGCAAATGGGATTAGTTAAGAACAATGGCCCTAAATATAGTAAGTATAAGCATTTGCCTTACAAGAAAATTGCAGAAGATATTTATAATCCAGTCGTATCCAAGGTAGTACGTGAAGCATTAAAAATTGTTAATGCAGTGATGAAGGAATATGAACATATTGACTATATCGTTGCCCAAATGCCGCGTGATAAAAATGAAGACGAAGAAAAAAGAAATATTGAGTCATTTCAAAGAACGAATTCTAGAGAAATAATGGATGCTAAGGAAGAATTCATCGAAGCAACTGGTATTTCCAGTGATGAATACGATAAATTAAGCAGCAATATTCGTTTCAAAATACGATTGTGGTATCAACAAAAAGGAATGGATTTATACAGTGGTAGAGCCATTCAACCAGAAGATATTTTGCAAAATGGATCTAAACTTGAAATAGATCACATTGTGCCGGTTTCAATTTCCTTTGACGATGGGATAAATAATAAAACTCTCTGTTATGCTGAAATGAATCAGCTGAAAGATAAGATGACGCCGTTTGAATATCTTAATGAGGGTTATGGTCAGAGTTATGTAGCTATGAAAGATATGGTATTAAAGAATTCTCGATTAAATCTCAAGAGAAGAAATTATTTTTATGAAGAAGATATAAGAGATTCAAACACAAGAAAGAGATTTATTACTCGTAATTTGATTGATACGAGATATTCCTCTAAGGTGGTTTTTAATGGTCTGCATGACTTCTTTGATGAAAAGGGTATAGACACCAAAGTTTCAGTTATCCGTAGTAAATTTACTTCAAATATGCGTAAGTATTGGCAGATAAAGAATTCTAGAGAAACGTATCATTATTATGCAATTGATGCATCCATCATAGCTGCGATGCCATTTTTAACTATTTGGAAACATGGATTTAGTATGTTTCCTAATAGTTTAGATGGGGATGTTCTCGATATTAAACTTGGTGAAATTCTAAGTACAAGAGAATATCTTAAATACACTTATCAAGAACCATACTCTGGATTTGAAAGTGAATTAAAGAACAGTGATGACAGAGTGAAGTTTTCTCATCAAATCGATAAGAAGATGAACCGTAAAATCAGTGATTCAACTGTTTATTCGACTAGATTTGGTAAGCTTGCCAAAGATGAAGGGACGTCCGAGTATGTAGTCGCCAAAATCAAAGATATTTATGATATTGACGAGTATGCCAAATTTAAGAAAATTTATGACAAAGACAAAACTAAGTTCTTATTAAATAAGTATGATTCAAAAAGCTTTGCTCAATTAGAAAGAATCATGAACACTTATCCTGATTCGTTTGAAGAAAGAATAAGGGGTAAAGTTAGAATGTTCAGTGCTTCACCGTTTGAACTTTACCGTCGAGATAATGGACCCATCAGAAAGTATGCAAAGAAAAATAATGGTCCAGAAATAAAGCAACTTAAGTACTTGGATAAAAAAGTTGGTTCGACCATTGATATCACACCTGCAAATACTAGAAATAAACGAGTAGTCTTACAGTCGTTGAAACCATGGCGGACTGATGTTTACTTGAACCATGAAACCAATGAGTATGAAATTATGGGCATCAAATATTCTGATCTCAAATTCAATAAGGGTGAAGGATATGGAATCAAGCGCGATAAGTACCTTGAAATAAAACATCGTGAAGAAGTATCCGATGATTCTGAGTTTATGTTTACGTTGTATAAGAAAGATCGAATCAAAGTTAAAAATATTGAGAGTGGCGAAAGTGTAGAAGTTTTATTCTGGTCACGAACAATGGAGAAACAAAAAGGATACGCGGAATTAAAGCCTATTAAAAGTCTGACTAGTGATGATGAGTTACCGATTTATGGTAAAAGTAAACGATTAGTTAAACGTTTAGTGCCTAAGAATTGTAAGATCTGGAAGGTCAATACTGATATACTTGGTAATCCATTCTATTTGGAAAGGGAAGGCAGCGGGCCTAAGGATATTCTTGAATAATTAATGGCTTGGATATTTTAGTAAATTGCTTTAAAATAGAGATGTCTTGATTGTTTAATATAATAAATAATTATGTTGGACCTGATAGATGTAATTTTGTACCCTTAAGGATTTAGTAATAGTAGAACGTTAAAAAGCACACCCAACGTAGGTGTGCTTTTTTATTTTCCTGAATTATTGATTTCCGTATACTGACACTGATATATTAAACTCATAGATTTAATTTGAATGGAGGAATTTAAGATGGATCGAAAAATAAGTTTAGGATTAGATATCGGTGTATCTTCGGTTGGATTCAGTGTAATAGATCCTAGAGCTGGTAAGATTCTTGAATTAGGATCACGATTGATCAATGGTAAGATAGGTGAAGAAAATCAGACACGTAGAAGTATGCGTGGTGCCCGTAGATCAACTAATCGAAAAAAACAGCGTCGTAAGGATACTGCCAAACTATTCAACAAATTTAAGTTGATTGATTCCAAAGAAGATAAAAACTATTTTGACCATTTTGACAACAATTCCAATCCATATGAATTACGGGTAAAAGGATTATCCGAAAGGTTAAACTTATCAGAAATTGCTGTAAGTCTATATCATATCGTGAAGCGTCGAGGAATAAGTTACGATTTGAAAGATGTTGACGATGAATCCGAAGGTTCAGATTATGCTAAAAGTTTGCAGCTTAATACTAAAGAGTTGAAAACTCAAACACCTGCACAAATACAATTAGATCGTTTATCTAAACACGGTGCTACCAGAGGAACAGTTGTCGTTGATGCTGATGAAGGAGAAGTGTTGTTGAATGTCTTCACTACAAAAGCGTACATCGATGAGGCAAAACGAATCATTGAAAAGCAAAGAGAATTCTATCCAGAGGTATTAACTGAAGAATTTGAAGATGCATATTGTAAAATATTAAATCGAAAAAGGGATTACTTTAAGGGTCCAGGTAGTGAAAAATCAAGAACTGATTATGGAATTTATAAGGAAGATGGACGCAAGTTAGAAAATCTATTTGAAGAATTGATTGGTCATGATAAAATCTTTCCTGATGAATTAAGAGCTTCTGGTGCTTCCTATACTGCGCAAGTGTTTAATGTTTTAAATGATTTGAATAACTTACGTATTTTGAGTTATGAAGATCAAAAATTAACTGAGAATGATAAGAGACAGATCTTATCAGAATTAAAAAATAATAAAACTACCGTTAATATGATCAAGTTGATCAAAAAAGTTGCAGATTGTGATGACTCGGATATTGCTGGTTATCGCACTGACGATAAAGACAAACCGGAAATAAGTTCAATGGAAATTTATCGTAAGGTCCATAAAAAATTCTTAGAGTCGGATGTTGATATATCTGACTGGTCTACGGACTTCTTAGATCGACTTAGTTCTATTTTGACACTCAACACAGAGAATGGTGAGATTAGAAAACAGCTACGTAATAAATTACAACCGGACTTTGATTTTTTGACTGATGATTTGATTCAATTAATTATCGACAATAAAGCTAGTTTTAATGTTACGTCTAATAACAAGTGGCACAGACTGTCTGTTAAGACAATGAAACTACTAATACCAGAAATGTTAAAGCGTCCAGTCGAACAGATGACCCTGATCAATGAAATGGGGTTGATAAAAGACAATGGCAAGAAGTATAGCCAATATAAGTATTTGCCATATAAACAAATTGCCCAAGATATTTATAATCCAGTCGCCGCTAAATCGGTTCGTGAAGCTTTAAAAATTGTTAATGCTGTATTGAAGGAATATGGTCATATTGACTATGTTGTTGTAGAAATGCCTCGTGATAAGAATGAGGACGATGCAAAAAAGCAAATTAAAGATTTTCAAAACAAAAATAAGAAGCAAAAGGATGAAGCCCTTAAAGAATTTACTAATTCTGTTGGTAGCAAGTCGTTGGTGGATGATGGTTTGCGAAAATATGGGTCAAAGCTATTTTTCAAGATCAGGCTTTGGTATCAACAACAGAAAATAGATGTGTACAATGGAAAAGTAATTTCAGCATCTGATTTATTAAACAATCCTGATAATTTTGAAATAGATCATATAATACCGCAATCCATTTCATTTGATGATAGTATCAATAACAAGACACTTTGTTATGCCGAAATGAATCAAATTAAAGGACAAAAGACTCCATTTGAATTCATGAATGAGGGTCATGGTCAGGGATTTGATTCCATGAAGGCCATGGTAATTAAAAATACAAGATTTAACAAGAATAAACGTAAAAACTATCTTTTCTCTGAAAATGTTAGTGATATCGATACACGGAAGAGATTTATTTCTCGTAATTTAGTTGATACTAGATATTCTTCAAGAGTTGTTTTAAATAGTTTACAAGAATTCTTTAGAGAAAAAGAAGTTAATACAAAAGTTACAGTTATTCGTGGTAAGTTTACTTCTAATATGCGTAAACATTGGCATATCAATAAGACCAGAGAAACTTTCCATCATCATGCTATTGATGCATCAATAATTGCTTCGACTCCGTTTTTAAATATTTGGAAAAAAGGAGCCAGTATATTCCCTGTCAAAGTTGAAGGCGATAATACTGTAGATATTGAAACTGGTGAGATAATTGATGATAAGACTTTTGACAAGGAAGTTTATGAACAACCATACAATGGCTTTGTTGATGAACTTATGAATGCTGACGATAGAATTAAATTTTCACATCAAGTTGATAAGAAAATGAATCGTAAAGTCAGTGATTCAACGATATATTCTACAAGATCCGGGATGCTTGCCAAGGACAAAGAAGAATCAGAGTATATTGTTGGAAAAATTAAGAATATTTATGATTACAAAGAATATGTTAGATTCAAAAAAATATGCGATAAGGATAAATCTAAATTTTTATTGAATAAGTATGATCCAAGAAGTTTTAATCATTTAGAAGAAATTATGAATACTTATCCTAGTTCTATTGAAAAAATGGGGAGGGATAATAAAGTCAAGACAGTTGATATATCTCCATTTGAACTTTATCGCGTAGATCATGGACCAGTGAGAAAATATTCAAAGAAAAATAATGGACCTGAAATAAGACAGCTCAAATATTTGGATAAGAAAATTGGATCTAATATTGATATAACACCTGAAAATGCTAACAACAAACATGTTATTTTACAATCATTAAATCCATGGAGGACTGATGTCTATTTGAATCATGAAACTGGTGAATATGAGATCATGGGAATTAAATATGCTGATCTTAAGTTTAATGAAGATGAAGGATATGGGATTAAACTTAAAAAATATCTAGAGATTAAATACCGAGAAAGGGTATCTGATGATTCTGAATTTATATTTAGTCTGTATAAAAAAGATCGCATTAAGGTTGAAAATTTAGAAACTGGTGAAAGTGTTGAAATGCTATTCTGGTCCCGTACAATGGATAAGCAAAAAGGATATGTAGAACTTAAGCCAATATATAAATATAAGACTGATAATGATGATTGGCCAGTATACGGTTCTGCAAAGAAACAAATTATTAAGCGTCTAGTACCAAAAAATTGTAAAATTTGGAAGGTTAATACGGATATACTAGGTAATCCATTTTACTTAGAAAAAGAGGGAGAAAATCCTAAAGATATCCTTGATTAATGGATAGTTTATGATATTATGAATTTGTAAGGGACGCCTTATATGTTTGAATATATTCATTCGACGTTTTACTATTACTAAATTCTTAAGGATCTACAAAAATAAGGATTTATTCCGAATTTACCACCTACTTGCTAGGTGGTTTTTTTTTCCGAAAAATTTAGGAGGATAGCTTATGGCATGGAGGATTGTTCATGTTAAGGAAGGCGATTTATTAAGGCTTAGATTGGATAATTTAGAAATCAGAAAGAGAGACGATAAATTTTATGTACCGTTGTCTGATATTACGATGGTTGTACTTGAGGGGAATAAAACCTCGATAACTACCAAATTGATGTCTAGTTTAAGTCAGAACAATATCGGTTTAGTAATTTGTGATGACAAGTATTTACCTGTTGGTATCTACTTACCATATGGTCAATATCACCATTATTCAAAACGAGTCATCAAACAAGCTTCTTGGACTGCTGAACAGAAAGGTTTGATTTGGCAAACTGTCATTAAACAAAAGATGGATAACCAGATAGCTTTTGCCAGGTGGACTGGAGTTGAACAAGAACGACTTGAATTAATGGAAGATTTAGTGTCTGATCTGGTAGTTGGCGATAAGACAAATCGGGAAGGTCACGTTGCTAAGGTATATTTTGATTCACTGTATGGAAAGAGTTTTACTCGTGGGGATGACAGTGTTATCAATGCTGCTATGAACTTTGGCTATGCAATTTTAAGGTCATGCATGGCAAGAATCGTGGTCGGTAACGGATTGGTGACAATGCTAGGAATATTCCATAAAAACGAATTTAATAGCTTTAACTTGGTTGATGACTTGATGGAACCGTATCGTCCGTTGATGGACTATTGGATCAATCAAAACCTTTTAGGTGATAAAAACTATCTGAGTTATGAATCGAGACTTGAAATAATTAAGTTTATGAATCATAAAATTAAAGTTAAGGGTAAGAAAATGTCGATAGATAATTCAATGCAGGAATTTGTCACCAGTTTTATAACTGCGATAGAAGCTAATGATTCAGATGCTTTATTGAATATCGACTTAAAAAATTTCGTGGGTGAAGAAAGTTGAAATATCAAAATATGAGAATGATGTGCTTATTTGATTTACCAATGGATACACCAAAACAGCAGCGACAATACCGTATCTTCAGAAAGGAACTAATCAGAAATGGTTTCATGATGCTACAATATTCAGTTTATTATCGTTCGATTCCTAATCGTTCAGCTGGTAAGAAATATCAAAATGCAATTGAATACTTTTTGCCAGAAAATGGTGAGATCAGACTTATGGCTGTCAGTGAAAAGCAATTTGAGGATATGCAGGTTCTTGTTGGTAGTAAGAGCAAACAAGAAACGGTTGTCGGTAATAAGGATCTGGTGATCATATGATATTAAAAATTGAGTTAGAAAATCAAAAATTCTTGGATCTTGATTTTGACGATATTGTCTATTTAACTGGAATTGATCACAAGAAGTTGTGGACGGTATTTCGGAGTTTATATTATTACTTCAACCGTAGTCCTAGTCTGACCTCTAATATTTACGGAGATAATAATATCGAATTGTATATTGATGGCGATAAGGTTTCCGTAAAAAATAACGATGTTTTCTTTATAAATAATCGAGACAGTATTTATCAACAAATGCAGTATAAGAAAGATACTTTATTGTATGAATTACTGAATGGACTGAGTGATGATGTTGATATTGACCATGCAATTGAGAATATGAATAATGAGAATTTTCGTTTAGAAATCAAGGTTCAAGAATTCTTAGATAACTATTCTAATAATTTGCGAGTAAATTTTCAGGATCTAAACTATCTTGAGATGTTAAAGAATTTTTTAGTATTAAACTATCAAGAAAATTCGAAGAATTATCCTTTGGAATTTATGAATACTGAAAGTTTGTTAGATGAATTTCTAAACTTTTTGAGATTTAAATTGAGCAAGAATAGTCACCCAACGTGGCTTGTTTTGTACAATGTTGACAGCTTTATTTCTCAGTACGAAAAAAATAACTTCTTTATCGAGGTAAAAGAGTTATTGGGCGAATATGATTTGCGAGTAGTTTATATCGGTAATAATCTTGATAATTTACCAATAGACGCAACGGATTTAGAAAAAATTGTCGTGGCTGCTGATGAATTTGATCAGTTGTTGCCAACTGACGAACTATTACGCTCGGTAAAGAATAATTATCCTAATGAATTTAATAGTAGTGAAGAGAAATTTGTTGAATCAATGCAACGGATTATTCCATATATTGGAATTAAAGAAAAATTGTTTCTTAATAGCAAAGATTTGGTATTATTGAAGGTAGTAAGTGAGATTCTCAACTACGAGACGTCATTTAGTTTTGAAGATCAGTTACTGACAGATGCAGAAGCCAAATTTTTGGAAGGTTGATAACGTGTTAATTTTTTTTATTTGAGGTTTTTGTACTCTTAAGGATTTAGTAATAGTAAAACCTATGACGAACCATCATTTGTGGTCATTGCGTTTTTGTACTCTTAAGGATTTAGTAATAGTAAAACTTCTTTAAAGAATATGGAGCAGCAACAAGTGTTTTTGTACTCTTAAGGATTTAGTAATAGTAAAACCAACTAAGATAGTTATTGGCCTGAGTCATCGTTTTTGTACTCTTAAGGATTTAGTAATAGTAAAACCAGATACACCGAAAATTAAAACGGATAAGTGTTTTTGTACTCTTAAGGATTTAGTAATAGTAAAACACGAAGCCCGGTAAGTTAAAGGCACCGTACGTTTTTGTACTCTTAAGGATTTAGTAATAGTAAAACGTTTCTACACTTGATTTCGTCATATTCTGGGTTTTTGTACTCTTAAGGATTTAGTAATAGTAAAACAGTCACTGATGATACGGGCGTTAAGGCTATGTTTTTGTACTCTTAAGGATTTAGTAATAGTAAAACTACCGTGTCTTAGGAGAAAACAAGCTTGATGTTTTTGTACTCTTAAGGATTTAGTAATAGTAAAACGATCATTGGCTCAGCTTTACCAGTTACCTCGTTTTTGTACTCTTAAGGATTTAGTAATAGTAAAACGGTTCGCCGGTTTTCTCGTTCCAAACGTATGTTTTTGTACTCTTAAGGATTTAGTAATAGTAAAACTTACGTCAAGCTCCATTACAACAAAGGCCATGTTTTTGTACTCTTAAGGATTTAGTAATAGTAAAACCCGTCAAATGAAGCTAATGCTTGCACTTATGTTTTTGTACTCTTAAGGATTTAGTAATAGTAAAACATTCCAGCGGATTAAGGAGAACTCCTTAATGTTTTTGTACTCTTAAGGATTTAGTAATAGTAAAACACCCTTTTCAAAATCGTATCTATCACAGCTGTTTTTGTACTCTTAAGGATTTAGTAATAGTAAAACCAACCAAGTAAATACTGCCACAAGAGCCTTGTTTTTGTACTCTTAAGGATTTAGTAATAGTAAAACTACAATCAAATGTATTTATGTGAATCGGTTGTTTTTGTACTCTTAAGGATTTAGTAATAGTAAAACGCGAATGTACCACATCAATTACATGTCCCAGTTTTTGTACTCTTAAGGATTTAGTAATAGTAAAACAGTGATCAGGATTAATTGAATTAACGTAATGTTTTTGTACTCTTAAGGATTTAGTAATAGTAAAACTAGCTTCTGTATCCAATCATCCATCGCTTTCGTTTTTGTACTCTTAAGGATTTAGTAATAGTAAAACGAAAAAACAGCAAATATGTAGCCCCCACAGGTTTTTGTACTCTTAAGGATTTAGTAATAGTAAAACAATCGATTGTAAATATTGGTTAGATGGTACGTTTTTGTACTCTTAAGGATTTAGTAATAGTAAAACTACTCTATGGAATAAAATAATGCAACTACTGTTTTTGTACTCTTAAGGATTTAGTAATAGTAAAACATCTTTTGTCTTTTCCATTTGTATCTCCCTGTTTTTGTACTCTTAAGGATTTAGTAATAGTAAAAATGAGCCGGCAGAATCGTCATATATGTTGAGATACTGGCCCATTTGCTAAGTGCACAATCCTATTTTTCTATCTTTTTAAACATTATTTCTTAATCCAAATTTGATAACTTCAATTATTATCTTTTCATCCATTTTTCTTGAGCCGTTTACAAACAAACCCCTATAAATCAATACCTAATTTTTTAACCACTTCATCCACAGTAAACCTGGAACCGTCATCATTTATTTTGACATTTGAATAATCTTTCATATCTAGCAGATCCTCTAATTTGTCGGCCATCGCTGTTTCAGCAAAACTATTGAAACTTTGTCCTGTAACTTTTAAGTAATCGTTAATTGCTTTATCCAAGTTTGAGTCGATACGTATTGATCTTGCTTGAGTTGTCATTTTTATTCCTCTCTTTCAATAATTGCATTTTATCATGGTAGTATTATTGAAACTATGGTTATTGCAGATATTAAAATTATTTCAATACAATCAATCGATTAAGCACACCCAACGTAGGTGTGCTTTTTATATCTCCAAAATCCCTAATTTGCTAAAATAAACAAAAAGGGGGGATTTACATGACACAACTTTTAGCAATAATTGCTCATCCCAAAACTGATAAACTATCAACAAGTATCAAACTCTATCAAAACTTCATCGGATCATATCAAGAATCACATCCCAATGATACGATCATCGAACATAATGTCTCCGATGAACCACATCTACCATTTGATGAAACGGCTCTATCTATTTACAACAAGAAAGCCAGCGGAATAACATTCACTAGGCACGAGCGGGCAATCAATTCGGTTCGACAATCATATGTAGATGAGTTTGTGGAATCAGACAAGTACGTCTTTGTAAATCCCATGTATAATTTTTTCTTGCCAGCAGAGATGAAGAGTTATTTGGATCTTGTCATGCAAATTCCAGACACGTTTGAATATGATGATCAGGCAAAATTACAAGGTAATCTACATTCAAAAAAGGCGCTACATCTGCAATCCAGTGGGGATCGTTTTCACGGTGCCAACGCAGGTAACATGAAAGATTTAGACTTAGGGGACAAGTATTTAAAGACTGTCTTTAATATTATGGGTGTCTCTGATTTCCAGAGTGTATTTGTAGAAGGAATGGATTTTGATCCAGAACATGCACAGGAAATTTTAAATCTAGGTTATAAGAAGGTTCAAAATTTAGCTAGGGTATTTTAAAAGCCGACTCGAAAGTCGACTTTTTTATTTGTATTTATCTTCTAATTTACTCATCCATAGACCTAATAATGTTCCAAGGATAAAAGTAATAACACTGAGCGTGATTGTCATGCCAGTGATTCCAGCATAAGATATGGTTTCTTCGGAATAAGGATTTGGCACCAGTATCAAGATCGTACTAGCAACCACGATTCCTAAAATGAAATGGTAGACCCTTGAGTGGTGATGTTGGATCAAATATTCCATTCCTTTGGAGAAGAGAATCATGGCAATAATTCCACCAACGGCGATCGGTAGAAATACTCCCGCAATGTCGAAATTTTTAAATCCGGTCAGCATTGGCGTGTAGAGTCCTAAAATCAACAGTAAGTTTGAAGGGCTAAGTCCGGGTACTAATACACCCAGGGCAATCAGCATCCCAGCAATCACAAATCCAAAGAAGTTAGCAGGAATGGTCCCAAATATTTCACTCATGAAAAAGAGGAAGAGTCCTCCTAAAATCAACATTGCGAAAAACCAACTAATATCGACGAAATCTCTTTTTGACCGAGAAGTTGATTCTTTGATCAGAGCAGGCAGGGTTCCAATAATTGCTCCAGCAAAACCCCACAGCACGATAACTTGATAATGAGCTAAGAGAAATTCTAATGGCTTAGATAGTAGACCAATTCCGACAATTCCACCTATACCAACTGGCAAAAAATACATAAAGTCTTTTTTGAAGTTCTTTCTAAAATGAGCCATAAAGTGGAGCAGTCGTTCATAAATTCCCAAAATAGCTGCTAAAACACCCCCGGAAACTCCGGGTAATATGAATCCTAAGGCGATAACGACACCCTTGAAAAAGCGGATAAAGAAATTTTCTTGTCTGTTTTTCATTTGATCTCCTAAGTTGTTTGTTCTTAGAATATTAGCAAATTATTTCATTAAAGACAATTATTCGCCTAAATCTTCCAACTCCAATGACTTTTCAGTCCATTCATCTTCCAGATCACTTTGTTTAGCTTTGTTCTCATCTAATTCTTTTTGGAAATCAGCCAACTTAGTATATGAAGTAAGATTTTCTTCTTTAGTCATTTCTAGTTGAATGGCGGAATTCTTTTCTTCCAGTTCAGAGATTTCTTTTTCCAATTGTTCAACTTGACGACGGATCTTACGTTCTTGTTTTTGCTGTTCTTTAGATTGTTGATACTCGACCTTTTTCTCGCTGACGTTATGGCTAGAGCCGCTTTCTTCAGTCGGAGTATCAGTCGTTTTCTCCAAATAATAATCGTAATCACCAAGATAGATCTTACTTCCGCTAGCTCCGATATCGACGATACGATCAGCTAGTGTGTTCAACAGGTAACGGTCATGGGATACGAAGAGGACAGTCCCGTCAAAGTTGCTCAAGGCATCTTCCAAAACTTCCTTACTATCGATGTCCAAATGGTTAGTTGGCTCATCCATCACTAAGAAGTTATCGTGTTCCATTGATAATTTAGTCAAAGTAAGACGAGCTTTTTCGCCACCGGAGAGTCCAGAAATTGGTTTCAGGACATCATCGCCACTGAATAAAAATGATCCTAAAATGTTACGAATTATCTGTTCATCGAGTAGCGGGTGGAGGTCCCAGATCTCGTGAAGTACATCTTTACGTGGGTCCAAATTTGTCAAATTCTGGTCATAGTAACCAACTTGAACATTGGCTCCAAATTGGTAAGTACCTTTGATCAAAGGTATCTGGTCGAGAATCGATTTTAGGAGGGTAGATTTACCAATTCCGTTAGGTCCAATAATACCAATTCGTTCACCTTTTTTGACATCCAGGTTGATCGGTTCTGACATGATGTGATCTTCATAGCCAATAGCGGCATCTTTGATCAGCAAAACATCATTACCGCTCTCTTTGTCGATCTGAAAGCTGAAGTGTGCTGAAGCTTGATCAGAACCGGGACGGTCCATGACATCCATCTTTTCCAGCTTTTTACGGCGACTTTGAGCCATCTTAGTAGTAGAAGCACGGACAATATTCTTTTGGATATATTCCTCTGTCTTCTTGATTTCAGCCTGTTGTTCTTCGTAATGTTTCCACTCGACTTGTTGATTCTTCTTCTTTTCTTGTAGATAGAAAGTGTAGTTACCAGAATAGTGCTTTGATGAATGGTGATTGATCTCAACGATTTCAGTAACGACTTTATCTAGGAAGTACTGATCATGGGAGATGATAACTAAAGCACCACGATAGTTTTTTAGATAGCCTTCCAGCCACTCAACCGTGCCGATATCCAAGTGGTTTGTCGGTTCGTCAAGTAACAGAATATCATGGTGTTCCAAAAGCATTTTAGCCATAGCTAGACGTGAACGCTCACCACCTGAGAGAGTAGAGATCTTATCGTGCCAGACGTCTTCTTCAAAGCCGAATCCTTTGAGGACACTACGGATCTCAGATTGGTAGCCGTAACCATTTTCTTGTCGAAAAGTATTTTGTAATTGATCATATTGTTTTAGAATTTGATCATAGTCTTTGGTCGTGTTGTCGGCTAGTTTAGCTTCAAGGTCATGCATCTGTTTTTCTTGTTTCTTGAGATAGTCAAAAATCTTTTCCATCTCATCGAAAATGATATTGTCGCGGTCTAAACCGGAATCCTGAGCTAGGTAACCGATATTAGTGTCTTTTTTGAGGGCAATGTTTCCATCGCTATAACTTTCTTGATCAGAAATGATCTTGAGAAGCGTTGATTTACCAACACCGTTTCGCCCTACAAGGCCGATACGACTGTTATCTTGAACTTCAAAATTGACATTTTCGAAGAGTTTTTTAGTTCCAAAGTTTTTAGTAATGTTCTGAGCTTGTAATAAAATCAAGTTAAATACCCCTTTACATATTCACAATTTTATCATTATTTGTAAAAAATAATTCTTTATAGGCTTAATCTATTGCGTTTTTGCTTAATTTTATTTACTATAAATATTAGTGAAATAACGCACATTGGTGGTAGATATGACAAAAACAACAGTTCCAAACGCAACTATTAAAAGGTTACCTATTTATTATAGGTATTTCCAGTTCTTAAAAGATGAAGGCACGCAAAAAGTTTCCTCAGGAGAATTATCTGAGGGCGTCAAAATTGACAGTGCTACAATAAGACGTGACTTCTCATACTTGGGAGCTTTAGGTAAGAGAGGGTACGGTTATGATGTAGATGAGCTTGTCGCCTTCTTTAAGAAATTACTCAATCAAGACAAACGGACTAATGTTGCCTTAGTCGGTGTCGGTAATTTGGGTAACGCCTTATTAAATTATAACTTTGCTAGAACAAATAATGTAAGAATTGCCGCAGCTTTTGATATTGATCAATCGATCGTTGGTACAGTCAAGAGCGGTGTGCCTGTTTATGATGTCTCTGAAATAAAAGAACAGTTAGATTTACAACAGATCGATGTATGTATTCTAACAGTTTCATCAAATGCAGCACAAGTTACGGCGAACCTTTTGGCAGATGCTGGAGTAAAGGGAATCTTGAACTTTACACCAGTAATTATTAATGTGCCAAGTTCCATTCGTGTACATTATGTTGACTTGGCAAACGAATTACAGACTTTGATTTTCTTCTTGGATCGCGATAAGTCATTAGAGGAAAACGAAGACTAAAAATTGGGGGATTCTAACGTGGAGCCATTATTTTTGAAACCTGTTTTTCATGAGAAGATGTGGGGTGGTCGTAAATTAGAGAAATTTGATTACGATTTACCCGCAGGTGATATAGGAGAATGCTGGGCAATTTCCGGTCATCCCCATGGTCGTTCTGAAGTTGAGAATGGCGAATTTGCTGGACAATTTATCGATGATTTATGGAAAAATCACGGTGAATTATTTGGTGATCCAAAAGGCAAAGTATTTCCATTACTAACCAAAATTCTAGATGCCGAGGCCAGCTTGTCGGTTCAAGTCCATCCAGATAATGATTACGCATGGAAGCACGAACATGAATTAGGTAAGACTGAATGCTGGTACATCATTGATGCTGAACCGGGCTCTTATCTTATTTATGGTCACAATGCCAAAAACAAAGCTGAACTAGATGATATGATCGAATCAGGTAAATGGGATGATCTTTTGAGAAAGGTCCCTGTTAAGACTGGTGACTTCTTCTACGTTCCTAGTGGTACAGTTCATGCCTTGAATAAAGGAATCATGGCTCTTGAAACGCAACAAAGTAGTGATACAACTTATCGTTTGTATGATTACGACCGTGTTGAAAAGAGTACTGGTAAGAAACGTGAACTACATATTAAACAATCAGAGGATACGATCACGGTTCCTCACAAAGATCCACAATTAGATATTCAGACTAAGACAGAGGGCAAGAACAAATTTACAACTTTTGTTCAACCACCTATCTCACCATTCTTTGCTGTTTATCGTTGGGAAGTTAAAGAACCCGTTACTTTAAAACATAATATTGGCAAATACACTTTGGTTTCAGTTATTAACGGTACTGGTAAAATTACTGTTGATGGCAAAGATTACGACTTGAAGAAGGGTGTTCACTTGATTGTTCCTGCAACAGTTAACGAATGGACACTTGATGGAAGTCTTGATATAATTGCCTCTGAATCTGGTGAAAAATAAATCATTATGAGATTGGGATGGAAATTCCAACCTCATTTTTTTGTTGGGAAGCAAAATATGAAAATTACTATAAACAATACGCAACTGAATTATGAAATCGTTGGAACTGGTTTTCCAGTTTATTTCTTTCATGGAATGAGTCAGGATTCAACTAGTATGATCGAAAACTATGAACCGCTTATGACGACGGGAATCAAAAGGATTTATCTCGACCTTCCAGGAATGGGGGATTCACAAGATGTTTCCTTGGTTCATAATTCTGATGATGTCTTGAGATTAGTCATCGACTTTATCAATCAAATTACTGGTGATCAAAGCATTGCTATCTGTGGACATTCTTACGGTGGATATATCTGCTTAGGATTGATCGATAAGCTTGGATCAAAAATTGAATCGGCATTTCTTACCTGTCCGGTGGTCCATGCAGATAAAGAAAATCGTGATATTAGTGCTCATAAGAATATTATTCAAGAGAAGTTAGAAACAACTGATCCTAACTACCAAAAGTTTCTTGATATGAATGTCTTGATCAATTTAAAGGCTTGGGATAACTATCAAAAAGCAATTATTCCTGGAGCTAATAAGTTCAATCTTGCATTTTGGAACCAGATAAAAGCTAGTCACAATTACAGCTTTTCATTTGAAAAAGAGTTAGTAGCAGATCTTACTTCAAATAATAGTGATGTGACGATCCTTTTGGGGACAAACGACCAAATAGTTGGTTATAGAGATCAACTTGGACTATTAAATCCAGCAAATGAAATTCAAATAATGGTTTTGAATGATGCCGGACATAATTTATTTACTGACAGACCAAAGGATTGGCAAGATCAATTTAAAAAATTCTCAAAATCCATTAAAAAAATTTAATTTGATTAAAGATAATCTGCTATAATATAACTCGACGCTTTAAGGGGGCTTCTAAATTGCAAAAGCAAAAGTTTTTTCGGCTTAGTTTAGGCTGGCAAATTATTATCGGTCTAGTTCTAGGTATAATTTTAGGGCAGGTCTTTTATCACAATAAGGCTGCTATAACAGTCATGCAGAACATTGGTACAATGTTCATTTCATTAATTCAAATGATTGTTTTACCTATTGTTATCTCATGTTTGACTGTCGGAATTGCTAACATGGGTGACATTAGAAAACTAGGTCGTATCGGTCTAAAAACTTTGATTTACTTCGAGGTTATGACGACACTAGCTATTATTATTGGTATTTTGGTTGCTAATATTACACACCCAGGTACTTATATCAACATCAATGATCTAAAGGGTTCAAGTATTTCGCAATATACGGCCTCTGCTTCAAGTGCTAAGCATTCAGGTGTTTGGTCAGTTTTGATGGGGATCATCCCAACAAATATCTTTGCCGCTATGGGTAAAGGTGACATGTTGCCAGTTATCTTCTTCTCAGTTCTATTTGGACTAGGAACGGCTTCACTTGGTAAACAAGGTAAGATCATTACTGATCTATTGAATGCCGTAGCAAATGTTATGTTCAAAGTAACAAATTGGGTTATGCGTACAGCTCCAATCGGTGTCTGTGCTTTGATCGGGGTTACCGTTGGTGAGATGGGATTTGCATCCCTCAAGCCACTGGCATTATTTATTGTTATCGCCTATGCAACAATGGCATTCTTCGTTTTCGTTGTTATGTACATTGTTGGTCGGATTTTCCATGTAGATTTCTTTGAATTATTCAGGATCATTGAGAACGAATTTGTCTTGGCCTTTACAACTGCTAGTTCAGAAGCTGCATTGCCTAAGATGATGGAAAAAATGCAAGATTATGGAGCAAGTAAAGGTATCGTCTCATTCGTTATCCCAACGGGATATACATTTAACCTTGATGGTTCAGCAATTTATCAATCATTAGCCGCCTTATTCTTAGCTCAGGCTTATCATATTGATTTGTCGATCGGACAACAGATCACACTGGTCGTTGTCTTGATGCTGACATCTAAAGGTATGGCAGGTGTTCCAGGAGCTTCATTCGTTGTATTGTTAGCCACTGTTTCAACAATTGGTGTACCAATGCAAGGATTAACATTTATCGCCGGTATCGACCGTCTAGTCGATATGGGACGTACAGCCGTTAACGTTGTCGGTAATTCACTAGCTACGATCATTATCGCTAAGAGTGAAAATGAATTCGATGACGATCAGCGGAAGAAGTATGTTGCTAGTTATAAACGTGGAGATTAAAAAAGCGTGCCTGCGGGCACACTTTTTTTTGGATAAAATTATATAAAGAAACTAGCAATAACAACAATTGTATTCATGATCAGATGACTGGCAGCACTGATGTAGATATTCTTTGATTTGTAGTAGACAAAGGCGAACCACAATCCCATTCCTACGTAGATAGCAAATCGTGTGTCTTGATGCATAAAGGCAAAGAAGGCAGCCGAGATGATGCCGGCCCAGTAAACATTAGTCAGTGTGATCAAGTTTGAGAAGAACAAACGTCTAAAGACGATTTCTTCCATTATCGGTGCACAGATCAAAACATAGATGAAATAGTAAGGATAGGCCGTCACTAGTGTAAGTAATTGTGTGGTATTAGCCGAGGCTATACTGTGGTGTAAAACCAGTTCTTCTATTAAACTGATCCCAATTTGAATAACAAGTGCTCCAACGGTACCAATGATGATCCATTTGATTTTGTCAGAGGTACTTGTCTGTTCCTCAATATTATTTGGGGAACTTTTTTGAGTTAGATAAACCATAAGTCCAGTAGCGATAATAGCGGCAATAGTTAAGATGATGAAATAGCTGGAACCGGTTACTTTAAGCATGGTCAGGACTGATCCTGTAAAAAGTAAGAGGATGTAAATCAAGAGGGTCGTGAATTGATTTTTGAAATAAGTCATAGGTTCTCCTTAATTTTTTTGAATGTAAATACTTGCATGTTCACAAGAAAATGTTAATATTAAACATGTGATTAGCACAAGACAAGTTCGAGTGCTAAAGTTTAAAAATTTTAATCATCGGAGGGATTCAAATTGTTAAAACCACTTGGAGACAGAGTTATTGTAACAGTCGATAAAGAAGAAGAGAAGACAGTTGGCGGCATTGTTTTAGCTAACAACGCTAAAGAAAAACCACAAACAGCAGAGGTAGTTGCTGTAGGTGCAGGAGCCGTAACGGAAGATGGAAAGAAGTTACCAATGAGTATTAAAGTTGGTGACAAGATTCTCTTTGATAAGTATGCTGGTTCAAACGTTAAATACGATGACAATGAATATTTAATCCTTCATGAAAAAGATGTCATGGCAATCGTTGAATAATAAACATTATATAAAAATTTAAATGATAATTGGAGTGTGAATAATGGCTAAAGAAATTAAATTTTCAGAAGATGCACGTTCAAAGATGTTGGACGGTGTTAACAAGCTTGCTGACACAGTAAAAACAACTATCGGACCTAAGGGTAGAAATGTTGTTCTAGAAAAGAGTTATGGTTCACCTGAGATCACAAATGATGGTGTTACTATTGCTAAAAGTATTGAATTAGAAGATCACTTTGAGAACATGGGCGCAAAGCTTGTTTCTGAAGTTGCTTCAAAGACAAATGATATTGCCGGTGATGGTACTACTACAGCTACTGTATTAGCCCAAGCAATCATCAAAGAAGGTATGAAGAACGTTACTGCTGGTGCTAACCCTGTTGGAATCAGAACAGGTATTGAGAAGGCTACTAAAGCAGCTGTTGATGAATTACACAAGGTATCACACAAGGTTTCTGGCAAGTCAGATATTGCCCAAGTAGCATCAGTTTCTTCAGCTAGTGAAGAGACAGGTAACTTGATTGCCGACGCTATGGAAAAAGTTGGTAACGATGGTGTTATCACAATCGAAGAATCAAAGGGTATTGATACAACACTTGATGTTGTTGAAGGTATGCAATTCGATCGTGGATACATTTCACAATACATGGTTACTGATAACGATAAGATGGAAGCTGACCTTGATAACCCATATATCTTGGTAACAGACAAGAAGATCTCAAATATTCAAGATATCTTGCCATTACTACAACAAATCGTTCAACAAGGTAAAGCATTGTTGATCATTGCTGATGATATTGACGGTGAAGCTCTACCAACACTTGTTTTGAATAAGATTCGTGGAACATTCAATGTCGTTGCTGTTAAAGCTCCTGGCTTTGGTGATCGTCGTAAGGAACAATTGGAAGATATTGCTACTTTGACAGGTGCTCAAGTTATTACTTCTGACCTTGGTCTTGAACTAAAGGATACAACTATGGATCAATTAGGTACAGCTGGTAAGGTTACAGTTACAAAGGATAACACAACAATTGTTGAAGGTTCTGGCGACAAGGGCGCTATTAGCGAACGTGTTGAAACAATCAAGAAACAAATTGCTGAATCAAATTCTGATTTTGACCGTGAGAAGTTACAAGAACGTCTTGCTAAACTTGCTGGTGGTGTTGCCGTTGTTAAAGTCGGTGCTGCTACTGAAACAGAATTGAAAGAACGTAAATACAGAATTGAAGATGCTCTAAACGCCACACGTGCTGCCGTTGAAGAAGGCTACGTTGCTGGTGGTGGTACAGCATTCCTAGATATCATCGATACAGTTAAGGCTGTTAAGGGTGAAGGCGACGTTCAAACAGGTATTAATATCGTTGTTAGAGCTCTTGAAGAACCTGTACGTCAAATCGCTGAAAATGCTGGTCTTGAAGGTTCAGTTATCGTTGAACACATGAAGGGTGAAAAGCCTGAAGTTGGTTACAACGCTGCAACTGACAAGTGGGAAAACATGGTTAAGGCCGGAATCATCGACCCAACTAAGGTTTCACGTTCAGCATTACAAAACGCTGCCAGTGTTGCTGCATTGTTGTTGACAACAGAAGCAGTTGTTGCTGAAAAACCAGATAAGAACGCTCCAGCTGCACCAGCAGCCGGTGCCGGTGCTGGTGGACCAGCAGGAATGGGCGGAATGATGTAGAGAGTGTAACAAAACGATTAACTTCTGAGCATTCTAGGATAATCGGAGTGTCACGAAGTGGCATGCAGATTGTTCGTAGTAAGCACAGGAAGTTGTTTTGTGGAACTCGTTTCAGACAACCAATCTGAAACACTTCACTATATCTCCACTTGATTTAAGAATTAAATTTCTAAGAACAAAAAGTAAAGTTTCAAAAATAAAACCATTAATTAGACAATTAATAACCATCCCTACACCAACACAGGGATGGTTATTTTTTATGCTAAAATTAAAGAAAAACACTTGAGGCATATATCAATGGATCAATTATTCACTATCGGACAATTATCAAAATTATATGATATTAAAATACCTACTTTAAGATACTACGATGATGTCGGTATTTTGAAACCGGCCAAAGTTGATCCAGAATCACACTATCGCTACTATTCAACTGAAGAATTTGAGCGTTTAAATGTGATCAAATATTTGCGTGCGCTTGACGTCCCTATCTCTGATATTAAGAAATTCTTCGATGCCCGTGATATATCTACTTTGGAAAATCTCTTGGAGAAACAACAGGCCGAAGTGGAACAACAGATGAAGACACTTCAAGCAGTCAATGGTCGGATAACTTCACGTTTGAAACAGGTGCGTGATGCTAAAAATTCTGTTCTCGGTAAAATAGAATATTTAAATTTACCAGAAACACCAATCGTTTATTTGAGGAGAAATTATCAGTTAAGTGAAGATATTGAGGTTCCTTTAACTGCCTTGCGGAGAAAATATGGCTTGGATCAGGCGATATTTCTTGGAAAAATTGCCTTATCACTAAGTAAGCAAAATATGTTGGCTAATAAATTCAATCAGTATAGCGGAATTTTGATGATTTTAGAGTCTGGGGATGAGAGAGAGGCAACATCGTTCTTATCAGCGGGTTCATATTTACGGATCAGATTTCATGGAACACATGAAAATTCAGCCGAGTCCTATCGTCAACTAATCAAATATTGTCAGGATCATTTATTAACAATTATTGACGATGCGATCGAGATTACTTTGATCGATTATGGCATTACGAATGATTTTGACAAATACGTTACAGAAATTAGATTACCGGTCAGATAAATTCTAAATTTTGCTCAATCATATTGACCCTATAGTTACTAGAGAGTCTATTATTGTAGATGGTGTAATCGCTTACATAAGAGGAGAGTAATAATGATTGGGACACTATTTAATGTAGCAATGATTATTGGCGGCAGTATTTTAGGTAAATTATTCCACAATGGTATCAAGTTGGAATATCAACGAATTTTGACACAGGGACTGGGACTAGCGGCAATGGCAATCGGGATCAATGCGGTAGTGGAGTATATGCCTAAGAGCAACTATCCAGTCTTGTTTATTGTTAGTCTTTCAGTCGGAGGGGTGCTTGGTGAATGGATCAATTTACAAAAGCGATTTGATGATTTTGTTGGAAAGTTTTCCAGTGGAAATTTAGCCGAGGGTTTGGCAACAGCTATTCTATTATATTGTATCGGTTCTTTATCTATCCTTGGCCCGATTCAAGAGGCTCTGCAACACGATATGACGTTCTTATTTACTAATGGGATTCTAGATGGGATAACTTCAGTAGTATTAGCGTCGACTTTTGGTATTGGGATAGCCTTTTCAGCTGTGGCTGTATTTATCTGGCAAGGTAGTATTTATGGGGTTGCGCTGTTATTGCAGAACTCCATCAATCAAGATATGATCACAGAATTAACAATTGTTGGGGGAATTCTAATAATTGCTTCAGGTCTAGGGTTACTAGAAATAAAGAAGATAAATATAGTTAATTTGTTACCATCGTTGATTGTGCCGATAGTAGTAGTGGCAATCATGCAATTATTTTAAGGAACCGTGACATAACTATTTCCATCTTAAACATGTGGCATAAACGTGTAACAAAACATAGCTTTTTCCGTTTAAAACAAATGGCTCCAGTAATCCAAATTCGGATTACTGGAGCCATTTGCCTTAATGCTCGAAAGTTGACCATGTTTTGTCACACTCTTTTTTTAATCTTTTATTGACTCTCTAGTAACATGAGAGTTTATATTAGTCATATTTAATTGTGGGGGACATAAATATGATTGGAACAATTTTTAATGTGTCGATGATACTTATTGGTAGTGTTATTGGTAGATTTTTGCATAAAGGAATGAAACCAGAATTTCAGAAGATTTTAACGCAGGGACTAGGATTAGCGGCAATGGTAATTGGGATAAACGCTGTGGTGCAACATATGCCCCAAAGTCACTATCCCGTTTTATTTATCGTTAGTTTGGCTATTGGTGGATTGTTTGGACAGTGGATCGATTTGCAAACGAGATTCGATAAGTTAGTAGGAAAATTCTCTGGTGGCAATTTAGCGGAAGGATTGGCAACAGCTATTTTGCTGTACTGTATCGGTTCTCTGTCGATCCTTGGTCCAATTGAAGCAGCTTTGAAGCACGATTATACTTTCTTGTTTACTAATGGGATGTTGGATGGAATTACTTCGATTGTTTTAGCATCGACTTTTGGACTAGGGATAGCTTTTGCAGCAATTGCTGTATTGGCTTGGCAAGGCAGTATTTATATGATTGCCTTATTCTTCCAGAGTGCTTTGAATACAAATATGATCAATGAGTTGACGATCGTTGGGGGGATTCTAATTTTGGCATCTGGTTTAGGATTGTTAGAGATAAAGAAAATCAGTGTTTTAAATCTTTTACCGTCGTTAGCTGTTCCAATTATTGCCGTATTCTTACTAGGACTGTTTTAATTTTTATTTGTTATTATTAAAATACTGACGCCGAATTTATTATAATGGCTTGACATTTATTAAAAAGTATCTAATAATGCTTAACAACATATAATTTGGAGGCGGCTATTTATGAAATATGCAGTATTAGGTGCAGGAGCTATGGGTTTGAGATATGGAGTGCTGTTACAAGAAGCAGGTTTTCCAGTTGATTTTGTCGATATTTGGGATAAACAAATTGAAACAGTCACAAAGCAAAATGGTGTCTTTGTATCTAGAGATGGTGAGAATAAACATTTAGTACCGATCAATATTTCATCGCCAGAAGATTATTCAGGAGATCCGGATGTTTGGATCGTCTTTGTTAAGCAGATGCAGCTTGAAGATGCTCTAAAGCGTGCCGGACATCTCTTTACGAAACAACAATACGTTGTAGCACCAATGAACGGTATGGGACACATTGAAAAACTTGATCAATATTTTGCTGAAGATAAAGTTATCAGTGGAACAGCTATGATTGCGACTGTTTTAAATGGACCTGGGGATGTTGATTTCATGGGACCATCTGGTGCCGGAAGTATGAAACTGGTTAATCAAAATGAGACACCAGACGAAATGACACAACAGATTGCGGATGACTTCACTAAAGCTAATCTGAATCCCGAGATCACGACTAATTTTCAAGGAACATTGATGGCTAAAGTTATTTTGAATTCTGTCTGTAACACACTCTGTACCATGTTTGGTATTAAAATGGGTGAATTTATTCAAGCACCAACGACAGAAGCCTTGAGTAAGCAGTTGATAAACGAAGCTTTTGATGTCTGTGAAAGAGCGGGGATTACTTTATTGAATACTCGTGAACAGGAGTGGGAAGCCATTCAGGTTGCTTCTACTAAAGGCATGCCACTGCACTATCCATCAATGTATCAGGATATGTCTAAGCATCGACCAACTGAGGTTGACTATATCAATGGCTACATTTATGAGTTGGGATTGAAGTATCATTATGAAGCTACGACACATGATTATTTGCGTAATTTGGTGCATTTGGCTGAATTTACTAATGATTTTGATCCTGACAGTTTGGTGGCAAAGGTATAGTATTCTTGCCGTCTCCAGGACTGATAATATTCACCTGCTATGCGGAACGGGCCGAGCCTTGGTCTCGTCCCTCGGTTTGAAGACTTACCACAAACCGGTAATTCTCCAAACTCGTCCGGTGGTGTAATTGCTAAAGCAATAACGCCACTCTCATAGCTGGTGGATATTCTCAGTCCTTCCGACTAATTTTGAAATTCAACTATACAAAAGAGAGCAATATCATATTTAAATTATGATATTGCTCTTTTGTTGTATACAGGTGTTTTATTAAAATGGTACGCATGTTATGATTCGATTAGCTAGAAAATATTAATGAAGAGGGTCTAGTCGGAGGAAACTTGTTATGAAAAAATATCTAATGAGCAGTATAGTAATTTTACTTGCGTTAAGTACTGGAGTAACAACGGTTCAAGCGGCCAAAACGGTAACAAACAATAATGGTGACTATACAATTACCAACGAGGATGGTAGCACAATAACTAATACTCAAGATCTTGATGATTTTGGTGTAACTGTTATATCGAGTTCAGCTCAGCTATACAATATCAATGGTGAAAAGATCTCAGCTAGTCTCGATAGTGGAACGTCGTGGAAAACTGACAACGAGCGTTATATTGGCAACGAAGTTTATTATCGGGTCTCATCAAATGGATATGTAAATAGTAGTGATGTTTATCTTTATAAACCAATTAACGATGTGATCAAGACTTTGGGAGATAAGCCAGTTGTCCTTTACAATAATCAGGGTCAGTTGATCAAGGATTCTAATCGTGCTCTAGCACCTGGATCATCTTGGAGAACTGATAGGGTTATTACGGTTGATCATGTTAGTTATTACCGAGTTTCAACTAATGAGTTTGCTTCATTATCAGATGTTTCGTTTGTAGAATAAAAACTGATAGAGTAACAGAACATCGCCAACTTTTGAGTCTTTAAATAAGTTTTATTAAAAGTGCTTCAAAGCAAATTCTTAATGTTAGGATGGGGGTGTAATAGGTATTTACTAAGGGGAGAGCATTATGAAAAAGAGTCTACTAAGCAGTATTATTATTTTGTTAGCTTTGAGCGTGGGGGCAACGACAGTTCAAGCTGCTGATACTGATACATCAGCTTCAAATACAGGCGATATTTCAATTAAGGATGGCTATGGAACAGATACTAATACATTGGATCTTAACAATGGCAACTATGGAGTAACTGTCACTGCCAGTTCAGCTCAACTATATGATATTAATGGAAATAAGATCTCTGCTAGCCTAAATGAAGGGACTTCTTGGAAGACAGATAATGAACGTTATATTGGTAATGAAGTTTATTATCGTGTTTCATCTAATGCTTATGTTGACAGCAGTGACGTTTATTTCTATCAACCAACTGATCAAGTTGTCTATGTGAATGGAAGCAAACCAGTTTCACTTTATGACAATAGTGGTCAATTAATTAAGAACTCCAGTCGTGCACTAGCACCGGGTTCATATTGGCGTACAGATAGAATGATCACAGTTGATCATATAACTTACTTCAGAGTTTCAACTAATGAGTTTGTTTCATTCGGAGATGTTCAACAAGCTAAATAGTTTTTTTAAGTAGTTCGGCTATTGTGTCGGGCTATTTTTTTTGTGGGGTTGTTGCCGCCAGTGGTTTCGAGTAATTCCATCTGTTACGCGAACGTCTCAAGCCGTGGTCTTGAGACTCGATTTTGAGCTTTGCTTGCGCAAATCTCAGAATCGTCGGTGGTGTACGAACGGAAAATCGCCATTCTACACCACTTGCGTAACTGATTCCATTACTCGAAACCACTGGCTTATTTTCTATACTATTCAGTTGGTATACTATATTTTTTACGTTGATATTTTGGAGTCTTTGACTGTATTAGTTAATGATTCGCATTTGACGATTTATGGTCTTAAATGAAATTAGCTGAAGAATGTGAGGGTGTGGACCAGCAGTGCAAATGCCGTTGGGACGGTGAACTTCCGTCCTTACGGCATGGACGATTTTGAGATTTGCGTAAGCAAAGCTCAAAATCGAGACGACGAGACCTAGGCTCGTGTCGGTCCAATTGCGAGCCCACTCCCTCACATCCTTCGGCGGCACACATAATATAAGCCCAGTCTCTTTTTAATTTTCAACAATATTGATACAATATCATAGGTAAAGATGGGGGAATTTTATATAATGAAAATACTTTTCGTTGGGGATGTCGTTGGCAAGATCGGCCTCAAGACAGTGGAAACTTATTTGCCAGAGATCAAGCAGAAAGTTAAACCACAACTGACTATCGTTAATGGTGAAAATGCTAATGGCGGTAAAGGTATCAAGGTTGATGATTACCAAAGAATCCAAGTAGCCGGAGCTGATGTAGTGTCTGGTGGTAACCATATTTGGGATAAGCGTGAAGTTCTAGACTTCATTGACGATCCTAAGAAGAGTATTTTGCGTCCATATAACTTTTCAGGTGACGATGTGCCTGGTCGTGGTGTGATCGAAAAAAAGGTCAATCAGAAAAAAGTTTACATTATTAATATGCAAGGGACTGCCTTGATGCAGCCTTTGGATAATCCATTTTTGGCATTTGATAAATTATTACCAACTTTAGATAAGGATGCGGTTAAGTTTGTTGATTTTCACGCCGAAACAACTAGTGAAAAGATTGCAACTGCCAAGTATTTGACTGGTCGTGTTTCAGCAGTGGTTGGGACTCATACTCATGTGCAAACTAATGATGCTCGTGTCTTTGATAAGAAGACGGCTTATTTAACTGACGTTGGTATGACTGGCTCATACGACGGTATTCTTGGTGTTAAAGAAGAACCAATCATCACACGTTTCCTAACCCAACGTCCAACTAAGTTTGATGTTGATGAAGATGGTCGTATGCAAATCGGCTTTTGTGTGATCGATATTAATGATCAAACTAACTATGCCCGTAGTATCAAAAATTATGTAATAAGTCCTGACAATCAAAAATTTTTAAATTAGTGGAGGAAATAGATGCCACAAAAAACTAAAGAGACTCCTATGATGCAACAGTATCTCGATATGAAAGATGAATATCCGGATGCTTTTTTGTTTTACCGTGTGGGAGATTTCTATGAAATGTTTTATGATGATGCTGTTAAAGGCTCACAAATACTAGAATTGACGTTAACGTCACGCAACAAAAAGGCTGATGAAAGTATTCCCATGTGTGGAGTACCTCATAAAGCCGTTCAAAGTTATATTGATATTTTGGTCGATAAGGGTTACAAAGTTGCCATTTGTGATCAATTAGAAAATCCACAAGATGCTGAAGGCATGGTCAAACGAGGGATCACTCGTGTAGTCACACCTGGTACAGTTATGGATGAATCAGCCAATCAAGCGACTGAAAATAACTACATTACTGCGATCGGTCGCAACAAAGATCAATTCGGTTTAGCATATGCTGATTTATCTACTGGTGAAGTCAAGGTAACTGTGGTCAATAATATGGTAGATTTGGTCAATGAATTGCAGAATCTCAATACCAAAGAATGTGTCGTCTTTAATGATCTGGCTAAAAAATATCTTGAACCGATTCAAAAAATTGGTATCTTGATTTCAACTATTGATGCGATCGACGACAACTTTAAATATGATTTCAGTAATATTTCGGATGATTTAGAAGTTGGTACTGTAAAAATATTGATCTCTTATTTGATCGAAACACAAATGCGTTCGCTCGATCATTTGAAACCAGCTGAAACATATGAAACAACAGCTTATCTTTCAATGGATCATACTGCACAGAGTAATTTAGAGTTATTCAGGAATTTGCGTACTAATAAAAAATCAGGAACACTTTTGTGGTTACTAGATGAGACTAAAACCGCTATGGGTGGCAGACTATTGAAACAATGGTTGTCACGTCCGTTGATCAATCAAGGTACGCTGGAACATCGCCAACATATAGTGGAAGTCTTTTTGGAAAATTATTTCCAACGATCATCATTTCAAGATTATTTAACTAAAGTCTATGATTTGGAACGTTTAGCGGGACGAATTGCTTACGGAACAGTTAATGGGCGAGATTTAGTACAACTCAAAACTTCACTCGAACAAGTCCCTAAGATCAAACAGATATTATTGGATATTGGTGACTACGATCTCGATGCCTATGTGGAAAAAATTGACGACGTTAACGATGTTTATACACTTATCGACAAAGCTATCAGTGATGAACCACCTATTTCAGTTACTGGCGGTGGCTTGATCAAGCAAGGTTACAACGAACAACTTGATAAATACATCGACGCTTCCAAAAATGGTAAGCAGTGGATGGCAAGTTTGCGTGCTCAAGAACAAGAAGTGACAGGTATAAGTAATCTTAAAATTGGTTATAACAAGGTGTTTGGTTACTATATTGAAGTCACTAAGTCGAATATCGATAAAGTTCCTGAAGGTCGTTATCAGAGAAAACAAACCTTAACTAACGCTGAAAGATATATCACACCTGAATTAAAGGAAAAAGAGAGCTTGATCCTTGAGGCTGAAGAGAAATCTCAAGCTTTGGAATATCATCTCTTTGATGAGATCAGAACTAAGATCAAACAAGAAATCAGACGAATTCAGAATTTGGCTAATATCTTGTCACAACTTGATGTTTTGCAGAGTTTTGCGGTAGTAAGTGAGACGTATCATTACATCAAACCAGTGTTTACAGAGAGTCATGAATTAAAAGTTGTCAACGGACGGCATCCAGTTGTGGAAAAAGTCCTCAGCAATAACAGTTATATTCCTAATGATGTTAATTTTGATGATGAAACTGATATCTTGTTGATAACTGGACCTAATATGTCTGGTAAGAGTACTTACATGAGACAGATGGCTTTGACAGTTATCATGGGACAAGTAGGTTGTTTTGTACCGGCCGAAAAGGCCGAATTGCCGATCTTTGATCATATCTTTACACGAATTGGAGCTGCAGATGACCTGATCTCTGGCGACAGTACTTTTATGGTTGAGATGAGAGAAGCTAATGATGCTTTGAAAAATGCGACTGAAAATAGTCTGATCATTTTCGATGAGATCGGCCGTGGAACAGCAACATATGATGGTATGGCATTAGCTCAAGCAATTATTGAATATATCGATAAGAACGTTAAAGCGATGACAATGTTTTCAACTCACTATCACGAATTGACTGAACTAGAATCACAGCTACCGGGTGTGAAAAATGTTCACGTTGATGCCTCTGAAGAAAATGGGACGTTAGTATTCTTGCACAAGGTATTAACGGGTCCAGCGGATAAATCTTATGGTATTCACGTTGCCAAATTGGCTGGATTACCAGATGAAGTATTAACTCGTGCCGACACGATCTTGAGTAGTTTGGAAGAGACCGCCCCTAAAGAGATCAAGGTAGAGGATGCTAAGCCTGAAGTATCAACAGTCAGTGAAATCAGTGAACCAGAACCTGAATCACAACTCTCACTGTTTCCAGAACTTGAAAAAGCACCTAAAGCAAAACTCAATAAGGGTGAGCAGAAGGTCGTTAGTGAATTACAAAAACAAGATTTGATGAGTGTCACACCGATCGACGCTATCAATCTCCTATATAAATGGCAAAAAGAACTTAAATAAAGAAGGTGGAAAATTTTGGGGTTGATTCATGAATTACCAGTTGAATTGAGTAATCAAATCGCAGCTGGTGAAGTAATTGAACGTCCAGCATCTGTGGTTAAAGAGCTGGCTGAAAATGCAATCGATGCACAAGCAACGCAAATTCTGATCACAGTTCATCAATCTGGATTACGTTCAATCGAAATCAATGATAATGGTGTCGGTATTGCTGCAGATGATGTAGAGATTGCCTTTCAACCTCATACCACCAGCAAAATATCTACCGATCATGATTTATTTAATGTCAGAACGCTAGGTTTTCGTGGTGAAGCTTTGGCCAGTATCGCTTCAGTCTCCAAGTTGACCGTAGTTACAAGTACTGATGGAAAATCAGCCGTTAAAGCTGAATTTTCAGGAAATAGTTTATTAAAAAAAGAGACCCATGCCCGTTCAAAAGGGACAACGATTACAGTTGAAGATCTCTTCTTTAATACACCAGCACGTTTAAAGTATGTAAAATCTTTGCACACGGAATTGAAAAAAATCGTGGATATCGTTGATCGTCTGGCTATGGGACATCCCGATATATCTTTTCGCTTGATCCATGAAGGAAAAGATTTAGTCTGGACATCAGGTAACGATAATCTGCAACAGACGATCGCCGGAATTTATGGACGGACGATTGCTAGTCACATGTATGCTTTTGAAAATAGTGACGCTGATTATCAAATCAAAGGTTACTTTTCAAAACCTGATACGACACGCTCTAATCGATCTTATATTTCGTTGATTTTAAATGGTCGTTATATCAGAAACTATCAGTTGGCAAATGCTGTTATCAGAGGTTATGGTTCTAAATTAATGATTGGACGTTTTCCAATTGCGATAGTTGATATTACGCTTGATCCTAGTTTGGTTGATATTAATGTTCATCCGACTAAACAAGAAGTTAGATTAACTAACGAGGGCCACATTGCTGACCTTATCAGTGAAGGGATCAAAGAAAAGTTATCCACACAGAATTTGATCCCAGACGCAGTTAAGAATCTGGAACGTAAGACGACCGCTGCAAATGTTGTTAGACCTGAAAAACCAGAACAAATAAGTTTTGATGATTTAGATATGGTCGATCATATTAGTGAACCAGATCCTAAGCCTTTAGTTTTGGATAAAACACCGATCGAAGAATTAGAGTCGCATCCGATTTTTGATGATCCAGAGCATTTACAAGCGTGGGATGATCGATTAAAGGAAGAAAAACAACCAACTGAGTCAGTGTCTACTTTTCCTGATCTTCGTTATATCGGACAGATCCATGGAACTTACCTTGTCGCTGAAAGTCCAGAAGGTTTTTATCTAGTTGATCAACATGCAGCTCAAGAGCGGGTCAACTATGAGTATTATCGAAAGCAAATTGGTGAAGTAGCCGCCGACCAACAGCGCCTACTTGTACCGATCGTTTTGGACTATCCTAACTCTGAAAGTATTTTGATCCGTGAAAAAAAGCCTGTTTTAGAGAGTATTGGATTATTCCTAGATGACTTTGGTCAAAACAGTTTTGTGGTCAATACGCATCCAACTTGGTTCGTAGCTGGACAAGAGGAATCAACTATCAGAGAAATGATCGATTATGTTTTAAATGATTCCAAGATCTCTGTGGCTGCTTTTAGAGAAAAGAATGCCATCATGATGAGTTGTAAACGTGCCATCAAAGCTAATCAACATTTGGATGACAAACAAGCTGCCTTCCTGTTGAAAAACTTATCAAAAGCAGAAAATCCTTATAATTGTCCACATGGAAGACCTGTACTGATAGAATTTAGTAATAGAGATTTAGAAAAAATGTTTAAGCGAATTCAAGACTCGCATGACACAAGAGAAAGTGAATAATAATGTTTGAATACTTAAATGGAATCATCGCCGAAATCGATCCTGCCTATGTTGTGGTTGATGTAGGTGGCGTCGGATATAAGGTACAAGTAGCCAATCCCTATCGCTATCAACAAGATGAACAGGCCAAAGTCTATGTCGAACAGATTGTTCGTGATAACGAGCAGTCACTATATGGATTTTATGATTTGAATGAAAAAAGGATCTTCTTAAATCTGATCAGTGTTTCAGGAATTGGACCAAAGAGTGCTTTGGCTATTTTGGCTGGACAAGATTTAAATGGTTTGATCACTGCTATTGAGAATAACGATGTTAAGTTCTTAACTCGTTTCCCTAAGATAGGTAAGAAAACGGCACAACAGATTGTTTTAGATTTAAGCGGTAAGTTTACTGCTCAAGGTCAGATGACTTTAGGAGAAGAACCAGTAGCCATAAGTTCTGGCAACCAAGAACTAGAGGATGGAATGCTTGCTTTAGAGTCATTAGGATACACAGCTCGTGATATCGGCAGGATAAAACCTAAATTGCAAAAAGAATCACTCGATTCAGCCGACGCTTACTTGAGAGCTGGATTGAAATTACTAACTAAATAGAGAAGGAGGATAATCAATGGATAATAATGATAATGACCGTCTAACAGATGCTGATTCATTGGATGATATTGAAGATATTGTTGAACAGACATTACGTCCGACTACGTTTGATCAGTATTTGGGCCAAGAGAAAGCCAAAAAAGAATTAGATGTTTATATCAAAGCCGCCAAACAACGTCAGCAAACACTAGACCACGTCTTGCTTTATGGACCTCCGGGGTTAGGTAAAACTACATTAGCAATGATCATCGCCAATGAAATGGGTGTAAATATTCATACGACAACTGGTCCTTCAATTGAAAAATCAGGTGATCTGGTAGCTGTTTTGGATGAATTGTCACCAGGGGATGTCCTCTTTATTGATGAGATCCATCGTATGCCGCGTGCAATCGAAGAAGTTCTTTATTCTGCTATGGAAGACTTCTATATTGATATCATTGTTGGACAAGGCGCAGAGGCACGTTCACTTCATCATGAGTTAGTTCCTTACACATTGATCGGTGCAACAACTACAGCCGGAAAGCTGTCAGCTCCGTTACGAGATCGGTTTGGAATTGTTGAACATATGGAGTATTATTCAGAAGCTGAACTGTCTAAGATCGTATTTAGATCAGCCAATGTTTTGAATATCAATGTTGATGAGGAAGGCGCACATGAAATCGCTAGAAGATCTCGTGGAACACCTAGAATCGCCAACCGATTGCTAAAACGTGTCCGTGATTTTGCACAAGTTGCGGGTAAAGATATGATAGACTATGATATTGCTGAATCGGCTTTGAATCAGCTCCAAGTTGATGATGCCGGACTTGATCGATTAGATAGAAAAATCTTGTCGATGATGATCGAACTGTATAATGGTGGACCATTAGGAATTAAAGTGATCGCCGCTAATATCGGTGAAGATCAAGAAACGATTGAGTCAGTTTATGAACCATATTTAATGCAAAAAGGCTTTTTGAAACGGACCGCCAGAGGTCGAATCGTAACACGTAAGGGTTATGAACATCTTGGCTATCCATATCCGGACAAGAAGACTGACTAAGGAGAAGTAAGAAATGACACTAACAACTGAAGATTTTGATTATAATTTGCCAGAAGAACTAATTGCCCAAACTCCCATTAAAGATCGTGACCACTCACGCTTGCTAGTTTTGGATCATGAAACAGGTAAGTATGACGATAAACACTTTTACGATATTTTGGATTATTTAAACCCCGGCGATGCCTTGGTTATGAACAACTCACGTGTTTTGCCAGCTAGACTCTATGGAACTAAAGAAGATACTGATGGACATGAAGAAGTATTATTGTTGAATAATATTGAAGGAGACAAGTGGGAAGTTTTGATGAAACCTGCTCGACGTGCCAAAGTCGGTAAAAAAGTTCAATTCGGTGATGGTCAACTAGAAGCTACCGTATTGGAAGAATTAGAACATGGTGGCAAGATCATTGAATTCAACTATGATGGGATTTTCTTAGAGATCTTAGAAAAATTAGGTGAGATGCCATTACCTCCATATATCAAAGAAAAGCTAGACGATCCTGATCGTTACCAAACCGTTTATGCCAAAGAAAATGGTTCCGCAGCTGCACCAACAGCTGGTTTGCACTGGACAAAAGACTTACTAGAAAAAGTTCAAGAAAAAGGTGTTAAGTTGGTTTACCTAACATTGCACGTTGGACTAGGAACATTTAGACCAGTAACAGAATCAGACATCAGCAAGCACGTAATGCATTCAGAGTTTTATCGTTTAGATGAAGATTCAGCTAATACGTTAAATGAAGTACGTAAAAATGGTGGTAAGATCGTCGCAACCGGAACAACATCGATCCGTACGCTAGAAACAATCGGAACAAAATTTAATGGTGAGATCAAACCAGATAGCGGTTGGACAGATATCTTTATCAAACCTGGTTATGAATGGAAAGTAGTCGATGAATTCATCACAAACTTCCATCTACCAAAATCAACCTTAGTTATGTTAGTGGCAGCCTTTACTGGCCGTGAGAACATTTTAAATGCTTATGAACATGCCATTGAAGAGAAGTATCGATTCTTTAGCTTTGGAGACGCCATGTTTATTAAGTAGAGAGCAAAACAAGCCGGTTAGCTCCCGAGCATTACCTAGGATAAGGTGGGCGTCGCAAAGCGACACACATCTTATCCGTAGTAAGCACAGGGAGTTGGCTTACTTTGCTCGTTTTAGAAAGAGAGAGTTGTGAGGAGGCGTTCAGACCTTGAGCATTACCTAGGATAAGGTGGGCGTCGCAAAGCGACATACACCTTATCTGTAGTAAGCGCAGAGGTTTGCCTCCTCACAACTCGTTTTAAAAGCACAAACAATTGTTACTACATGATAAAAAAATCAAATTTTATCCGTATAAACATAAAAAACTTGCTTGCTTTGCTCGTTTTAGAAACACAAACAAAAGGCTTTTTGAATTTGTTACTATCAAGATAAAAACTAAATTAAAAAGGAAGTACATATGGAACCAGCTGTTAAGTACACATTACTAAAAAAAGAAAAACACACTGGCGCACGATTAGGCTTACTGGAAACTCCACATGGAACGTTTGAAACACCAATGTTTATGCCCGTTGGTACTGAAGCATCCGTTAAAAATATGGCTCCAGAAGATCTGGACAAGATCGGTGCTTCAATTATTTTGGCTAATACGTATCATTTATGGTTAAGGCCTGGTGAAGATATCGTCAAGGAAGCTGGCGGTCTACATAAATTTATGAATTGGGACAAAGGTATTTTGACTGATTCTGGTGGCTTTCAAGTTTTCTCACTAGCGAATACGCGTGATATTACTGAAGCTGGAGTTCATTTCAAAAACCATTTGAATGGACGTCGTGAATTTTTGTCACCTGAAAAGGCCATCAAGATCGAAAATTATTTAGGACCAGATATCATGATGAGTTTGGACGAATGTCCACCATTTTTTGAAAGTTATGACTACATCAAGAAATCTGTTGCCAGGACTAGTCGGTGGGCTGAACGTGGACTAGAGGCACATCGAAATCCTGATTGGCAAGCCTTATTTGGTATCGTACAAGGTGCTGGATTTGAAGATCTTCGTAAACAAAGCGCTCAAGATTTAGTGAGCATGGATTTCCCCGGTTATTCGATCGGTGGACTATCAGTTGGAGAATCAAAGGACGAAATGAATAACGTACTTGATTTCACAACGCCATTATTGCCTGAAAATAAACCCCGTTATCTGATGGGTGTTGGGTCAACTGATGCATTAGTTGACGGTGTTATTCGCGGTATCGATATGTTTGACTGCGTTTTGCCAACTAGAATTGCCAGAAATGGTACATGTATGACTACTAAGGGACGTTTGGTCGTTAAGAATGCCAAATACGCACGTGATTTTAGACCAATTGACGAAGATTGTGACTGTTATGTTTGCCGTAATTATAGCCGTGCTTATATTCGTCATTTGATCAATGCTAATGAGTTATTTGGAACCCATTTGACTAGTTATCATAATCTTTATTACTTGCTCAACTTAATGAAAGGTGTTCGTCAAGCTATCAAAGATGACAATTTGATTGAATTCCGTGAACATGTTTTTGAAGAATATGGTCTAAACGTCGCCAATGCACGTAATTTCTAATATTTTTTTAATAAAAAAAAGCCACGGAGTGGCTAGGTGTGTCAATCTTTGTTATTCTATAATAAGGATATAAATTATTAAGAGGTGGAAAATTTGAATATGTTAACATTGGGCGCTGCAGCTGGTGGATTATCATCATATAGTTTCTTTATCATCATCATTCTTATGGTTGTGGTAATGTACTTTATGTCAGTTCGTCCTCAAAAGAAGCAACAACAAAAGCGTCAAGAAATGCTTAAAGCTATGAGTGATGGCGACAACGTCGTTACACTCGGTGGTATCAAAGGTAAAATTCATTCAATCGATCACGATGCTAAAGAAGTCGTTGTTGATTGTGATGGTATCTATTTAACATTCGATATGAACTTTATCCGTAAATCAACTCCTGCTGACAAGACTGTTGAAGCAAAGCCAGCTGAAAAAGCTGAACCAGCTAAGACAGAAGAAAAACCAGAAGCTGAAACAAAGCCAGAAGAAACATCTACAGAAGCTGCTCCTAAAGAAGCTAAAGATGATGCTAAGTCTGACGAAACAAAAGAAGATAAATAACTTTTTAGATTGAAACTTATGTTTCAATCTTTTTTTTAGCTTATTGCTTGCCTTATAGTGTGGTCTAAGGTTTAAAATATTATTTGTATTAGAGAGACGATATTAAAGATGTTTCTAAACGGGTAGTGTAAAATAGAATTATACGTTTTATTAATGGAAATTAGATGATTTATCAAAGGGAGTTTGGAGAATGGCTACAGAAAAGTCGGCAGTTTTTATAATTTTTGGTGGTTCCGGTGATTTGGCACATCGTAAGTTATATCCAGCCTTGTACCGTTTATTTAAAGCTGGGATGTTGAAAGATCACTTTGCAGTAATTGGTACAGCTCGACGTCCATGGAGTAATGAATATTTCCGTCAAACAGTGGTAACTTCACTTGAGGATTTTGATGATGATAAGAGAATGATGGAAAACTTTGCCATGCATTTCTTCTATCAATCACATGATGTGAACGATTCTGACCATTATATTGCTTTGAAACAATTGGCAAGTAAATTAGATGATCGTTTTGAGACTGGTCGTAATCGAGTTTATTACATGGCGATTGCTCCAAGATTCTTTGGTACAGTTGCGGCTCATATCAAGTCAGAAGATCTAAAGACTGACGGATATAATCGTTTAGTTATCGAGAAACCTTTCGGGAGAGATCTGAAGAGTGCCTGTGACTTGAATGATGCTTTATCAAAGGCATTCACTGAAAAAGAAATTTATCGTATCGATCATTATTTAGGCAAGAAGATGGTAAAAGAGATTCCTAATCTTCGTCAAAATAATCCTAAATTCGATGAGATCTTAAATAATAAGTATGTTTCAAATGTTCAGGTTACTTTAGGTGAGTCACTTGGTGTTGAGGACCGCGGTGGATACTATGAAACTGCTGGAGCTTTACGTGATATGGTTCAAAATCATATTATGCAGATCCTCGGTGTCGTTGCAATGGATGAACCTGAAGTGATGAATGCTGAATCGATCCATGAAATCAAAGGTGGACTATTTGCTAATTTGAAGGATCTTACACCTGAACAAGTTTCTAAAAAATTTGTCCGTGGTCAATATGACACTGATAAAATAGGCAAACTCAATCCTTATAGAAAAGAAGATAAGGTTGAAGAAGATTCAAATATTGAAACTTTTGTAGCAGGTAAGATCGAATTTAATAATGAACGCTGGGCGGATGTTCCTTTCTACGTACGTTCTGGTAAGAGAATGCCTAAGAAGTCTTCAAGAATCGATATTGTTTTCAATGAAAAGGTGGAAGCGTTTGGTATCAGACCAAATACTATTGTGACTTTGTTTATCGAACCAGAAGACGGCAGTAGTATTTTGATCAACGGTATTGACTATCGAGAAGTTAAACAAGATTTGATCAAATACCCTGAAGATCCAGATATCTTTAAGGGTGCACGTGAAGCCTATGAAAGCTTGTTTATCGACATTCTTGCCGGTGATAAAGCTAACTTTACACTGTGGGAAGAATTGAAGAGTACTTGGAAATATATTGATGTTATTAGAGAACAATGGGATGCTGAAGATCCACAATTCCCTAATTATTTGAGTGACACAATGGGTCCAGATACAGCCGACACACTCTTAGAGAAAGATGGTAATTCTTGGATCTGGAATTAAGGCGGTGTTTGCAATCGAATTTTTAAAAATACCAATTAGAATTGAAGAAAACCGAAAAATCATCCATGTTGATATGGATGCTTTTTTTGCGTCTGTGGAAGAACGAGAACACCCATATTATAAGAGAAAATGCCTGATCGTAGCTCCTGATCCTAGAAAAAATCATCATCATGGTGTAGTGACAACGGCTAATTATAATGCTAGAAAGTATGGTGTTCATTCAGCCATGCCGGCCCAACAAGCACTGGAACTTATCCCACGTGATAAACTAGTTATTGCACCGCCAAATTTTGAATTGTACCGTAAGACTTCTGATTATATACACAGTATTTTTGCTGATGTAACTGATGTATATCAGTCGGTAGCCCTCGATGAAGCTTATCTTGATGTGACTAATAACAAATTGGATGAACCTAACACGGTCAAGGTGGCCAATTACATTCAACAGCGGATCATCAAGGAAACTAAGTTAACGTGTTCAGTTGGAATATCGTATAATAAATTTCTAGCCAAGATGGCATCAGATTATCGAAAGCCATTTGGTCGAACAATTGTTTTAGGCGAGTATGCGGAGGATTTCTTGAAGCCGATCCCAATCGAAAAATTTAATGGTATTGGTAAAGCTATGCAAAAGAAATTACATGACATGGATATTTATACTGGTGAGGATCTGCAAAACCTTGATCAAGATGTTTTTTTACAAACATTTGGTAAACTAGGGTATGTGATGTTTCGCAGAGTTCATGGAATTGACGATTCAAAGGTCAACAATCATCGGTTAAGAAAGTCGATAGGTCGAGAGCGTACCTATGGTATGAATCTGGTTTTAGATCAGCAAGTTGAGCAAGAATTACACTTTTTAGCCAATTTGGTTAGTAAGGATCTGAAGAAACAGCGACAACATGGGAAGACGGTTGTTTTAAAATTACGAAATTCTGATTTTGAAACCATCACCAAACGCATGAGTTTTCAAGATTATGTTCAAGATTCAGATGAAATTTATCGAGTCGCTAAGGGAATCTATGATAAATTAAAAGTAAGTGATCAAAAGATTCGGTTATTGGGAATAACCGTGACTAATCTTGATCCATTATCTTATCAGGAAGTTTCATTAAAGCTATTTTTAGACGGAGGCACTAATGAATAAGTTTGCAGATATAATTGAAACAATTAAAAAGTATGATAGAATTATCATTCTACGTCATCAAAATCCAGATCCAGATGCTTTGGGGTCTCAAAAGGGATTGGCATTGACTTTACAAGCAGCCTTTCCAGAAAAAACTATTTTGATCGGTGGACAAAATGCCGAAGGTTTAAAATGGTTGTCCACAATGGACCATGTAAAAAATGATGATTTCAAGGGTGCTTTAGTCATTACGACTGATACAGCTAATACACCAAGAGTTGATGATAATCGTTACGATCAAGGAGACTTCTTGATCAAGATCGACCATCATCCAAATGATGAAGCATATGGTGATCAACTATATGTGAATACTGATGCTAGTTCTAGTTCAGAAATCATTGCTGATCTTATTGCATCAAGCAGTGATTTGACTTTGACTAAAGAAGCAGCCTACTATCTATATGCAGGTATTGTCGGTGATACAGGTCGTTTTATGTATCCGGCTACAACTGAACATACTATGTGTGTTGCTGGTAGATTCCTCTCATTGGGCATTGATGCTCCTGGTATCAACCAAAAAATGAATGAAATTACTTTGCAACAAGCTAAACTTCAAGGTGAATTATTTGATCGTTTGAAGATCGATGAGTCTGGTGCTGCCATGGCTGTTATTGATGATGACCTGATGAACAAATTGGGGATCAATCAAGAGCAAGCCAACTCAGTAGTATCAACACCTGGTCGTTTAGGCGAAGTCTTTGCTTGGCTAGAAGCTGTTCAAAAGCATGATGATACTTATAGGATTCATCTACGTTCTAAGGGACCAGTTATCAATGAATTAGCTAAGGAACATGATGGCGGTGGACATCCTTTAGCTAGTGGTGCTAATGCTAAGGATTTAGAAGAAGTAGACCAAATGTATAAGAAATTAATTAAAATCGTAACCGATTTTAAAAAGGGTGAATAAATGACAAAATTTTCACAGTACAACTTTAATGACGCGATCAATAAGTCATTGAAAGAAATTCATTTTGATGAGCCAACACCAGTTCAAGAGGCAGTTATCTCATTAGTGAATAAGAAGAAGGACATTATTGTGCAATCAGAAACAGGGTCTGGTAAGACCCATGCTTTCTTGTTGCCAATTTTGAATGCCATAACTAAGAATCAGACTGTGCAAGCTTTGATCGCGACACCTAGTCGTGAGTTGGCTTATCAAATATATGAAGATACACAGAATATTCTTAAAAACTATCCTGAAGAATATAATGCTTTTATTTTCGTTGGTGGCGCTGATCGTGAACGTCAAAAGAGAAAATTAAATGCTCATCAACCACAAATTGCAATCGGAACACCAGGTAGACTCTGGGATCTGATCCGCGAAAACGACTTGCATGTTGAAAATGTGGAACGTTTTGTTGTCGATGAAGCTGATATGACTTTAGATATGGGATTCTTAAATGATATCGATCGTATCGCTGCTAAGATGCCAGAGAGACATGAAATGATGGTCTTCTCAGCTACTATCCCACAGAAACTAGAGCCATTCTTAAAGAAGTACATGAAGGGTCCTAAGCGTGTTGAATTAAAGAACTCATCAGTTATTGCTAGAAATGTTGATAATTGGTTGATGTTCACACATGGTCGCGATAAGAAAGAGTTGATCTATCAACTAATGACTTTAGGATCACCATATATGGCATTGATCTTTGCTAATACCAAAAAGTCTGTTGATGAGATTTATGAATATTTAAAGAATAAGGGACTTAAAGTTGCTCGTATTCATGGTGGATTGACTCCTCGTGAGAGAAAACGAGTTATGAAACAAGTCGAAAATATGGAATATCAATTCGTTGTAGCAACTGATCTAGCTGCTCGTGGTATTGATATCAATGGTGTTTCACACGTTATTAACGCTGAAATCCCTGATGACTTGGAATTCTTTATTCACCGTGTTGGTAGAACTGGACGTAACAAGATGTCTGGAACTGCTATCACACTTTACGCTCCCGGTGAAGAAAACAAAGTTGGCGAGATCGAGCACTTAGGTATCAAATTCAAGCCTAAGGAATTGAAGAACAATGAAATCGTTGATGGCTATGAACGTGATCGTCGTGAAGAGCGTCACGCTAGTCAAGAAAAGCTTGATCCAAAATTGGTTGGTTTTGTTAAGAAACAAAAGACCAAGAGAAAGCCTGGTTATAAGAAAAAGATCAGACAAGCAATTTCTACTGAAAAACGTCAACAAAGAAAGATCAAGAATCGTCAAGAAATGCGTAAACAACGCGATAAGAGACGTAATGATCACAAATAATCGCATGGCCTTAAAACATTACTTTTAGTCACATAAAATTAAAAAAATCTAATTTTATGTTGACAAACACTAGCAATAGTCTTAATCTCTATAACAACAAAACAAATTCGTCCATAAACCGATGAGATGGAGATCAAGACTATTGTGCATGCACAGAGAGTTACCGTTGCTGAGAGTGTAGCCAAACGCAGATAGTTAAATGGACCATCGAGGGTTCTTTCGAATATCTGGTTATTAAAATAACTTTAATTTTAATATCAAATTAGTACAAAGAAACGTTAGGCATACGTAAGTTGTCGGGAGGGTGATAGCCCTTCGCTAAGAGTAATGGATAGTAGTGTTGTTGTATTTTGCATACGCTACTAGTCTATTAAAATAAGGTGGCACCGCGGTATATATATCCGTCCTTAAACTTCTAATCAAGTTTATGGGCGGATTTTTTTGTATCTATTTTTAAAAGGAGAACTTAAATGATACAAAATCCCGGAAAACGATGGTCTTAACAATTTGATTTAGCATAAAAAATTAAATTGGAGGAATCATCATGCAAACAAAAATTGAAAGTGCTATTAAAAAATTGGTTGAAGGTCAAGATTTAACTTTTAAAGAAACAAATCGAGTTATCGATGAAATTATGAGTGGAAAAACAAGTAACGTTCAAATCTCAAGTTTTCTAACAGCATTATCTGTCCGTAAGGAGACGGTTGAAGAAATAGCCGGCGCTGCAGATGCCATGAGAAAACATGCGTTGGGATTCAAAGTCGATGAACCAGTTCTGGAAATTGTTGGAACTGGTGGTGATCATTCTAATTCATTTAACATTTCAACTACTTCAGCACTTGTCGTATCTGCCACTGGTATTCCAGTAGCAAAGCACGGCAATAGAGCAGCTAGTTCTAAGAGTGGGGCGGCTGATGTATTAGAAGCTTTAGGTGTTCAAATTAATATTGATCCAATCCAAAGTGAAACGATTCTCAAACAAATTGGTATCTGTTTCTTGTTTGCACAGGAATATCACAAGGCAATGAAATATGTTGCTCCGGTTAGAAAAGAGTTAGGTATCAGAACTTTGTTTAATGTGTTGGGACCTTTGGCAAATCCAGCACATGCAACATATCAAATGTTAGGCGTTTATGATGAAGAATTAGTAGAACCAATGGTCAAGGTTTTAGATCAATTAGGGGTAGAAAACGCAGTCGTCATCCATGGACAAGATGGATTTGATGAGGTATCTGCATCAGCTCCTACAACGGTTGCAGAGATAACTAATGGGAAATTGATAAAATATGAAATAACACCTGAGGAATTTGGTATCAATAGATGTGACAAGTTAGATATTATTGGCGGAACTCCAAGTGAAAATGCTCAAATAACACGTGATGTTTTAAATGGAAAATATGATGCACATAGGGATGTAGTACTTTTAAATGCTGGCGTAGCAATTCATACAGCTAAACCTGAAATCACGATCGCCGATGGTATCAAGATGGCAACACAAGCTATCGACTCCGGTGCTGCAATGCATCAATTAGAAAAATTCATTGATCTGACTAAGGTTGGATTAGTCGCATGATATTAGATGACTTGGTGGCAACGACAAAAGAAAGAATCAAAAATGAGAAATCAGGTCATAATGTTGAAAATGTTATAGCAAGATTCTTAAGTCCAGATATGGGATTTATCGGTGAAGTAAAAAAGGCCTCGCCTTCAAAAGAAATAATTGTGGATAATTTTCCGTATCTAAAAATAGCCAAAGAATATCAACAGGCTGGCGTGGATGCGATTTCAGTTTTAACTGAGCCAAAATATTTTCAAGGTCAATTAAAATATTTGACGGATATTAAAAAAGAAGTAGATGTGCCGATCCTTAGAAAAGATTTTGTGGTCGATCCATATATGATCTATCAAGCAAAATTTGCCAGAGCAAATATTATCCTGTTGATAACGGCAATTTTGACACCTAAGCAATTAAAAAAATTTCAACAATTAGCTGATGAATTAGATTTGGCGGCAATTGTAGAAGTACATTCAAAAGATGAATTAGATGTTGCACTTAATGCGGGAGCTAAGATTATTGGAGTTAATAATCGTAATTTAAAGGATTTCACAGTTGATCTTAATAACAGTTTGAAATTAAGAAATCTGGTTCCTAAACAAATTCCTTTTATTGCTGAAAGTGGTATTAAATCAGTTGAAGATATCAAACTCTTAAAGAAAGCCAATGTAAATGAAGTGTTGATCGGAGAAACTTTTATGAGAGCTAATGATAAGTTGAAAGTAATCAATGAATTTAAAGAAGCGTAAATTATGACAAAAATAAAAATTTGTGGATTGATGACAGAAAGCGATATTAAAGCCGTTAATCAAGCAAAACCAGATTATGCAGGATTCATTTTTGCTGGCGGACGTCACCATGTTGATTTAAAACAAGTTCTAAAATTACGAAAACTACTAGATCCTAAAATTATAAGTGTTGGAGTATTTGTAGATGCCTCGATCGATGAAATGCTGGAGGCTGTGACTAGTGGTGCTGTTTCAGTGATTCAGTTGCATGGTCATGAATCAGAAAAACTGGTTGAGAAATTAAAAAATCTTGATATTAAAGTCATTCAAGTTTTTAAGTTACCTACTGAAAAAACTATTCAGACAAATGCAGATATATTGATGATAGATAGTGGTTCCGGAGATGGTCAAATATTAGATTGGACGTCCCTTCCAGTAAGACCCAATATTTTGGCTGGCGCAATTGATATCAATAATGCTTCTATGGCAATCAAACAAGTTGCTCCAGATATTATTGATGTCTCTCGTGGAGTGGAAACTGACAATAAAAAAGATCCCTTAAAAATAAAACAAATCGTAAATAAAGTACACAGATTGTAAGGAGATAATACTATGAAGGAAATGCAAGAAACTGATCCTAAGTCACGCTATTATGGAGAATTTGGCGGACAATTTATTCCCGAAACGCTGATGACAGAATTGAATAAAGTTTCAGAGGCTTATGACAAATATAAAAACAACCCCGCTTTTTTGGAGGAGTTGCAGATACTTTTAAATGATTATGCCAATCGTCCATCACTTTTGTACTATGCAAAGAATATGACTGAAGATCTTGGAGGAGCCAAGATTTATTTCAAACGCGAAGACCTCAATCATACTGGAGCACATAAGATCAATAACGTTATTGGGCAGGCTTTGATCGCCAAACGTATGGGAAAGACACGTTTGATTGCAGAAACAGGAGCCGGTCAGCATGGGGTTGCTACTGCGACAATTGCCGCATTGTTCGGGATGGAATGTGAGATCTACATGGGGAAGATGGATACTGACAGACAAAAGTTAAATGTCTATCGTATGGAATTATTAGGTGCCAAAGTGCACCCAGTGACAACTGGTTCTATGGTTCTAAAAGACGCGGTCAATGCTACTTTGCAGGCATGGACTCAACGCGTCGATGATACTTTTTATGTTTTAGGTTCAGCAGTTGGACCCTATCCATTTCCAGAAATGGTGCATGATTTTCAAAGCGTTATCAGCAAAGAATCCAAACAACAGATACTTGATGTTGAAGGTAGACTTCCAGATACCGTAGTTGCCTGCGTGGGTGGAGGTAGTAATGCTATCGGTAGTTTTGCTGAATACATTGACGATGAAAATGTTCAATTGATTGGTTGTGAAGCCGCCGGGAAAGGTGTGGATACTGACCAAACTGCTGCTACGATCGAACGTGGTTCAACAGGTATCTTTCATGGTATGAAATCATTATTCTTACAAAATAACGATGGTCAAATTGATAAAGTTTATTCTATTTCAGCAGGATTGGATTACCCTGGTGTTGGGCCGGAACATGCACATTTGGCAATTACTAAACGTGCGCAATATGTTGGTATAACTGATGATGAAGCCGTCGATGCCTTTGAATATATTGCTAAAACGGAAGGTATAATTGCTGCCATTGAAAGTTGTCATGCCGTAGCCTATGTTGAAAAATTGGCACCAACAATGTCGAAAGATAAGATTATTATCTGCACTTTATCAGGTCGTGGTGATAAAGATGTTGCTTCAATAGCTAAGTATAGAGGGAGAGATATTGATGAATAAATTACAAAAGATTTTTGAAAATAAAAAAGTTTTTATACCATTTGTAGTGGCTAACGATCCTGATTTTAATACAACCGTCCAGAATGTTTTGACCTTAGCTGATAATGGAGCTGATATTGTGGAATTGGGGATTCCTTTTTCAGATCCAGTTGCCGATGGTCCAGTGATCCAAGCAGCGGATCTAAGAGCCTTTGAAGCCGGAGTAAATGTTAATGTAGTTTTCGATATTGTTGAAAAAGTCAGAGAGTCGACTAACGTGCCGATCGTCTTTCTAACATATACGAATATTGCTTTTAAGTTTGGATATGAAGCTTTTTGTAAGAAATGTCATGAACTAAATATTTCTGGTTTAGTGATTCCTGATTTACCACTTGAAGAACAAGGTGATCTGAAGAAATATACAGATCAATATGATATTTCTTTGATTCAATTAGTTGCTCCAACTTCGGATGAACGTATTACTAAAATCGCTAAAGCTGCACAAGGATTCATCTATATGGTTTCTTCTATGGGAGTTACCGGAAAACGTGAGGACTTTTCAAATGAATTGAGTCCGACGATAAAAAGAATTAAGGAAGTTACTGATGTTCCGGTGGCAATTGGCTTTGGAATTCATTCAGTACAACAGGCCCAAGATCTATCAGGATTGGCTGATGGAATAATTATTGGCAGTGCGGTTGTTGAATTAGTTAACAAAGGGGAAGATCTAGCTAAATACGCTAATGAGATCAGTGCAGCAATCTAAAATATGGGGTTAGGGATTTAAATATTGACTTTTTTTAGTTGTGTCGTTAATATTTTCATTGGATATATCAAATGATAAGTGTCAAAAGAGAAGGCTAGCTGCTGAGAACGCCAAGACAACTAATTATTTAGATGCTACCAAAATGTTAATTGAATATAACTTTTTGAGAGGCTAACGAAAAATCGTTGCAAACAAGGTGGTACCGCGCAGTGGCGTCCTTGAAATTGCAACGGTTTTTATTTTTTTTTGAGTGGTCTTATGAAGAAATCATTTATTTAGGGGAGATAAAATGAAAAATTTATCTAGTGCAGAAATAAGAAAAATGTTTTTAGATTTTTTCCAAACGAAAGGTCACACCGTTGAACCTAGCGCATCTCTAGTGCCAGTCAATGATCCAACCTTACTATGGGTCAATTCCGGTGTTGCTACATTGAAGAAGTATTTTGACGGAACCGTGATTCCTAAGAATCCTAGAATTACTAATGCTCAAAAATGTATCAGAACTAATGATATCGAAAATGTTGGTAAAACAGCACGTCACCAAACATTCTTTGAAATGCTTGGTAACTTTTCCGTTGGTGATTATTTTAAGAAAGAAATTATCCCTTGGGCATTTGAATTTCTAACAAGTCCTGAATGGATCGATATGGATGCTGAAAAACTTTACGTCACAACATATCCAAAGGATACTGAAACACAAAAGCTTTGGGCAGAAGTAGGTATCTTGCCAGATCATATCCTAAAAGAAGAGGATAATTTCTGGGATATTGGTGAGGGCCCATGTGGTCCTGACTCAGAAATTTTCTACGACCGTGGTCAAAGTTTTAATAATCTATCAGAAGATGATCCTGAAAATTATCCTGGTGGTGAAAATGAAAGATATCTGGAAGTTTGGAATATCGTTTTCTCAGAACTAAATCACTTGCCAAATGGTAAATATGTTGAGCAACCACATAAAAACATTGATACGGGTATGGGACTAGAACGTTTAGTTTCTATTATCCAAGGATCAAAAACTAATTTTGAAACTGACCTCTTTAAGCCAATCATCGAACAAGCTGAAGAATTAAGTGACAATCGTAAATATGGCGTTAATGATGAAGATGATGTATCATTTAAAATCATCGCTGATCACGCTAGAACAGTTTCATTTGCTGTCGGTGACGGAGCTTTGCCTTCTAATGAAGGACGTGGTTATGTTATCAGACGTTTGATCAGACGTGCTGTTTTAAATGGTAAGAAAATCGGTATTAATGGCCCATTCCTTTATAAACTTGTTCCTACTGTTGGTAAGATAATGGAGAGTTACTATCCAGAAGTTAGTCAACAACAAGAATTTATTGCTAAGACGATCCAACAAGAAGAAAAACGTTTTTCAGATACTTTGAATGATGGTTTAGCACTACTAAATGGTGTTATCAGTGACCTTCACAAAAAGAATGAAAAGATGATCGATGGAGCATCTGCTTTCAAGCTTTATGATACTTATGGTTTCCCATTGGAAATGACTCGTGAGTATGCCCATGATGAAGGGTTAGATGTTGATGAAGATGGTTTCAAAGAAAACATGGAAGCTCAAAAGCAACGTGCTCGTGATGCTCGTGGAAACTTACAATCTATGGGGATGCAAGATGAAACATTGATGGAAATCAAGACTAAGAGTGAATTTGTTGGTTATGATCAAACAGACATCAAAGCTACATTAAAAGATATCGTGGCTGATGATAATGAAGTTTCAGCTGTTGCTGAAGGTAAAGCTCAATTAATTTTTGATAAGACACCTTTCTATGCTGAAATGGGTGGTCAAGTGGCTGATATTGGTGGAATTTATGATGATAACGGCAACCAAGTAGCAGAAGTTGTCGATGTACAACATGCACCAAATGGTCAAAATATTCATGTAGTTAATGTTTTCAATGAGTTAAAACAAAACAGTGAATACGAATTGAAGATCGATGTCGATTTCCGTGAAAAAGTACGTCACAATCACACGGCTACTCACTTATTGGACCAAGCTTTGCGCGATGTTGTGGGACCAAGAACACATCAAGCTGGATCATTAGTTGAACCTGATTACTTGAGATTTGATTTTAACAGCAATGCTGCTTTAACAAAGGATCAAATCAGTCAATTGGAAACAATCGTCAATAAGAAAATCTGGGAAGCTATTCCAGTTAAGACAGAAGTTTTACCTATTGAAGAAGCTAAGAAGAAAAAGGGTGCAATTGCCCTATTTAGCGAAAAATATGGTGATTTAGTACGTGTTGTTGAAATTGACGACTATTCAGTTGAATTCTGTGGTGGTACACATGCCAGAAATACTTCTGAATTAGGATTATTCAAGATCACTTCTGAATCAGCTATTGGTTCAGGTATCAGAAGAGTTGAAGCTGTAACTGGCGAGGAAGCATTTGAATACTTGAATACTCAATTACAACTATTGCAAGAAACAGCTGATATGATGAAAGTAAATCAATTGAAAGATGTCCCACAACGTGCAAATCAATTAATTGATGATAATAAAGCTTTAAAACGTGATAACCAGAACCTTAAGACACAATTAACCAGTCAAAAATCAAATGAGATCTTTGATCATGTTGAGGACATTAATGGATTCAAAGTTATTGCTGATATAGTTCCAGCAGATATGGCCGCTTTACGCCAATTAGCTGATAAGTGGAAGAACGATCAAAGTTCTGATATTTTAGTGCTAGGCGCAAGTGCAGATCAAAAAGCCAGTTTAGTAGTTGCTGTAAATAAGGATTCTCAAGCCAAAGGTGTTAAGGCTGGCGATATTATCAAGAAAATCGCTAAAGAGATCCAAGGTGGCGGCGGTGGTCGTCCAGATATGGCGCAAGCTGGTGGTAAAAACCCTGCTGGTTTAACAAATGCGTTACAAATGGCTAAAGATGTTATTAAATCTTATTAAAGTGGGCTATAATTGAAGTAAGATTTTTTCAACCATTTAAATAATGTTATATGGAGGTTTGCCATGAGTTCACTTGATAAAACAATGAGTTTTGACTTTAATGAGAATAAAGGCAAAGATGTAAAAGATACGCTTCAAAGTGTCTACCAATCCTTGGAAGAAAAGGGATATAATCCCATCAATCAAATTGTCGGATACTTGTTATCAGGGGATCCAGCATATATTCCAAGACATAATGATGCCAGAAATCTGATTTTGAAGCATGAAAGGGACGAGATAATCGAAGAACTAGTCAAAAGTTATCTCGGTCAAAGCAAATAATGCGCTTACTTGGATTAGATGTGGGCTCAAGGACTGTTGGAGTGGCTGCTAGTGATTTATTAGGCTGGACTGCTCAAGGAGTTGAAATTATTCGTATTAATGAAGACGATGGGGATTTTGGTTTAGACAGATTGTCTGAGATCATCAAAGATAAACAACCAACAGGTGTTGTCATTGGTTTACCTAAGAATATGAATAATACTGAGGGACCTAGGGTTGAAAAGTCTCGTGAGTACGGTAACATGGTGGAAGAAAAATTTGGTTTGCCGGTCGATTTTATCGATGAAAGATTAACTACTGTTCAAGCTGAACGTATGTTGATCGATGAAGCAAATGTCTCGCGTAAGAAACGTAAAAAAGTTATTGATAAAATTGCCGCCGAAATGATTTTACAAAATTATTTAGATGCGAAAGGTAAGTTAACACGAAAATAGGTGAAAATATGAATGAAAATCCACAGTCACCAAAAGATTTGGATGAAGTGATTTTAAGTGATGATCAAGGAAATGAAGAAACTTACAAGATTCTTTTTACCTTTGATTCAGAAGATTACGGCAAATCATATGTTGTCTTGTATCCTAAAGATGTAGAAGATTCAAGTGAAATTGAAGTGCAAGCTTTCTCATTCACACCCGATGAAAATGGGGATGTTGATGCTGGTGAATTAGATCCTATCGAAGATGATGAAGAATGGGATATGATTCAAGAAGTGCTTAATACATTCAGTTCAGATGACGAAGAACAAGATGAATAACTGATAAAAGCGGGACAAGAGGGTTATTTACTCTCTTGTCCCGCGTTTATGCAAAACTTGAGTGATACGGAATTAAAGGGGATATAATGCTGAGTCTTTTAATTGTTTTATGTTTAGTCTATGGCTTTTACGTCGGTGCAAGGCGTGGCCTGATGATGCAAGCTTTTTATACAGTCGGATATACGATATTCTTTGGGATAGCATGGATTTCGGCTAGAGCTTTAGGACCAAAATTTGAAATGTTAATACCATATCCTTCCGCTAATTTGGGAAGTGAGTTCGCTTTCTTTTCAACGAAAGTCGGGATGGAATTAGACGACGCATTTTATCGTGCATTTGCCTTTATTTTTGTCTGCTTTATTGGTTGGATCGTTATGCGATTCATTGGGTTATATTTTAAGCGATTAACTTATTTTCCAATGTATAACGATGTTAACCTCTTGAGTGGGGGAATACTCGGATTGCTAGTCAATTATATAATGATCTTTTTGATCCTTTTGACTATGGCAATGATACCGGTCACTGGTATTCAGAATTCGTTGCAACATTCTTTTGTTGCCTCGGCAATGATCCGGAGTACTCCAATATTGACTCACGCGTTAACGACGCTTTTAATAAGTGGTATCTAAGGATAAGGCTGGGACAATTTAATTGTTTCAGTCTTATTTTCTAAGAGGAGATTAAATGAATAATAAAGCATTAAATGTTTTAGAGTTTGACAAGATAAAAGCTGAAATAGGGAAGTTTTTGATTACCTCTCGTGGACATGCATTACTGAAAAGGTTAATGCCAATGTCAGTTGAATCGATCGTTCAAAGATTGATCGATCAAACTAAGGACGGTATGGATATCGTCCGTCTAAAAGGTGAGATTCCAGTTAGAAAATTGGCTGATCTAAATGATCAGGCCAATCGACTCAAAAAAGATGGTAATTTAAATGGGACCGAATTAGCCGCAATTGGGCAAGTTCTAAAAAATACAAGTGAATTAAAAGAATTCTTTGAAGGTCTGCATGATGATGCAGTTGACCTTCGACAATTATATGAATTAAATGATGATTTGATCGACAATCCGACTTTGACAACTAGGATCAACAAATCATTAGATGAAAGTGGTCGAGTTTTAGACGCCGCTTCACCAGATTTAAAATATATCAGAGAACACATTGAACGTTTGAGCGCTCAGATCAGACATGCAATGGAACAATATACTAGAGGTAAGAGTACTAAGTATTTGACTGAAGCAATTGTTACTTTGCGTGATGATCGTTTTGTTGTTCCCGTTAAGACGGAATATAGAGCCAAATTTGGTGGCGTTGTCCATGATCAAAGTGCTAGTGGACAAACACTTTATATTGAGCCACAAGCAGTTGTAGGTTTGAATAATCAATTACACGATAATCAAACTTCTGAAAAACTGGAAGAAATCAAGATTTTAAATGAACTATCTGATTTAGTTCGTCCAGAAATTGATGACATCGTTAAGAATAATGATGTTTTGGCTCAATTTGATTTGATCAATGCTAAGGCTAAATATGCTAAAGAAATCAAGGGTACTGAACCTTTGATCTCTAAAGAACGTGTCGTTGATTTGAAGGAAGCTAAGCATCCTTTGATCGACCCCGATCGAGTTATTGCCAATGATATTAAGATTGGTGATGGCTACAAAACTATGCTGATAACTGGACCTAATACTGGTGGTAAAACTATCACTATGAAGACGTTAGGTTTGCTCCAAGCTATGGCGCAAGCGGGACTATTCATTCCTGCTCATGAAGAGAGTGAAGTTGCCGTTTTTGATGAGATTTTTGTTGATATTGGTGATGAACAGTCTATTGAGCAGAACTTATCAACATTCTCGTCACATATGGACAATATTATTAATATTATCCACAAGGTATCTCAGAACAGTTTAGTTTTGATCGATGAGTTAGGTGCCGGGACTGATCCTCAAGAAGGTGCCTCAATTGCCATTGCTATTTTGGAAAAACTTTCCAAATCAGATTGTATGATCATGGCAACAACTCACTACCCAGAATTGAAAGTATTTGCTTATAATACTGAAGAAACTATCAATGCAAGTATGGAATTTGATGATAAATCATTGAAACCAACGTATCGCTTGTTGATCGGTATTCCCGGAGCAAGTAATGCCTTTAATATTGCTGGACGTTTGGGTATGGATCGTGATGTCGTTGAACGTGGTGAATCACTGATGAGTGGTGAAAGCCAAGACTTGAATAATATGATCACCGATCTGGAGAATCGTCGTAAAGAATTTGAACAGAAGAATCAAGATTTGTCTGAACAATTAGCTAAGAATAAAGCAATTGAAGATGACTATGAGCAAAAACAAGTTGCCCTAGCTAATTCTAAAGACAGTGAGATCCAAGCTGCCAAAGTCCGTGCCAATCAAATCGTTGCCCGTGCTAAAGGTAAGTCAGACAAGATCATCGATCATTTGCGTGAAATGGAACGTAAAGGTGTCGCTGTTAAAGAAGATCAACTGATCAGTGCTAAAACTGAATTGAAGAATCTTCATCAAGATGAAACCGTCAAAAAGAATCGTGTTTTACGTCGTAATAAACGTAAGCAAGCTCTTAAAGTTGGCGATGAAGTCAAGGCTATTCCATATGGTCAAATTGGTACGATCGTTCGTAAGAATCGTAATGATGAATATGAAGTTCAATTAGGTATCCTCAAGATGAAATTCAAGAGTGATGATCTAGAAAAAGTTCAAGCTTCTAAAGATGAAGATGAGCCTAAGCCAACAATGGTCAGAAGAACTAAGAGTTCGGGTCTTTCTAGTAAGTTGGACTTACGTGGTAAACGTTATGAAGAAGCAATGACAGAATTGGATAGATATATTGATGAAGCATTGCTAGCAGGTTATAATCAAGTTACTATCGTTCATGGATTTGGTACGGGAGTAATTAGAAAAGGTGTTACTAAATATTTGCAGACAAATCCAAGAGTTAAGTCCTTTGGATATGCACCTGCAAGTTCGGGTGGTTCAGGAGCTACCATCGTTGATCTTTAGATTCTCGATACAAAATGTTTCCTAGAATTGTCCGAAAGTGATACCTTTATATGAGTGATTTAAAAAGGAGTGATTTCATGGTTGATGAAGTAACAGATGCAAATTTCCAAGAAGAAACTAAAGACGGCGTAGTATTGACAGACTTTTGGGCTACATGGTGTGGTCCATGTCGTATGCAATCACCTGTTATTGAGGATCTATCTGAGGAAAATGATGCAGTTAAGTTCACTAAGATGGACGTAGATGCTAACCCTAAAACACCAGAATCATTTGGAATCATGGCTATCCCAACACTAGTTGTCAAAAAAGATGGCGAAGTTGTTGAAAAGATAACTGGATTTCACAGTAAAGCTCAATTAGCTAAAATTTTGGATGGTTATACTGATTAGTATCAGAAATAAAAAGCCTTGTTTGCTTAGCAAACAAGGCTTTTTATATATTATTATGCCTTTAGGCCCAGTTGAGTGCGCGTAAGCGTGCGAAACAAAAAACCACCCGCTATGCGGGTGGGCGTTAATAGTTATACGAAAAAGCCCCCAATAGTTTTAAAATGAAGGTGTCGAAGCCAAACATTAAAAAATTAAAGGG
>NZ_RHOR01000014.1 GCF_003946625.1 Companilactobacillus kedongensis | reverse complement strand
CCAGACGAATCAAATCATATTGTAATGTCACAAGAACAAGCAGTAATTAATCCAAGTTGGTCAATTCACTGTGGTGTTGGTACAACAAATTATGCATTTATCTGGGCAATGTGTGGTGAGAACCAAACATATGACGATATGGATGCAGTTGCAATGGACGAATTAAGATAAGACATTAAAAGGGAGTCCTTGGGACGCCCCTTTTTTTATAAGGAGAGGGTAAGCATGAGTGAAGTAATTACAATTGGAGAACCATTAGTTATCTTGGCTTCAAAAGATATGGATAAAAAATTAGAAGATGTTAAAACTTTCCAACGTCTTCTTGGTGGAGCAGAATTAAATGTTTCTATTGGTATTAGTCGTTTAGGACATTCAGTTCAATATATTTCTCAAGTTGGAGATGATCCATTTGGTAAATATGTTAAAAAAGAAATTAATGGTCATAATGTCGGAACTGACTATATTCTCGAAGACAATGAACATTGGACAGGACATCAAATTAAACAATTAGTATCTAGCGGAGATCCTGATACTTATAATTACCGTAAAAATTCAGCCGCATCATATTTGAATGCTGACGTTGTAGATAAAATTGATTTAAGTGATGTTAAGTTTGCACATATGTCAGGTATTTTCCCAGCAATCTCAGCCACTGCCGAAGATACATTTAGAAAGTTATTTAAGAAATTGATCGATAATAACGTAAAAACAACTTTTGATCCAAACTTGCGTCCACAATTATGGGCTAGTGAGGATGTTATGCGTGAGACAATCAATGATTTAGCTGGAATGGCTAATATTGTGCTTCCTGGTATTAATGAAGGAAAAATTTTGATGGGTAGCTCAGATCCTGAAGAAATCGCTGATTTTTATCTTAAAGGTGAACAAACGGAAACAGTCATTGTTAAAGTTGGTCCAGATGGTGCCTTTGTTAAAAATAAGGATGGTGAAACATTTACTGTTCGTGGTTTCAAAGTTGATCATGTTGTTGATACTGTCGGTGCTGGTGATGGATTTGCCTTAGGCGTTATAAGTGCTTTGCTCGAAGGGAAACCCTTGAAATCAGCAGTTCTACGTGGTAATGCCGTTGGAGCGTTACAAGTTCAAACGCCTGGTGATAATGACGGTTATCCAACTCCAGATGAATTAAAAGCTTTCTACGAAAAAGAGAGCGTAACAGAATAAATAAAAAGATGACTATTTTGAGATTTATCAAAATGGTCATCTTTTTATATGGTGGCAATTATTTTTCCTACTAGACTATGTTGTTTTAATTTTTCTAATCCTTTGGGAATATCTTGAAAATCAATAACTTCAGAAACCATTGGATCAATAATATTGTTAGAAACCAGTTTAACTAGTTCGTCTTCCATGATGCCAATATCATTTAATTGAGATTCGTTATTGCTTTGGTGTACGCCTCCGAGATTCAAGGTTAAGATACTTTGACCTTTAGAACGTAGATCATAGTTACTTACATCGGGAGTATTTAAGATGGTAACTAATCCGCCATTGTAAGCCAGACGATTTAGATCATCTTGTACGGTCGATCCACCGACGGGGTTGATAATTAGGTCAACACCAAGGTTATTTGTAACCTTATTTATCACTTGATCAATATTCTCACTATGATAATCAATAACATAGTCGGCACCCAACTTTTTTGCAAATTCAATTTTATGTTTTGATACTGTCGTTATAACGGTCAATCCTGAATGCTTTGCTAGTTGAATATCCATACCGCCGACACCGCCGGCACCAGCATGAATCAAGATATTCTTTTTTCTGGCCAAGCTTAGTTTTCGATATATCGCCTGATAGGCAGTCAAACCACTACAAAGTATAGCCGCAGCAGATTCAAACGATACATTTTACGGAATTCTTGTAATGATATTTGATTTTGCCTTGGCGAATTCTGCGAATGTGCCATCTACACATAGATCACCATGAAAGAAGACGCGTTCTCCAATTTTAAAATTCTTGGGATTATCAACTCCAACTTTAAAAATTTCACCGGCTCCATCTAATCCTAGAATATGTGGGTATCTCCATTTAGGATTGTGACCTTCGGCAAGTTTATAGTCGACAGGATTTAAAGCTACAGCATGAATTTTAACTAAAACTTCGTTTCCATTGATATTTGGTAATGGCATATCAGTTAATTTAATTTTGTTGATGCCTTTTTCAGAATTCTTTTGAATGGTCAGTGCCTTCATGATTAGATACCTCTCTTTAATAATATTATGTCACAATATTTATTTATTTAAGATAAGGTAGTAAATAAAAACTTGTTTTATTTATTAGATTACTTTATATTATTTAGTAATAAAGTACTCAATAATATTTAGTAGAGGTAATTTAATGAACACAATGGATATTTTTATTTTCAGATCCATTAATAATTTGGCCGGTATTAAAATTCTTGATCCAATGGGAATTTTTTTGGCACGTTATTCTGTTTATGTGTTAGCAATATTTTTGATTTTTAAATGGATTCAAAAACGTAATGATGATAAGTATCGAGTGGGTCTTTTGATATCTATTCTGACGGCATTTAGTTCCGAATTGGTTGGTAAGTTGATCGCTGGAAAATTGTATTATCACACACAGCCCTTTACTGTTCTGAATGATGTCCATCAGTTGATCCCTAAAAATGTTGGGAATAGTTACCCTAGCGATCACACGATAATTTTCTTTAGCTTTATGATCATTTTATTTTTAATAACAAAAACTTGGAGTCGCTATAATTATTTAGTTATTGCAGTATTAGTAGCATTGTCGAGGATCTTTGTTGGTGTTCATTATCCGTCAGATGTATTGGCCGGTATGATGATCGCCATAATAATGGGGAATATTTGGTATCAAGTTTTTATTAATTCACAAATTATGTACTCATTTGTTGATAAATATAATAGGATGGAAAAGAAAATCACTAATAGATTAGGGTTTGAATAGTAATTACATTTTTTCTTGTGTAGAATTGTCAGTGAGAATATAGATAGAGGAATCAAACTGATGAATAAAGAGATGTTAAAAGGAACCATCGATTTACTGATTCTATCAGTTCTAAAAGAGAATGATAATTATGGTTATCAAATATCTAAAGTTATAACTGATATATCAGGCGAAACTTTTGAAATTCAAGAAGCAACGCTGTACTTAGCGTTGAAACGATTAGAAAAGCAAGAATGTATTGAATCATATTGGGGTGAACAGTCTCACGGTGGTAAGAGGAAATACTATAAAATAACTCATCAAGGTTTATCACAATTAACATCGTTAAAAAAGGACTTTAATAATCTGTCTGATATTGTCAAAAGATTTATATGAGGTGTTATTAAATGGAGTATTTTTCAATGAAACAAATTAGCTATAAGTCGATATTGGCGATTTCCGCGATACTATTTTTTATTTGCTACTATTTAGATACAGTTATTGACCCTTCGAAAACCGAGTCAGTCTTTGTTGCCGGGTATATGTTTGCTATTATGCTGGCAGCTTTTTGGTCGATTTTGAATTATATAGATCATTTGCGGATCAATCCACTATATAAAAGCTATCATTCTATAGAAGAGTTTATTAGTGATCTATCAGTATCGTTAGATGAGAAAAATGAAATTGAGACGATGATGATCGACTATGTTTCTGACCAAAAGAAATTAGGGAATGATGAGAATCGGGCTATAAAAGATATTATTCAACAATTCAAGCGTGGTGAATTAACGGAGAAAGATATTTTCTTTGTTCATATTCATAAATATTTGCTTGGGTTAGGCTTAATTCTTTTAGCGATAACTGGCGTAATTTATTTGTTAGGTGTCCTTAGTTCAGTCTTTCAAGATAAGTTCTTTATCGTCTTGGAAATTACGAATCTCTGTTATGCATTAGGATTCTACTTGTCATTTTTTATGTACAATATTCTGAATAAAATACTGATCAGAAAATAGTTGTCATTAGTACACTTTAATAATTTAAATGATATAATCTAGTCTAAATAAGGAGGAGTCGAATGCTCACATTAATGGCGACAAACACCGCTAGTAGCGCACCTTTGTTGATAGCGATTGGAGTAGCAATTTTAGTTATTATTTGGCTACTTATTAAGACCGGAGCGGCTTTATTACGACATCCGATCATCGGAATAATCTTAATAGTATGTGGTTTTTTGGGACTGTGGAACTTTTTCATCGTCGGAATTGGTGTCATTGTCGGCGGGATAGTCTTCCTAGTCCTAACATCATTTTTTAATAATTAGTATAAAAATCATATCGAATAGATATGATTTTTTTTATTGCCACAACGTCAATCGGATTATTTATTAATTCATGGTACTCTATTATTGATAACGGGGGCAAATTATATGAGGAAAATAAGTGGTGCACAGATATTTGGCTGGATATTTTTTTGGGTCAATAATTTGGCGATAGTTGCAGTGACAATTATATCTTCAACAAATCCGAATGATCCGACTATTATTCCACATGATTTTCTTTCAGCTAGTTTTGCATTGGGAATGTTTATATTCTTTGTGGTTTTTATACAAGGGATGGCAGGTGTGGCAATAAAAAGGCTGCATGATGAGAGTTATTGGTCGATCGTACTATTAATAATTGGAATCTTTTTCAATTGGTTCTATGTTGTTTCGGCAATCTGGGGTATGTCATTAAATCAAAAATCAGGTGACACTAAATAATTAATAGAATGGTAAACTAAATTTGGGGCAAAAATTATGGGCAATAGTAAAGCACAAATAAGTGGTTGGATCGCTTTATGGCTAACTAATCTATGTATAGTAAGTATCACTTTAGTTTCTCTGATCCATCCTAAATATAGAACATCGATCCCGTATGACACAGCATCAACTATTTTGGCAATTATTATTTTGATATTAGTTATTATTGTTCAAGTTGTAGTAGGATTTGCAATAAAAAAGTTACATAAAAATATTTACTGGCCAGTTGTTTTATTTGCAATTGGTTTGATCAGTAACTGGTTATATTTAATACCTGCTATCTGGGGTATGATCTTGAACAAGCAAAAAGCTGACGAAATTTGATTCGTCAGCTTTTTATTATGCTCTAATTTTAGAATGTTTATATGAATAACCGAAGTAAACACAGAGTCCGATAGCAAACCAAACGATAAATCTTAGCCATGTTTCCCAGTTTAATCCAACTACTAGCATGATACAGAAGAGAATGGCAATGATTGGTGTAACTGGTACCCATGGTGCTCTGAATCCACGATGGATTTCTGGATGCTTGTGTCTCATCCAAAGAACACCGGCTGAAACAAGGATAAATGCGGTTAGAGTACCAATATTAACAAGTTCAGATAGAATATTTAGGTTAACGACACCAGCGGCTAAGGCAGTGATGATACCGAAGAACCATGTACCTTTATAAGGTGTTTGATGTTGTAAACTGACATCACCAAAGAACTTAGGAAATAGTCCGTCACGAGACATTGAGTAAGTGATTCTTGATTGTCCATATAGTTGCACTAGGATTACGGTTGTCATTCCTAGAATAGCTCCAATGCTGACAATGATACTCAACCATGTTTGACCAGTTGCTTTTAATACTGCCAAAATTGGTGCATCAAGGAACTTTGCAAAAACGGTGTATTTAACGACACCAGTCATGATCAAAGTCATAACGATATATAGAACAGTAGAAATTCCTAGTGAGTAGAGAATACCTCTTGGAAGAGTTTTACTTGGGTTGACTGTTTCTTCAGCGCTGGAAGATACAGAATCAAATCCGATAAATGAGAAGAAGACAATTGATGCTGCTGGAATTACTCCTGAAGCTGTACCATTGTGGAATGAGTAAATTCCGTAAGGTGTGAATGGTTTCCAATTTTGAGGTTTTACGAACCAAACGGTACAAATAATAAATAACAGAATAACAGCTAATTTAATTACAACCATAGTATCGTTGACACGTTTTGTCTGATTGATACCCATTGCAATGATGCAAGTAATTAGAATTACGATCAAAAATGCTGGAAGATTAAAGTAAGTTTTGACACCGGGAGTAGTCCCAGCAGCTGCAGTTAAAGCACTCGGAATATGAATCCCTAAATTACTCATCAGATTGACAAAATAACCTGACCAACCAGCAGCAACTGTGGCAGCTCCTAAGGCATATTCCAAAATTAAATCCCAGCCTATAATAAATGCAATGATTTCACCAAATGAAATATAGGAATATGTATAGGCTGATCCGGCAACGGGTGCCATAGAAGCAAACTCGGCATAGCATAATCCAGCAAAACCACAACAGATAGCTGCGAGTAAAAAGGATAATGCTAGTGAGGGACCGGTCGTTAAAGCACCTTTGCCAGTTAGAACAAAAATACCAGTTCCGATGATAGCGCCGATCCCCAAAAAAGTTAGATCCCATGTATGGAGAGTTCGTTTCAAGGGGGAAGTTCTATTAAGCAATTCATTAATGTCTTTTTTTTCAAATACATTCATGAAGCAACACCGCCTTTGTTTTATTGCCGATAGTTTAAGGCCTCATAATTTATTATTCCAGAATAATGAATTTCTATAATTGAAAAAAATATTTTGTAAAAGTGAATAAATACTTTTCTACCGCCGAGGAAAGATAGTTGACAAATGTACCTCATTAGAATAAAAATGATCATTGTATTCGTTTTCAAACGAGAAATATCTCGTTAATTTCAGAGAGAGAAAGTGGAATTATGACAAAAATGATCGCAGGACAAGCTTTAGTAAAAGTTTTAGAAGAGTGGGGAGTAAAGCAAGTCTATGGTATTCCAGGGGGATCAATCAATCATACCGTTGAGGGATTGTATTTAGAGAAAGATAATATTAAATATATCCAAGTGCGTCATGAGGAAGTTGGTGCTATTGCTGCATCGGCTGACGCTAAGTTCACAGGAAAGATCGGTGTAACATTTGGTTCAGCCGGTCCTGGTGCAACTCATTTGTTCAATGGTTTGTATGATGCAAAAATGGATCATGTTCCAGTTTTAGCTTTAGTGGGTCAAGTACCGCAAACAGTTATGAACACTAACTATTTCCAAGAAATGGATGAAACACCAATGTTTGAGGATGTATCGGTTTATAATCGTACCGTTACAACCGCAGAACAAATTCCATATGTTATTAATCAAGCAATCAGAGAAGCTTATCGTCAAAAGGGTGTAGCTGTTGTTACGTTACCCGAAGATTTAACTAATAAAGAGATTGATTATGTTTCACCTAAGACGCCAAAAGTTGTTGAAAATAATTTCTCACAAGTTATCAATGCAGCTGATGTTGAAAATACTTTAAAAATGTTAAAAGAAGCTAAACATCCATTAGTTTATGCTGGTCGTGGACTACTAGGTGCTAAAGATGTTTTGGAAAAGTTTGCAGAACAATTCAATTTGCCAATTATGAACACTGTTCCTGCAACTGGAGTTATTAGTACTGACCACCCTAACTTTATTGGTACTTTTGGACGTTTAGGAAGCAAGTCAGGCTTTGAAGCATTGCAACATGCCGATCTTATTTTGTTCCTTGGTTCAGAATTTCCATTTGCCGGATTCTGGCCTAAGGGTTTGAAGATCATTGAAGTAAACAATAATCCTTATGACATTGGTAAAACGGTTGATGTTGACTATGCAGTTATTTCTGATGCTAAGAGTTATTTGCAAGCCTTGATCGATACGGGTGATACAGTGCCAGCAGGTGATTGGCTAAAAGCCAACCAAGAAAACAAGAGAAATTGGGATAATTGGCTAGTTAAACTTTCAAAAGATGATAGTAAAGGTTTGAATCCTGAAACAGTTATGGCCAAAGTAAAAGAAATGGCTGGACCCAATGATACTTTTGGTGTGGATACAGGTAACGTTTCAGAATGGAGCGTTCGTGGATTACCAATGAACAAGAACCAACGTTTTGCTTTGTCAGGATTATTTGCCACAATGGGCTTTGGTTTGCCAGCAGGTTTATCAGGTGCATTGAGTGTTCCTGATGCCCAAAGCTGGTCATTTTCTGGTGACGGTGGATTCTCAATGGTCGCACCAGATTTAATCACTGAAGCACGTTACAAGTTGCCAGTAATTAATGTTGTATTCTCAAATGAAAGATTAGGTTTCATCTATTATGAACAAGTTGCCACTAAACAACATTTGTATGGTGTAGATTTAACTGGTGCTGACTGGGCCAAAGTTGCAGAAGGTTTAGGCGGAATTGGCTTCACAGTTTCATCAATCAAAGATGTTGATGAAGTATTTAAGAAAGTTCAAAAATTACAAGCAAACGGCAATGATAAGCCAATCGTTATTAACGCTGTGATTAAGCAAGATGATCCTGTTGCTACAGCTTTCATGCCACTTGATGAAAAATTATATGGCCAAGATGCAGTTGATGCATATTCTAAGAAGTATGGTATTGATGTGTCAGAACAACCATCATTAGGTGAGTTATTGAGATCTAAGGGTGACAATAAATAAAGTACAAAAAAAGATTGAATCCATTTGGATTCAATCTTTTTTTATCCAAAGTCCCCGGAGATGTAGTCTTCAGTGGCTTTGATTTCTGGAGCAGTAAAAATGTTTTTTGTTTGATTATATTCAATTATATGTCCCATGTGAAAGAAGGCCGTGTAATCACTGATTCGTGAAGCCTGTTGCATGTTGTGGGTCACGATAATTATCGTATAATTTTTACTAAGTAATTTGAGGGTTTCCTCTATTTTAGAAGTTGAAATTGGATCTAGAGCACTAGCCGGTTCATCCAGTAGTAGGATATCAGGATGCATGGCAATTGAACGAGCAATACAGAGACGTTGCTGCTGACCACCGGATAATGCTAAGGCACTCTTGTCAAGGTCATCTTTGACTTCATCCCAGAGGGCGGCATCACGCAAACTAGTTTCAAGGCGTTCCTGAAGTTCCTTTTTATCATTAATACCGTTATTCCTTAGTGCAAAAAGAATATTCTCACGTATCGACTTAGCAAAGGGATTTGGTCTTTGAAATACCATTCCGATGTGTCGTCTAACCTCATAAACATTGATGTTTTTGGAGTTTATATCAGTATTTCGATATAAAATTTTACCGTCGACTTGAGCAATTCGATCGTTCATTCGATTGAGACATCTTAAGTATGTGGATTTTCCTGAACCTGATGCTCCGATCAATGAAGTGATCTGGAAACGAGGAAAGTCTAAGCTAGCGTCAAAAATTGCATGGCTTTTACCATAATGAACTTGGACATTCTCAGTTGAAAGTGCAACTTCTTGTTCTATTTTACTGATGTATTGTTGATTAAAGTCATAAGTTTTCAAGCAGTTATCCTCACTTTGCGGCAGTCATTTTCTTAAATAGTTTGTTACCGAGATATCTGGCACCCAGATTAAAGATCAAGATAACGATGATCAAAACAGCTGATGATGCACTGGAAATAACGCTGGAATCTGGAGTAACACTCTCAGTATTAACTTTCCAAATGTGAACAGCTAAAGTTTCAGCAGGGCGCATAGGATTAAGAAAGCTTGTTTCAGTGAATAGATTCCAATTTCCATAGTCCACGCTAGGTGCACTTTGACCAGCCGTATAAATCAAAGCGGCGGCTTCACCGAAAATTCTTCCTGAGCAGAGGATCAATCCAGTCAATATCCCTGGCAGTGCCATTGGTAAAATAATTTTGGTGATGGTTTTCCAACCTGATAATCCTAGGGATGTACCAGCTTCTCTTTGAAGGTCAGGAACGCTACGAAGAGATTCTTCAATATTTCTAGTTAACAAAGGCAAGTTGAAGAATGTTAAGGCAATTGCTCCAGCTAAGATTGAAAATCCTAGATTAAGCTGGATAACTAGTAATAAGTAACCGAATAATCCAACAACAACTGAAGGTAGTGAACTCAAAACTTCGATCGAAGTTCTAATAATGTCAGTTATCCAATTATCTTTAGCGTATTCAGATAAGTAGATACCTGCACCTAAAGCAATTGGGAAAGAAATTATTAGAGCTAATACTAATAGGTAAAGAGAATTGAAAAGCTGATCTCGAACACCACCACCAGCACTAAATGATTGTGCCTCTGATGTCAGAAAATGCCAATTGATATCAGGTACTCCGTTATAGAGTATGTAACCAAGTAGAGCAACTAGAATGGCAACGACTATTCCGACTAGTCCATAGATCATTCCTGTGGCGAGTTTATCAGATTTTTTAGCGTTCATTTTTGATGTTACCTCGTCTTCCAATAAATCTAACGATCAAGTTGAATAATAGTGACATGAATAATAGAACTAGTGCAAGAGACCAAAGCGCATTATTTGGTAAGGTTCCCATAACTGTGTTTCCAATTTCTGTTGTTAATTTACTAGTTAAAGTTGAAGCCGGTGAAATTAAATTCTTTGGCATTAAGATTGCATTACCGATAACCATTTGAACGGCTAAAGCTTCACCAAAGGCGCGAGCCATACCAAAGATAACAGCAGTAAGTAGTCCCGGAGCGGCAGCTTTTAGGATTACTTTGTAAATTGTTTGCCAGCGAGTGGCACCTAATGCTAGGGATGCCTGGCGATAGTGCATGGGGACAGATTTAAGACTGTCAACTGACAATGAAGTTATAGTAGGTAATACCATAACGAATAAAACTAATGTCCCTGAAAGAATCCCAAATCCTGTTCCACCAAAGATTCCTCTTATGAATGGTACGATCAATGATAGTCCGATAAAACCATAAACAACTGAAGGGATACCGACTAGTAATTCAATAACAGGTTGCAAAAATTTTGCACCTCGCTTGTTGGCAATCTCAGTCATGAAGATAGCCGTTCCTATGGCAAAAGGCGTAGCTAGTAAAGCTGCTAAAATGGTAACGCTGAATGAAGTAACGATCATCGGCAAAGCCCCAACTTGAGGATTACCATATTTGTCTACATCACCAGGTTTCCAGTCTGATTGGGTTAAGAAATTCCAAAAGTTTACTCCGTTTTTGGTAAAAGTCGCGAGACCTTTAGAAGCAATAAAGTAGAGAATGCAGGCAACCAATAGAATGATCAAGCCAATGCATGAATAGCAAATAACTTTCCCAAAGTAGTCCTGACGTGTTGCTCGAGAACTTTTTTGTAATCTAGTTTGAATATCGTCCATGAAATCCTCCTGAGGACAGAAAAAAAGAACTTCGACTAATTAACTGTGGAGTCAAAGCTCTTTTTAAATTAATTATTTGTCTGTAACAGTTCCTTTTGCGTCTTTTTGTACTTTCATATCATTTGTACTGATGTAGCCCATGTCTTTAACAAGTTTCTTTTGAACATCATCAGACTTCATATAGTTGATAAATTTCTTTGTTGCATCTTTAGGATCACCCTTTGTATACATATGTTCGTATGACCAGATTTTCCATTTGTTATCAGCAACGTTATCGTCTGTTGGTTTAACGTCGTCGATCGATAGTGCTTCAACCTTGTCGTTGATATATGAGAAGGCTAGGTAACTAATAGCACCTGGTGTTGTAGAAACGATTTTTTGAACAGTACCGTTTGAGTCTTGTTCTTGTGACTTAACGGCTTTTTCCCCACCTAATACAGCTGATTCGAATGTAGCTCTTGTACCACTACCTTCAGCACGGTTAACAACGGTGATCTTTTCGTCTTTTCCACCAAGATCTTTCCAGTTAGTGATCTTGCCAGTAAAGATTTGTTTCAATTGATCCATAGTAACGTTTTTAACACCGGCATCTTTATTAACTACTGGTGCCATACCAACAACGGCAACTTTATGGTCAACAAGTTTCTTAGCGTCGATACCATCTTTTTGTTCGGCAAAGATATCTGAGTTACCGACCTTAACTGATCCATCTTGAACTTGGCTAAGTCCTGTACCAGAACCTCCACCTTGAACAGTAATATTGATCTTGCTGTTATCCTTTTGGAAATCACCGGCAGCTTTTTCAACTAATGGTTGAAGTGCAGTCGATCCAACGGCTGTGATCTTACCTGATACTTCAGATGAAGATGATTTAGTAGCACTTGAACTATTGCTACATCCAGTCGTGATCGCCATTAAAGCGCCTAGCGCAAGTAATGATGAAATAATTGTTTTCTTTTTCATAAAGAAACCCCTTAACAAAAAATATATTATTGCTCTGTTATCAAGCTCTTATAAAGTAACTTAAACTTATATTATTTTTGTCTATTTATTGTAAAGAAAGAGTAAATTTTGTATTTATCTTGTTGTATTAGCATATATAAAAATACAATGGATAATTTACGCTTATCAGGTGACCTAAATGAAATTATGCTGTTATAATCAATTTACTTGGCTGGCCATAGCTAATTATGAATGCTGGAAGGAAGTATTGGATGCGACCGTTGATATTGTTAAGCAACAGATTGCCTTTGTTCTTAGAAATTAACCGCTATTGTAATGGTCAAAATTGGTTTGTACACAATGTAATGGACCACGAGAAAGCAATTGAAATTGTAAATGAAAATGATGTTGCTGGATTGATCATAGATTTATCTACAATAGATATATCGTCAACAATTGAAACTGTTAAAACTTTACGTAACAAGATAACAGGACCAATAGTTGTAATAGCAAAGAAGCATGACAAGAAAGAAAAAGAGATCTTGTATGATTTGAAGATCGATGCATATTTCCTAGAGAAATTTGATTTTACGGAATTTATAGCCAAAATACGTCAACTCTTCTGGTTATACGATAAACTTCGTAATGATAAGCCAGAGCAACCAGAGTTAAAGAATGATAAGTTGATCAAATGCGATGACTTGTCAGTTGATTTCAAACATTATCGTGTTATACATGAGGGAAATGATATTGGGTTAACTCCCAAGGAATTTAGTTTGTTTTGGTATTTAATGCAGCATCGAGGCCAAGTACTCAGTCGTGATCAGTTACTTGAGGGCGTCTGGGGTTATGATGCTGCCGGATCGACACGAACAATTGATATTCATATTAGTCACTTGCGAGATAAACTAGAAGAAAATCCGCAGTCACCAACATGGATCAAAACAGTTCGAGGATTCGGATATATTTTAGATAATGATTATCCATTAGTTTCGGGAAATTAAAAAAAGCCAAGTCTAGCGACTTGGCTTTTTAAATACTCAAAATTAGTTTAACTTCATGCGGATCATTTTATCGATTTCGGCAACTATCAGAACGATGAATCCACCGATTACGGCAAATCCCCATTCTTTTAGTCCAATATTGCCAGTGTAGAAGACACCTTGCATGAATGGTACATAAGTTAAAATTAACTGTAGGATTATCATCAATCCAATAAATAGGAATGCCTTGGAATTAGAGAAAAAGTCTCTAGAGAAAGCAAGCTTTTTAGTTCTAATATTGAATAGGTAGAATATTTTACCAATAACTAAGACGTTGACCATGGTTGTACTTGAGATGACTTCACCAACGCCTTGAGCGTTAAGATATGCGTCAACGATCAGACTGACACCAGAAATCAAGATAGCCACGTAAGCCATTTGGAAAATATCGTGTTTGTTCATGAATTTGGCACCGGTCTTTCGAGGAGCTCGCTTCATGATACCTTCTTCTGCTGGTTCAAAAATTAAAGCAAATTGAATCGTAATCGCTGAGACCATATTGATCCAAAGCAATTGTGTTGGATGAAGAGGTATTTCACTCTTAGTAAGAACAGCGTACGCTACGATCAAACCTTCAGAGAAGGAGATAGGTAAGAGGTAAAGAATACTTTTCTTAATGTTATCAAAGATTCTTCGACCTTCTTTAATGGCTGTGGACATAGTAGCAAAGTTATCATCTGTTAAAACCATATCGGCTGAATCTTTAGCTACATCAGTACCTTTGATACCCATAGCTACACCAATATCTGATTTTTTAAGAGCAGGTGCATCATTGACACCATCACCAGTCATAGCAGTGACTTTATTGTTCTTTTGTAGAGCATCAATAATTTCAAGCTTGTTACTAGGAGTAGTTCTGGCGAAGACTTGATTACTATCAGCTGCCTGAATTTTTTCTTCATCGGTCAGTTGATCCCATTCAAGACCAGTAATAGCATTTATTTCGTCAGATAAACCTAATTGTTCACCGATTGCTTTGGCAGTAATAGCGCTGTCACCAGTGATCATTTTAACTTGAACACCAGCGTCGTTCATTACCTTTAGCGCATCGATGACTTCTTCTCGAGGTGGATCGATAATGGCAGCAAGTCCTAAGAAATTCATACCATTTGTGATCTGCTCGTGAGTTATCTCATTGATATTTTCAGGTACTTCTTCATAGCTAACTGCTATGACACGTTTACCTTGAGCTGAGTAAGTAGAGACTTTATCTAACCAATAATCGTAGTCGAAGTTTTTATCATTAGTCATTTTTAACAATTTATCTGGAGAACCTTTGGCAAATAAGAATTTTTTACCAGAGCTATCCTTAACTAATTTTGCCATGTATCGGTAGTCAGAATCGAATGGTAAAATATCCAATTCTGTATAATCGTTAACTGTTCCGAGAGCTTTTTGATAGAGGGTTAAGAAGGCCCCATCAGTTGGCTCGCCATTAATGATCCACTTATTATCTTCATATAGTAAGTCAGTATCATTAGCCTGGAATCCAGCCTCTAAAAACAGCTTTAGTTTAGGATCAATTTCTGCCTTTTGGTTATTTAAGTTAATTTGGCCGGTTGGTTCATAACCGGTTCCCGATACAGAATAAGTTTTATCATCAATCAAAATATCTGTAACGGTCATTTCATTTTTTGTTAAAGTACCAGTTTTATCTGTAGCCACAACGTCAACAGAACCCAATGTTTCAACTGCGGGTAAAGTTTTGACAATAGTGTTGTGATTCTTGGCCATATCGCTAACACCTTTTGCCAAAATAACTGAGGTCGTAGCAGGCAAACCTTCGGGGATGGCACCAACCATCATTGAAACAACGGCCAAAGTAAGAACTGATAATGAATAGGTTTCAAAGAACAAACCTATCAAGAAAATTACGATTGAAGCAAAGACAATAAAGTAGGATACGTTGGTACCCAGTCGGTCAATAACTTGAATCAATGGAGTTTTACGTTTTTTAACGGAGCTTACTTCTTGTGATATCTTACCGATCTCTGTTTCTTCAGCAGTCGCAATAACTAAACCAGAGCCACTACCATTAGTAACGGCTGTCGATGCAAAGGCCATATTAGTCTGTTCGGCTAAAGCCACTTTGTCACCAGTTAAGGCATCAGTAGTTTTTTCGACCGAGTTTGCCTCACCAGTTAAAGCCGATTCTTGAATGCGTAAGTTATCTGAGTCGACAATCCTAAGATCAGCCGGAACATTGTCACCAGCTTCCAAGAAGACTACATCTCCAACTACGATTTCTTCAGCAGGGATGTCTTTTCTGGCACCAGCACGATAGACAGTGGCATCAGTGGACAGCATTTCCTTGATCTTCTCTAAAGCATTTGAAGCGTTATTTTCTTGGTAGTAACCGATCAAGGCATTGATAATAACCACCATACCGATGATTATTGAGTCGGAATAATGTCCCATCAAGAGTGTGATCAGTGTTGCAGCCAATAGGACATAGATCACCATACTTTTAAATTGACGGAAAAAGATTTTCCATTTAGGTGTTTTTTTTGATTCCAATTTATTGGGACCAAATTTTTCAAGACGTGCTTTAGCGTCTTTTGATGTTAAGCCATCTTTGAAATCTTTAAGTTTTGTTTGTTTTTGTAATTCTTCCAAATTTTTTTGATAATATTTTTTATCCATTTTCATCTCCTGTTTTTTGTGTAAAAAAAAGACGGCTGCTTTAATATATAGCAGTGCGCCGCAAACAAACGTGATTAACTTTTAATGATGACAGTGTCGGTATTAGCCTTCAGTTTCAATTCACTCCTTAAAATATGTTAATAATAAAATAACAGGTTTTATCTATTATGTCAATTTTAATATATTGATTAGATTCTAATTATTATACATGACAAATATGGAGATATTGATTTATGTTTAATATGATTTTTGGAATATACCAATTATTGTAATCAGATTATTTATCTAGATTATGAAAGCCTATACTCCACTTACATTAACTGATATAAAGAATTTGTACTTGCAAAGTAACAGGTAGACCATTATTATTGGTTTCATTGATATAAAATGTTTTTTGTAAGGGGAAAATAGGAAAATGAAAACATATCTTCAAAAAATGGGGCGTTCATTGCAACTACCCGTTGCGGTACTTCCTGCCGCAGCTCTTTTACAGGGTATCGGACACTTAATGCCACAAAGCTGGGGTCTTGCTCAGTTTATGCAGGCTGGAGGTGTTGCGATACTTAATCAAATCGCACTATTATTTGCGGTTGGATTGGCTTTTGGGATGTCCAAGGATAAAGATGGAGCAGCTGCTTTAGCAGGTTTGGTTGCCTACATTATTCCAGTTGGAATTTTAACTCCAGCTAATGTTTCATTGTTGATGGGTATAAGTGTTAAATCAGTTGATCCAGCATTTAACTTTGTCTCTGGTAATGTACTAGTAGGTATCATTGCTGGTCTATCTGCTGGTGCTTTGTATAATCGTTTCCATGAAACTAAGTTGCCAATGGCACTTTCATTCTTTAGTGGAAAAAGATTAGTACCGATTATAGCTTCATTAGTTATGTTATTAGTAAGTGCAGTATTATTGTTTGCCTGGCCAACTATCTATGATGCACTCGTAAACTTTGGTAAGTTCTTTATTAATTTAGGTGCCGTTGGTGCTGGATTATATGGTTTCTTCAATAGATTGCTGATCCCAACTGGATTACATCAAGCACTTAATCAAGTCTTCTGGTTCAATGTCGCTGGTATCAATGATATTGGTAATTTCTGGGCTAACAAGGGTGTTAAAGGTGTTACCGGAATGTATCAAGCTGGATTTTTCCCAGTTATGATGTTTGGATTACCAGCTGGTGCATATGCAATTTATCGTAATGCTTTACCAGAACGTAAAAAGGAGACAGCCGGATTGATGATGGCCGGAGCCTTTGCTTCATTCTTTACGGGTGTTACTGAGCCATTAGAGTTTTCATTTATGTTTGTGGCATGGCCACTATATGTTCTACATGCAGTCTTTGTAGGACTTTCACTTGGCGTTGCTGCTTTTATGCATTGGACAGCCGGATTTACATTTAGTGCAGGTTTGGTCGATTACTTATTGAGTATTCATATGCCGATTGCCAACATGCCTTTGATGTTACTAGTGCAAGGAATATTTATGGCAGTTATTTACTACTTCGGATTTAATTTTGCTATTAAGAAATTCAATTTAATGACACCGGGACGTGAACCTTTAAATACTGATGCTGTTGATGAAGTTGAAGTTTCAGATAATGACGATAAGTATTCACTTGTAGCTAAGAAAGTTTATGCTGGAATTGGTGGATATGAGAACATTAAAGTAATCGATAATTGTACAACGCGTTTACGTTTACAATTATTTGATACTGATAAAGCAGATCAATCACTTATTAAAACTTCAGGTGCTGCCGGAGTTAATATTTTAGATAAGAACAACATTCAAATTATTATAGGAACAGAAGTACAATTCGTAGCTGATGCATTAACAAAATTATATGATGCAAAAACACCTTTGACTAAGGCTAAATCAACTACAGAATCAGAAGAAAAGTCTGAACCAGCTAAAGAAGAACCAGTTTCTGATGTTAAATCAGGAACAGAAACCTTCTATAGTGTAGCTAATGGAAAACTTGAAGATATTGAACAAGTTCCAGATGATACATTCTCACAAAAAATGTTAGGGGATGGATATGCAGTTGTTCCAACTGATGGACAAATAGTTTCACCAGTCGATGGAACGATCACAACCATTTTCCCAACTAAACATGCAATGGGAATCAAAACTGAAGATGGTTTGGAAGTCCTTTTGCACATGGGAATCGATACTGTGCAATTAAAGGGTGAACCATTTGATGTTAAAGTAACTGATGGACAAGCGGTTCGTCATGGTGATCTACTAGCATCAGTTGATCTTGATGCCATAATTGCAGCAGGAAAGAAAACTGACATGATGGTTATTGTTACTAATATGTCAGTTGTCTCCATGATGAAATTTAAAAATTTAGATCGACAAGTTACCAAAGACGACGATGTCGTAAAAATCACTACTAAGTAAATAGCAAAAGACCTTAATCGAAAATATCGATTGGGGCCTTTTTACTGTAATTAAATAATCAAAAAACGTGGCAAACTTGTCTGATTATTTTATGATATAAAGATATTACAAAACCAAACGTCATTGAATCAGGCTAGTGAAGACTATTTCTTAACTTTAGTTGATTTTACTGTGACGCTTGAGTTTCAGCAAGTGGGGGTGAAAAGCTTAAAATGTAATTACAAGATAAACACTGTAGGACTGGCTTTATTTAATTGACCATATTGAAATAATGAAGTTGGCAAGGGCTGAATAAATTAATAGCCTGAAAAGACTTTAATCCAATAGGTAGAAATTAGAAATACTATGAAAAAAGTAGCAAATGAATTCGCTTTCATTATCTGTGCAATTTATATAAAAAACCGTCAATCCCTTGGTACATCATTGGTCTAAACCACTGGTGCGTAAGTGATAGCTTGATTTAGAGCCTTTTTAGATGATAATTATTATCGCTTTATCAAAAAAAGAAAATTTAAAAAACCTTAAAGATTCATTACGTTTTATATTTTTTTATATAAAAAGGTGTTTTTTTTCAGAAAAAATGATATTATGTAAGGGTTCACAAAGAAGGGTGAGCTCGATTAAAGTGCCTTATTACGAAATTATTCCATTTTAATTTTTATCAAGGGACTATCATTGTTTAGTTTAAGTAAGCGCTTTAGTCACTAATTCATAAGGAGGATTAAAGATGGTAGGGATTATCATTGCTAGTCATGGTAAGTTTGCCGACGGTATATTGCAATCCGGATCAATGATCTTTGGAGAGCAAGAAAACGTCAAAGCCGTTACACTTATGCCTAGTCAAGGCCCAGACGACTTAAAAGCTAATCTGGAAGCTGCAATTGCATCTTTCGATGACCAAGACGAAGTATTATTCTTAGTCGATCTTTGGGGTGGTACACCTTTCAACCAAGTTAATAACTTGTTTGAAGCACATAAAGACAAGTGGGCAATTGTTGCCGGCTTGAATTTACCTATGTTGATCGAAGCATATGCATCACGCATGTCTATGGACAGCGCGCACGAAATTGCTGCTCATATTATTGAAACAGCAAAAGAAGGTGTTAAGGTTCGTCCTGAAGCACTTCAACCAAAAGAGGCTGCAAAACCTGCAGCTGCTAAATCTACTGGTAGTGCCGGTAGAGCAGGATCATTTGAATATGTTCTTGCACGTATTGACTCACGTTTATTGCATGGTCAAGTTGCAACTGCTTGGACAAAAACAACAAACCCAACACGTATTATCGTTGTTTCTGATGCCGTAGCTAAGGATGAACTTCGTACAAAGTTGATCCAACAAGCTGCTCCATCAGGTGTTAAAGCCCACGTTGTTCCTGTTGATCAAATGATCAAGATCGCCAAAGATGACAAACATTTCGGTGGTCAACGTGCATTGTTACTATTTGAAGACCCACAAGATGCATTACGTGCTGTCGAGGGGGGAGTTCCTTTGAAGGAAATCAATGTTGGTTCAATGGCCCACTCAACTGGTAAAGTTCAACCTAACAAGGTTTTGGCTTTTGACCAAGATGACATTGATACATTCAAGAAACTTGAAAAAGAGGGCGTAGAATTTGATGTTCGTAAAGTTCCCGCTGACTCAAAAGACAACATGGATTCAATCTTGAATAAGGCTCAAGAAGAGCTTAACAAGAAAAAGTAAAATAATTATCAGAGGAAAATTGGAGGATTAATAATCATGGACTTGAACATTTTTCAAATGATATTAGTCGTTTTAGTATCATTTCTAGCTGGTATGGAAGGTATTTTGGATGAATTCCACTTCCACCAGCCAGTTATCGCCTGTACATTAATCGGATTAGTTACAGGTAACCTAATACCATGTTTGATTTTAGGTGGTTCACTACAAATGATTGCTCTTGGTTGGGCAAACATTGGTGCTGCTGTTGCTCCTGATGCTGCTTTGGCATCTGTTGCTTCCGCAATTATTCTTGTTCTTGGTGGCGAAGGTAGAAAAGGTGTTTCATCTGCTATCGCTATCGCTGTTCCATTGGCTGTTGCCGGTTTGTTACTAACAATCATTGTTCGTACAATTACAACTGGTATTGTTCATATTATGGATAAGGCTGCCGAAGAAGGTAGTTTTAGAAAAATTGAATTCTGGCAAATTGTTGCTATCTGTTTACAAGGTATCCGTATCGCTATTCCTGCCGCTATGATCTTGGCAATCGGTGCTGGTCCTGTTAGAGGTATGCTAAATGCTATGCCTTCATGGTTAACTGACGGTCTTGCCGTTGGTGGTGGTATGGTTGTTGCTGTTGGTTACGCAATGGTTATCAACATGATGGCTTCTAAAGAAGTTTGGCCATTCTTTGCTATTGGTTTCGTTCTAGCAACTGTTACAGATCTTACATTGATCGCACTTGGTACTATTGGTATTTCTATGGCACTCATTTATCTTAAGCTTGAAAAAACTGGCGGCGGATCAAATGACGGCGGTGGTTCAAATACCGGTGATCCAGTTGGCGATATAATAGACAATTACTAGGATGGAGGAAGAAAAATTGGCTGAAGAATTAAAGTTATCTAAAAAAGATCGTATAGCCGTTTGGTGGCGTTCAACCTTCATTCAAGGTTCATGGAACTACGAACGTATGCAAAACGGTGGTTGGGCATATTCAATGATCCCAGCACTTAAAAAATTATATTCTACTAAAGAAGACCGCGCATCAGCATTGAAGCGTCACTTGGAATTCTTTAATACTCACCCTTACTTAGCTTCACCTATTTTAGGTGTTACTATGGCCCTTGAAGAAGAACGTGCTAACGGCGCACCCGTTGACGACGTTGCTATCCAAGGTGTTAAAGTTGGTATGATGGGTCCTCTAGCTGGTATTGGTGATCCAGTGTTCTGGTTCACTGTTAAGCCTATCGTTGGTGCTCTAGCAGCATCACTTGCTATGACAGGTAATATCTTAGGACCAATCATTTACTTCGTTGTATGGAATGCTATTCGTATGGGATTCATGTGGTATACACAAGAACTTGGTTACAAGGCCGGTTCAAAGATCACAGAAGATATGTCTGGTGGTTTGCTACAAGACATTACTAAAGGTGCTTCAATTCTAGGTATGTTTATCCTAGGGTCCTTGATCAACCGTTGGGTTGTTGTTAAGTTCACACCGACTGTTTCATCAGTTAAACTTGACAAAGGTGCCTTCATCGACTGGGCTCATTTACCAGCAGGTGCACAAGGTGTCAAAGAAGCATTGATCCAACAAAAAGCAGGTCTATCATTGACTGCACATAAAGTTACAACATTACAAGATAACTTAGATAGTTTAGTACCTGGTTTAGCTGCTTTACTACTAACATTCTTATGTATGTGGTTACTAAAGAAGAAAGTTTCACCAATCATTATCATTCTTGGTTTGTTCGTTGTCGGTGTTATCCTACACGTACTCCACGTTATGTAATAATTGGGTTAATAAATTGGATGGACTCTTTGGAGTTCATCTTTTTTTTTACCAAAAAATTCATAGGTGTATAATGACAATTAATTAGAGAAAGAATGGAGTAAATCAAATGGTCCAGTCAATCAATACAAAGTCTGATCTTGTCATAGATGGTACTTCACACGTTGGTATGTCGGAGTACGGCAAGATCATGGTCGGTGACAGAGGATTTGAATTTTATAGTGATAGAGACGCTAAAAATTATATTCAAATTCCCTGGAAAGAAGTCGACAAGGTTATTGTTTCCATAGTTTTTAAGGGTAAATGGATACCTCGCTATGCTTTGAAAACAAAGAAAAACGGAATGTATGCATTCTCTTCCAAAGATCCTAAAAAGGTTCTTAGAACCATCAGAAAGTACATTGCACCGAAAGACATTGTCCAATCGCTAAGTTTCAATGATGTTGTTAAACGTGGTGTTAAGAATCTTTTCACACGTAAAAAGAAAAACAAGAAGAAATAATAGAAAAACGTCTATCAATTTTTATTCGATAGACGTTTTTTATTTTGGACCAATTTGAATGGTCATTTGAATAAGAAGGGTGTAAGTAACTCGATTACCTTACAAGCTTTATTTTAAGTTATGAAACGCGTTCCACAGCAAGTGTTTTTTGAAAATAATTCACCATATTCCAAAAGCTTAATATTTGACGTTTTAAGAGAGTATTAAAAAAGACGACCAATTGTCCAAGATAATGTTGATCGTCTTTTCTAGAGCCTATTAGCTATGTTTAAAAGTATTAACTGAGCTTAAATGGTTGCGTTGTTTGAATTGGCTGGTTAGTTTGAATGTTCAAGAATGACATTATAACGTCGTCATCAGTACTATTTACTTTAACTAAGAGTGCGCCGTCAAAACTTTTTCCTGGTTGTACTTGGTCGTTATTGCTTGAATTAACAATACCAGCATAATCACCGGTAGCTTGAGTCGCTGATAATTGTTGATCGTCTTGTTTTAGGATCATGTACTTAGATTGGATCTGAGAAGGATTTTGAGGTGACTGTGTTTTATTGGTGTAATTGTAATTGATCATTAACGCTGCGTCACCATTGGCATCCTTAACTAATTTTACGTCGTTTGACAGCTTGAAAGCGAACCAATCGCTAGTATATGAGAGTTCATTGTAGGTCCCAGCATTCTTGATCGATTTATCATCAGAACCAGCATTTTTAGTTTCGTCCTTTTTTTCTTCAGCTTTTGTCTCGTCTTTTACAGTTTGTGGATCTTGCTTCTTTGGCTTATCAGTAGTTTTTTTCTTAGGTGTAACTTTTTTTAGCTTTATATCAGTTTTTTTGCTGGAAGCTTTGTTCTCAACTTTTGGAGTAGCATCTGATTTACTGTTGTTAAAGAAGTAAATTCCACCACCGATCAAGCAGATCAACAGCAGAGAAATGATGGTAATAAAACTTTTCTTCTTGTAGAAAGGCTTTTTACGGTTGCGGAATGCGCGACGAGTTAAGTTAGAATTATTTTTTTGGTGACGTCTATTCATGGTCTAAAACCCCCAAAGTATATACCCTTATAGTAACTTAGTTGATAGTAATTATCATAGTCATTTTGTCATAATTTTTTAACTAAAAGTAGAAAAATATTTTTCGAGGAAAAAAGACAAAAAGTATTGAACGCCCTCTTAAAAAATGGTATAAATATCTGGTCGAAACATGTGGGGTTTCTATCAATATAAAAGGGGGTCAACAATGATGTTGTTTTTTGGTAATCATGGCGACTATGAGGTCACTTGCAAGTTTTTGAATAAAGAAGGCCAGCGAATTGCTAAGAAGCGCGTCTGTCACAACGTTTCTAAGAAAGAAGCACGTGACGGTATGAGGGATTATATTACAAATAGATTCTCTGATACTATTGATGTAGCTCAGCCCATTAGAGTTGTTGCTAAGCCAGCAGTCTCTAAATAATACAGAAGAATAATATACATAAGTCGCCTTTGGGGCGATTTTTTTATTTTCATTAATAAATGAAAATAACGATTGTGATAATATATAATAGGTATCTTTCAAGAAAGTTGGTAACATCACAAATATGGTAAAACTAATTATGGTAAGACATGGGGAAAGTATTGCAAATGCCCTAAATCGTTACACTGGTTGGAGCGACGTTGACCTTACCAAAATGGGAGAGCAGCAAGCACATCAAGCTGCAAAACAATTACAAGGTATAGAGATCGAACACGTACACACGTCTGTTTTAAAACGAGCTATTATGACTGCTTATTTGATTCAAGATGATCTTAATATCAATTATGTGCCGATCACTAAGAGTTGGCGCTTAAACGAACGACACTATGGAGCATTGCGTGGGCAGAACAAAGATGAGACGCGTGTTGAATATGGTGTTGAACAAGTTAGATTGTGGCGCAGAAGTTATTACACGATGCCACCTAAGTTAGCCAAACCAGATAAAAATGTGGGACCATACAAATATCTCGATCCAAGGGTTATGCCGCTGTCTGAGAGCTTGTTTCAAGCCTATAAGCGGATTATACCTTACTATGTTGATACGATTGCACCACGTCTTTTAGAGGGCAAAAATCAATTGGTAGTGGCTCATGGCAGTACTATCCGTGCGTTGATCAAATATCTTGAAGACATTAGTGATAAAGATATTGATGGTGTAGAAGTTGCTAATGGTAAACCACTGATTTATGAATTGGATAGTAAGCTAAATATTATTAAATCAAATCGAATGGAATAAAAAATGGACCGATTATTTTAAATAATCGGTCCATTTTTTTATTCATCATCATCGTCATCAATAGGTTGGTCGATTGGGATATCTCGTAATGCTGAGCTATCTTTTCTAACTAATCTGAGACGGTTTAATGATACTTTGCCTAGAACTAGCGGAACACGTTCTTCCAATACGTCACTGTAGGATAATCCAAACCAGTTAGCAGGAGAAATGAATTTCTGTAGTAATAGACGAAGTCTGATAATACCTTTTTTAACATTGCTGATCTTAGTGTCAGGCGAGAGAACTTCTTTGATAAGAACAAATGAGAAGTCACCAACTTGACGATCAGGGATGGTGGTATATTTTTGCGGTTGTGATTTGATCTCACCACTAGCCATAAGATCTTGTACGACTTGTCTTAGATAGACGTTAACCTTTCGATCAACTCTAAAGCCAAGATACAATTGAACACTGACCATGTAGTCAGTATCAAAAGTTTCAACGCTGTACGCTGCAGTATATGGTTCATCAGTAACATTTACTGTTACGAACCAGTAGACTTCAGCACGCTTTGGCCGTTTGTCTAAGATCGAATAAAGAATATTTTTCTTGATCCGGTAGCCATCGTGAACTTTAGTCAAGTAAACCAGGTTAGTTGTGTAAAGCGGATAACTTGGATCTTTTCTAAGATCATTTAATTGATGTTTGAAAGCTAGTAATGATGCGAAGTGGCTTCTAAAGGTATTGTCATCCATTAGACGGTCACCGTATCTCCAGATGAACATTACACTGATCAAAACAGCGGCGATGAACATTGTGATATAGGCACCATGAATGAATTTACTACTGTTTGTTACAAAGAAGATACTCTCGATAACAAAGAAGAAGCCAATGATTAAGGATGTTAATAGACGATTGAATCGTTTCATCAATAACCATTGATGGAGCAAGATAGTCGTCATCAGCATTGTGATCGTGATTTCCAAACCGTAAGCATTTGACATGTTCTCGGAATTTTTGAAATAAACAACGATAAACATACAAACGACCCAAATAATTGTGTTAACAGTTGGAATATATAACTGTCCTTTGAAATTAGTAGGGTAGTAAGTCTTCAAACGTGGGAAAATTCTCAGTTTGATAGCTTCTGAAACTAAGGTATATGATCCAGAGATCAAAGCCTGTGAAGCAATGATAGCGGCCATAGCTGATAGGAAGATACCAAAGATACGTAAATTGCCAGGCATTGATTGATAGAACGGATTCATTGAATCCATTGCCTGCATAGCAGCGCTATCTTTGACACGTAACAACCAAACAGCTTGACCTAAATAACTTAACAAGAGACAGATTTTAACAAAAGGCCAACTAGTATAAATATTAGAACGGCCAACGTGTCCCATGTCAGAGTACAGAGCTTCAGCACCAGTTGTGGCTAGGAAGATACTTCCTAAAATGAAGACACCACGAATATTGATCGGGCTGCGCAATAATTCAAAAGCGTAGTAAGGGTTTAGGGCACGAATAATAGTCCAATCAAAGGAGATATTATACAGTCCCATTAAGCCTAAAAAGGCGAACCAGACTAACATGATCGGTCCAAAAGCTTTACCGATTAATTGTGTTCCGAATCTTTGAATGAAGAATAACGTCGACAAGATTATCAAAGTAATGATGATAACTTGTGTCTGATTATGAATCAGAACGTTGTTGTTAAAGGCTATCCCCTTTAAACCTTCAATCGCAGCCGTAACAGTAACAGCTGGTGTCATCATTCCATCGGCCAAGAAGGTTTCCCCTCCGACCATAGCTGGAATTATCAGCCATTTAGCACGCTTCCTAACTAAAGTATAGAGGGCAAAGATACCACCCTCACCACGGTTATCAGCACGTAATGCAATCAAAACGTACTTGATCGTGGTTACTATGGTCAGTGTCCAAAATATTAAGGAAACACTACCTAAAATAAAATTGGTGGACATTTTACTTAATCCACCATTCCCCACCATTAATGAGTGCATAACATATAGAGGCGAGGTCCCGATGTCTCCATAGACAATTCCTAAGGCAATCAGAAATCCCGCTAAACTCATTTTTGAACGAGGATTATTTTTTAAAGAATTCAATTCACGTTTTTCCATTATAAATAATCTCCAAATAAACAGTTCAAGCGTGATTATAACATTAGAAAAGAGCACATGAAACCTTTTAATTTTGGTCTAGTTAGTAAGCGCTTTGTTGATGAGGATTACTGAAGTCTGGTATTAATTCTGTTTGTGAAGTGGAATTGATAGTTTTGCATTCTCTAATTCAAAACTATATTTCAAATCTTGATTGCCACGGACTGTCATGCCAAAGTCAGTTGCGTATATAATCAAGCCTAATTGGTGATCTTTTAGTAGGTGATAGAAGTTGGGTTGTAATGAAACACTGAGGTCGTAGAATTTGTCGGGTATTAATTCATCAGACTTATATGGATTGTGACGATTTTGAAGATTGATATGTCCTTTAGTGATCATCTTTGAGGACGTTTCTTTACCTAATTCAAATTCTCTGAGATCATCTTTTCTCCAGTCAAATGTTTCATCGATACCATTTGGTGTCAGAACAGAAGGAGAGACGTTGAGACGTTTTGCCTTACCATAATCAACTAATTGGAAACTTAACATACCAAGATCTTGATTAGATGAAACAGTTAAATCAAGTTTTGGAATTCCATCCAAAGTCATGTTTTCTGATAATTTATCAGTTTTGAAAACTAAACGATTGTCATTTAGAGGACTGTCATCTTTTAGGAGATCAGCTTGCCAAACATCGTTGTCTTTTGAATATGCCCAGTATTGATCATCTGGTAGAGAATCCTTGAAGGAAACGGTTGTATCAGAAGGCTTGTCAGCCAGTTTATTAGGTGCCAAATTGAAGACTTTGCGAGGGTTTTCAGGGTCACTCCAGTTGTCGTAAGTATCCCAGGTCTCAGGCTTGATATTGTCTTGAATAATGACATCTGGCAAGATCTTTTCAGCTTGATTGTCGACATCTAACAATTCATGTGTCATCCACAAGTTGATCATGTCTGTATAATCGATCGAACGGAAATTGTTGATGTAGATATGTTGACCTTGATGAAGGATAGCTTTTTGAACAATGTTGTTATTCTTGATACCATTCCAAAGTCTTTCAACATTTCTTGGTTTAACGTTCCAATCATTTAGTCCGTGAACCATTAAGACATCAGCTTTAATATTCTTAAAGTTCTTGTGGTAATTTCTAGCATCCCAATAAGTGTTGTAATCACCAGTATCACGATCTTGGTCATGATTCAATTCAATCAATTTTTCATCCCAAGCTTCTTTAATACGGTGGAAATCACCAGGGTTTAGGCGACGGCTGAAGGTTTCTTCGGCTAAAACGTCAGCATCCTCACCAGGGAATCCGCCAGCGGCAATAACGAGTCCGCCATCGCGATAATAGTCGTACCAACTAGAGATAGCAGCTTCTGTAACGATAGTCTTTAGACCTTCAACACCAGTAGTTGCGGCGGCAGTGGCTAATGTGCCTAGATAAGAGCGGCCAGTCATACCAACTGATTTGTTTGACCACCAAGCTTTAATCTCAATATTGTCGACACGATTTGTGAAAGCAACACGATTTCCAGCTAACCATTCGATGATGGCAATCGTAGAAGTAGTTTCTTCTGGACCACCAGTAGTGCGCATACCATCGGAGTCGCTAGTACCAATTCCTGAAGCGTAAACCACAGCAAATCCACGAGCTAAGAAGTAGTCATTCAAACTGTAAGAGAGATCTTTGATAAATCCTTCTTCAGTTTCCGTTGTACTACCGTTGATAGGACGTTTGTCGGGTAGCTTTTCGTCAGGTGTGTGATATTCAATGTCTTCATATTTAGTATCATTTGGTTCCTTGTGACGTAAAGGAACGTTGACATTGTGAGTCATTTCCAAACCTGTCTCGTCATTTGTGCCTTGTAGATAAGGAGTAGCAGTATAGAGAACTGGAACTTTTAGACCTTTTTCTGTTTGGGCAGGACGGATTATTTCGGCTTTTAGTAAGTCTAATTTGCCATCGTTATCAGTGTCTTGTGATGATTCAACATAGACGACTTCACGGATCAATTTATGTGGATCAAAGACAGGCAATGTTTTACCGTTGAAAAGCAATTGCTTAGTCGTATCTTTGTAGAATGGAACAAAATATCCTTGAGTAGCCAATCTGTCAATGAAGGATTGGCCATTTTTAGTATGGGTAGCTAAGAGCCAATACCAAGCTGAAATAATCTCATCATGATCGAAGTTATCAGTTTTGTGATCGGAGACCTTGAGTTGGATTTTTTTCATAGCTTCCAGTGGATCAGAAAAAGTAAAGTCCACATCAGGATTAAATTGTAAAAGTTGAAGAGCAATATTATAGAGGGCAGGTACAGATACTTGTTCGTTGTTTTCTAAATAATCGTAAACATCTAAATCTTCAGTAGCTTGCAATGAATGCAATCTGTGAGCAAATGCTTGGTCAGATTTTATCTCGGGATAACCAAGTTTTAAAAAGCTCTTTAAAAGTTTGCTTGGACTAGTCTCAGCCTCATTGTCTTTGTTTAAGAATCTGATTTCTTTCAGTTCCTTAATTTGAGTATCAAAATCAGTGGGACGAATAGCAAATTGATTATTACGCATAACAAAACATCTCCTTAATCTATTTATGACTCATGTCTTCAGTATAAGATAATTAATTCACAATTACTATTTGATTTGTGAAGTTGTCAAAAAATGGGTCGATGGTGTTTTGATAATTGTGTCTGCTATGAGTGATCGGGAGTTAGCCTGCTGTTTGGTCACTGAATTTAATTAATAAAAATAAAAAAATTCCGTAGAGATACAAGATTTATTATTAAATCTGTATAACTACGGAGTTTTATTTTCTATTATATTTATAAGGATATATAGCCGAAGTGGGTGAGTAATGGAGCCAGTTGTGCAAGTGGAGTTTTACTCCACCGACGATTCTGAGATTTGCGAAGCAAAGCTCAAAATCGAGTTTCGAGACCGAGGCTCGGAACGTTCGCGTAACAGGTGGAATTACTCACCCGCTTCGGCGGAAATCAAAACCTATGCCAATGCGCCCATTGGATCCCATGGTGCAAGAACCTTAGGATCTTTAGACTCAGTATCAAAAGTTTCTTTTAGGGAATCACTAAGAAGATCCTTGTTGATAACGAGTTGGTAAACATATTCGTCAAACCATGAATCACTCATGACGAAGTAACCTTTAGTACCGACTTTTTCACCCCATGAATTTTCGACTTTCCATTTGAGTGGTTTGCCGTTTTCATCAAGGTCTACACCGGTGATAACCATAGCGTGTGTCATCATACTTTCGATGTAATCAAGGCGTTGTGCCTTAGTAAGTCCAAGATCAGTATTTAAAAGTCCTTCAAGGTCATAGATATTTGTATCCATGATTCCGACTTTTGTATCAGAGCTTTGTCCAACATCACTACCGAACCAGACTACTTCACCGCTTTGCAATTGTTTAACGGCCAAGTCCTTGAAGTCATTGATTTCAAGATTCAAGTGACGTACCTGACGTCCACCGACAACGTTACCTAGCATTTCAACGGTATAAACGTGGTTGTAAGGTTTATCATCAGTTGGAGCATTAATAGTTGAAACGTAGTTATCTAAGTCCCAGCCAACGTACTTCTTAAAGAATTCTTGTGGTGTGATATCTGATTCCTTGTGATATTTCTTATCGTCATCACGATAAGCCCAGTCAAATTTGGCAGGTGGTTCACCGACTGTATAAACTAAGATCTTGTAAATTTCACTTAGCATTTCGTTCTTTTGACGTTCAATATCTGCTTCTGATTCGTTCTTGTTAACTAAGTCGCGCAAAATGATAGCATCTTTACGGAGTTTAGTATTCAAGACAGTATTGAGTTCGTTTGACTTAGTTCTGCTGAAAGTATCAGGCATAACGCTCTTAGGAACGACACCATATTTTTGAACAAGTGCCATGACCATATCCCATTGTCCACCATCTTGTTGTGGTGTTGTCATTAGGAAGTCAACTTTTCTGTCGCCAACGGGTAGGTCAGCAGTGTTGATCACGTTTTGGAAGAAGAAGTTAGATTTCTCTAATTTGTCCCAGAACAACATGTATCCTTCAGATAATTCAAAACCTTTGATCTTGAAATCTTTTTGTAGGGGATGTCTCATTGTATTTAAGGCTGCAAAGACCCAGCAGAGTCCAGATTGTTTTTGATCGGCAACGGCACCAGTATCAATATCAACTGAGAAAATAGGGTCCATCGCTACTTTAGAAGCAATTGTTTCACTTGATTTGTAGAGACCATTATTTACAACGGAATTTTTGATAGCTGAAGATCCAGGAGTTTGTTCAAAATTTTCTTGAAACTTGGCTAATTCTTGTGATGTTATTTCTTTTGTCATAAAATTTCTCCCTCTAATTTTATACGAGTTGCTAGATGAGAAACCTCGTTAATTCATTTAATAGATGAATCATCATCTTGAGCAACTTCTCTTTATTTATTTTTTCGGCACAAACGTATGTTCTTTTCTAGTATAATAAAAATTAGAAAAGAGGTGATAAATATGGTACTAAAAGGTATTAAACTTCGGATATATCCGAATCAAGAACAGATTGAACATATTGCTTTGAACTTTGGCGCTAATCGTTTTGTTTGGAATCAAATGTTAGACATGATCCAACAAAGATATGAAAACAATCCTGAATCCACATTCTTAAGTGCATATAGTCTTAACTACCTGCTTCCACAACTAAAGAAGGAATATTCTTGGTTAAAGCTGGCTGAAAGCACAGCTTTACAAGCGACGGATCATGACTTGATTGAAGCATTCAAAGGCTTCTTCAAGCATATTAGGAAACAACCTAAATTTAAAAGTAAGAAGTTTCCTAAGCAGAGCTATCAATGCAAGTTTATAAGTAACAATATAGCTTTGACCGACAAACATGTGATCCGTTTGCCAAAACTTGGATCAGTAAGGTACAAGTCTGGCCAAAAGATATCAGGCAAAATCAAGGCGGTGACAATACGTAAGTCAACTACCAACAAGTATTATGCTGTCGTCTTAGTTGAATGCGAGAACCAAGTATTCTCTAAGACTAAAAGGCAAGTTGGTCTTGATGTTGGTGTATCTGATCTCTTGATAACGTCTGATAGTGTTAAATATTCTACGGTCAGGTTCGATAAAAACCTAGAACGTAAGAAACACTATTGGGAAAAGAGATTGGCCAGAAGAAGATTACTGGCTATCAAGGATATCCATAAACAAAAGAAATATGGACTTATTGAGCCAAAATCACTCGATCAATATAAGAACTATCAAAAGGCTAAAATCATGGTGGCCAAATACAGTGAGAAGATAAGTAATCAAAGAAAAGATTACTTACATAAGATCACAACTCAATTAGTCCACGACTACGATACGATCGTTATTGAAGACATCAAGACTAATAATCTCTTGAAAAATCATAATCTTGCACGTGCAATTGCCAACCAATCATGGCGCCAACTGCGCCTGATGTTGGAGTACAAATGTACTTGGTATGACAAACAACTAGTTGTCATTGATCCATATAAGACCAGTCAGATATGTTCAAACTGTGGCTATGATGACGGTAAACATGAATTAGATGTACGTGATTGGTCGTGTCCAAATTGCCATGTACATCACGATCGTGATATTAACGCCAGTAAAAACATTCTTAATAAAGGCTTGGGACAAGCCTTAGTAAAATAGCTCTAGCCTCTACTAATTGGTTGAAATGCCAGTTGGCAAGTTAGGAGTGTTCCTAGAAGTTCGTTACTTTAGTGACGAGTAATTCACCTGCACTCAATTACTTTTGGACCATCGTCATAACCGACAACAATCGTGTTAACTAGGTCAAGGAACAATCCATGGGCAACGATACCCACTTGGTGATCTAGCCAATCAGCCAAAAGATGTGGATGTTTGATTGATCCCATCTTGAGGTCGATTACGTAATTTTTATTATGCGTTAATACACGTTTTCCATTTTCGTCCAAACGGAACTCTGGTTGCAAGTTTTCGGCTTTGAGATCAGCAAAGGTCTTCTCACATCCAAACGGAATGACTTCAGTTGGAAGTGGGAAACTGCCTAATTCGTCAGCTAGTTTTGATTGATCAACGATCCAGATGTTCTTGTGTGAGTTAGTAGCAACCATTTTTTCTAGCAAATGAGCAGCACCGCCACCTTTGATTCCTTGGAAATTTTTATCAATTTGATCAGCGCCATCAATTGTTAAGTCAATATGATCAACTTCATTTAAGTCCTTCATTGGAATACCTAATGATTCAGCTTGTTTTTGAGAACGTGATGAAGTAGCTACACCAACGATGTTTTTGATCTCACCATTTTGGTATCTTTTGCCGAGTTCTTCAATCATATAATAAACAGTTGATCCTGTACCTAATCCTACGACGGAATCACTTTGAATGAAGTCTACTGACTTAATACCGACAGCTTTTTTAAGTTCATCTTGATTCATTTTTCTCCTCCTAGAAGTTCTTGATAGTTTTTAGTTAAGAAGTGCTGGATCTCTGGAGTGCTTTTAAAAGTCGCCTTAGCATATGAGCAAACTGGAACTATCTTTAGATCATTCAATTCTGCATATTCTAAAGCAGCGTCTAATAACTTTTTAGCCAGTCCTTGACCACGATAGTCTTCATTGACAAAGGTATGATCGATCGAAATTATGGAGTCATCGATTTTGGTGATCCCAACTTCGCCAACTAAAATATCGTTTTCCTCGATGTAAAAACGATTAGTTTCTGACTTTATTTCCATAAACAGCCCCCTTTAAAAACTTTTAATTCAATATTACCGTATTAATGAAGGAAAGTCAGTGTTCAGGATAGTTTTATATCCATTAGAATGCTATCATTTTATGTATCTAATAGTTTGGTGAGGTTGAAATTTTGAATAAAAAACGCGGTTTTGAAATTGTCGAGAAATATCGTGAACAGGGAATTAATTTGCCAAAGAGACAGACTAAAAACGCTGCTGGGTATGATATCGAGAGTGCAGCCGATTTTGTAGTTCCTTCAATCTGGAAATTTGGAGTACTAAATGTTTTAAAATTTTTATTTAACAAGGGTAAAATAGAAGATCTAGAATTAGACAAAGTTCAAAAATCTATCAAACCAGTTTTGGTTCCAACCGGAATTAAGGCTTATATGCAAGATGATGAGGTTTTGATAATTGCCAGTCGTTCTAGTAATCCGTTGAAGCGAGGACTTTCAATTCCTAATGGAATCGGAGTGGTTGACGCTGACTACTATAATAATGAAGGAAACGAGGGAGAATTGTTTGTTCAATTGATCAATTTCTTCCCTGTGGATTACAAAATCAAGAAGGGTGAACGCTTAGCTCAAGGCATTTTCATCAAGTATCTAACAACTGATGATGATGAAGGCGGTCTTAAAGAAAGACAAGGCGGATTTGGTTCATCTGGAATTTAGTTAAGGAAGGAATTTTTAGTGGCTAAACCAAAAACAAAATATATTTGTCAAAATTGTGGTTACGTTTCTCCAAGATATTTGGGACGTTGCCCAAACTGTGGTGTTTGGAATCAGATGGTAGAGGAAATCGAGCATAAAGAAGTTGCTCAGGCTACTCCTAGTCGTCGAACAAGTGATTTGGAGTCGAAACCGATCAGTTTGAATAATGTTTCTTTTTCAAAAGAGGAACGTGTTAAAACTAAAATGTCAGAACTTAATCGAGTCTTAGGTGGCGGCATCGTACCTGGATCATTGATTTTGATCGGTGGTGATCCTGGTATTGGTAAGTCGACTTTATTGATGCAAGTTTCAGGTCAATTACAAGACGCTGGTGGTAAAGTTCTGTACGTTTCTGGTGAAGAGAGTGCTTCGCAGATCAAGATGCGTGCTGATCGTTTAGGAATCAATGGGGATGATCTATTTGTCTATCCGCAGACTGATATGAGCTACATCAGGGAAACTATCAATGATATTAAACCTGACTATCTAGTTATTGATTCAGTTCAGACAATGGATGAACCAGAAATTACTTCAGCGGTCGGTAGTGTGTCGCAGATCAGAGAAGTTACAGCAGAATTGATGAATATTGCTAAACAACAGAATATTACAGTTTTTGTTGTTGGACATGTGACCAAGGGTGGAGCTATTGCTGGGCCTAAAGTTTTGGAGCATATGGTGGATACAGTTTTGTACTTTGAAGGCGATACTCACCATAGTTATCGTATTTTACGTTCAGTTAAGAATCGTTTCGGATCAACTAATGAAATCGGTATTTTTGAGATGAGGACTCAAGGCTTGATCGAGGTCGATAATCCTTCTGAAATATTCTTAGAGGAAAGATTAACTGATACCAACGGTTCAGCTGTTGTTGTATCTATGGAAGGAACTAGACCTATTTTAGTTGAGATCCAGTCTTTGATCTCTCCAACCATTTTTGGGAATGCCAAGCGTACAGCCACGGGATTAGACCATAATCGAGTGTCAGTTATTATGGCTGTTTTAGAAAAACGTGGTAACTTGATGTTGCAAAACCAAGACGCTTATTTAAAATCAACTGGTGGTGTAAAATTAGATGAGCCAGCGATTGATTTGGCGTTGGCTATGGCTGTTGCATCAAGTTATAAAAACCTTGGTATTCCAGCAACAGATTGCTTTGTTGGTGAGATCGGTCTAACTGGAGAAGTTAGACGAGTAAATCTGATCGATCAAAGAGTTAATGAGGCTGAAAAATTAGGTTTCAAACGGATTTTTATTCCAAAGAACAATCTCGGTGATTGGTCGAAGGATAATACAATACAAATTATTGGAGTTTCTACAGTTACAGAAGCAATGAATAAAGTTTTTAACTAGGAGGTTTTCTATGCGAAAAATATTAATTAACGCTATTTTCGCATTGCTTGGGATAGCATTTGGTATAACATTTTTGCCAGCGCTATGGATCGTTACTGGTATGGCAGATATCAATTGGTTAAACAACGGTTATGTTGACGGACTTATTGGTGGAGTTATTTTATATTTATTATCATTCTTATTTGTTAAGCCGATATCTGACCTAAATACTAGAATTGAAAAGTACCTTAATTCACGCTCACCCGGCTGGATAATTTTTGGGGCACTCTTCTTGATTGGAGGACTCATCTTAGCAAACATCATTTCGATTCCTTTCTATATGATGCATAATATGTTCGCTAATATTATTCCCCCAATTCTAATGATCATTTTCGGATTTGTCGGATTTAGAATGGGAACAAGTCGAAGAAATGATTGGCGTAGTTTTTCTATAAGCAAGCGTAAAAATAATGATAAAAATGAGGGATTGGATTTCAATGGTGAGATTACTCGCCGTGAATCTAAAAAAGATTTTTATCCCTATAAGATCCTTGATACATCAGTCGTTATCGATGGAAGAATTCATCAAATAGCACAGACAGGTTTCCTTGAAGGAAAGTTAATGATCCCTGATTTTGTGGTTCATGAATTGCAATTGATCTCTGATTCCAGTGACAATCAAAAGCGTGAACGTGGACGTCGTGGTTTGGATATTTTAAATGAGATCAAGATGGATCAAACAATAAATTATGAAACAACAACGAGAGATTATGATAATATTCCTGAAGTTGATATGAAATTACTTAAATTAGCTAAAGAAATTGGTGGCGCTGTAATTACAAATGATTATAATTTAAGTAAGGTGAGTGAATTTCAAAATGTTCAAGTCCTGAATATTAACGAACTAGCCAAAGTCTTAAAACCTATGGTTTTGCCAGGAGAGACAATGACTGTTAATGTAATAAAGGAGGGTACTGAACGAGAACAAGGTGTTGCGTACCTAGAAGATGGAACGATGGTCGTCGTTGAAGATGGAAAGTATTTCATTGATAAAAAGGTCGACGTTGTTGTAACTAGTGCACTGCAAACAGATGCTGGTAAAATGATTTTTGCAAAACCTAAGCATTCTATGAATGGTATCCAAGGAAGCACCAAGAATGGTTCAAAGGAAAAGAAAAATCCTAAGAATAATTCGCAAAATAAGAGGGGAGTCAATAGAAATGGCAAAAAAGTCAGATAGTAAAGTACGAGTTAGATATGCACCAAGTCCTACAGGACACTTGCATATTGGTAACGCTAGAACTGCAATCTTTAATTATTTGTTTGCAAGAAGACATAAGGGGACTTTTGTTATCCGTATCGAAGATACAGATACAAAACGTAATGTTGAAGGCGGAGAACAAAGCCAACTAGAAAACCTTAAATGGTTAGGTGTCGATTGGGATGAAGGTCCTGATATCGGTGGAGATTACGGTCCTTATCGTCAATCTGAAAGAAAAGAAATTTATCAAAAATATATCCAAGAATTACTTGATAAAGGTCTAGCTTACGAATCATATCTGACTGAAGAAGAATTAACTAAAATGCGTGAGGATCAAGAAGCTCGCGGAGAAATGCCTCACTATGAATATGAATTTGCTGGTATGAGTGAAGAAGAAAAGGCAGCTAAGATCCAAGCAGCTAAAGATGCCGGTTTAACGCCAGTTGTCAGAATTCATGTTCCAAAGGGTAAAGATTACGAGTGGGATGATATCGTTAAGGGTAAAGTTTCAATCGATTCCGATACTATCGGTGGAGATTGGATCATCCAAAAACGTGACGGTATGCCAACGTATAATTTTGCCGTTGTTATTGATGACCATTTGATGGAAATCAGTCATGTTCTCCGTGGTGATGATCACGTTGCTAACACACCAAAACAATTGATGATTTATGAAGCACTTGGCTGGGAAGCTCCAAGATTCGGTCACATGACTTTGATCATCAATACTGAAACTGGTAAGAAGCTAAGTAAACGTGATGAGTCGATCCTACAATTTATCGAACAATATCGTGCATTAGGTTATTTGCCAGAAGCTATGTTTAACTTCATTACTCTATTAGGCTGGTCACCAGTTGGTGAAGATGAATTATTCACACGTAAACAATTTATCAAGATCTTTGATGAAAATCGTTTGAGTAAATCACCGGCTAAATTTGATCAAAAGAAATTGGAATGGGTCAATAATCAATATGTTAAGACTGCTGATGTTAGTGAAATCACAGACTTAACACTTGAAAACTTGATCGAAGCAAAACGTATTCCAGAAAACCCTGATACAAATACTATTCAATGGGTAAGACATTTAACAGAATTGTATATGCCACAAATGAGTTTTACACAACAAATCGTTGAACTATCAGACGTCTTCTTCAATCAACCAGATGTTTTGACAGACGATGAACAAAAAGAATTAGCAGACGATGACGCTCGTCCAGCAATCGAAGACTTACGTACTAAACTTGAGAAACTAGATCGCTTCACAGCATCAAGAATCATGGCTGCTATCCAATCAGTTCGTGCAGATACGGGTGTTAAAGGTAGAAAACTTTATATGCCAGCAAGAATCGCTGCCACACGTACAATGCATGGTCCAGCAATTGCTGAAGCTATCGAATTAGTTGGTCGAAAAAAGGCTCTAGCTAATATTGATACTACTTTGTCACAAATGGACTAAATTTGAATAAATAAAAAAGAGGTTGAAGGCTCAATTTGCCTCGACCTCTTTTTTTTAACAGTTAATACGGGAAGGAGAAATCATGCTAAAGATATTCAACACGTTGACACGTCAAAAAGAAGAATTTAAATCGATCATCCCAAATGAGGTTCACATGTATGTCTGTGGTCCAACGGTTTATAACTATATTCATATTGGAAATGCTCGATCGATCGTAGCTTTTGACACGGTTCGCCGCTATTTAGAGTATTTAGGCTACAAAGTAACCTTTGTATCTAATTTTACTGATGTTGATGACAAGATGATCAAAGAAGCAAATCGTGAGGGTACGACTGTACCTGCCGTAGCTGACAAATTTATCAAAGCCTTTTATGAAGATGTAGGTAAGTTAAATGTTCAAAAAGCTACTATTAATCCACGTGCGACAGATAATATAAAAGAAATTATTGAATTTATTTCTGACTTGATTGAAAAAGGCTATGCTTATGAATCAGAGGGGGATGTCTTCTATCGCGCTCGTAAATTCAAACATTATGGAGAATTATCAGATCAAGATATCGATCAACTAGTTCAAGGTGCTAGTGAACATATCGGTGAAGCTGAATTTGATAAGAAGCAAGATCCAGTAGATTTTGCTCTCTGGAAAAAGGCTAAGCCTAATGAAATAAAATGGGATTCACCTTGGGGTGAAGGGCGTCCGGGCTGGCATATTGAATGTTCAGTTATGTCGACTAAATATTTAGGAGACACCTTTGATATTCACGGTGGTGGACAAGATCTTGAGTTCCCTCACCATGAGAATGAGTTGGCTCAAAGTGAAGCTAAGACTGGTAAGAAATTTGTTAATTACTGGATGCATAATGGTTTTGTTACGGTTGAGAATAACGAAAAGATGAGTAAGTCACTAGGCAATTTTGTTACTGTGCATGATCTTGTAACGAAAGTAGATCCACAAGTATTGCGTTTCTTCTTATCTTCAACTCATTACCGCAGACCTTTGGAATATTCACAATCTAATTTGCAAAAGGCAGCTGATAATCTTGAGAAGATCAAGACAGCTTACAATAACTTGCAATTCAGATTGGACGATGCTAGTGGTGCTGCCGATGATATCAAGAGTAAAGTGGCAGTTATTTCTGACAAATTCAAAGAAGCCATGAATGATGACTTTAATGTTCAAAATGGTTTAACTGAGATTTTTGAGTTGGTCAGTTTAGCAAATAATTACAGTGCTCAAGATGAGATCAACGCTGATAGTGCTCAAGCTATTTTGGATGAAATGGCATTGTTGGGCGGTATTTTGGGTATCAAATTTGACGAACAACAAGATTTGTCAGATGAGATCCAAAAGATGGTCAATCGACGTGATCAAGCACGTGCAGACAAGGATTTCGCAACGAGTGATCAATTAAGAGATAAATTAAAAGAAATGGGTGTCATTCTTGAAGACACTCCACAGGGAACACGGTGGCACATTAATGGTTAAAATTGAACAATTAAACGGTGTTACTTTGGCATATTTAGGGGATGCTGCTTATGAGGTTTATATTCGCAGACATCTATTAGATCTGAATATCACTAAGGTAAATCTGTTGCAGCAAAAGGCTAAACACTATGTTTCGGCCAAGGCTCAGGCGGCACTTATAAATTTGATGTTAGAAGAAAACATTTTATCTGATGAAGAGATCAGGATCTATAAGAATGGCCGTAATGCAAAAAAGTATACTAAAGCTAAGAATACCGGTGTTCTGACATATCACATGTCAACTGGATTTGAAGCTTTGATCGGTTATTTAGATATAAAGAAAGATCAAAAACGTTTGGAAGAATTAATTCTTTGGTGTATTAAAAAAGTAGAATCGGGGGAAACTGATGCAGAACAATTCGAATGATAATGACAATGAAGAGAGTGAATTAGTTTTTGGACATCACTCAGTTGTTGAGCTATTAAAGTCACCAACAGCGGGACAACGTGTCAATAAAGTATTGGTTCAAAAGGGACTTAAGAGTTCACATATCGGTGAAGTTATTGAATTGGGCAAACGCAGCAAATTGATCGTGCAAGAAGTTCCCAAGGCAAAGCTAGATGATATTACCAATGGTGGAAATCACCAAGGTATGGCCGCATACATTGCGCCATATCAATATGCAGAGCTAGATGATATTTTTAAAGCTGCTAAAGATAAGAATGAAGATCCATTTATTTTGATTTTGGATCGGATTGAAGATCCACATAATTTGGGATCAATTTTGAGAACGGCAGATGCAGTCGGTGTTCACGGAATTATCGTGCCTAAACATCGTTCAACTGGTTTGACTTCAGTTGTCGCTAAGACTTCGACTGGTGCGATCGAGCATGTTCCAGTCGTACGTGTGACTAACTTGGTCAATACTATCAAGGACCTAAAGAAAGAGAATGTTTGGGTCTTTGGTACAGCTATGGAAGGTGACAACTATCGTAACTGGAATGCTAAAGGTGCAGTTGCTTTGGTTATCGGTAACGAAGGTAAGGGTGTTTCACCTCTCGTGCAAAAACAAGTTGATCAGACTTTGAGTATTCCAATGGTAGGACATGTTCAAAGTTTAAATGCCAGTGTTGCTACTGGTGTCTTATTGTATCAAGCATTTGCTTCAAGACATTAAAGTCAAAATCCTTTTGGGATCTGGCTTTTTTATATTTTGAAATAATCAATTCAGTATCTAGTCTAACGAAGTTTTAATGAACTAGCGTTCTCTTATATTGTTAACTGTCCAATGATAAATTTAAATAGAAAAATCGTTCATAGAAGAGGGGAACTTTTATGAACATATCTGAGACTGATCTGATTTCGATGGTTAAGCGGGGAAATGATTCTGATTCTTTGCAAAAATTGATCAAACGTTATAAACCAATGATAGAAAATTTATTTCAGCAATATTATATCCACGGTTATGATCGCAACGATTGGTATCAGGAAGCATTCATCGTCTGTCATGAAACATGTATGATTTTCAATGGCAGTAACGGATCACAGTTTGGCAGTTTCTTTAAAATGAGATTTAAGAATCACATTATTGATATTGTTCGCAGGGAGAATACTGATAAACGTCAAGCTAATCAGAATACACATTCATTTGAAGTATATTTGGTCGAAGATCATCAATCATTTATCTCCAATCAACACACAAAAATGGTCGATCTGGTCAACTGTTTGGAAGGTTATTTTAATGATTTGAGTCACCGAGAAGCGTTGGCATTACAGTTTCTATTGGGTAAAATCGGATTGGAAGATGCATGCTTATCCGCTCAGTGCAGTAAAGAACAAATGGTCAGAGCGACTAGTCGTTGTAAAACCAAGATCAAAAGTCAGTTACACTAAAATTATTGGACTTTTGATATTTAAAAAGCTACAATTAACAGGATAATAAACTGCATAGATTCTGGAGAATTCAATGGGACTAAGAAAATTAGCACTAGCTTGCAGCGTTTGTGGATCAAGAAATTACACAATCTCTGAAAATCCAAATAGAACGGAACGTCTTGAAGTTAAGAAGTTTTGCAAGCATTGTGGAAAACATACATTACATAAAGAAACACGCTAAACTGGAGGACTAAATGAAATTATTTAAATTTTTCGGTAGTGTCAAAAAAGAAATGAAACTTGTTGTTTGGCCTACATTTAAAGAAAACAAACGTGATACATGGACAGTTATTGCTACATCATTAATATATGCTGCCTTTTTAGCTCTGATCGATTGGGGCATGCTATCACTACTACAACATTTCTTAATGGGCAAATAGGTTTGTAACTAATTGAGAAATTTGCTACTATTGAACTAAGCGAAAACTTCGGATTATTTCGGAGTTTTTTTATTTTGATTTTTTGGAGGAAATTATGGCTGAAGCTGGAGATAAACAATGGTATGTTCTACATACATACTCAGGTTACGAAAATAAAGTTAAAGAAAACTTGGAATCACGTGCTCAATCAATGGGTATGGAGGATTACATTTTTCGTGCAGTAGTGCCAGAAGAAGAAGAAACAGAAGTAAAGAATGGTAAGTCTAAGACAGAAATGAAGAAGACTTTCCCAGGTTATGTTTTAGTTGAAATGGTTATGAGTGACGAATCATGGTTTATAGTTCGTAATACACCTGGTGTTACAGGATTTGTTGGAAGTCACGGTTCAGGTAGTAAACCTGCACCACTTCTACCAGAAGAAATTGACCATATTCTAAATGACCTAGGTATTAGCATTAAAGATCAAGGTAATGACTTTGAAGTTGGTGAGACGGTTACGATCATCGATGGTGCTTTTGCTAATATGACTGGTAAAATTACAGAAATTGATGCTGATCACAGCAAATTAAAAGTTGATGTTGACATGTTCGGACGTATGACAAGTGCCGAAGTTGACTTTAATGCCGTTGAAAAATAAAAAACATCATTGATATAGTAAATAATTGATGATATTATAAGACGGTATGTTTTTATCATACATGTGGGAGAGAAAATATTTATTCTCAATATGACCACATCACGGAACAAGGAGGTATGCACCGTGGCTAAAAAAGTTGCTAACGTAGTTAAATTACAAATTCCTGCTGGTCAGGCTACTCCAGCTCCACCAGTTGGTCCTGCTTTAGGACAAGCTGGTATCAATATCGTTGCATTTACAAAGGATTTCAATGCACGTACACAAGATCAAAAGGGAATGATCATTCCTGTTGTTATCTCTGTATATGAAGATCGTTCATTCGATTTCGTTACAAAGACACCACCTGCAGCTGTTCTATTAAAGAAAGCTGCTGGCGTTGAAAAAGGCTCTGGCGAACCTAACACTAAGAAAGTTGCCAAAGTCTCACAAGACCAAGTTCGCGAAATTGCTGAAACCAAGATGAAAGACCTAAACGCTGCAAGTGTTGAATCTGCAATGCGTATGGTTGCTGGTACTGCAAGAAGTATGGGCTTTGAAGTAGAAGACTAGACATAGCAGTTTACAGGGATACGAAAGTATTCTTAACAAGTGGGAGGGGAAAATCCCCAATAGACCACAAAGCAAGGAGGAACTTAGCATGGCTAAGCATGGAAAAAAATATATTGAAGCTCTCAAGCAAGTAGATAAGACAAAGACTTATACTGCTACTGAGGCAATTGACTTACTTAAAAAAGTAGATTACGCAAAATTTGACGCAACCGTTGAGGTTGCTGTTAACTTGGACGTTGATCCAAAACAAGCTGATCAACAAATTCGTGGTGCCGTTGTTCTACCTAACGGAACAGGTAAATCACAAAAGGTTATCGTCTTCGCTGAAGGTGAACAAGCTAAGGCTGCTGAAGCTGCCGGTGCTGACATCGTTGGTTCTGACGACCTTGTTGAAAAAATTCAAGATGGTTGGTTAGACTTTGATGTTGCTGTTGCAACACCACCAATGATGGCTAAAGTTGGTCGTTTAGGTCGTGTACTTGGACCTAAAGGCTTAATGCCAAACCCTAAGACTGGTACTGTAACTATGGATGTTACAAAGGCAGTTAATGATGTTAAAGCTGGACAAGTTACTTACCGTGTAGATCCTAATGGTTTGATCCACGCACCTATCGGTAAGATCTCATTTGATTCAGACAAGCTTGCTGAAAACTTTAACGCCTTTTACGACGTTATCGCTAAAGCACGTCCTGCATCACTTAAGGGTAACTATATTGTTAGTGTTAATATGACATCAACATTTGGCCCTGGTCTAACAATCAACGCTTAATGTTGACTTATAACCAAAATAATGATAATGTACAATAGTTGATTTCTACCGAAGACTCAGGTGATGTAAATCTTAATATCCTGCCGAGGCCAGAAGATTGTTAAATAATCTCTGTGTCCTTCGGGCGCAGAGATTTTATTTTTAGCCGAAATTTGTAGAGTTAACTAAAATAAATTGTGGAGGTGAAACGTAATAATGAAGCAAGAAAAACTAGCACAAAAAGAAGCACTCGTTACAGAAGTTGCTAAGAACCTTAAGGGCGCTAAGTCAGTTATTGTTGTTGACTACTTAGGTCTTACTGTTGAACAAGCTACTGAAATGCGTGCTGAATTACGTGAGCAAGGTGCTACTATGCAAGTTATCAAGAATACTGTCTTGAGACGTGCTGCTGAAGAAGCTGGACTAGAAGGTCTCGAAGAATTCTTCGTTGGCCCAACAGCCATCGCTTATTCTGAAGAAGATCCAGTTGGACCTGCTAAAGTTGCTGCTAAATTTGCTAAGGATGTTGACGCCGTTGAAATCAAGGGTGGTATCATTGAAGGCAAAGCTGCATCTCTTGAAGAAATTCAAGCCCTTGCAACACTACCAAACAGAGAAGGTATGCTTTCTATGTTGGTATCTGTATTACAAGCTCCAGTTCGCGACTTCGCATTGGCTGTTAAAGCTGTTGCTGAAAAGAAAGACGACGAACCAGCTGCTTAATTAAAAAAACAAACATAATTCGGAGGACAAAATAATGGCTTTAGATACACAAAAGATTATCGATGATTTAAAAGATGCTTCAATTCTAGAACTTAACGACCTTGTTAAGGCTATCGAAGAAGAATTCGACGTTACAGCTGCTGCTCCTGTTGCTGCAGGTGCTGCTGCTGGTGGCGACGCTGCTGCTGAAAAGGATTCATTTGATGTTGAACTTACAGAAGCAGGTCAAGAAAAGGTTAAGGTTATCAAGGAAGTTCGTGGTATCACTGGACTTGGCTTGAAAGACTCAAAAGACCTTGTTGATGGTGCTCCTAAGGTTATCAAGGAAGGCGTTGCTAAGGCAGACGCTGATGACATGAAGTCAAAACTTGAAGCCGTTGGTGCTACAGTTACTTTGAAATAATAATTTCAAATTTTAAAAAGTTTGGGTTTAGCCCAGACTTTTTTTGTATCTAAAAATACAGAAAGAGAATAATATGGCTAATCAATACTTTGAAAACTCAACAGATTTAGAACACGAATTTAAAAAATTCAATTTCACTTTGCGTGGTCATAATTTGACCTTCACATCAGACAGCGGTGTTTTTTCCAGACAAACGATTGATTATGGATCGCGAGTTTTAATTGAATCGATCAAATTCGATGAAATACCAGCTGGGAATATTTTAGATGTTGGCTGTGGGTATGGACCAATCGGTCTGGCACTTGCTAAAGAACAAAATAAGCGTCAAGTTGTGATGGCAGATGTTAATTTACGTGCTTTGGATCTAGCTCGTGATAATGCCAAAGCTAATGGTATCAAGAATGTGGATATTTTAGAATCAGATGCATATGAAAAGATCACTGATAAATATGCACTTGTAGTTTCTAATCCTCCAGTTCGTGCTGGTAAAAAAGTCGTTACTGATATTTTGAAGAATTCGATCGATCATTTGGTCGATGGAGGAGAACTTTGGATCGTCTTGCAGAAGAAACAAGGCGCACCATCTGCTAAAAAATTGATGAAAGAGACATTTGGTAATGTCGAAGTTGTCACTCGAGATAAGGGATATTATATCTTAAAAAGTTGTTTAAACTAATTTATTTTTAAATTAGATTAAATATGTTATATTCATGCTGGAGGTGTTTACAATGGACAAAAAACAAATTGCTATTGGTATAATCTTAGCCTTAATAACAGGTGGAGTTTTCTTAATTGTTATCTTAATTTGGAAAGCTGTCAGAGCTCTTCGAGTTAAAAGAGAAAGAATTCAATTGGAGTCGTACATCAAAGATTATTTTCGAGGTAATGAGAAAATTTTGGTCTTTGTAGGCACATTATCAGATGAAGAAGTTAGGATATTGATTGATATTATCAACAAAGTTCGTGAAGATAAATCTGAAATAGAGTGGAAAACTCTTAAACTACCAAAGGTAATTGAGCAGAAGTTTAAAGATTTAGTTGATTAAAACAATATGAAGCTTTCAGAAGAAGAAATTGATCATTTTATGGATCTTGCAATAGAAGAAGCTAAGGGTGCTGAAACTAGAGCTGAGGTTCCCATCGGCTGTGTTATTGTGGATAATCGCACTAAGGAAGTTGTTTCTGTGGGTTCAAATGAACGTGAAGAGACTCAAAATGCCATTAAACACGCTGAAATTATTGCAATCGAAGCTGCCTGTGCAAAAGTCGGGAGTTGGCGTTTAGAGCATATGAGTTTATTTGTGACTTTAGAACCCTGCCCAATGTGTGCTGGGGCAATCATCAACAGTCGAATTGAAGAAGTTATTTTTGGTGCTAGTGATCCTAAAGCTGGATCAGTCGGATCAATTAATAATTTGTTGGCGGAAACGCGCTATAATCACCAGCCAGAGGTGTTAGCCAACGTTAAATCCGAAGAAACTGGTGATTTATTACGAAATTTCTTTAGAAAAATCCGTGGCAAAAAGTAGCATAAAAAGTAAATTTATAGTATTATAGTTATTGCCGCAAGGCCTTAGGGCAATGGTGCTCTTGCGAATCGTGTCAGGTTCGGAAGAAAGCAGCACTAAGTGAGTTGTACCATGTGCCTTTTGTTATGTATATTAGCCTCCTAATCATAATTGGTTAGGAGTTTTTTTGTGGTAAAATTTACTTATTCTATTCACTAAGGAGACAAAATGGCATATCAAGCACTTTATCGAGTTTGGCGTCCCCAAACTTTTTCAGATGTAATTGGTCAGAGTGTGATAACGCAGACTTTGAAGAATGCTGTCGCAAGTAATATGACCAGTCATGCTTATTTATTCAGCGGACCGCGTGGTACTGGGAAAACTTCCTGTGCCAAGATATTAGCTAAGGCTGTTAACTGCTTGAATCCACATGATGGTGAACCATGCAATGAGTGTGAAATTTGCCAAGCCGCAAATGAGAACCGTTTAAATGATGTTATTGAGATTGATGCCGCATCAAATAATGGTGTTGAAGAAATTCGTGATATTCGTGACAAGGTAAAATATGCACCAACTGAAGCTAAATTTAAAGTTTATATTATTGATGAGGTCCATATGTTATCACAAGGCGCATTCAATGCTTTGTTGAAAACTTTGGAAGAACCACCAGCTAATGTCATGTTTATTTTGGCAACAACTGAACCTCAAAGAATCCCTGCAACAATTATTTCCAGAACACAGAGCTTTACTTTTAGAAGGATTTCCAGACAGGATATTTTGGAACGAATGGTTTATATTCTAAATGATAAGCATATTGAATATGATGAAGAAGCTTTGAATATCATTGCTGCTTCTGCTGAAGGTGGTATGCGTGATGCTTTGAGTATTCTGGACCAAGCTCTGTCATATGGCGATGATCAGCTAACTTTGAAGAATGCTCAAGAAGTTACCGGAGCTTTGAGTAATGACCAGATAACGGCCTATATGGCAGCTATCGCTAATAGTGAGTCGGCACAAGCGCTAGAGAGTCTGTATAAGATCCTAGAAAGTGGTCGTTCAGCAGTTAGATTCACTGAAATGATCATTCGAGTTTGTCGAAATCTTATTCTGTATAACTCCAACTCTGATTTATCAGATCAGATGGACAATACGATCATGACTAAGGATTTGTTGAGTCTAGCTGACAAATTCGACAATAAACGTTTATTTTATATTGTTGATCAAGTCAGTGCCGCACAGAAGAATTTAAAAAATTCTAACCAGACTGACGTTTATATGGAAATTTTAACTGTTAAAATCAGTGAACCACAAGTCATGGATCAGCCGGACATTAAAGAAGTTAAAGTTGATAACCAAGAAATGGAAAAGCTCAGTGGACAAGTCGAAAGACTTCAAAAAGAAATCAAGAATCTTTCCACAGGCAATATGCAAGCACAACCTGAAAAGCCTAAGAGAGCCGCACATAAATCGAAAACTAGTCACCTTAATAAGACCGCCATTTATAAAGTCTTGGATAATGCGACAAAGAAGGATTTAGCCGTAGCCAAGGATATTTGGCCTGATTTAATGAGTAAGCTTTCGGTGACGCAACGTGCTAAAATGAGAGTTGCTGATCCTGTGGCTGCCAGTGTAGATGGAATCGTTGTAGCATTTGATTTCGAACTCTGGTATGAACAGGTTCAAGAAGATACTGAATTTTTGGATGAGTTGAGTAGTAGTGCTGGTACGCTTTTGAAAAAGGATTGTCAGATCGTATTGGTACCAAAAGATCAATGGCCAGGAATTAGAAAAGAATATATTTCTAATAATATTGATTTACCAAAGAAAGAAAATGTAGAATCTAAAGCAGAACCTAAAAAAGATCCAGCAGTCGATGAAGCGTTGAATCTTTTCGGTAATGAAATTGTAGATATCAAAGACGACTAGGAGGAACTATTTATGAGTAAAGGAATGCCTAATATGGGTGGAATGGGAAACATGGGAAATCTCATGCGCCAAGCCCAAAAGATGCAAAAAGAAATGCAAGGTGCTCAAGAAGAATTAAAGAAGACTGAATACGTTGGTAAATCAGTTGATGATTTGGTAACTGTTAAATTAAACGGTGACCACAAAGTTTTAGATATCAAAGTTGATGAAAAAGTTATTGACCCTGATGATCCCGATACATTGACAGATATGCTGATTGATGCTTTTAATAATGGTGTTGATGAAGTTGCCAAGGACCAACAGGCTAAGTTAGGAAAATATACGAACGGGTTGATGTAGTATGAAATATCCAGAACCAATTTCTAAATTAATTGATAGTTATATGATGTTGCCTGGTATCGGTAAGAAAACCGCAACCAGAATGGCATTTTTTACATTAGGCATGGATAAAAATCGTGTCCAAGAATTTGCTGACAATCTTATCTCTGCTAAGACAGATTTAAGGTATTGTAAGATCTGTGGGAATATCACAACTGATGAAGTTTGTTCGATCTGTACCGATGAGGGTCGTGATCAATCGACGATCTTGGTTGTAGAACAGCCTAAAGATATCATGGTACTTGATGACATGAATAGTTATAATGGACTTTATCACGTTTTAGGTGGTGTTTTGTCACCAGTTGACGGTATTGGACCAGAAGACCTTAATATTAAATTATTGTTGAATCGTTTAAGAACTAATGATTCAGTCAAAGAGCTGATCATTGCAACAAATGCTACTCCAGAGGGAGAAGCAACCGCACAGTATTTAGCTAAATTAGTTAAACCAGCCGGTATTACAGTGACAAGATTGGCTCATGGTCTAGCCGTTGGATCAGATATTGAATACGCTGATGAAATGACTCTAAAGAGTGCCGTTCAAGGCCGCAGGGAGATCTAATATGTTTGGTAGAAAAAAAGTAAGCGTCCAAAAAGAAGAAGACGATCGACTATTAGGTAAGACTCATGAATTACAAGAAAAAATTAATAATTCATCAAAGTTAATGAATAGTTCCTTTGATCTTCCACAGGATACGCAAGATGAAATGAAATTAGATCGAATTAAATACCAATATCTATATTTAGAAGCTAGAAGAAGAAGGGCCGCCGCTAAGAGGACGACTAATATTATCTTCGGTGAAGAAGATACATTTTTGAGACAACCTAGTCGAGCCGAGAAACATTGGTAGAGAGCGGAGGGAGGACTGTCAGACATTGAGCATTGCCTAGGATATCAAAGATGGCGATTTGTGCCATATTTGATATTCGTAGCAAGCACAGATGTTTGTCCTCCCGCAGCTCGTTTATAGTAGTAAACAAAGCAGCACACTTCTGATGAGGTGTGCTGCTTTGTTATAAACTCTAAGTTCACAACTTGGATTTATCTCTTGATTCAAGTAAAATAGAAATAATATATTAGGAGTGGTCAATTAATGTCAGGAATTTTTATTTCATTTGAAGGTTCAGATGGAGCTGGTAAGACAACAGCTTTGAACTCACTATTACCTTTACTAAAGCAAAAAACTAATCAAGAAGTTATTGTTTCCAGAGAACCTGGCGGCAGTCCCATTTCAGAAAAAATCCGTAAAATAATTTTGAGTATTCACGATCAAGAAATGGATGATAGAACTGAAGCGCTTTTGTATGCTGCGGCTAGAAGACAGCATTTGATTGATGTTATTTTACCAGCTCTAAAAGACGGTAAAATTATGATAAGTGATCGGTTTGTGGACAGTTCTATTGCTTATCAAGGTGGAGGACGTCAAATTGGTACGAAAGAAGTTGCCGAGATAAATAACTTTGCTATTAATGGCACAATGCCTGATTTGACGATTTATTTTGATGTTACTCCAGAGGTCGGTCTAGCAAGGATCAGAAAAGATCACGAGGGTGCAATGGATCGGCTCGAACAAGAAAAAATTGACTTTCATCAGCGAGTTCATGATACTTATCAAAAATTGATCGAAGAAAATCCTGATAGAATTGTTACGATCAATGCTGAGCAGACACCAGAAAAGGTTGTAGCTGATGCATTGGACGCAATAATCAAGAGATTTCCTAAGACATTTAATGGAGGAAAATAATTATGAAACTTATTTTAGCCATTGTTCAAGACAAAGATAGTCAACAATTACAGTCACACTTAGTTAAAGATGGATTTCGTTCAACTAGATTACCTTCAACTGGTGGATTTTTGAAATCTGGTAATTCAACTTTTATTCTTGGAGTAGAGGATGAAAAAGTTGACGATGCATTAGATGTTATCAAGGAAAATTGTCATACGAGAACTCAATACGTAACGCCTTCGTTTATTCTGCCTGAAGCTGTCAATATGAGTGATCCAGTAGAAGTCCAAGTTGGAGGAGCAACTTGCTTTATCTTGCCTGTAGATAAGCTTGTCAGATTCTAATGAATGAATTATTGGAAACACAATCTAAAACACTAGATGAATTTCAAAAAGTTATTCAAGCCAATATGTTATCGCATGCTTATTTGATCGATAAAGCATCCTCAAAAGTAAGACATGAGGTTGCTATTTGGCTTGCTCAAAGTCAATTTTGCAGCAATTTACAAGATGGCGTACCGGATCAAACCTGTCAGCGCTGTAAAACAATAGCGTTAGGGGATAATCCTGATGTGCTAGAGATCAAGACGGATAAAAATAGTATTGGTGTTGATGATATTAAGTTTTTCAAGAGAGAAGCTAGTATGACGGCAACTCAAGGTAAAAGGCGTATTTTGATCATTGACGCTGCTGAAAAGATGACTAATGCGGCCAGCAATAATTTATTGAAGACGATCGAAGAACCGGAAGGTAATCTGATGATTATTTTACTGGCCGATTCGTCCAAACAACTTTTACCAACTATTAGATCCCGTGTTCAAACTTTTCATTTGTCAGATCAGAGTAACGATGAAGAAGTTGACACATTGGTGGAAGCTGGGTATAAAGATGCCCAAGCTAAAACGGCGTTAAAAGTTTCGGATATTAAATTCTTACAAGGGATGACTGGAGATAATTATCAATTATTGGTCGCAGCAGTTATCAATTGGTTAAAAGAATGTAACCGTCAAAAAATAAGTAGTTTTATTGATATACAGACTGATATCATGCCGTTAGTAGAGAATAAAGACCAGCAACATTTGGTATTCGACATGATGAATCAAATTTTTAGTGATATATTATCAATTAGGTATAATTTTAAAAAAGCACTTTTGATTAAAGAGGATATTCTAGCTAACAAGAGTATTCAAAAGATTGTTGATCTTTCGGATGAGTTATTTAAAGCAGAAGAAATGTGGAAAAGTAATGTCGCCTTTCAAGCAGTCTTAGAAGATTTATCGTTAAAATTTGTGGATTAGTGGGTGAAACTATGGCAGAAAATGATTTATACGATGAGTTTGAGACTATCTCTAATCAATTAAATAATTTGAATGATCGTTTAGAATCGTTAAAAGAACAGTTGTCAAAGAGTTTAGAGGAAAAAGAAGAATTGGAGATGGAAAATCAAAATCTTCGTAAACATTTAGAGAAACTTGGTTATGAAGATAAAGATTTTGGAGCAAACGGATTATCTACTTCCAGATTAAACTTGGAAAAGTTGTATCTGAAAGGATTCCACGTTTGTCAGCCATTTTATGGTTCACATCGAAAAGAAGATGAAGAATGTGTCTTCTGCCAAGGTGTGATTTATGGGAATCATGAAAAGAAAAATAAAAAAGTAAAGTAAGGGAGCTAATTGAATGAGAGAACAAAAAAGTTTTGTCGACAATTCTAAGGGCTGCCTTTTTTTGGTGCCAACACCGATCGGTAACTTAGATGATATGACCTTTAGAAGTGTAAAAACTCTGCAAGATGCTGATTTAATTGCTGCAGAGGATACTAGAAATACAATGAAATTATTGACCCATTTTGAGATCGATACCGATTTGATCAGTTTTCATGAGCATAATACAGCTCAACGAATTCCAGAATTGATTGAAAAGTTAGAAAAAGGAACTAATATTGCTCAAGTCAGTGATGCCGGAACACCTTCGATCAGTGATCCTGGTAAAGAGTTGGTTAAGGCCGCTATTGAACATGATATTTCAGTTATTCCATTACCAGGGGCCACGGCTTCGATCAGTGCCTTGATCGCATCAGGGATTGAGCCACAGCCATTTTATTTCTTTGGCTTTTTGCCAAGGAAGGGTAAAGAAAGAACTGAATCATTAGAGAATCTTTCTAACCGAGCCGAAACGTCAATTATTTATGAATCACCTAAACGAGTGGTTAAAACTTTAACTGACCTAAAAGAGTCGCTAGGTGAGGATCGACAGATAACTTTGGCTAGAGAATTAACCAAGATCCACGAAGCCTTTTTGCGTGGAACAGTTGCTCAAACATTGGATTATTATCAAGAACATGATCCTAAAGGTGAGTTCGTTATTATCATTTCTGGTAAAACAATTGAACAAAATGCTGAAATGACTGACGCCGAGATCATTAATGCTATTGATCTGCAGATTCAGGGTGGACAAAAACCTAATAAAGCCATCAAAGATATCGCCAATCAGAATTTATTGAAGAAGCAGGTTGTTTATAACCTGTATCACGGAATTGGAAAGGATGAATAAATTGTCCGAGGAACAAATTTTTTCACAAGAGATGGAATTTCCCTTTTACTTTGCTAATTTAACGGGGGATATGCGCTTGTCGTCTTTAGTTGACGCAATGTTATTAACTTCGGAGAAACAATTGCACCAGTCAGATTCAGACAGTTCAGAAATGGTCAAACGTGGTTTAGGATGGGTCGTTGTCCAATATCATATGGACGTTACGTCAATGCCACAACTTGGTCAGAAATTAAATGTTAGAACTCGTGCAACTAGTTATAATAAGTATTTCTTCTATCGTGACTTTTGGATCGATGATTTAGATGGAAATAATATGGTCAAATTGGAAAGTGCCTTTGTTATTATTGATGTTAATGAGCGTAAGATGGTCAGCGCTGCTGACAAGTTAGACTATATGTTCGGGGCAGAAGAAATCACTAAGATCAAGCGTTTCCCAAGAGTTAAAACGCCTAAGGAATATGATATTAAGCGTGATCAACAGATCGGTTATTACAATATTGACGTCAATCGTCATGTTAATAATTCATATTATTTTGATTGGATGGTAGATTCTTTAGGAATTGAATTTGTCGAAAAGCATCGTGTTAAGACAATGGATATAAAATACGAAAAAGAGCTAGATATCAACAGTCATCCGGAGGTTTTTGCCAAAATCAGTGATGATGGATTAGAAACTACACATTGGATCCAAAATGGCAATGATTTAAATGTCGTTGCGAAGATGACTTGGGAAGATAAATAAAAAGTCTTTGTAAAAATAAACACTTGTGCTAGTATATTGGGGTAATAATTTTGGAGTAGGATTCAAAGCGTGAAGTGCCGACGGAACGGAATGTGAACGTTGGACAAAGAGTCAGAGAGTTATCTCTACTCGCGGTTTTGTTTCCGCATTCGCCACTTTATATAGTTAATTTGCCTCTAGTTATATTCTGTGGCAGCTCCTCCTAGGAGATGTCAATATGTTAAGTAAGAGTAGAAGTAGTATAAGTGTCCATGAACTTACGTGGATGGCGATTTTAATTTCATTGGAAATGGTTTTGAGCCGTTTTTCAATAGGAAGTAATGCGTTGCAGGTTGGTTTCAGCTTTGTGGCCATGGGTCTGATCGGATATTATTTTGGGCCGTATAAAGCTGCGATTGCAATGGCGATCGCAGACATAATGAAGATGGTAATTTTACCGAGTTCTGGCGCATTCTTTTGGGGATTCACCGTCTCGGCAATTGTTTCGGGAATCATTTACGGTGCGATGCTTCATAACAAGAAGGTAACGGTCATTAGAGTTTTGATCACAACTATTTTAGTAGTTGTAATTGTTAATACTTTGATGAATACATTGTGGATTCAGATGATTTCTAATGCACCATTTTGGGTATTGCTAACACCAAGACTGTTAAAAGAGGCTATCAGCTTGGTTTATCAAACCGGGATCTTGTATATAATTCTTAAATGGATCAGTAATTCAAGATTTAACAAAATTGATTAATAAGAAGACCGGAAGGTCTTTTTTTTTACGTTAAATAACTTGTGGTAGAATAATGCTATTAAGAATGAGGGGATATTTATGAAAATATTAGCTTTTGACACTTCGAATAAGCCTTTGACCGTTGCTGTAGTTTGTGATGGGGATGTTTTGGCTTCGATCGAGTCAACTGAAAAGAAGACTCACAGTGTTAGTTTGTTGCCAGATATCCAGCAAGCATTAAAAGATTCAAAGCTTTCGATGGATGAGATTGATTTGATAGCTGTAGCTCAAGGACCGGGTTCATATACCGGTGTTCGTATCGCAGTAACAGTAGCAAAGACTTTGGCCTTCACTTTGAAGAAAAACTTGGTGGGAGTGTCAAGCTTGGAAGTTTTGGCTGCTGATGGATCTGAGGATAAAATTTTAGTTCCTTTGATGGATGCTAGAAACGACAATGCTTTTGCCGGAGTGTATCAATATCAAGATGGTGAACTGGTTAATTTAATTGAAGATCACCATACTTCAATGGAAAAGTTGTTGGATACATTAAAACAATATGAATCTGATAAACTAGAGTTTATCAATGCCACTGAACACTTAACTGACCTGATCAAAGATGTATATCCTGAAGCAATGGTGATGGATACTAAAGACAGTTTGCCCGAAGCTGATAAATTAGCTAAGTTGGCCGAAAATAAACCTGCTGTGTCAGATATAGATAACTTTGTTCCTAACTATCTGCGTTTGACGCAAGCTGAACATGATTGGTATCAAAAAGGACATAAAAAAGATGGTAATATTTCCTATGTTGAAGAAGTTTAAAGATACTTTTTGGCCTTCAGGTTTACCCGATAAATATCCGTTTGACAAACAGTCAGTAACTATCAATGGTCAGGAACTAGTTTTAAGAAAAGCTGAATTAAGTGATTCAAATGATTATATGAATATTCAAGAAGTCATTTATTCTAAACCCGCTCCTTGGCCACAAGACGTGGTCGATACTGAGCTTAGAAATAAGAATGCCCTCTACTTGTCACTGCTCAAACGTAACCACTGTGTGGCGTTTATTGGTGTGTCATTAAGTAATCCTAAAGAGGCACATATAACTAATATTGCGGTATTGCCTGAATTGCAAAAAGACGGTATTGGTCATTTATTCTTGAATCAAGTTTTTGAATTTTGCCGTAAGTATAATTTTCATAAAATGTCATTAGAGGTGGATATTACTAATGAGTCCGCGATTGATTTGTATAAAGCCTTTGGTTTTAAGACACGAACAATACATGAGAAATATTATTTTAGAAATCATCACGATGCTTTAGAGATGGTGGTCGATTTATAGGGAGAGAATCGTGAAAAAAGATACATTAATATTATCGTTTGAGAGTAGTTGTGACGAAACAAGCGTCGCTGTTATTAAGAACGGTAAGGAAATTTTATCAAATATAATTGCAACACAAATCAAGAGTCACCAAAGATTTGGCGGAGTTGTACCAGAAGTTGCCAGTCGTCATCACGTTGAGGAAGTTACTCACTGTATTGAGCTTGCTTTAGACGAGGCTAAAGTGGGTTACGATGATCTCGACGCAGTAGCTGTGACGTATGGTCCGGGATTAGTCGGTTCATTATTGATCGGTATTATGGCAGCCAAGACAGTTGCCTTTGCGCATGATCTACCTTTGATCAAAGCTAATCACTTAGCAGGACACATTTACTCGGCTAATTTAGTTGCTGACCTACAATATCCATTCATGGCACTGTTAGTGTCTGGTGGACATACAGAAATTGTTTTGGTACGTGCACCTGGCGAATTTGAAACACTTGGAGATACGCGTGACGATGCCGTAGGTGAAGCCTATGATAAAATCGGTCGTGTGTTAGGTATCAATTATCCAGCCGGTAAAAAAGTTGATGAAATGGCTGCCAGAGGAAATGATATCTTTGATTTTCCACGCGCCATGGTTCAAGAAGATAATCTAGACTTTAGTTTTAGTGGATTGAAGAGTTCATTTATTAACCGTGTTCATCATGCGGATCAAATTCATGAAGAACTCAATAAAGATGATCTAGCCGCTAGTTTCCAAGGCGCTGTTTTGGATATCTTGAGTAATAAAATCTTTAGGGCTTTGAAACAACACCCAGTTAAGCAATTAGTCGTTGCTGGTGGAGTTGCTGCTAATCAAGGCTTACGTCAACGTTTGAAGAAAGACATTGAAGAACGTAATTTAGATATGGATCTGATTTTCCCACCATTGAGATTGTGTGGCGATAATGCCGCTATGATCGGTGCAATCGCTCAGATTCAATATGATAAGAAGGATTTCGCTGATTTAACCATTAATGCTGATCCTAGTTTAGATTTTTAGAAGATCGAGGCTGCCTCGGTCTTTTTTATTATGCCTTTAGGCCCAGTTGAGTGCGCATAAGCGTGCGAAACAAAAAACCACCCGCTATGCGGGTGGGCGTTAATAGTTATACGAAAAAGCCCCCAATAGTTTTAAAATGAAGGTGTCGAAGCCAAACATTAAAAAATTAAAGGGGGACTTTTGAAATGGCGAATAAACTCAATAGCCTTGCACATACTAAATGGATGTGTAAGTACCATATTGTATTCATACCAAAGTATAGGAGAAAAATTATATATAATCAATATCGAAGAGATTTACAAGATTATATACGATTACTTTGTAGTTATAAG
>NZ_RHOR01000013.1 GCF_003946625.1 Companilactobacillus kedongensis | reverse complement strand
ATACACCTGTTCCCATGCCGAACACAGAAGTTAAGCTTCTTAACGCCGAAAGTAGTTGGTGGGAAACTACCCGCGAGGATAGGTAGTTGCCACGCAATTCTAAAAGGAAGGACAAACGTCCTTCCTTTTTTTTGCCCTCTTTTTGGATTTTTTATATTCTTTGTTTATAATTATTATATAATGATTAAAAAAGACTATACATATTGAACATAAAGCGTAAAATAACTTATTAGATATGTTATATTTAATATTCTTTTAATACTATTAAATGTGTGTGTTATAAATGCTGTTTTAACGGTCATACTGCCTAATAAAAAATTAAAACCCATCTGAGTATTAATTCTTTTAGTGGGCATAATGAAGGTAATGCTAATAAAAAAATAGTGTGTTTTTTACTATAATATAATAACAACTACGGGGGTGAACATTTTGGATAGTTTTACTGACTTATTTTTATCAAAATCCGAAATTGAAAAAATTCAATTATTTAATAAGATCAGACTTATAAGAACCAGTCAACTGGCAAGCGCCGATCTGATCGGAACATACCGAAATAGACATGTAGTGGTGAAGGATATAAATCTTCGTAAGGCCGCTTACCAAATGAATAAGAGTTACGGAAGCGTTTATAATACGTTTTTAGGCATACAGGAAGACTTTAAAGAAATTCTTGGTAAAGATGATTATGAAGTAGAAGAAATGTTTACTGTTACTCGTGATGCCTATCATTCCTACTTGACTACGAATTCTGATGGTTATAAGTTTATGGACTCGATCGTTAAGGGTACAGAAACTTCATTCAAACATTTCTATACTAGTATGAATAGTAGTAAAGCAACTGTTTTACGTCACTTGAAGCCAGTAAGAAGTTATCTAAAGCGTTTTGGTGTTCGTATCGCCTATGAACCTATGCGCTTTGTTGGAGACGAAGAAGCTATTCGTTTGTCGATTGCTGCCCTATATTGGAATGCAACTCGTGGATATGTTTGGCCTTTTGAGGACTTTACTCAGGAAACTGCTTTTAAAGTCGTTGATATTGCACTAGATAAATATCGTATGAAGACAATTAATCATATTACTAAATTATTCTACGCTTATGTAGTTATGGCTCATTTGTATAGAATTATTGACGGTAACCATATGCAAAATATGGATGCTTTGAATGTGATCAATTATCCATTCCCTAATATTTTTGAAGGTGCCAGTCCAATGCTTGAAGGGGATACTGGTAACGAGAGAGTTCGTGAATTGAAACGGGCAATCAAAGAAGATGTTAGTTACGAGGAGCAAATGTTCCAATCAGCTGACTTCTATATTCTTTTGATGTGTGTTCCTACTACATTTGAAGTTTCGAGTGAGTATTTACAGACTGTTTCTAAACAATTAGTAAGATATAATCCTTTATTTGCTAATTTTATTGATGATTTCTTGGATTTGATTCCAATTGATGTTGAGCAAACTGTTTCAGAATTAGCTTTATCACATAAAGAGTTCTTACGTTATAAGTATAATTTAACTACTTGTATCATTGGCGTTTTGGCTCTTGACCACAAGTATATTGAGATTTTGAATTTATTCTCTGGTTTTGGTGACGCTGTAAGTAAAATTAAAGATGAGAATCTTGAAAGTAAAGTAGAGTCAACGGTTCAACACTTAATGTTGCGTGATAAATATAATTCTTTGAAGGGGAAATCTAAACTTATTTCAGAGGCACTCTACTCGATTGCTTACAGATTTTTCTCTCTATATAATAAGAATCTAAAAGTTAAGATTTATCTTGAGCTTGAATCTTTCTTCCTAGTTTATTCTGATCTTTCAGTAACACTTCAGTCTTTACCATATGCTAAGATTGTTAGTGACTCTAAGGATGCAGATATTGTTGTTACTGCTAATAGTGCTGATCTTCCTGAAGACCAGATGAAGAAAGACGCCTGTGTTTATCGTTGGATGTACAACGGTGTTGATGGTCAAATGGGTGGATTACTTAATTTGATTTATAAAATTTGGACAGAAGAAAAGGTAGAACAAAACCCAGATCTTTAAGTTGTTGCTGTTGCAACTGGGCAAATAATATATTATGATGGTGAATGTGCGATGAGTCGAGAGCCGCCGAATTTGGACGGCACTTGTGGTAGGATATCATGCACCACTCACCGTATTGTGAGCGATATCTTCAGTAGTCGTGTGAACCGACATACTGATTGCTCGTATAGAGTACTACCGTTAGCCATGGTGAAAACCATGGCTTTTTTTATGAAAAATTTTAAGAAGAGGTGAGAGATATGAAGTCACAAAGAAGATGGCTATTGATTTTGAATATGACTTTTAACATGGTGATGGGATTTATATTACCTGTTAATACGATTTTTATTCATAAAAATCTGCATGAGCCACTTACTACTGCCGGTTTTGCGTTGATGATCTATTCTATTTTGATGATGGTCGGTAATGCGCTGGGCGGGGTTATGTTTGATAGATTTTCTAAGCGTTGGACTTTATATATAGGATATTTTATTTCGGTATTCTCGTTGATTGTCATGTCTTTTCACCATATATGGCCATCATATGTCGTATACTTGATCCTATTGGGATTCGGTATGGGAATCTCCTATACTGCTATCAATGCCTATACGGCTCTGGCAGCGGAGCAGATGGTTGGAGATAGTCGAATTATTTTCAATAATATGTATTTGGCGGCAAACTTAGGCATAGCAATCGGTTCAACTGCGGTCGGATTCATCTTTAATGCTAGTATCTTTTTGACCTTTTTTATTCCCGTACTTATTTTTATTTTATGTATAATTATTTTGGCATTTAAAGCTAATATTTTTGAGGAACAAAATGAGCATAAAGCAAGCTCTGGACATTCTGTTACTGATGATGTTGAGGATCCACGTATTAAAATTGGTTTCCGCAGATTTAGATTAAATATTATTATTCTCTGTATAGCTATTTTGATTGTTTGGATCGGATACTCACAATGGGATAGTAATATGTCCGTCTATATGCTTAATAAGGGCTTTACTACCCGTGAATATGGTTTAACATTTACAATCAATGCGGGTTCATTATTGATTATTCAACCATTAATGAATCGTGTGGTTTCAAAAATATTTAAATATTTAAAGACACAATTACTCTTGGGAATTTCTATTATGGGGTTATCATTTTTGATTTTGCCAACTGCTAAAACTTATATGGCATTCGTTATTAGTATGTTGATCGTTACGGTAGGTGAATCAATGGTCTTTCCAACGATCCCGGCTTTATTGAGTAAATTTTCAACTAATAAAAATCGTGGGACATTTCAAAGCTTCTATAGTATGTTTGGTTCTTTAGGTAGAGCTTTAGGACCTTATGTTGGTAGTTTAGTAGTTACTTGGTTGACTTTTGGGCACATGTTCTATGCAATTACGATAATGATGTTATTAATTGCTGCAACGATGACGGGTATTAAAGAATTAGAATAGGAGTATCCATGATACTAATTATTTCTGTATTAATATTGTTGTTATTGATCATGCTAGTATTGAATGCTTTCTTTTTGTATATTCAAAAAAGGGGATCGAGTGCATTAGGTTCAAATCCTCCTGATATAAAAAGAGATCCAGGATTAGATGATAAGACAGCTGAATTCATAAAAGTAGAAAAATCAGAATGGAAAATTAATTCAAAATTTAACCAGAATGAACTCTATGCTTGGTTTACAGAAGCAAAAAAACCTACGGATACGACGGTTATATTAGTTCATGGTTTTGCAGTCGATCACAGTTCATTGAATATTCATGCTCAATTATTTTATAATTTAGGTTATAATATCTTGCAGATTGACAATCAGGCTGCTGGTAAAAGTTCGGGAAAATATATGGGCTATGGTTATATCGAAAGTCTTGATTTGATCGATTGGATAGATGAATTAAAGAGTAGACGTCCGCATGAAGAAATTATTTTATTTGGTGCATCTATGGGAGCCGCCACGGTTATGCTGACGAGTCCCAAGGTATCCGGTAAGGTCAAAGCAATTATTGAGGATTCCGGATATACTAGTACCAAGGATATTTTGTCGTATCATGCACAGAATATGTATCACATCAAAGGCCGTTTGTTGATCAATGGTATATCGCTTGTCTCTAAGATACGGGCAGGATTTTTTTATGGACAGTCGGATTGTATGAAAGCATTAGAGCATAATAAAATTCCGATGCTGTTTATGCATGGCCAAAACGATTTTACAGTTCCGTTCTCAATGGAAGAAAAGTTATACACCTGTGGACAATTTTATAAAGGAAAATATATCAGTCAGGGTGTGCATATTCGTAGCTACTATATCGATTCAGTTAATTATCAAAAAGCTGTGGAAAAGTTTTTACGGCATGATCAATAGGAGAATATTATGAAAATAAACGTTAAAGATTTTATGGAAAAAGTTCAAGAAGGCGAATTCAAACAAGATCATTATGAGATCAGTAAAGATGATCTTTTACAAGCTGATACTTGGGTCTTGGAGCAGGCTAAAACTCAATTGGATAAAGATGAGTTATCACAAGTTATGATCCATGCGGCAGATGCTGAATTTGATATTGATTTTTACTTAGAAACGGGAATTATCAATCTACCGTTTGATGATGCAAAGAAAGTTACTCACTTCTTCGATGATGATGCTGAAGCGGAAACTAAACTTTATCTTTCAACGAGATGTGATTATTTGAACGCCTCGAAGTTTCATATTGATTTAATTTCAGAAAATAAGCTAGAAAATGATGAAATCAAAAAGACTTTAGATATAATGAAAGAGAACTATCAAACTAGTTTAGAAAACTTCAATAAGAAGGATGAATCAGAAACCGAGGAAAAGTAATGAATTCAATGTTACTGATATTATTAATGGGATTATTTGCCGGAGGTCTGGGAGCAATTCTAGGTATCGGTGGTGGAATGATCATTACGCCGATTTTGACTATTATGATGGGATTAGATATCAAATATGCGATCGGTGCAAGTATTATATCTGTTATTGCCACGAGTTCCGGCTCGACTATTGCCTATTTAAAAGACGATATGCTGAATCTTCGTGTAGCGATGTTTTTGGAAATAGCGACGACCGTTGGGGCAATCATGGGTGCTCTGTTGGTAGGACTGTTCTCTAGTTCGTTTTTGTATGTATTGTTTGGATTTTTCCTACTCTATTCGACTTATAATATGATTCGTAAGTTGATGGATAAAAAGGGTGAGAATGTCTACACAGGTCATGATCCTATAGTAGATAAGTTGAATTTAGCAAACACTTACTATGATAAGTCGGAACAAAAGCAAGTTGATTATTCAATGAAGAATGTTCCAGGTGGTTTTATTATGATGTGGGCCGCTGGTTTAGCTAGTGGTTTGTTGGGTATTGGTAGTGGTGCTTTCAAAGTTATCGCTATGGATACGATCATGAAAATGCCGTTAAAACCTTCGAGTGCTACTAGTAATTTAATGATGGGTGTAACTGCAGCTGCTAGTGCTACAGTTTACTTCTTTAACGGTTCTATCAGACCGGATATTGCTGGACCTTTGGCGATTGGTGTTTTGATTGGTGCTACGGTCGGTGCCAGAATTATGCAAGTACTCAAACCAAAAATTATTCGAATGATTTTTATCCCAATTATTTTGTATATGGGTGTTCAAATGGTTCTTAAAGGATTTGGGGTGAACCTCTAATGCATGAAGAAATGCGAAAAGTTGAATTAATTATCGGTAAGATATTACGGATTGGGGTTGTCACTTCGGCAATTGTGATCGTTATTGGAATCATGCTTTATTTCCTAAATGGCAGTGGTTATACAGGAAACTTTCCAACTAGATTCAGTACTATTTTAAATGGTATTGTTGCTGGTAAATCCTATGCGATCATTATGCTGGGAATATTTTTATTGATCTTAACACCAGTATTGCGAGTGGTTGTTTCGATATATGCGTTTTACAAAGAAAAAGATACGATGTATGTGGTAATTACGACGATTGTTCTAGTAATTTTAATTATCGCTATGTTACTTGGATATAGAAGTTAATAAAAAGCTTGCCAATTTACATTTGGCAAGCTTTTTTGAGTACAATGAAATGAATATGAGAGGGATGATTAAATGTTAGCTATTATGATCGGATTAGTTATTGGGATAGGACTTCCTATTCAGACCAGTATTAATTCTCGCTTGAAAGTTTCCTTAGGCTCGCCTTTTTTGGCATCATTGACGTCGTTTACGGTTGGGACAATACTGCTTGCTATCATAACCCTAATAGCAGATCACAGTTTATTCTTCCCACTAAAAATGTTTACGGAACAGCCGGTTTGGTTATGGATCGGTGGTATTTTTGGAGTTACATATTTAACAGCTAATATTCTGCTATTTCCAAAATTAGGTAGTGTTCAGACAGTTATAATGCCGGTTTTAGGACAAATAATTATGGGACTGATCGTGGATAATTTTGGTCTATTTTATTCTCTAAAAGATCCGCTAACTTTGATCAGGATCTTGGGAGCAATTTTAGTTCTACTTGGAGTTATTGGAGCTGTGTCGATCAATGAATTGATCAGTAAAAGGCACCATAAAATGGATAGCGAGAGTTCTGGATTGTTTATTTGGAGATTATTTGGCATTATTGCAGGGATGTTAAGTGCGGCTCAGGCGGCGATTAATGGACATTTGGGAGCTATATTGCATTCCACAGTTAAGGCTGCATTTTTCTCCTTTTTGATCGGGACACTTTGTATTTTAGTGATCGTTATAATCACGCGTCCCAAATTACAGATGATTAAGTCTGAAAAGGGTAATCCTTGGTGGATGTGGATTGGTGGCATTATTGGTGCTTTGTATATTTTAGGTAATGTATATCTGGTTCCAATTGTGGGGACAGGCTTATCAGTTGTTATTATTTTGTTGGGTCTGATGATCGGTAGTTTAATGATCGATCAATTTGGAATTTTAGAATCAAAGAAAAATCCTATCACCCTAGCCCAAATTATCAGTTTGTTAGTTATGATTTGTGGAGTTGTGATAATCAGATTATTTTAAAGCTAAAAAGATAGCATCAATAACGGAAGTGCCATACAATTATTAGACGTGATAATAAAAGTAGGCTACTTATTTTTGCCTAAATGTAGTATTGAATTAAAAGAATTCAGGAGATGAGAGTGTGACCAATTCAGGATACTGGAATAATATTATTAAAAAAGCTAAATCGGAAGATCGCCCATTTTTTAGTCTGGCACCGATGGAGGCTGTGACCGGATCAGTTTTCCGTCGAGTAGTAGCTAAGGCAGCTGCTCCAGATATTTTTTATACCGAATTTACCAATGCGTTAAGTATCACACATCCAATTGCCAAAAAAGCTACCAAAGGACGGCTGTATATTGATCCAGCAGAGGCTCCTAAACCTATCGTCCAACTATGGGGTAGTAACGAAGATGATTTTGCCAAAGCTGTTGTGGAAGTTAAGAAAGACGGATACGAAGCTATTGATTTAAACATGGGCTGTCCAGATATTGCAGTTATTAAAAATCATAGTGGAAGTGATTTGATCCGCCATTTTGACACGGCACAAAGAGTTATCGATGGTGCTCGTAGAACTGATCTTCCTGTAACTATTAAAACGAGAATTGGTTACAGTGAAGTTGATGAATATAAAGAATGGATCCCGTTTTTATTGAAGCAAAAAGCTCCAGTTTTGACGGTACACTTGCGTACTCGTGAAGAGATGAGTAAAGTTCCGGCTCATTATGAGTTGATAGATGACATTGCTCGAATGCGTGATGAAATAGCTCCGGATACTTTATTACAAATAAATGGCGATATTGCTGATTATCAAGCAGGAATGAAGTTAGCAAAAGAACATTCTGGTATCGATGGAATTATGATCGGACGAGGAATTTTCAGTAATCCATTTGCTTTTGAAAAAATCCCTCATGAGCATTCAAGTGAAGAGTTATTGAGTTTATTGAGGTATCAGCTCGATTTGTATGATGAGTTTGTTGCTAAAGGTATTCCCGGACACTTTGCTCCACTACAACGATTCTTTAAGATTTATGTTCGAGGGATGAAGCATGCTGCAGAGATTCGTAATGACTTGATGTCCACGAAAACGACCGATGATGCTAGAGCAGTTATTACTAAAATTGAGTCTGGTGGTTATTTATAAATTTGGATTTTTAAGAATCTGGCATTAACCTAATTGGTGTCAATTGTAGTATTACGTCTGATCACTTAAATGTGATCAGACGTTTTTTGTTACATATGATTCTCTAAACCTACCCTGCATTTACATTGTCTCTTTGTCGTAATTTAGAATAAAGTCAATAGTTTAGTAGTTGTGTTAAAATTTCTGGCACTGGTTTGTTTGTAGAAATCTGTTCCCATTATTTTTGAGTAAAAGGATTTACTGAAGTTTATTTTTAAAGTTGAGGTCCAAAAAATAGTGTTTTTCGTGATTTTTACTTGATCGTATTCAGTTAATTTCGTTGATAGCCACTCGTCCCATTTGGCGTCATAAGAATTCAATTTGAAGAGGGCATTATGGCGTAATGTTTTGTCATGTCCCCACCATTCTGGTGCTTGTTCTAGGTCAGTTTTATATTCAGATTCGGACAGGACTCGAAAGTCGATTGGGAAATCGAAATTGGATGATAATATGTCAGCTACCTGGGATTCTACTTTTCCTAAAGGTAGTCCAGACGTTATGAATAGGTTGCCACTGTTGATGTATGTGTGTACATCGTTGTACCCGGCGGAGGTGAACTCGTCTCGGAGCAGTTGCATAGGGACTTTATTGTTTCCACCAACGTTTATTCCACGGAACAATACTAAATATTTCATTTTTTCCTCACAAAATTTCTACCAATTATGGAATGATGTTCTTTTTTATAAATTGTATATAAAAATAGAGTTGAAGGCAAAGTGCCCATCAACTCTATTTTTAAAATGACCGTTATTTTTTTAGTTTGTTAATTAACGAATTACCATCTTTTAGGCCAATATCATAATCGGAATCTTTCATAGCTTCAACTTTACCCATAAGATAACCATTACCTACTTGTGAGAAGAAATCATGGTTGCTGGTACCAGTTGAAATACCATTCATAACGATTGGATTAACGTCTTCAGCATTTCCATCTGGGAAGAGAGGACTTTGTCCAAGATTCATCAAAGCCTTATTAGCGTTATATCTCAAGAAGACCATAACTTCATCGACCCAGCCAACTTCTTCATAAAGTGACTTAGTGTATTGTTCTTCATTATCATAAAGTTGATATAAGAAGTCATACATCCAGTCACGCATTTTATCCTGTTCATCAGAGTCGAGTTCGTTAAATCCTAACTGGAATTTGTAACCAATGTAAGTACCATGAACTGATTCATCACGAATGATCAATTTAATGATTTCCGCCACATTGGCTAACTTATTATTACCTAAATAATAAAGAGGTGTGTAAAAACCAGAATAGAATAAGAAGCTTTCTAGGAAAACACTGGCAACTTTTTTCTCTAAAGATGTACCGTTTTGGTAAACATCATTAATGAACTTGGCCTTCTTTTGAAGGTGTTCATTATGATCTGTCCATTCGAAAATTTCTTCAATTTCTTCGGCACTGTTCAAAGTACTGAAAATTGATGAATAACTTTTAGCATGGACTGATTCCATGAATTGGATGTTATTAAAAACAGCCGTCTCTGCTTGAGTACGAACGTTTTTGAGCATAGCTTGGATACCATCTTGAGATTGTAGAGTATCAAGTAGAGTCAAGCCACCAAAGACGTGTCCGACAACAGTTTGTTCTGGTTTGCTTAGAGTACGCCAATCATCTAAATCGTTGGATAAAGGTATACGTGTATCTAGCCAGAACTGAGAAGTCAACTTTTCCCACGTAGCTTTATCTACGACATCCTCAATTTTATTCCAATTCATGGCTTTATAATACGTATCAACCATTGAAAAATTCCTCCTAAATTGAGCAGCTTTCACATTCATTGCTGCCGATTTCATCATTATTCTCTGTAAATGTTCTGACGTAATATAGAGATTTGATGCCCTTATAGTAGGCATAATTACGTAAAATACTTAAATCACGCGTCGTTTGTTTAGAATCAGTTTTCCACTCGTAGATTCCTTCTGGAATTTCTGAACGCATGAATAATGTCAAACTCATACCTTGATCGACATGTTCTTGGGCTGACGCATAAATATCAATAACCTTACGCATGTCAGTATCATAGGCGGATTTATAAAATTTGATTGTTTCGTTATCTAGTAATGGAGCTGGGAAATAGAGTTTTCCGTTCTTTTTCTCTTGTCTTTCTTCAACTAGACGAGTGACAGGCTGTAAGCTGGCACTTGTATTATTGATATAAGAAATTGATCCATTAGGGGCAACTGCCAAACGATAAGCGTTGTATAAACCAGACTCCATCACGTTATCTTTTAGTTTAGACCATTCAGCTGGTCCAGGAATATCAATTCCGGCAAATAGTTTTTTCACAAGTTCGGATTTTGGCGCAAAACTAGTATTTGTGTACTTATCAAAGTATGATCCATTTGCATAATCTGACTTATCAAAGTTATAAAATGTTTCGTTGCGTTCTTTAGCAATTTCGTTACTTTCAACCAAAGTCCAGTAATTTAATAGCATAAAGTAAACACCGATAAACTCGATTGATTCATCTGAGCCATATTCAATATGTTGGCTGGCTAAATAAGTGTGTAATCCCATAGCCCCTAAACCGATGGAATGATTAAGCTTATTGCCATTGGCAACTGAAGGTACTGCTTTGATGTTTGAAACATCACTAACGTAAGTCAAAGCACGAGTCATAGCGCGGATCGACTTACCGAAGTCCGGTGTTTTCATCATATTATAAATATTTGTTGAACCAAGGTTACAGCTAACGTCAGTACCCATTTTGACATACTCTTGAGCATCGTTGATCTCTGAAGGAGTTTGTACTTGTTGGATCTCGGTACAAAGATTACTCATGATAACCTTACCGTCGATCGGATTATCGCGATTAACAGTATCAATGTTTAGAACATATGGATAACCAGATTCTTGTTGCAACTTACTGATTTCATCTTCTAATTCACGAGCATTGATCTTGTATTTTTTGATACGTGGGTCAGCGACCATATTGTCATATTCTTTAGTGATATCAATATATGAGAAAGGCTTGTTGTAAACTCTCTCAACGGAATATGGACTGAATAGATACATATCGGAATCATTTCTGACCAACTCATAATACTTATCAGGTACGATAACACCTAAAGAAAGTGTCTTAACACGGATCTTTTCATCAGCGTTTTCTTTTTTAGCAGAAAGAAAGTCGATAATATCAGGATGGAATACGTTCAAGTAAACAGCACCAGCACCTTGTCTTTGACCAAGTTGATTACTGTAACTGAAACTGTCTTCTAGTAATTTCATAACTGGTAGGACACCGGATGACGAATTGGCAACACCTTTGATCGGTGAACCTGATTCACGCAAGTTTGAAAGAGTGATACCAACACCACCACCGATTCGTGACAGTTGAAGGGCGCTGTTGATCGTACGTCCGATACTGTTCATATCATCAGTAACTTGTAATAGGAAACAAGATACGTATTCACCGCGGCGTTTTCTACCAGCATTTAAAAATGAAGGTGTAGCCGGTTGGTAACGTTGTTCGATCATTTCGATAGCTAGAGTTTGAGCTAAAGCTTGGTCGCCATGAGCATATAAAAGGGCATTAAAAAGAATTCTCATTTCATAGTTTTCTAAATATAGATCACCATCATCGGTTTTGAGAATGTATTGGTTAAAAAGCTTGTAGGCGGCCATGAATGATTTAAATTGAAAGTGCTTATCAAGTAATTTTTGATAAAGTTTTTCGATGAAATCAAAGGGGTATTCACTGATTACTTCTTTTTCGATGAAATTATTATCGATCAAATAGTCGATATGTTCCTTGAAGGAAGCAAACTTTTTAGTATTGGGTTCAACATTTTCGCTGAAGAAAGCTTTGATAGCTTCTTGATCCTTATTTAAAGGAATCTTTCCGTCTACGGGGATGTTGATCTCATTATTTAATTTAAAGTAAGTTACTTTAGTTACATCTAGATTATTTAGTCCCAAGGTCAGTCACTACTTTCTTAAAATTTTCTACGTCTTTATTGGTGCCATTAAATTCAAACTCGAAAACAACTGGGACGTCTAGTCCAGTAGCTATATCTCTTGCCGTGTGGTTATACAGAGTGTTAAAATTCCGATTACCGCCGCCAGCGACAGCGATACAATTGCTTTTGTTAGTCTTGTATTGAAGAAAATCGACTACTGAATCCATCATATCATCATCGTAAGCAGGGACAATAAGAACAAATTGCCGACCCATTTCGTGGAATGGATCGGCATCGTTTATTTCATATCCTTTAAGACCAAGCTTATTTACAAAGCGTCTTGTTTGGCCAGTAATTGAGTAAAAGGCGATGTCGACCATTAGCCTACAAGTTCCTTTAAACTGTCTGGACGAAAGCCCACGATAGGGTCATTATTGTCTTGCATAACGATCGGCACACTCTTGAAACCTTGTTGTTTTAGGAAGTCTAAATACTTTGGATCTTGATTGATGTTTCTTTCTTCAAAGTTAACGTTATGTTCACTGAGAAATCTCTTTGTCATCTTGCATTGCATGCAGTTATTTTTGCTATATACGACTACGTTATTCATGTTCTGATACCTCTTTTTGATGTTAATGTCATGCTCTAGTATAAAACATTTGTTCTACTTAACACAACATATTGTTACTGAAATTTTAATAATATACTATATGATGTATGTTAAAACTATGCGGTGATATTGCTTTTAGATAAGCTCTCGTTTTTATATAATTGTTCTAAATCGTGGTAAAATTACCGTAATGACTATTATAGGTTTATTAGTTAAAATTGAAAGTACTTCAGACAATTAATTTTAGTTGGGAGAAAATTATGAGTTCTTGGAATTTAATAGGGATCATTGCATGGATTATTGTCATTGCCTTGCTAGTTTGGGTCGTTTTCAATATAAGAAATCGACATCTAAAACTCTTGGTAGTAAAAAAAGAAAAAATCACTTGGAAAACAGTTTTGACTGACTTAATTGAAATTATTGTCGTTATTGCAGCCGTCGTAGGGATGCTTTATGCTTGTCTATTTTCAAATGCTGATTTAAGTAGTAAAGAAGATATTTCAATGTCTTACAAATATGAACCGATGATCATTCAAACAACCGATGATGGTCAAGGTTACTATGTAAAAATCAGTAAAGGTAATTCTCATGGGAATAATGATGTTTACCAATACTGGGTAAATAATTCTACTTATAATGTTTCCAGTCGAGATGCTACAGTTTCTGATGCTACATTGCCATTTAATGTTTCAGGTGTGCGTATCAGTTGGCCCGTAAATAAGTTTAAGGAGATGGATGATAAGTATCAATCTGCTTATGTAATAACGGCCCAAGCTAAATATAAGAAGAACTTTGTCAATGGACTAGGTCTAAAGGCAGGTCGATTGGCAACAGAATACCGAGTATTAAGAGTGCCCGCACGTTCGTTTATTACCGTCAGTCACAAATAAAAAAAGAGGGAGTATCGTCAAACGATACTCCCTCTATTGCTTACTTGATCTTCTTCATTTTCTTGATACTTACAACGATTTTATTATTTAGTTCCATTTTATTGGAATTATCTTTAGGATCATTTTCAGTAATTTCCATCAAAGCAGAATGTTCGTAAATCTTTTCGACTTTTCCCTTGAATGGATGATCCATGTCCTCATCTACTTTACATTCGTAAATGTCGCCGACTTTCAAATCTTCTATTTTCATGTACGAGATCTCCTAAATTTTTACTTAACAGCATAGTATATTAATATAGTAGAATAGAAAATTCAAATTAAAAGCTAGGATAACACAATGAATAAGAAAATTATTGTCATAACTGGGGCTAGTGGTACAGGAAAAACTACTGTTAGTCATTATTTAAAAGAAAAATACCAAATTCCAAATGTAATTACTCATACTACTAGAATGCCGCGTGCTGGTGAAAGAAATGGTATTGATTATTACTTTGAAACAAATGAGAGCTTTTCAGAAAAACACTATTTGGAAAGAGTCGAATATAGTGGACACAAATATGGCTCTTCAGAAGAAGGGCTAGAGTCAATGTGGAAAAAAGTTGACGTTGCCAGTATCGTAGTCGACACAGCAGGAGCAATTGCTTATAAGAAGAAATATGGAAAACAGGCAATCGTGATTTTCTTGGAATTGGATCTGCCTAATTTAGCTAAGAGATTGAAGAAGCGTGGGGATACTCCTGATAGAATCGTGCAACGTATCAACAGTGAAGAATTCAATCGTGACCTTAAAATACCGCGAGAATTACAGGGAAAATCATACGAAATCATCAATAAAGACATGAATATTACCGAAATGAGCGTTGATAAGCTAATTCAAGCCCTAAATATCAAGTAAATGTTACATTTGAAGAGAGCCTCTAATCACTGTTATATCAGTGGTTAGAGGCTCTTTGTATTATTAAAGTAATAAAGTGTAACATTCTTATACAATTACTGTAACAATTCTGAAATATTCGGAGAGTATTATAGTCATCGTTGAGTGATAAGGAAACATTAATTAAGAAAATTTAAACATTTAAAAAAAACAAATAAAAAACAAACCATTCGGGGGATTTCAATTTTGAATACTAAAATTAAAAAGAGTCTAATTTCATTTACAGCCGCTGCTTCATTAGCAGTTACAGGTTTAGGTATGACAGGTCTAACAACACATGCTGCTACACAAATCATTACAGACAATGTACCTTCAGTAGTTACTGCTAACAAGACTGCAATGCTTTACAAGACACCTTCTAAAGATGGTGACACAACAGGACGTGCTATTGCTGCTAATACTCCTTGGGCTGTAGGTCAAGAAGCTATGGATGACCAAGGTAACATCTGGTACTTCATCGGTACTGACGCATGGGTACAAGCATCTGACGTTACAACAAACACTGCTTCAACAGACACAAATACTGATGCAGCAACTGACGATTCATCAACACAAGCTGCTACAACAGAATCAAGTGCTGAATCAGTTATCAGTACTGCAAAACAATACATTGGTACACCTTATGTATGGGGTGGTAAGACACCAAGTGGTTTCGACTGCTCAGGTTTCACATCATACGTATACCAACAAGCATTAGGTAAGAGCATTGGTTCATACACTGTTGCCCAAGAGGGTGCCGGTACACAAGAATCAGTATCACAAGCTTCAGCCGGAGATCTATTATTCTGGGGTAGCAAAGGTTCAACATACCACGTAGGTATCTACCTTGGTAACAACCAATACATCGCTGCTCCAAAGCCTGGTGATTCAGTTAAGATTGCCACAGTATCAAGTTACTTCATGCCTTCATTTGCTGTTCACGTAAACTAGGATAAGTAATTTAACAATAAATTCAAAATTAAAATCTAAGACTGCCATTTGGCGGTCTTTTTTTATCGGGAGAAATTATGAAGGCAGCATATATAGAAAATACAGGCTTATATGATCAGATAAAAATAGGAAATTTAGCTATTCCTGAAGTTAAGCCTACAGATGTATTGATTAAAGTAAATTATGTTTCAGTAAATCATGTGGATACATTTGTTAGAGCAGGTGGCTTTAAGACCGATCTGGAATTTCCATTTGTAATTGGCAGAGATGCTATAGGTACAGTTAAAGAAGTTGGTAAAGAGGTAAAGAACTTTAAAATTGGCGATAAAGTTTGGACCAATAGTATGGGCTACGATGGACGAAAGGGAATCAGTAGTGAGTTTGCGGCTGTTCCGAATAATCGTTTGTTAAAAGCACCTGATGTTGATGAGAAGCAATTAATTGCGTCAGTTCATTCTTCAGCAACCGCACAAATACTTTTAACAAGTATTTTGAGAGTTCAATCAGATAAGAAAATATTAATTGAAGGTGCAGCTGGTCATGTTGGAACAAAACTGGTACAGATTGGTAAAATTTTGGGATTGTCTATTACTACGACAAGTAATAGTAGGGATTTTGACCGTTTGAAGAAATTAGGTAGTAGTCAACTGATCGACTATCATCAAAATGTGTCTGAGATAAAAAATATGTTTGATTATATTATTGATACCTCAGGTAAAGTAAGCCTGAATGATAATCTTCATTTATTAAATCTCTATGGACAGATAGGTATGATCACGGCTCCTAAAGATAATCATTTCAGCTTTGATGTTCGAGAGTTTTATACAGGTAGTAAAAGTATTAAAAGCTTCGTTATTAGCCATGCCAGTTTAGAGCAACTACAAATAGCAGGAGGAGCTTTAAATGAATACTTTAGGTCTGGAAAGCTCTTGGATGATGAAGTATTAGAGTTGCCGTTGGAAAAAGCAGGGGAAGCTCATAAAATGCTTGAGGAAGGATCAGATCATGGGAAGCGGATCATATTGAGGATTTAATTAAAACTATTATGATTTTATATTTTTTTATCCTGTTGTAAGGGATTAGGTAAGATGTTAATATCAATAGACAAAAGTATATCTTAAAGAGGTGACGCAAAATGGCAAGTATTTCAATTAATACGGTTGTAACTGCTCGTAATAAGCTAGAAAAAGAACAAATGATGAAGGTCATTAATAAGACGGACATGTCGGAAGAAAAAAAACTAAAGCTTAGAAGATTAAAATCGGAATCAAAACAGTCAAAATTTGTAATCAAATAATGTCTAGTAGTAATGAATTAAAGAAAATAAGATTAAATACATTTGTTAATATTTCAAATGATATAAAGTCGTTCAACTGTGGAGATGTGAAGCTGAATGATTTTTTTTATAAGGATGCTCTAGGTCTAGATGAAGAGAATAATTTAGCTACAGTAATTTATTATGATGAGGAGTATAAAAAGATAGCAGCTTTTTATACTCTATCTGCATCTTCAATACAAATGGATGAAAATGATTCATATGAAAAATCAAAAGTAAAAGAGACAATGACTGAATTCAGTGCAATAAAAATCCATTACTTTGCAGTTGATGTAGAGTATCAAAATCAGGGCTTGGGTAAACAAATTATGACTAATTTATTTAGTGATTTAATAGATGCTGATTTTGAATACAATATAGGATTTAAGGTGCTTTACTTAGAGGCACTACTTAACGCAATGGATTTTTATTCTAATGTAGGATTCAATTATTTAAAACCATGGGAAGAACCATTAAACTTATCTAGTTCAATAATGTTAATAAACTATGAGGACTTAGAATACTTTTATAAATTTTAAAAAACGATCTCAATGATGAGTAAAACATCATTGAGGTCGTTTTTTTTTGAATAGTTTGCAATTAAATCAGAACTATTAAATTGTCTGATTTTTATGAGCTTAGTAAAATATATAAATATTAAGAAATAAAAAAGCGCCACAATATACGAAGTTTCGCATACTGTAACGCATTTTGTTTATCCACGTGATTTACCACCTGAAACATTTACGGTTTGTCCAGTCATATAACCAGCACGATTTGATAAGAAGAAAGCAACCAGATTAGCAACTTCACTTAATTTACCACTTCTTCCCATAGGTATAGTCGATGTCTTAGAATATCCAGCTCTAAGTTCTTCAACAGTTTTATGTCTTGAATATGCTAGAGCAGTTTCGTAGTCAATTGTTCTTAAACCAGTTGCTTCAAGAACACCTGGTGCAACACCAATTACTCGAACGTTGTATTGTCCTAATTCTTTAGCCCATGCACGAGTAAATCCATTGATAGCTCCCTTTGTACCTGAATAAATACTTGCGCCTTGAGACCCTTCAAGTCCTGATTCAGACGACATATTTACAATTGATCCATCTTTTTTGTCAACTAATATTTTAGCTACTGCAGATGACATCAAGAAAGTACTCTTTACGTTTACGTTGAACATTTTATCAAAGTTAGCTGCATTGATAACATACTTGCCGTTGGGGTCAGTAGGATCTACTAAAACTCTGGGAATATTGATTCCGGCATTATTTACTAGGCCATCAATTGTTTTAAATTTTTTCAAAGTTTCGTCAACTACGTTTTTGACATCATTTTCGTTAGTAACATCTGTCTTTATATATAAGAGGTTTTCGCTTGAGGTAGGTCCTTCCTTTAAGTCAGCATTTACGACATTTGCATTGTCTGACAATAATTCATCTACAATAGCAGCCCCAATTCCGGAAGATCCACCAGTTACGATGAATGTTTTACCTTTGATCTCTAACCAATTATTTTCTGTTGTCATAATATTTTTCCTTCCATTTGATGATTTCGATAAATTTAGAAGCTAAGTGTAGTAGATATAAATTTGTGGTATCGAACAACAAAGTGAGGTGATTAATGAATAACAGATAGTACGAAAACACCATTTGACAAAAAAACTTGTCATTAATACTTTAATTTACGTACAAGTCAAATTTACCACAAATTTGGCAAAAGTCTACAGCAATGACAAATTTTGTTTGCAAAATAATGATGATACTCAAATATATACTAATATTCGGTTACCAAAAAAAGATTAATTTATTTAATAAGCTATGCTTATATTGCGATCGCTTGTGAAATAAGAGGATACAAGCCAATAAATCCATTATTTATTTGTCAATTTGGCAAGTATTGCAAATTAATTATTGCAATTGCCAAAATATATGCTACGATATCGGTGTAGTGCACGAGATATAAAGTTGTTAACAACAAATGAATAATTGAGATTTTAGGAATTGCAGGTGAGTGTTCATTAAATAATGATCATTGGTTTCCATGTCTAGAAAGGCGGTACTTAATTGGCAAACAAACTTTTATTAGGTATAGATGTTGGAACTTCATCTTGTAAAGTTACTCTTTTCAACTTACAAGGAGAAGCTGTTGCCCAGGAATCATCGGATCATAACACATATTATCCGCATGATGGTTGGGTTGAACAAGATCCTATGGAATGGTGGGATGGAATTTGCAGTTCTATTCAAAGAATTAGGGAACAAGGAAAAGTTGATCTAAATGATATTTCTGGTATTGGTCTTGATGGCCAAAGCTGGTCAGCGATACCTGTTGACGATAGAGGAAATGTTTTGGATAGAACTCCAATTTGGATGGATACAAGAGCCGATAAGATTTGTGATGAGATAGGACAGAAAATCGGGAAAGAAAAGATCTTTAATGTTTCTGGGAATGATTTACATCCGACATATTCACTTCCTAAGATTCTATGGTTAAAAGAAAATAAACCTGATATCTTTAATAAAACCGCAAAGTTTTTACAATCTAATAGTTTCATTGGCTATAAATTAACCGGAGTTATGTCACAAGATCCATCACAATCATACGGATTGTATTTCTACAATATGAGAACTGGTGAATATGATTTAGATCTACTAAAGCAATTTGGTTTGGATATAGATTTATTCCCTGAATTGATGGACTGTGATCAAGTTATTGGAGTTATTAATTCGGAGTCCTCAAAAGAAACTGGATTACCTATGGGGATTCCAGTTGTAGCGGGTGGACTTGATGCCGCCTGTGGAACATTGGGTGCTGGAGTTATTTCTTCAGGACAAACGCAAGAACAAGGTGGTCAATCAGGTGGTATGAGTATTTGTTTAGATGAAGACGAATATCAAGCCGATCCTCGATTGATTCTGAGCCGACATGTTATTCCCAACAAATTATTGTTGCAGGGAGGAACAGTTGGTGGTGCCGGAGTTGCTCGTTGGCTGCTAAAAAATTTCTGTAAGGAAGAACAAATAAATTCTGAAAAAAATAGTTCTAATCCTTTCCATGAAATGGATATTACAGCAGTTAAAACCGATCCTGGTGCTGATGGATTGATTTTTCTCCCATATATGTCGGGAGAAAGATCACCAATTTGGAATGCTAAAGCAAAGGGAATTTATTACGGATTAGATTTCTCAAAAACTAGAGGACATATGATCCGTGCTAGTTATGAAGGAGTGGCCTATTCTCTAGAACATAATTTACAAATTGCTGAAGAATCTTCAGCAAATATCCAAGAATTATATGCAATGGGTGGAGCTGCCAATAGCGTCTTTTGGACACAGATAAAGGCAGATGTCACAGGTAAAAGAATTTTAGTTCCAGGTTCTGATACTGCAACAACTCTTGGGGCTGCAATTCTGGCCGGAGTTGCTACAGGAGCATATTCAAGTTATGAAGATGCAATTGATAAGACTATTGAAATAAAGAAAGTCTATGAACCTAATCCAGATAATAGAGCCATATATAAGGAAGGTTTTGAAAAATACCTTCAAATTTATAATAATTTAAAAATTTTAATGAAATAATTTTAAAACAAGGAGTGTCAAAAATGTCAGATAAAATTACATCAATTGATCCAAGTACTGTACCAAGTTACACACTTTCAACTGGAGAAAAAATGCCTGCAATTGGAATGGGAACATTCGGCTCTGATCATTTTTCAGCTGAAGATATTAGTGATGCTGTAGCTGGAGCAATTGATTTTGGATATAGATTGTTTGATTGTGCTTCTGTATATGGTAATGAAGATTTAATCGGAAAAGTATTCAAAAATGCTTTTGATAAAGGAACTGTAAAACGTGAAGATTTATTCATTATGTCAAAAGTTTGGAACGACCAGCATCGTGAAGTCGAAAAATCAATTGACAAGACACTAAAAGACCTTCAATTAACTTATCTAGACGCATACTTTATTCACTGGCCATTCCCTAACTATCATGCACCATTTGCTAATGCTGATGACCGTAACCCTGATTCAAAACCATTTAGTGTCGATGAATTCATGGATACATGGCATCAATTAGAAGACGCATATGATAAAGGCTTGATTAAGAATTTAGGTATGTCAAGTATGACAATTCCTAAGTTGGAAGCAGTTCTACCATTATGCCGTATTAAACCAACACTTATTGAAGTTGAACAACACCCTGCTTTCCAACAACCAGATCTATATCAATATATTGTTGATCATGATATTCAACCAGTTGGATTTATGCCATTAGGTTCACCAACAAGACCTGATAGAGATAAAGTTGCTGAAGATGTTGATGACATGAAGATGCCTGAATTAGTTGCAATTGCTAAAGCTCATAATGTTCATCCAGCATTGATTTGTTTGAAATGGGCCTTTCAACGCGGAAGTATTCCAATTCCATTCTCAATCTACCCTGCAGAGTATCAAAGTAACCTAACAAGTATCACAGAAGATCCATTAACTGATAAAGAAATGAAGACAATGGCTACTTTAGATAAGAATAATCGTTTGGTTAAAGGTGAAGTATTCCTATGGCCAGGTGCAGATGACTGGCAAGCGCTTTGGGACATTGATGGAACAATTACTAAAGAATAGTTTTTTTTAAATGATTATGTAAGCGCTTTAATAAAAATTAAAAGGAGAACTAATCATGTTAAAAGGAATCCCAAGTATTTTACCCCCAGAATTAATGAAGTTACTTATGGAAATGGGTCATGGTGATGAATTATTAATTGGTGATGGAAACTATCCAAAGTTTGGTCAACCTGCAGATCACGTTGTAAGAATGGATGGCCATGGTATTCCAGAAATTTTGGATGCTGTTATGCAATTGATCCCACTAGATCCATATGTTGATAATCCAACAATGCTAATGGCTGTTCTACCAGATGATCCTTACGTACCTACTATTTGGGATGATTATAGAAAAATTATTACTAAGTATGAAAAAAAAGGAACAAGAGAAATTCAACTCGAAAAGCCAGAATTCTATGAACGTGGTACTCATGCTTATGCTGCTATTGCAACAAGTGAGACAGCATTGTATGCCAATATTATTTTGAGAAAAGGTGTAGTTGTCCCTAAATAATAGATTGAGTGGTTTAATAGGAATCTTGATGAAAAATTGAGATTCCTATTGTTCTTAGTAAACAAAAATATTAAAGGTCCGTATTTAAAAGGGGGATCATCATGGAAAATAATGTAGAGGAAACTGAGGCCAAAGCCGAAGCTACTCCTAAAACATTACCAATCGTCTACTTGTTTGCCATTCTAGGAGGATTTGCCGGATTACTTTATGGATATGATTCTGGAGCAATCTCATTAGCTTTACCTCCTATGACAAATGATTTTGGTTTAAATGCATCTACGAAGGGGCTTATAGTTAGTCTTCTATTGTTTGGTGCTTTACCTTCAATTGTTGTATTTACAGCATTAGAAAGAAAAATTGAACGTAGAAATGTATTAATAATTGGTGGACTTGTCTTTATCGTAGGTAGTTTGCTTACAGCTTTTGCAAGTTCAGTTACGTATATTTTAGTTGGACGCTTTGTTTTGGGTATTGCCGCAGGTATTGCTAATATGTACGGATTAATTTACCTATCTGAGTTGGCGCCTAAACATATTCGGGGAATGATGTCTTCACTCTATCAGTTGAGTGTAAATATTGGTATTTTAAGTGCTTATCTAATCGGTGCCTACAATATGCCGAATGGTGAATGGCGTTGGACTATTGGACTAGGTGTCGTACCTGCATTGATCTTTGCTGTCGGTATGATGTTAAGTCCACAAAGTCCTAGATGGTTAGTTCGTGATGGACAAGATGAAAAAGCTAAAAAAGTTTTGAAACGTGTCCGTGCTACTGATCAAGAAGTCGAAACAGAATTCAATGATATTAAGAGCAGTTTGAATACACAGGATGCTGGGCTACGTGAATTACTAGGTAAATTCAAACCAGTAATTATCATGTTGGAAATTTTGACCTTCATTCAGGTCTTTACGGGTATCAACGCAGCTGTTTATTATGCACCAGAGATTTTCAAGAGTTTAGGGTTAGCTAATGCCATGGTAGTAGCTGATATCGGTGTTGGTTTAGCATTAGTAATTCCAGTTGCGATAGCTCTACCACTGATTGATAGAGTCGGTCGTAAGAAATTATTGGAGTTTAGTTTAGCAGCGCAAGTTTTACCTTCAATTGGATTATGTATTTGGTCAGATAATGCGGTTATCGCTGTAACTTGTATCATTATTTACTGTGCAGCTTTCAGTATTGGTTTAGGACCTGTATTTTGGACATACGTTCCAGAAATTCTACCATTGAAGGCTCGTGGATTAGGTGTTGGATTAATTACATTCTCATAATATTTAATGAATGCTATTTTTGCTTGGTTATTCCCAATTATTCTTGAAGCAATCGGAATCAATATTTTCTATTTCTTCGCGGCACTTTCCTTATGGGCAGTTTGGTATATTCACAGAAATGTTTATGAAACTAAAGGGAAATCATTAGAGTCAATTGAGCATTATTGGGAGACTCGTAAGGCATAAGATTCAAAAAAATCAGAGGAGATCATTAAATGTCATTAACTAAGAATAAAGTTGAACATCTAAAAAAATTATCAAATTCTAAAAATGTTATAAGTGCATTGGCAATCGACCAACGTGGATCTTTAAAAAAAATGATCGCAAAAGAGTCAAATTCACCTGCAAATGAAACAGAAATAGTTCACTTTAAGGAAGCTATTTCAAAAGAATTGACTCCTTATGCATCTGCCATTCTCTTGGATCCAGAATATGGTTTGTCAGCAGCTAAAGTTCGTGATAATGACGCTGGATTGCTACTAGCATATGAAAAAACAGGATATGATGCTACTGAGCCCGGTAGATTCCCAGACTTACTGGAACATTGGTCAGCTCAATTGTTAAAAGAAGAAGGAGCCGATGCAGTTAAGTTTCTACTATATTATGATCCTGATGAATCTAAAGATATCAATGATCGTAAACATGCCTTTATAGAAAGAGTTGGTGCTGAATGTGTGGCTATTGATCTACCATTCTTCTTGGAGCTTGTTTCATATGATGGAACTATGGACAGTGTTACAGATGCAGCTTATGCAGAAGTTAAACCTCATAAAGTAATTGAAACAACTAAGGAATTTTCAAATCCTAAGTATCATGTTGATGTTTTAAAGGTAGAGGTTCCCGTAAATATGAAGTACGTTGAAGGTTATACAGATGATGGTGTTTCACCTGTATATTCTAAAGAAGAAGCAGCAAAATACTTTAAAGAACAAAGTGATGCTACTGACCTACCATTCATTTTCTTGAGTGCCGGTGTTACTAATGAATTGTTCGTTGAAGAATTACAATTTGCCAAAGATTCCGGATCTAAATTTAATGGAGTTCTCTGTGGCCGTGCCACTTGGAAACCAGCAGTTAAAGAATATGCTGGTAAGTCGCCTGAAGAAGGTACTAATTGGTTGCGTACTCAAGGCAAGAATAATATTGAAAAGTTGAATAAGGTATTATCAGAAACTGCTACACCTTGGACAGAAAAAGTTATTGATTTTGTTTAAAAATATATAGAAATTAGCATGTTGGACAAAGCTATTAACTTTGAAAAACATGCTTTTTTTCTCAAAAATTGAATGGAGAGTTTATTATGATTTTAACGGTGACAATGAATCCATCAATTGATATGTCCTATCCCATTGATCATTTAAAAATAGATGATGTAAATAGAGTTAAAGAAGTCAGTAAAACTGCTGGTGGTAAGGGATTGAATGTTTCAAGGGTTATTAATTTGATGGGGACGGATATTATTGCAACTGGTATTCTTGGAGGTTTTTTTGGAAAATTTATCGAGAAAAAACTAGATCAAGAAGAAATAAAACATAGTTTTACTCATATTGATCAAGAAACTAGAAATTCTATTGCTCTATTACATGATAACGGTAATCAGACTGAGGTCTTAGAATCCGGGCCAGTGATATCTGAGGAAGATAACGAGAGATTTTTGAATGATTATAAGAATCTTTTGAAGAATGTTGGTTTAGTAACGATGTCAGGTAGTTTACCTGGAGGATTGGGCAATGATTACTATTCAAAAATGATTGATATAGCAAAAGATAATGGAGTAAAAGTTATTTTGGATAGTTCAGGCGAGACGTTAAAAGAATCTTTGCTGAATGATAATAAACCATATTTGATAAAACCAAATCAAAATGAGGTTGGACAATTATTAGGTGAAAAATTTGAAAGAAATAATTATGATTCATTACCATATTACTTAAATTCACCTATTTTTGATGGCGTTGAATGGGTTGTTGTCTCTTTGGGCGCTGATGGTGCGATTGCTAAACACAATGGGAATTTTTATCGTGTCAAAATCCCAGTTATTAAAGTTGTTAATCCAGTGGGATCAGGAGACTCTACTTTAGCAGGATTATCTGTTGCAATTTCTGAAGGTAAATCAGACGAAGAAATTTTGAAGACAGGTATGACTACGGGAATACTTAATACTATGGAGAAGAAAACTGGATTTATTAATAAAAACTTGTTCTCCAAATATTATAATGAAGTAACTGTAGAAGCTATGAATTATGCAAAGGAAGGTTAATATGATCAAATTAAAAAATAAAAACTTTTCAGTTGATATAAGCGAAAAGGGTGCTGAAATACAACATATTTATAATAATGCGGAAGAGTTTAACTACATTTGGGATGATAAAGATAAAAAATATTGGAAACGTCATGCTCCAATTCTATTTCCTTTCATTGGTAGATCAAATGACAACACTTATTTAGTTAATGGTAAAGAATATACTATGAAACAACATGGATTTGGTAGAGATCAAACATTTGAGGTTGAAAGTAAGACTGATACTGAGGCAGTATTGTCGATTACTGATACTGATGAAACAAGAAAAATATATCCATTTAAGTTTAAATTTACTGTAACTTATAAATTACAAAATGATGGATTGAAGACTACTTATTCAGTTAAAAATACTGATGATAAGAAGATGTCTTATGCATTAGGATCACACCCAGGTTTCAATGTACCATTTGGTAGTGATGAGAGTTATGAAGATTTCTATTTGGCAATCACTCCTAATGATTTGTCATTGGAACAATTTGAAGTTGCGCCAGCTCCATTTATAAATGGGAAAGTTAAATCGATTTCTAATATTGATGGTGTTATAAATCTAAGTCATGAGATGTTTAATGACGGGTTAATAATTTTGGCAAACAAGAATATTAAATCTGTTCAATTGGCATCTATGAAATCAGATCATAGAATTGAATTAACCTTAGATGACTTTCCATATTTGGCATTATGGAGTGTTGAAAATGAGCGTGCACCATTTATCTGTATGGAAGCTTTTGCTGGATTGCCTGATATATATGGAAAGCCTGGTGAAATTATGGATAAAAAAGGTAACAATTTGTTAGATGCTGGAAAAGAAGATATTTTTTCTTATAGTATGATTTTGGACTAATCAAAAAATTCCTATTTATTGGTATGCGTTCATATCTACCGATAAATAGGAATTTTTGAATCATACAAATAATTGCAAAAATAACTTTGCAAGTATAAGCTTAACGAGTAAATAAGTTAATTTAATAAAAGCACATTCTAAAAAAGACTTTTATTCATTTTATCAAGTAACAAGTAAATATAGATGGGACGAAGGCTGATGGATGGAACTGCTCGTAAGAATTATATTATTAAAATGATGAAAGATAGTAATTCGGTTAAAATTTTAGAGTTGAGTAAAAAATTAAAGGTAACTAGAGAGACGATTCGCCATGATTTATACGATCTTGAAAAAGAAAAGCTAGTTAAAGTGGTTAGGGGCGGAGCAATATTAAACACGCCAATCACTGAAACACCTTATGACAAAAGACTGGATGCTCACATTAGTGAAAAAAGCGATATTGCAGATAAATTTGTAGAATATATAGAAAAAGGCGACACGATTTATTTGGATTATGGTACGACAAGTCTTTTTGTTGCTAGAAAGATCAAGAATATGAATAATATCAATGTCGTTACTAATTCTTTGCCAATAATAAATGAACTTTATAAGAGCAAAAGTGTTCGTTTGATCGTTTTAGGCGGAGAAGTAAGGTCTAATGAGGGATCTCTCTACGGAAGAGAAGCAATTAATAACCTTAAATATTTGAATATTAATATTGGTTTCTTTAGTGGTAGTGGATTCAGCCCTGAATTTGGATTATCGAATATCCATATTGGAGAATCAGAATTAGCTAGAGTTGTAGCAGAGCATAGTCAAAGCATTATAGTCGGTATAGATCACTATAAATTTGGAAATGTCTTTATCAATAAAGTCTTACCAGTTTCTAAAATAGATACTTTAATAACTGATTCTTTAACTGATCAAGAGTTGATTGGAAGATTATCTGAAGAAACAAACTTAGTTTTTGCTCAAGAATAAGCTAAAAAAATGAGTTATATATCATGCCTGGTTATTCCAAGCAGTATATAACTCACTTTTTTTAGAAATATAAATTATTTTAAATGCAAAACTATTCATGGAGATGACTATCAACAGAAGTCAACTTCTACTCAGTAATCTCATTAATCTTAGCCTGAATCTTACTCTCATTGTAAGCAAGCAAGATCAAGAACATGATCACGTATAACCCCAGCGGTATTAAAGCAAAATTCAAATTAATTGCTGAAATAGTTGATGCGGATTGTGTTTTATTTGAAACATAACCAGTTAGCTGCAAGGATTCAGCGGTAACTAAACCACCCAATCCGAGTCCGAGATTGACGCCGAAGTCATCGGTTGAAGCGAGAACACCTTCGGCTTGGATTCCCATGGCTGTACCATAACGAATCGTGTCAGCAATCATAATTGAAACTAATCCAATTATAAAACCGTTACCAATGGAATTGACAAGAATTCCAAAGAATAAAACTGGCATATTTTCACTGTATGCTGCATAAGTAATAATCAATTGACCAATAAATGCCGTGCCGATCCCTGTCAGCATGGTATTTTTTTTACCTAGATGTTCGGCAACGAAGTAGATTGAAACCACACCGATCAAGGCAGTCAAAGTAAAACTATTAGCTAGTGAAACTAAACTTTCTTGACGGATTACGTATTTGAAATAATAAATAATCGTTTGATTTTTGATAGCGGTGGTCATCCAGTACAGGAAGATAACGACTGAAATAACCATCCAGGGTTTATTCTGTTTTAACATTTTCCAGACGGCGCTGAGTGGCTGATGATTTATTTCTTCATTAGAAAAACGCTCGCGGACGTGGAAAAAGGTATTTAAAATCAAAGCTAAAGAAATAATTCCGAATAAAATTATCGTCAAAAGAAATCCTTTTTGTTGATCACCTTTTCCAAATAGGGCAACTAATGGAATTGTGAAGGTAGCGACGATAATTTGAACTGAACTACCGAAGAATTGTCTGATAACACCTAATAAGGTAGTTTCTTTTTCATTCTCAGTCATAGTTGGCAATATCGATGTTATTGGCAAATTGACAGCCGTATAAAAGAACCCAAGTCCAAGATAAGTTACATAGGCCCACACCAATTTACCCGCGTGGGGCAAAAAGTTTGGTGTGACGAAGGTTAGAACGGCGAAAATAACATAAGGAAATGAGAACCAGAGAAAGAACGGCCGACTTTTACCCCACTTTGAGTGTGTATTATCGATCATGACACCAATGATGAGACTTTCAAAGACATCTGCCGCACGTGCTACCACGAATAAGATAGCGGCTTCATTAGGAGTCAGTCCAAAAACATCAGTATAAAAAAACAGCAGATACATTGTCATCATTTGGAATACTAAGTTATCTGCTGCATCGCTCAGCCCATAGCTGAGTCTTTCTGGAATAGACGTTTGCCATTTATTCATAGATAGCGCCTACTTCTTTGACGTTAAACGACGATATAATTCTTGCCCAACAACGTCATTGGTCCACATCCAAGCAATGTGTCCTAGTGCTTCTGAAATATGTTCTTCTGTTGGCTGATCTTTGGCTGATGGAACAGTCTTCATCATAGGCATGATTCCAAGATGGAAAGCTGCCCAAATTGCTAATCCAAAAATACTACAAGCACCTTTTCTGATAAAAGGTTTGTATTCGGCTAAAACTTCATAAATGATGGCAAAAGAAGTTGAGAAGCCAAAATGAACTAAGTAACTTACCCAAGGTAATTTATGTCCAGAGTAAGTATAAGTAGCATGTGTCCATTTACTAGGAATACCGAATTGTTGAAGCAGGGTCTGAGGTGGGTTGGTTTCGTCACGTTCTGCAGTTCTAGGTGGTAAAACATTTTCCCAACCTAGTTTAACAAAGCCAGATGCCACTCCAGCAATTGTTCCAGCTATAATAGCTGATTTTAAGTTACTTTTTTGATCCTTTGATAATTTCATAAAATTCCCCCCTTAAGGATGTTTTCTCCATTATTATAGAACACCAATAATAATATCGCTGTAATTTAGTGTTCAATTATTACGAGAACCTCACAATTTCTTCACAAATTATTATTTGTTTATTCGTAATTTGACAATTAATTATTCATAAATGAAAGCTATTATTTAAGCATAGTCAAAAACAAAGAAGAGGTGACCGGATGAAATATTAGACTTCCTATCAAGTTTTAATCCCCCTTAAAACAAGATAATGTTTTCTTAAAACTCACTTACATAAATACAATATAAATTGATTAATCCCCTATAAAATTTAATCCCTACAAAATCCTTATTTAATCCCCCAATTAAATAACTCTGATATAAGAGATTATACAAGTGAAAATATATTTCCCCCCTGATATATATTTTCTAAAAATAAAACAGGATCTGCCAACAGCAGGTCCTATTTTTCTGCGTAATTATTGATTGCCTCACAAATTCTTCACAAATTGATTGATAATTTTTCGTAGTTTAGAAATTAATTCTTCATAGGTGAAAGCTATTATTTAAGCATAGTCAAAACAAAGAAGAGGTGACCGAATGAAATACGAGATTCTAGGTTTTAATCTCCGTTAAAGCTTAGGTAAATACTTTTACTTATAAATTTAATCCCCTAATTAAATAATCCCTGATATGAGAAAACAATTACAATATATCCTCCCCAGATATATTCACAAGAATGAAAGTAAGAACTTGCCTGCATGGGTATGTTCTTACTTTTTTTGTATACTTAAAGGTAACGGGAAATATAAGGAGTGATGAGAATGGAACAATTTAATAAATTACTTTCAAATTACTACAATACTGACGATATGGAAGATATTTTATCTTGGACGTATAATAATTGCATATACGGAATCGATAGATAGTCTGACCTCACAATTTCTTCACAGATTGTTAGTTAATTAGTCGCAGTTTCAAAATAACCTCTTCATATTTTGACGTTATTATTTAAGCATAGTCAAAAAGCAAAGAGGTGAATGACCTAGTTTCTAAATGATCCCTGAAAAAATTTTCTTCATAAATTGAAAAATCCTTATTTAATCCCCTAATTAAATAATCCCCTATATATACGAATAAAATATATTTCCTCCCCAGATATATATTTTAAAAAGTAATCTCGCATCTTTAGACGATGCGGGATTTTTTGTGTTGTATGTTAAATTACAAAAAAAGCGTGTGATCAATTTAAGATCACACGCTTTGGGTTTATTTAAATGTAGCTGCTTTTGTGTCGTCACAGTATAGAAAATGTCCAGGCATGACTTCCTGCAATTTTTGTCCTTTATGGAAAGAACTCTTGTGGTCAAAGTCGATTCTTTGACGAGTTTTCTCAATTTCGGGATCAGGAACTGGAATTGCTGAAAGTAGACTCTTCGTGTATGGATGAAGTGGATGAGAGTAAATCTCGTCGGCATCAGCCAATTCAACGATTTTTCCTTGGTACATAACAGCGATTCTATCACTGATATATTTAACCATTGAAAGGTCATGGGCAATGAACATATAAGTTAATCCTTGCTCTTTTTGAATGTCCTGCATCAGGTTTACGACTTGTGCTTGAATCGACACGTCAAGGGCTGAGATTGGCTCATCAGCGATAATGAATTGGGGATCAACTGCCAAAGCTCTGGCAATACCGATACGTTGTCTTTGACCACCAGAGAATTCATATGGGTAACGTGTCATATGTTCTGGATTCAAGTGGACCATATCGAGCAATTCACGAACACGTTTGTCACGTTCGTCATCGTTCTTGACTAATCCATGCACATCAAGGCCTTCGGCGATGATATCTTTGACCTTCATTCTAGGGTTCAAGGAAGCGTATGGATCTTGGAAGATCATCTGCATTTCACGGCGGAATTTCTTCATCTGTGGACCATGACTCTTGATCTTACTGATATCTTTACCATTGAACAAGATTTGTCCGCTGGTTGGATCATAGAGTCTGATGATACTGCGTCCGGTAGTACTCTTACCAGAACCAGATTCACCAACTAGCCCAAAAGTTTCACCTTTATAGATATCAAAGGAAACGTCATCGACAGCTTTTACTTCGTTAGGTTTACCAATATTGAAATATTGTTTTAAATGTTTGACTTGGACAATTGCTTCTTTATCTTCGGCCATTATTTATCTCCTAACTTCTTAAATTTTTCAAAGCGTTTTTGAATACCCTTTGGTGGTGTCACCTTTGGTGCATCTGGGTGTAAGAGCCAAGTTGCAGCATAGTGAGTTTTGGATACTTTAAAGAATGGTGGTTGTTTTTCGAGGTCGATTTGCATGGCGTATTCATTACGTGGTGCAAAAGCGTCACCCTTTGGAGGATTGAGTAGGTTAGGTGGTGTACCGGGAATTGAATTCAAATGATCATCTTCACTTGTATCCAAGGTTGGCATTGAGTCTAACAATCCCCAAGTGTAGGGATGTTGAGGATTGTAGAAGACTTCATCAACGGAACCATATTCAACAAATTTACCAGCATACATAACGGCTACACGATCAGCAATACCAGCTACGACACCAAGGTCATGGGTGATAAAGATGATAGCAGTACCGATTTTTTGTTGTAACTCTTTTAATAAGTCGATGATCTGAGCTTGAACGGTAACATCAAGAGCTGTTGTTGGTTCATCGGCAATTAAAATTTCAGGATAGTCAACGATAGCAATCGCAATAACGATACGTTGTCTTTGACCACCAGAGAATTGGTGAGGGTAATCATTCATTCTCTCTTTAGGATTAGGGATACCTACTAAACGTAGCACTTCTTCGGCACGTCCTAGAGCTTCTTTTTTGGAAACTTTGTTGTGGATCAAAAGTGGTTCCGCAACTTGTTTTCCGATTGTCATTGTTGGATCAAGGGATGTCATAGGATCTTGGAAAATCATAGAAATTTTATTTCCACGAATGGCATCCATTTCTTTTTTACTTTTTTTGAGAAGATCTTCTCCATGATAGAGGATCGTTCCTTTATTTATATCTGCATTTTTTGCAAGCAACTGCAAGATAGAACGAACAGTGATCGACTTACCAGAACCAGATTCACCAACAATAGCTAAGGTTTCACCGGCGGCAAGATCGAAATTCACCCCTCGAATAGCTTGGACAGTACCATTATAGGTAGCAAAGTTAACATGCAGATCTTTTACTTCTAGAATTTTATCCATTGCTTATTCTTTCTCCTTAGTTATTAATCTGATGATTGTGGGTCAAAGGCGTCACGTAGACCATCACCTAGTAAGTTAGTAGCAATCATGATGATACTCAAGATAATTGCTGGAGCCCACATTTGATATGGTAGGAATCTGAAGGCCTTTTGACCGTCAGATAACAATGTACCTAATGATGCGTTTGGCGCGGGGATACCAATACCAATGAAACTTAAGAAGGCTTCAAAGAAGATCGCATTTGGAATTGTAAACATTGTTTGAATAATGATTGTTGAAGATAGGTTAGGAATCAAATGTTTTGTAGCAATTTTTGTTGAAGACTCACCTAAAGTACGTGCTGCAAGGACATATTCTTGCTCTTTAAGCTGGAAAGTCTGCGCACGGATCAGACGGGCCATTGTGACCCAATCAGTAATAGCAATAGCTAAAACAATTGAGATAAGACCAGGTTTTAAGATGATCATCATCAAAATAACCACGATCAAGTTAGGAACTGAAGAAACGATTTCAACGATACGTTGCATAACGTTATCAGTCATTCCGCCTTTCCAACCTGAAACGATACCGTAAGGAATACCGATCAGTAGGTCAACTAAAGTAGCCAATACGGCAACAATAAGTGAAAGACGAGTACCATAGATAATTCTTGATAATAGGTCACGGCCAAGATAGTCAGTACCAAGTAGGTAGTAAGTGCCTTTAGGAGCGTGAACTTGAGCATAGGCATCGACCATCTTTCCACCCATGTTTTGATAACCGTTAAATCCGGGGATATTCAGGTTACCTAATTTTGGAGGAAGGTTAGATAGAGTAGCATGTTGAGCATTAGGATTATATGGTGCAATGATTGGGGCAAAAACAGAGATGAAGACAATAATCGTTAGCAGTGTTAAACAAACAACGGCCACTTTATTTTTGAAAAGACGACGACGAACATCTTGCATATAAGTTAGTGCGGGTGTGCCGATCTTTTCTTGTTCCTTATTACCCGCATTATTTAATAATTTGAATTTATCCTTGGGTATTTGAGGAATTTCCATTAGTCATTACCTCCATTTCCTAGTCTGATTCTTGGATCAATAAGTACATATAAAATATCAACAACTAAGAAGACTAAAATCAATAAGAATGAATAGAAGATCGTTAGTCCCATGATAGTTGGGTAGTCATTAGTTGTAATTGATTTAACGAATTGTTCACCGATACCGGGGATCGAGAAAATATTCTCGACAACCATTGAACCAGTCATAGTTGAAACAGCCATAGGTCCAATAATAGTAACGATTGGGATCAATGAGTTACGTAGAGCATGTTTGATAACAACTTGCCATTCAGAGTTACCTTTTGACTTAGCAAGCTCGATATAGTCACTACTCAAAACATCAACCATTTCAGTTCTCATAAATCTGGCAACATTACCTAAAGGTAACGCAGCTAAAGCAATTGTTGGTAGAACACTTGATTGGAAGTTATCCCATAGAGCAACTGGGTAGATGTGCCATTTGTAGGCTAGATAGAATTGTAGTAAAACAGCCAAAACGAATGAAGGAATAGAGATGCCTAGAATTGATACAAAAGTTGCTAGTGTATCGACCCATGAATTCTTTCTGATGGCAGCAACGGCACCGAGCAAGATACCGAGAATAGTTCCAAGTATCATAGCTTGAGCACCAATTTGCATTGAAGGTGCTAAACGTTGGCCAATTAGTTGTGTAACGGGTTCATTATTAAATTGGAATGAAGTTCCAAGGTTTCCTTGGAATAGTCCACCTATATAACGAATATATTGAATAAATATTGGTTGATCCAATCCATATTGTGCTTTAACGATTGCTAATTGATCTGGTGAAAGACGGTTCTGATTAGAGAACGGTGTACCAGGTAGCATCTTCATTAGAAAGAAGGTGATCGTAGCAATTATGAATAGGGTCAAAAACAGGTAAAGAATTCTTTTAAGAATATATTTTGCCATATTTAATCTCCCTAACTTTAATTATTTTTTGTAGACGGTAACAAGGTTATAGCCGCCATTTGGTGAAATACGATAATTTTTAACATTAGATTTAGTCAAGTTGGCTTGGTTAAGTTGATAGAGAGCAACAGCACCTTGATCTTCAGTTAAGATCTTAGTTGCATCAAGCATATCTTGCCATCTAGCGCTTTCGTTGTTTGCATCAGTAGTCATACTCTTCTTAACTAAGGCATCGTAAGCTTTATTAGAATACTTACCATCATTAATTGAACTATCAGATGTAAAACAGCTTAGGAAACTGATTGGATCTGGGAAGTCAGCTGTCCAAGCTGAAACAACCATGTCAAAGTCACCACTGATAGATTTATCCAAACGTGACTTAAATGGAACATTTTGCAAGGAAACTTTGATTCCAGGTAAATTCTTTGCTAATTGGCCTTGAAGGAATTCATCTTGTTTCTTAGCAGCATCAGTATCGTCACCTAAAATAGTAAAGCTGAGATCTTTTTGACCAGTTTCTTTTATTCCTTCTTTCCAAAGTTTCTTGGCAAGTTTAGGATTATATTCTGAATATTTGTTTACAGAATCTAAGGTCTTTTCCTTAGTAAAATCGGTACCAGTCTTAGGATTGTAAGACATCTTTTCTGGTACTAAAGTATCTTCGATACCACCAGTCTTACCTAAGATATTTTGAGTTAATTGTTGACGGTCGATCGACATTGAAATAGCTTGTCTGATCTTCTTATTTCTAAAGAATTTATATTTCTTTTGATTTAATTCCAAATAATAGTTACTTGCAGTCTGTTCAGAGCTAAATGTTTTATAATTTGAAACTTGACGGGCAGTATCACCACTGATTTGTTGGAGACGATTAATACGGTTAGTATCATAAAGATTTAGACCAGTATTTGCATCTTTAACAACGTAGTATTCAAGCTTATTCAATCTAACTTTTTTAGCATTCCAATATTTATTATTTTTAACTTCAGTCCAGTCATTATCAGAAACGTTCCAATTAATTAACTTAAATGGACCATTGAAGACCATACCAGTACTCTTTAGACCATATTGTTTACCAGCCTTCTCGACAGCCGGCTTATATAATGGTAGGAATGGTGAATTTACCACCAAAGCATTGAAGTATGGAATTGGTGTTTCTAGATCAACTTGGAGCTTGTATTTATTAAGAGCTTTGATCCCCAAAGTGTTAACTGGTTTCTTACCAGCACTGATTTTATCAGCATTTTTTATTCCACTATAAATGTAGGCATATTCAGAAGCTGTCTTTGGATCAACAGTTCTGCGCCATGCGTAAACGAAATCCTGGGCCGTTACGGGTTTACCGTTAGACCATTTGGTATGTCGCAGTTCAATCGTGTAGGTTTTACCGTTATTAGTTGGTTTGACGATTTTTTTGGCCATAGCTGGCTGCAATTTTTTACCGTCAAATCGGTATAAACCTTCCATTGTATTGGATAGATTTTGCGAACCGATGACATCGGTATTCATTGATGAGTCCATAGTTGCGATAACATCATTCGAACTTATGGCAAGTGTTTTCTTGTCATCTTTTTCGGTGTTAGAACCGCAGCCAGACAAAATCAGCGCTATCGCAAAGAGCGGAAATAGTGCTAACAAATACTTTTTAAATTTCATTACTTAACCTCCCTAAAAGCATCACAATAATTAGAGTACACCATAAAACATTAAATACAAGAACTTTTTATTAAAAAACCTCTAATATTTTGTTAAAGGATAATAAAATGTTGCATAAAATGCCTAAAACTTTATTTTAGGGGTGTTCCGCCGAAGGCTACGAGTGATTCCACCTGTTATGCGACCGACTCCAGCCTTGGTCTGGAGTCTCGATTTTGAGCTTTGCTTTCGCAAATCTCAGAATCGTCGGTGGAGTATGAACGTACTGTTCGACTCCACTTGCACAACTGGTTCCATCACTCGTAGCCTTCGGCTCCTTGTTTTTGTAGTTAGACACAATAAAATGGCTATATCTCTTTTGAATCTGAGATATAGCCATTAAAATTCCATTTTGTATTTTTAGTTAGTTCTTTTTTGAATAAAACTACGATCGAGCCGGAGGGAGAGAGGTTTCGCCAGCAGTAAAAATTCCGTTGGACGTCGTAGACGTCTTACGGAATGGACGCATTCCGAGATTTGCGAAAGCAAAGCTTGGAATCGAGGTACGAGACCTTGGCTCGTACCGGTCCTACTGCAGGCGAATACCTCTCTCCCGTAGGCGGTTATTCTGAAACAAACTCCCCATACTCAGCCAATTCATCTGGACTAAGATTAGCCGTGATCAGTGAACCTTCATTTAAGAATTCCTTTTTGATAACTTGAGAAGTTCTCAATACTTGTTCAGCAATTTTTTGCTTATCGTAAGGGATCATAAGATTTACTGTCTTAAAGTCTGAATATAACTTTAGCTTGATCAAATTGACTAGTGTTTCGATCGACTTCTTATCTATAGCTGAATAATAGATATTGTCGCCTTCGATACTTGGAAATTCCTGATCAGGTTTGAGGTCAGCCTTGTTGAAAGCATAAATCATAGGTTTATCTTTAACACCGACTTCTTTAAGAGTCTTTTCAGTAACTTCAAGCATGTTTCTCCAATGTTCATCACTGACATCGATAACTTGAATTAGTAGATCAGCATCTTTGGCTTCTTTTAATGTAGTTTTGAAAGATTCAATCAAATTGTGAGGCAACTTGCTAACAAAACCAACGGTATCTGATAGTAGGAAACTAGTATTATCTTCAAGATCGATTTTTCTCACACTAGTATCCAATGTAGCGAATAGCATATCTTTTTCAAATACTTTACGATCATCAGAATCTTCTTTATTAAAATTCAAGATTCCGTTCATTGTTGTCGACTTTCCGGCATTTGTGTAACCGACTAATGAAACTAGCGGCATAGCTGTGTTGGTACGTCTTCGACTTTGAACATCGATCGTTTGATCGACGGTTTTTAGTTGATCCTTTAAATAGGTAATGCGTTTACGGATCACACGACGATCTAATTCTAGTTTAGTTTCACCGGCACCACGGTTAGCTAGTCCACCGGAAGCAGATTGCTGATCCAGCGGATTACCAGATGGATGAATTCTTGGTAATTGATATTGTAATTTGGCAATTTCAACTTGTAACTTTGCTTGCTTCGTATGAGCACGGTTAGAGAAGACTTGAAGGATCAATTCTGTACGATCCATAAAACTCAATTTAGTTTCTTTCTCTAAGTTTCTGATTTGTGATGGTGTTAGTTCGTCATTTAAGACGATAGTCGTAACATCATCAGCATTGGCAATTTCTTTGATTTCGGTAACTTTACCAGAACCAAAATAGGTTTTAGCACTGACACTATTAACGTTTTGTTTGATAACATCAGCAACTTCCATGTTGTTTGCTTCAACCAATGAAGCCAGTTCTTCCATTGTATATTCGAAATCAGGCTGTAGATGGCTGACTCCGGCAACAATAACGCGTTCTTTTATGTTATTTAATTCTTTCATGTATCCTCCTGGTGGCACCAAAACCCCAGGGTATTAATGCCGTTTAATTATTTGTTTGAAATAGGGGTATTTATCAATCTTATTTCTAACCACATGTGCGGGGTCCATCCTTTCGATAGTCTGCTTAAATAATAACATGGATTGATAAAACGCACCATAATAGGAAGAAAGGCGACAGTCTTTTGTTCATTGTGGTTCTCTAGTATGATTTTAGAGGTGGAAGGGAGCACTAAACATGAAAAATTATCGCACCAGAAAAGAATTAAAGAAGGACGTTAAACGGTTATTTAAAAAGGACCTTGAAAAAGTCTTATTGCTCTACATGATACCAATTTTATTTTTTGTAATGCTGACGTTCTATGAGAGAGTTTCATTCAATAATTTAAGTGTCATTTACGACTATAATTATTTTATGTTTAATATCTTAAAGAAGAGCTTCTTTTTGTTAATTATCGGACTGCTGTACTTAGTTTTGCAACAATCAGTCTATTTCAGAAGTCTAGATTGGTTGAGAGATCCTGAGTTAGATTTTTCACCGATCAAGAGTAATTTTACATACTATCGCAATCCAGACTGGTGGAGAATAATTGTTATTAGTTTTATAAAGGGATTCTTTACGTATCTATGGCTTTTATTATTAGTTATTCCAGGATGTATCAAAGTTTTATCTTATTCACAGACGATGTACGTCTATAAGGACATTCAGGCAAGGGGCGACGGGGACAAGTATACTTTTACCGACTATATTACTAAGAGCCGTCAATTGATGGATGGAAATAAATGGCGTTATTTTGTCCTACAACTTAGCTACATTGGTTGGTTTCTCTTGGGTTCGATTACTTTTGGAATAGCCTATATTTGGGTAATTCCATACATTAGTATGACAAATGCTAACTTCTATAAAGATTTAGTTGAGCAAAATCCAGAGATTGTTTAATTGGCAAACTGCCAAGAAGAAAACGGTTTATTAAGATGATACAATGAAAACTGAATAAGGTAGGAGATGTATCATGCTAAATAAGGGGAAGATGGCCGTTCATGATCTGTATAATAGTTTAGCTAAATCAGACGATCCGAGACTTGAAAACACAAAAGAAGTTCTATTGAGAACTTATAATAAATCAGATAACGATAAAATGGATCCAGTGTTAATGCATCGACTAGCGTATTTTATTTATGCTGAAGGAATGGCTAGAAGAATCCATTTTGATAAAAAACAAGAAACCTATATCCAGATAATCGCCGATATAGGTAATCGAGTAGGATTACATGTTCAACACAGTTGGGACTATCGAGATGTATCTCAATTTTAACAAGTAAATAAGAAGAACAATATTACTTATCATAGTGGTATTGTTCTTTTTTATATCCAGTTAATTTAGTCGGAAGGGCAGAGAATTTTTACCAGCTGTGAGAATGGCGTTATGGCGTGAGCCATTACACCATCGGGCGATTTTGGAGACTTACCGGTTTGTGGTAAGGCTTCAAATCGAGTCCTGAGACCAAGGCTCAGGACGGTTCCGCACAGCAGGTAAAAATTCTCTGCCCTGGAGACGGCAAACAAACTTACAAATTTGTAAGAAAGTGTAAGGAGAATCAAACGACTTTAAACTCAATATTTCATAAGATAGATATATCAAATGGAGGAGAGATCGAATGCAAAAAATCGTAGAAGTAAAAAATATCGAAAAAATATATGGTAAGGCTGATGAAAAACAATATAAGGCTTTATCAGATGTGAATTTTGACGTTGAACCTGGTGAGTTCGTCGGCATCATGGGGGCATCTGGTTCAGGTAAAACAACGTTATTAAACATTTTATCTACTTTAGATACTCCAACAAGTGGTCAAGTTCAGATCAGCGGACAAGACATAACAAAATTGAATACTAATGAAATGGCTGACTTTCGTGCTAACAAAATAGGTTTCATCTTCCAAGACTTCAATCTTTTGGAAAATTTAACAGCTTACGAAAATATTGCTTTGCCGTTGGCACTACAGAATACAAGTTCCAAAAAAATTGATCCGGCGGTTATGAGTATTTCCAAAAAATTAGGTCTAACTGATATCTTAAATCACTATCCAACTGAATTATCAGGTGGACAGAAGCAGAGAGTTGCGGCTGCCCGTGCATTGGTACATGATCCATCGATCGTCTTTGGTGATGAGCCAACTGGGGCACTTGATTCAAAGAGTGCCAGAGCTTTATTGGATACTATGAGCAAGATCAATCACGAAGATAATGTTTCGATCCTTTTAGTTACCCACGATCCATTTTCAGCCAGTTATTGTGACCGGATTATCTTTATCAAAGATGGTGAGATCGGTCAGGAATTGAAAAAAGAAGATCATACTCGTGGTGAATTTTATCAAGAAATCTTAGATTCACTTGGCACGTTTGCCGATTAAAGAGGAGGGAGAAAAAAATTGTTAAATAAATTAGCTTTAAGCGGCATTAAACATCGTATGCGTGATTATAGTGTCCTATTTTCTGGATTGATAATTGCTTCAGCAATCTTTTACATGTTCATGTCGCTTGCAACCAATAGTTCATTTTTAAATGCAAATTCACCTGCGGCAGCTACAAGTTTTATCTATGGATTTGGAGCGGTATTACTTGCGATCATAACGATAGTCTATATCAATTATGCTAATGGATTTTTACTTAGTATGCGTCAAAAAGAGTACGGAATGTTTATGATGTTAGGGGCCAAGAGTAGTAAGATCTCTAGAATGATTTTTGTAGAAACCTTTACTATCGGCGCTATTGCTACATTGATCGGTACCGTTATAGGTATCGTAGCGACTGGATTTGTCAGTCAATTGATCATCAAATCATTAGATATGCAAGTTAAGCATTTCAATAGTTTCTACGTGCCGGCACTACTAAGTACATTTGCCTTTTTTATAGTGATATTTATCTTTTCAGCTCTGAAGAATTCTATTTCTCTTCGTCTTACGAAAGTGTTGACTTTGCTACATATGGATAGCCAACCAGTTCGTATTAAGAAGAATAAATTTTTAAAAGCTTTTCAAGTTATTTTAGGAATTGTCTTTCTAGCAATTGGATACACAGCAATAATCATGATGGGTCATAATCCTGTTTTGATTTATCTAGGTGTGCCGGTAGCCTTATTCACAATCGTTATTGGAACTTACTTTATGATCAATGCCGTTATTACAACTGTTATAACAGCTCTCAAAAAGAATAAGAAATTTGCTCAAAAGGGACTTAATAATTTCACCTTGTCACAATTAAGCTTCAGAATTTCTGATTATACTAAGATCTTATCGATGGTTTCGATCATGTTTGCTTTAGCATTAGGTGCCATCACTGTAGGAATGGGATTCCAAAATCAAATTTCGACGGTCGTTAATGGACAAGCCTATTATGATGTAACGGTCAACAATATTAATGATGCTCAACAAGAACGAATTGATAAACTTAATGTTAAAGAAGAAACGACTTACGCTTACAAATTTAAAGATGATACGATTTATTATCAGTCAGACGAGTTTGAAAAGGTACCGTTCAAATATCAAAAATTTAACATGAAATCGATGGTCGGTGAGACGGCTTCAACTAAGAAACCTAAAGACGATGCGTCTTATGAATTATTGAATAATAATTTACCAAGATACAGAACTGCTAAGGTTGAAATGGTCGATAAAAATAAATTCGACACTATTAATGCCAAAGCTAACAGTTTGACACTCGTCAAAACAGATTCGTTTAAGCAAAATTTAACTCAAATAAAGAAGATCAACCAAGCTGAGCAGAAGCGTTTCCCAGAGCTTAAGCAAGCTGGAGCAAGTAAGTATGATAGTTATCTTTTGATCAACGGATTTTTCTCCGGATTGGAATTCATGGGATTATTCTTAGGAATCGCCTTTCTAGCTATGCTGGCCAGTTGTCTGATGTTTAAGATATTGTCCGGTGCAAGTAGCGACGTTAAGCGTTATAACATGCTTTACAAGATCGGTACTAGGACTAAAGTATTACGCTCAAATATCAACAAAGAAATTGCAGTCTTATTCGCAGTTCCAGCTGGATTAGGTATCATCCACGTTTTGATCGGATTGCAGATGTTTTCTAAGATTTTGATCAAGCCATATATGAATATTGAAATACCTTTTGGAATCTTCATCGTCTTGTATTTAGGTTATTACTTTGTCACACGTTATCTTTACAAGAAGATCGTTCTAAAATAGTTCCCTTTGGGGAACTGGGGTCTACGGAATAATATTTCTTTAGACCCCAGCTCCTCAAATGAGGAGCAATCCCTCGTTAAATAATGTGAGAAATCCTCAACAAATTTCCCCTAAAACAAAAACTCTTATTTTTTCCAATATGAACTCCAATTATTGGGGTGTAGTTCAATATGGAATAAGTAAGAGTTTTTATTTGTCTATGAAAATGATTTTCATTTAGCTTTCTGAAATTAGGCCTATTTAATAAAACTACTTAAGAAATAATTTAATTTATGTTCGGGAATAGCTTTATTCTTAAAAACGAATAAAAAGTTTCAAAAAATATAAAAATTCAATTTAGAGGTTTAAATCGCATACAAACGGTGGTATCACAGTGATTAGGTGATTTTAATCGGAGGGGAGTAACCCGAACAAATTGGGTCATTTAAACGATTTTTGTTGCTAAATGTTTTTTAAAACATTAAAATTTCTTTAATACATTTTTTTCAGTAAGAATTATATAGGGAAAAAGAAGGGAGAAAAGTTTATGTCATCAATGATTGAATTTCGTGACGTGCAAAAATATTACGGAAAGTTTCATGCACTAAAGGACATTAACTTAAAGATTGATAAGGGGGAAACTGTTGTTTTGATCGGACCCTCTGGTTCTGGTAAAAGTACTCTAGCCAGAACAGTTAATGGTTTGGAGACTATTCAAGAAGGACAGCTTATCGTTAATGGTCGTGATATTGCCGACAAAACAACTGATATTAACAGAATTAGAACGGATGTTGGTATGGTATTCCAGCATTTTAATTTATACGCTAATAAAGATGTTCTAGAAAATGTCATGTTAGCACCTAGAATTGTTTTGAAGTTGAATGAAGCTGAAAACAAGAAAATGGCTATGAACTTGTTAGACCAAGTTGGACTAGCAGATAAAGCTCATAATATGCCTTCACAGATTTCTGGTGGTCAAGCTCAGCGTGTGGCAATTGCTAGATCTCTTGCTATGAAGCCTCGTTGTATGCTTTTTGACGAACCAACTAGTGCTCTTGATCCTGAAATGATCGATGATGTTTTAGGTGTTATTAAGTATGTTACAAGTCAAAGTGATATGACATCACTCATCGTTACTCATGAAATGGGCTTCGCCGAAGAAGTTGCCAACCGTGTTATTTTCATGGCTGACGGACAAATTCTCGAAGATGACGAGACTGAAACATTCTTCAAGAACCCTACAAATGAACGTGCTAGTCAGTTCTTAGGTAAGATTATTAAGCATTAGAGGGGAGTAACAGATATGAAAAGGTTTAAATATGTAACACTTTTGATTACGTCTTTACTCCTTGTCTTGACGTTGGCTGGCTGTGGATCTCAACCACTGTCATCTCAAAATGTTTTAGAAAACGACAAGCGAACTAACACCATTACATGGGGAGTTAAGGCCGATCAAAAGTTGATTGGTTTGATCGATGTTAAAGATGGCCAAGAAAAAGGATTTGAAATCGACTTGGCTAAAGCTATCACTAAGAAGGTCCTAGGTAAGAATGGTAAGACTAAATTCGTTACTGTTACGTCACAGTCTAGAATTCCTTTACTGAAGAACGGTAATATTGATGCGATCATCGCAACAATGTCTATTTTGCCAGATCGTAAGAAAGTTATTGATTTCTCTGATTCATATTTCAGTGCCGGACAATCTATCTTAGTTAAAAAAGATTCATCTATTAAAAAGGTTAGTGATTTAAACGGTAAGACTGTTACAAGTGCCGTTGGAGCAAACTCAGTTGAGAATATTCATAAGATAGCTCCTAAGGCTCGAGTATTACAATTGCCTGACTTTGCGCAAGCTCTATCGGCTTTGAAGTCTGGTCAAGGTGAAGCTATGACAACAGATAATGTTATCTTAGCTGGTTTAGCAGTTGAAAATCCTGGCTATAAATTAGTCGGTGGTGCCTTCACAACTGAACCTTATGGTATCGGTATCAACAAGGGTCAAGGAGACTTTAAGAAGGCTATCAATAAAGGCCTTAAAGAAGTTATTGCGGATGGTACGTATAACAAACTGATCATGAAGTGGTTTGGAAACGTTCCAGGATTCAACTATAAGGAGGTGCTCAGAAAATGATAAAACTACTTGTAGATAATTGGTCAGCGTTTATTTCTGGGTTTGGCTGGACAGTTTTATCCAGTCTTGTGGCCTTATTTTTCAGTTTGATCATTGGTTCCCTCTTTGCAATTTTGGAGGTTATGCCTAGTAAAACTGCTCGTGTTATCGGGAATGTTTATGTTGAGATCTTCCGTAATATTCCACTATTGGTTATTACGATGTTCTTCTACTTAGTAATTCCACAATACATTGTTAAAATTAACGGTTTTACTGCCGGAACTATCGGTTTGACGATCTATACTTCGGCTTTTATCGCTGAAACTGTTCGTTCAGGTATCAATTCAGTTGATATCGGACAAATGGAAGCATCTCGTGCTCAAGGTATGACTTTCTGGCAAGCTATGCGTTATATCGTTTTACCACAAGCTTTTAAGTTGGTAATTCCACCATTGGGTAATCAATTCATTAACTTGGTCAAAAATTCATCTGTTCTAGCCTTTGTTGCTGGATTTGATTTGATGTATCAAGGAAATGCGATTGCATCAACAACATTTGAAACAGTAAATACGTATATCGTAGTTGGTTTGTTCTACTTAGTTATTACTTTGCCAATCAGTTACTATATGCAACATCTAGAAAGAAAATTAGCTTAGAGGGGGACGTATTATGCAAAATTGGATAGATGCTTATTCATGGATCAATATACGATTCCTACTCCAAGGGTTGGGGATCACGATTCTTATCTCCGTAATTTCGGTTATATTGAGTTTCATATTTGGATCAATTTTAGGGATCATTAGATATGCTAAAATTCCTTATTTTTCAAGGATCATCGGTTTTATTATCGACGTTGTTCGTAATTTACCATTACTGTTGATCATCTTCTTCACGTACTTTGGATTACCTGCATTTGGTTTTAAACCGGATACCATTCCAGCTGCCATTCTTGCGATGACTTTCTTTGAATCAATGATGATTGCTGAAATTATTCGTTCGGGTATTTTGGCCGTTGATATTGGTCAGATGGAAGCCGCTCGTGCCCAAGGTATGAAATTAGGACAAGCTATGTGGCATGTTATTTTACCGCAAGCATACAAGAAAATGATTCCAGCACTAGTAAGTCAGTTTATTTCATTGATCAAGGATACATCTTTGGCAACAATTATCGTGGTGCCAGAATTGATGCAACATGGTCAAGTAGTGTACGGACAAAACCCTAATTATATTATTCCAGTCTTTGTAATTATGGCCGTAATGTACTTTGTCGTATGTTACGCACTATCATTACTTTCAAAATATATTGATCATCGTATGGCTTAAGAATTATGAGAGTGTGACAAAATATGGTCAGCTTTCGAGCATTAAGGCAAATGGCTCCAGTAATCTGATTTTGGATTACTGGAGCCATTTGCTTTAAGAGGAAAAAGGTATGTTTTGTTACACGTTTATGCTGCATTTTTAAGATGAAGATAATTATGTCACAGACCTTTTTTTGAGCAAAAACGTATACTTATAAATCATGTACATATATAGTATGTACATGGAACGTTTTTTTTGAAAGGATGTTATTGTTATGAAAGAAATGGTTAATTTAGGTAAATTCAAAGTTAGAAAAAATGGAAATTCTCTAATTGTAACCATTCCAAAAGAATCAGGATTTTCTGAGAATGAGATGGTTGAAGCAATTAAAGAATCTGACGGAAGTATCAGTTATAAACCTGCAGAACAAAATCCTTGGTTTTCAGGAGAGTATGATAATTATGATTTTGAAGCAATAAAAAAAGAACTGGATTTTCCTATTGATGGTGGTCGTGCTGTCGGTAAAGAGATTATTTAGTTAAATATTTGGAGGCAGAATGTGATTGATCAAGGGGCAATAATATATATCGATTATGAACCACACTCAGGCCATGAAATGGGCGGACATGACTCTAAACGTGGTAACATCCGAAGGCCAATGATTGTTATCTCAAATAAAAAATATAATCAAAAAACTGGTTTAGTTCTTGGTATGGGGGTTACTTCGAGCTCAAAAATGCTTGAAAATAATAGTCTATTTGTACCATTTGCTGATCAGGAAAGTGGCGTTCATGGTATGATCTCCACAATAAACTTCTCCTGTTTTGACTTTGACTCTAGAAATGGAGAAGTGGTCGGAAGAGTGAGTGATACGATTTTGAACAAACTTTTGAAAAATGCTAATTTCATTTTAAGTAATAAATAAAATTAGAAGATTATTAAGAAAATGGCTTGACTTATAATTTAAAGACTGATAATATTCATATCAATCACATAAACAAATTAAGTGTTTGAACTAAGTAATGCTGTATCTGTGCGTAAGAAAGCCGGTGGTTGATGCGAACCGGTCAGGATATAGTATAGAAATACCAAACACGACTTGGTTATCCAAGCGGTAAAAAAGAGAGCCGTTATCTCTCAAGAGTGGAGCAATAGTTTTAAGACTATTCTCAAATTGGGTGGTACCACGGTAAAAGTCGTCCCTGTTATTTAGACATAACAGGAACGGCTTTTTTTATATTTAGGGGGTAAATGATATGGAAACTTCAGGCGGTAATCCTCGATATTGATTCGACGATTTATAGCAAAAAATTCGAGGAGATTATATTATGGAAAACAAAGTAAGTTTTAGAGAATCAATGGCAATTTTAATAATCATGTTAATAGTTTTAGGTACTGGTGTTATCAAATTTGGACTTTCACCACAAACTCCAGTTTTGGTAGTTATCGGTTTAATCATCCTTTGGGCCAAAATCAGAAAGAACAGTTGGGATGATATTCATAACGGTATTATGGACGGTGTTAAAAACGGGATCGTTCCTATATTCATTTTTATCTTGATCGGTGCTTTGATCGGAACATGGATCGCAGCCGGGATCATTCCATCAATGATGGTAGCTGGATTCCACATGATTTCAGCACAATGGTTTGTTCCTTCAGTCTTTCTAGTTTGTGCTTTGATTGGAACTTCAATTGGTAGTGCTTTTACTATTATTTCAACTATCGGTATCGCACTTTTCGGAATGGGAACAACACTCGGTGTTAATCCAGCTTTAGTTGCTGGAGCAATTATTTCCGGTGCTATCTTCGGTGATAAGACTTCACCACTTTCAGATTCAACTAACCTAGCTTCGGCTATTGCTGGTTCAGACCTTTTCGCACATATTAAAAACTTAATGTGGACAACAATACCAGCTTTCTTGATCTCACTTATCTTGTACACAGTTATTGGTAATAGTGGTTCAGGTGCTAGTTTAGGAAAAATTAATACAACTTTAAATGTTTTAAATGCTAACTTTACAATTACGTGGTGGGCAATTTTACCAATCGTTCTCTTGTTCGCTTGTGCCATTATGAAGATTCCTGCAATTGCTACATTGATTTTAAATATTACAGTTACTATCGGTATGATCTTCATTGAAAATCCTGCTACACCAATTAAATCTGTTGCTGGATTTATCGAATCAGGTTTTGTTTCAAAAACAGGAAATGCTAGTGTTGACGCATTACTTACTCGTGGTGGTATCAGTTCTATGATGGGTACAGTTTCATTGATTTTCCTTACATTATCTCTAGGTGGCTTGTTGATGAAGTTTAATGTTATTCAAACAGCCATGCAACCACTTGCTAAACGTTTAACAACTTCAGGTCCACTAGTTACAGCTACAATTCTTTCAGGTATCGGTGTTAATATCTTCGTTGGTGAACAATACTTATCAGTTATTTTACCTGGTAAAGCTTTCAAAGAAACTTTCAACAAACGTGGACTAGATAATCTAGCTCTAAGTCGTGTTCTTGAAGATGGTGGTACAGTTATCAATTACTTGATCCCTTGGGGTGTTGCCGGTGCCTTTGCAGCTAACACACTTGGTGTACCAACCTTAGAGTTCTTGCCATTCTGTTTCTTCAGTTTATTATCACCAATTCTTTCAATCCTCAGTGGCTTCACAGGAATTGGACTAAAACGTTTATCCAGTTCAAAAAGGTCAGTTAAAGCTTCCAAAGCAGTGACTGCTTAAAGATTGGCAAAACGTCAACGAAAACGTTATAAATTGATCTAATATTCAATATATATAAATTTATTAAGTATAAAAAGCGCAATAACAACTGTATTAAGCCAATAGTTGTTGTTGCGCTTTTTGAGTGATTTTGATTTCAAAAGCTGAGCTGTTATTCTTAAAGCTATCTATGTATGGGGAGAATTATATGAAGAAAATCAAAATTGCTATCTGGAGCATCAATGTTTTTTTAGTCGCTATAGTTATATTTTTGGCTCTAGGAAAGGGAACTGCAACTGAACCCAAATACACTACTTATATGGTAAAGTCTCAGGACACAAATTACTTCACCGGTGTTGTTCAAGCTGATGAAAAAAATACAGTTAGTGCCGAGCCTAAGTCGACTGATGAGGTATTGGCTTCAACACAGGTTACTAATGGTCAAAAAGTTATGAAGGGGCAGACGATCTTCAGTTTTTATGAAGATATGTCTGGAGAGATCAATAGTGTCAATTTAGAGATCAGACAGATCAACTTATCTATTCAAGAAGCTAATAAGAATACGACTAAATCAGTTGATGATCAAATTGAATTAGCTAAAGATCAACAGAGTTTGGCAGATGCACAGGATAAGTTGAATAAACTCAATAAGCAACAGAATCGTGTAGTTACTGCACCTATCTCTGGAACTTACTATAAAGACAGCGAAGGTAACAGCTATATTTATGGTAATCCAGTTATTTTGGGTAACGTAAACGAATTTAGCTTGGACAAAGTTAAAGTCGGTAAAGACGTTACGGTCGTAAAGAATAACGGTAAAGAAATTACCGGTACGTATTCACAAAAAGATGCCATTCCATACAACAAAGGGGCTGTTTCTTACTACCATTTCCAAGTAAGTACTGAAGAAACCTTGCCTTATGGTATGCACGTGCAAATCAAGAATAAGTCTTTAGGCTATAAGATACCCGCTAGTGCAGTTAAGGATGAAGATACAGTTTATCTTCTAAAGAAGAATAAGAAACATAAGATCATCTTGAATCTAACTAAGCATGGCAATGATTACTACACTAAAGAAAATATCAAGGCCGGCGATAAGCTAGTCTTGTTTTAGGCGGTGATCAGATGCTCAAAGTAAATGATATTGGTAAGAAATATGGTAAATTCGTCGCTTTAGAAAATATTGATCTGGAAGTAGCCGATGGTGAGTTTTTAGCTATCATGGGTCCATCTGGATCGGGGAAATCAACTTTGATCAATATCTTAGGATTATTGGATCAAAATTATACTGGCGAATATTTATTAAAAGAAAAATCCTACAAAGATGCTAATGATAACTACCTATCAAAAATTCGTGGTGATCAATTAGGGTTCGTCTTCCAAAATTTCAAATTATTAACGACTTATAGTGTTTATGAAAATATTGAAATTCCGTTAATTTATAGCAAACAAAAACAAACTAACAAACGCGAATTAGTTGAATCTGTTATCAAACAAGTGGGATTAGAAGGAAAAGAGAAAAATCTTCCATCTGAACTTTCTGGTGGGCAGCAGCAGCGTGTGGCCATTGCTCGGGCAATTGTTAATCGGCCTAATTTAATTATCGCAGATGAGCCCACAGGAGCTTTAGATTCCAAAACGAGTAAAGAGATCATGAATATCTTTACTGATCTGAATGAATCAGGAACAACGATCATTATGGTTACTCATGATAGTGAAGTAGCTGACTATGCAATGCGAACAGTCTTTATTCGCGATGGACGTTTATATAATAATGAAAAGAGTGTGAAAAGATAATGTTAGATAAAGTTATGATCGCACTCAAATCAATTGGTAAGAATAAGAATCGAAATTTTTTGACAATGTTAGGAATAATTATTGGTATCACCAGTGTTATTTGTATCTTGGCCATTGGGGACGGCTTTACAAGTGTTGAGACTAAAGGCTTGCAGGATCACAACACTAAGAATCGTGTAACATTGGCTTTTACACCATCATCAGACGATGATACGACGAGTGGTTTTACGAGAAATGACTTGTCAGTTTTAGAAGGTATTAAAGGTGTTGATCATGTCAAATTGACTAGTAGTAATCCTGAAGCCAGTGTGACAGTCCAACATCAGACTAAAAAGGCTTCCGCAAACTTGAATAAGATTCCTAAAAAGTTGAAGCTATCTGAAGGTTTTGGATCAACTTTAGATGCTGATGATACTAGCAATATTTTTATCTCAAAAGATTTGGCTGATAAGATCTTTAAAGACAAGGCTTTGAACAAACGACTAGTTATCAATGATAATGTTTTTGTGGTCAGTGGCGTTTATAAAATCGGGGACTTTAATTATCGTCCTGATATTTATGTTTCTAAAACGACTTTTAAGCAATTATTTGCTAGTCAGATATCACAAGACGAAGCTAAAATTTATGTTCAAAGTTCAGCAAGTAAGAAAGTTGTTGGCAAAAGTGCTCTTAATGAGATGAAAAAGTTTGGTGAGGATGACAAGTTAGGTAAATATGAAGTTTCGCATCCTGATCAAATCACTAAGAGTTTTACTAAGACACTGAATAATATTACTTACTTCGTGGCTTTTGTTGCGGGAATTTCATTACTTATCGCCGGAATTGGTGTTATGAACGTAATGTATATTACTGTGTCAGAACGTAGGAAAGAGATTGGTATCAGACGTGCCTTCGGTGCAACTTCAGGTGATATTAGGAATCAGTTCTTAATTGAAAGTATTATTCTCTGTGTCATCGGTGGCTTGATCGGTATTGCTTTAGGATACGGATTAGTGTCGATCATCAATCATTTCTTACCGTTCAAGGCAGTTGTAACAGCATATGCAATTATTATGTCGTTGTCAGTTTCAACAGCAGTAGGATTGATATTCGGCTTTATTCCATCAAATAAAGCTGCTAAATCATCACTTGTAGGATTACTTAAGGAAGAATAGAGGGCGTTATGAAAAAGTTATACGGATTAGATAAAGTAAGTTTAGTAGGGATATTTTTAATTTATTTCTTTTTAGATATCATCACGTTATTTTTGGGGGATAAGAATATTTCTGGGGCACCAATGGCAGCTATGAAATTCAAATTCTTGATTTTTGCTATTGAGGCAACAGTCGCTTTTGCCATTTTATATGGTATTTCATATCTTCTATTGAAGAATACTAAAGCTGATATGAAAGTAGTTTTCATCAACACAACTATAGGATTAGCCGTGACTAGTATCTTAAGTTCGTTGGCTTTTATTATCATAAGTAAAGATGCTAGTATCTGGCAAAAGTTGATCATTGGAATAATCGGAGCTGGTTCAATGATTTGGCTCAACTGGAAAAATTTAAAAGTCGATCAATCTAATAAAATCAAAATTACTATTTGGAATGTGATCTGGTTTGTAATAAGTATTGTTTAGATAATAAAAATACATACTGACAAATAATGGCAGGGCTATCTTAGTCCTGCTATTATTTTTTATATGAAGAGAATATTTTGGGTAATTTTGCCGATGTTACTGCTGGTCGGCTGTCAGCATAATAAACAGCAACAGTCTGCAATATCTAAAAATAAGCAGCGTTGGAATCAACAGGCTAAGACTACAAAAGTTAAATACTATCCAAGCTTTGGGATGATGGATTATAGCAATGAACCTTTGACTTGGCATGATCTAAAGAAGAAAAATGATTCGATAATTCTGGGTACAGTCATTGACTATAAGAAGAACAAACATCAAACAATTTTTCCGACTACTACGGTGCAGGTGAAAGTCGATAAAGTTTTGTCGGGCAAAAAAACTAGTCACTATATAACAACAAATTTTCCGTCAGGATTTGGTTTTGCTGATGAAATTGAAATAGATATCGAAGGTAATTTTTCAAAAGATGTCACACATAAAGAGTATTTGTACAAGAAAAATTCTTTTCCACTACCAAAGATAGGTGGAAAGTTTGTTACAGGTATCGTTAAAAAGCGTGGTGAATATCAAATCAGTGCACCGCTTTTTAATTTCTGGGTCGTTAGAAATGATCATCTAAAATTAAATAATTTGGATCTAAGAGGTATTCAAAATGATGAAAAAGTAGAACAATTACAAGATTTAACTGAAGTTTTAGATTGCAAACTAAACAGTAGCCATACGAAATAAATCATGCTATTCTTTTTGGAAAAAGGGGATAGAGCCATGATGTTTAGTTCGTCTATTATAATAGTTCTACTTTTAGCGTTAGTTTGGTACGCTTTTTCTAAGGATAATAAGTCTTTTAAATTTAATAAAAATAGAGCTCCCGTTATTATTGGTATTGTTGTGGCTGTTTTAGTTATTTTTACCGTTATACCAGCGTTACACATGTTCCCATTCAATCAAGGTTACTATATGGGATGCTTTAGATAAAATTAAGAATGAAATTATATACAGATAGCCGGCTTAGCGACTATCTGTTTTTTTATACTGACTTTGAAAACGCTTTTGAAAATAATAATGGCAATACAGTTTCTGGTAGAACTGATATTTCAGAAAAAAAGATACATCGATTCTACGCTTTAAAAATTAATAGGTGTAAATGCTAAACATCTCGACTTTTATGACCTACAATGGTAGTTGTAAATGAAGAAAGGAAGCTTTAATAATGGCTGTATCAGTAGATAAAACAAGTTTATTAGATATGAAAATGAATGAAGTTTTTGATTGGAGTGACTCTACACTTCCAGTTAGAGATGCTATTTGGGATCACTTTATGGAAGCATCAAATCATAACACTGATAAAACAACGGTAGAAGCTAAGAAGTATGATGATATGAGCGAAGCCGATTTGAAACCAGCAGTTGAAAAGCTACTCAAGTAAAATAAGATTTAGGATAATAAAAAAAGCAGATCATGCGATCTGCTTTTTTGCTGTCTAATTATTCATTAATTGATTTAATAATTCTTTGGCTGATTCTTGTAAACTGTCCTTGGACTTATCATAGCCAAGGTGAGTATAGATTTCACCAACATAAACTTTGTCTTTATATAGTTTGTTGAAGACCTTGTCGATAACGGGACGAGTTTTTTCTTCTTCTTGAACAGGTCCAAATGGATTTGCAAAGAAGGTTGTACTCATACCAACTTCATCAGTTGTACCAAGAGCCTTTCTCTTACCGGCGATGAAGGTTGCTTTAGCCTTATCTTCGTCAGGGAACTGGTGTAAGCCGATTTCGGCATCGTAGTTATTGGCGTAAACCCACATGTCGATATGGTGATGTTCAACAACACGCTTGTAAGTATTAGCTGGCAAAATAACACGGGCATTCTTTAATTCTGGATTCAGGTAGATACCACGGTCCATGTTATTGAAGGCGACAGAACTACTCAAGTCATCCAAACGAACGAACGCACCGGTTTCAGTACCTTGAGCGTAGACATTGCCTTCATCATCAAAGGCAAAACTACCCATATCATCAAAAATTGTTTCGATATTTAAGATCTTATCATCAGCGATTTCTTGTAAAGCTTCGATAGATTCTGACTTTCCGGCACCTGAGTCACCAAAGAAGACAACTGACTTAGTTTTACCATTTGAGAAACTGATCCTAACCATTGAACCATGAATTGGAAGACGGTTTTCATAAATCATGTGTAAGTTATGAAGTGTTAAACACATCTTCTTCATGTAACCAAAGTAAGTAGTCTTATCATTGTAAGGAACTTCACCGACCCAAAGGTCATTTTCTTCATCATGATAGTAGTGGCAAACGTCACCTTCGGTTTTATCCAAACCGAATAGTAAGATCTCATCTGGTTTTTGGCCTTCGATACTTGCTGTGTCAGCAACTTCAAATAAGTTGGCTAGAGCAATTCCGCTGACAAAATAGTCACGATGGAAGTAAACATAAGCTAAACTTTCACCAATTTTAGCAGGGAAACAGAACCAATCCTTTTGGTCGCCGTCAAATTTAGCGATTGGATTATCTTTAACAGCATCAAAGACACCTTCACGTTTGTTACTCTTAGTGTGCATCATCATTGGTGGACGCAACATAAGTGTATCCAAGAATCTGATGTTTTGTAGTGCTTCGTAACCCTTAGGAGTAGGCCAAGAGATAGATTGTGTAAGGACACAAGCGTTAGTACCGGCGTTAACTTGACGATATGCACGGTTAGAGAATCCTTGCAATTTCTCTTCAATAGCACGGTATAATTGCAAAACAATTTCGTTAAAGCGATTATCAATATCCATAAAGTTGTTGCTTACGATATCACTATTGTGTTTGTTGATCAGAGAAACTCTAAAGTATGAACGATAGAATGAATATAAATCTTCAATACTTTTTAGGATCAAACTTCGGTCATGGTTTTCATATCCAGCTTTATTATCTACTAAGATAGCTTTCAAAGTATTTGTGTAAGTTTCAGCATCCAATTTTTCAAAATCATTAGTGGATGTTTTTTGAACCTCTTTGAGATAAAGTTTTACTAAGTTGGCAAAACTGTCTGAGTTGATCAATTGAAAAATATCACGAACATATTCTTCGTTATAGTTGATTACAGCGACTGAACGGTCAGGGTTAATATAGAACCCGTCCGTTTCAACTGCGTTTGATGGTTTCAACATTTATAAAATTTCCCCTTTCAAGTTAAAGACTTAAACTACATTCTAAAACATTTTACTGAAAACTTATATACCAAGTTAGACAAAAATGAGATTTTTTTAATAAAAAGCTGAAATGAAAACGTTTTTTCTAATTTTTGTGATCAAAATAATCTAATTTGCATCAATACTAGGCTGAATGTTTTTAACATGTAGAGTCTTATTTCTAATAATAGTGGTTAGAAATCAATTATTTCTTTTTTTATTAAAATAATTACAATACAATTATAATAATGACAGTCAATTAAACATAGTTAAATGCTTGGTCTTTATTGTAGAATAGGGGAATGGGGGCAATGGAATATGGCGGATATCAGTATTACTAATGTTATTTGGAGTTTCAATAATAAAACTAAGGAATTACTAGTTCTGTTACTAAAGAATTCCGAAGAACAAATGTGGGGGTTACCGACAACCTATTTGCGGAAGACTGAAAATGCTGAAGAATCATCTTTAAGATTAGTCCGAGAAAAAATCGGTGTGGATCTTCCTTTAGTTAATACTGAACAGTTGGCGACATTTACAGATATTCACCGGGCAAAAAAACGGGAATTGGCATTGACTTATATGATTTACTTGCCTGATATGCCAAAACTTGTGCCGGGATATGGAGCTGATGATGCTCAGTGGTTCAGTGTTGAGTCCGGTTCCGAAAACTACTTGCTCAGACATGGTAAATTATCCTTTGAAACTTTAGATGAAGATATTGATCGAAATGAATTCTATCTGCAAAGTGATTTATTTAAAAGTTTGGATGGTCTGATATCTGATCATGCGCTAATTTTACGAACAGCGTTTAATCGAATCCGGAATCGACTTGACTATTCGCCAACAATATTACGTATACTGGGTCCAACTTTTACCTTAAAAAAGGCTCGGATCATCTATTCGATACTTTTACGAGTACCACTATCAGAAATTGATAATTCAAATTTCCGTAAGACTCATAAGCGCTTATTCTTAGAGGTAGGAACTGAAAACATAAAAGGAGCCGGTCGTCCAGGTAAAGTGTACCGGCTAAAGTGATCAACTTGACACGGCTTTTAAAGCCGTGTTATTATTTTGAGGTTTTAAAAGTAAAAAGTACCTAAATTACTTTTTTTATAAAAAATATAAACACGGAGATGAAGTATGCAAAATGTTTTAACTAAGAGTAACAAATTATTATTTGTTATTGGTACTGCCTGGCTATTTGATGCCATGGATGTTGCGCTATTATCCTTTATTATGCCGATCATTGGAGCAGAGTGGAAACTACTACCTACACAAATCGGTTATGTTAGTGCCGTTACCTCATTGGGTATGATTTTTGGATCATTAGGTTGCGGATATTTAGCTGACAGATTCGGTCGTAAACACGTTATGATCGGAACATTGATCCTATTTTCAGTTGGAAATCTTTTATTAGCATTTACTCAAGATGTGAATATGTTTATGTTGGTAAGATTCTTTACCGGGGTCGGATTAGGTGGAGAACTACCTGTTGCAGCTACTATGCTGGCTGATTCATTTAGTGGTAAGCAACAATCGAGAATGTTAGTTTTAGCTGATAGTTTTTGGGCTATTGGTTGGATCTTAGCTTCATTACTATCATTCTTAGTTATGCCAATTTTTGGTTGGCGTGTAACGGTTATCTGTACATTTTTCGTTTCATTGTATGCCTTCGTTATGAGAAGACACTTACCAGATGAATACGAAAATACTAAGCATGAACGCTCAAATATTTTCCATTCAATCAAAGAAATTTGGTCTGGTAAGTATTTACAAGCTACAAGTGTTCTAACAGTCCTTTGGTTTGTAGTTATGTTCTCTTATTACGGAATGTTTCTATGGTTGCCTAGTGTTTTGATTGCAAAGAATATCCCTATGATCAATAGTTTTGGTTATACTCTTTTAATGAGTTTGGCCCAACTACCTGGATATTATTTAGCAGCTTGGTTAATGGGAAGAATTAGTCGTAAGAATATTTTGGTTATCTATCTTTTGGGGACATTGATCAGTGCATTTATTTTTGGAACAGCTAACGATTTACCGGTTGTACTTATTGGTGGAGCGTTATTATCATTCTTTAACCTAGGTGCTTGGGGAACATTGATTGCCTTTACACCAAGTCATTATGAAGCTCAATTCCGTGGAGTTGGAGTTGGATTTACCCAATCAATTGGACGTATCGGTGCAACACTTGGCCCATTCTTGATTGGTGCATTGTTGGGTATGGGATTAAGTATTCCAATGGTATTTATGATGTTCGTCGCTGTTTTAGCAGTTGGTATTTTGGTATTGTTGTTTGGAATACATGACACTGTTAGTGACTAGTTATCAGTAATTAGTGTTTTAGATGCCGCTTCCGACTTTTAGTGATTACGTCTGTTGTGGGACCGACCCCAGCCTTGGTCTGGGGTCTCGATTTTGAGCTTTGCTTACGCAAATCTCGAAATACGTCAATGGTGTAAGGACGGAAAACCACCGTCCTAACGCCATTGTCACAACTGACTTCATCACTAAAAATCTCCAGCTATATAACAGTTTAATATTATAAAGTGGTCGTATTTTCCTTTTTGGAGAATATGGCTATTTTTGATTTTTGAATAAAAAATCCTCTATAGATTCAGGTATTATCCTAAATCCACAGAGGAACATTGATTATACTAACTTAGCAACATGTTTCGAGTAATGGAGCCAGTTGTGCAAGTGGAGTTTTACTCTACCGACGATTCTGAGATTTACGTAAGCAAAGCTCAAAATCGAGGCGAGAGACCTTGGCTCACGCCGGTCGCAGAACAGGTGGAATTACTCGATACCTGTTGCGGCACACCCAAAAGGCTAAATTATCATTTGGTTATAACTAGTAACAAGATTCTTACCGTTATCACGTTCAAGCATTGTAAGACTTGAGTTTCTAGGACTATCCGTTACGTCAAATTGACCATCGCTGTATCTGTCAGTGATAGATCTGATGGTTGTTCCGTGTGAAACAAGTAAGATCTTATCACCATCTTTAGCAACTTTATCGATTGCATCAAAACCGCGACCAATTCGAGTCCAGTATTCTTCAGCATTTTCAGCGTCGTGGAATGGGTCAGCTTCCTTCATGAAGTCTTTGGTTGCATTAAGGTCATATTTATCAATAATCTCACTAAATCCTTTGGCACCATGCGGTTCACCAACCATAAACCAAGCCTCTGGTGAGTTCATTCCCTCAAAGTAGCCGTAAAATTGTTCTCTGAACTCCATTAATTTAGTTGGGTTCAACTTATCTTTGTTCATATTAGCGTCAACGATCAATTTACATGTATCGATCGCACGTCTGGCATCTGATGAAAATGCAGCACTGAAGTCAACATCTTTAAGTGCTAAAGCAGCCTTCTTGGCTATTTCTACTCCATCTGGAGCCAATGGTGTATCAGACCAGCCTTGCATCTTATTGTAACGGTTAAACCAAGTACGTCCGTGACGAATTAAATAGATTTGGTATTTTGCCATTATCTTCCTCCTAAAGGTTTATCATCTTAATGATACTACATGTGTAACCGATACCGTCAAATTAAAAAAATCATATTTGTAAGCCGAATATTTAGGAATTATTGTAGTTTTTGTGTAAAGTGAAAAGTAGTGGGAGGTACTTTTATGAAAGTAGCTGTGATTGGAGCGAATGGTAAGCAAGGATCAATGATCGTTGAGGAAGCATTTAAGCGAGGGCTAGATGTTACTTCGATCGTTAGAGATGAAAAAAAATCCCCAACTGAGAAATTCTTAGTCAGGGATGTCTATAATTTAACTCATAATGATGTAAAAGATTTTGATGTTCTAGTGGATGCATTGGGATTCTTTGGTGACAGTGTAAAAGAATTCGTACCCTCTACCCAACATCTGATCGATATATTGGAAGAAACTGACACTAGATTAATGGTAGTCGGTGGAGCAGGATCGCTTTATGTTAACAAAGAGCATACTCAAAGACGTTTTGAACAAGCTGATTTTCCAGACTTTGTGAAACCTTTGAGTTTAGAAATGGGTAAAGCTTTGGATGTTTTACGTCAAAGTAATATCAATTGGACTTATCTTAGTCCAGCAGATGATTTCGACTTTGATGCCGAAAAGACTGGTGAATATGTATTAGCCGGAGAAGAAATGACTTTTGATAAAAATGGAGTAAGTAAAATAAGTTACGCTGATTACGCGGTAGCCATTGTAGATGAAATAATTGCTGCCAAACATCAAAAAGAACGTATCAGTGTTAGATGGTAGGTGTTTGAATGAGTAAAATATTTTTAGGATATACAAGTATGTCTGGACGCAATGAAAAAATTGCCGAGAATTTAAAGAGTTATTTAGAAGAAAAAGGTGCAGAAGTAGATTTGGAACAATTAGTTGATGCCGACGCTTTTAAATTACCTGAATATGACGCCGTTATAACTGTTACATATACTTATAACGATGGCGATATACCTGATGAGGCTCAAGACTTCTTTGAAGATCTGCAAGATGTCGATTTAGCTAAAACCAAGTTTGCAGTATTAGGGTCTAGTTCTAAATCACATATTCATTACGGTCGTGCCGTTGATTACTTTACTATGGAAATGAATTCTAGTAATGGTGACCAAGTGGCTGACTCAGTTAAGATCAATGAAGATCCAGATGATGATGATTATGCACGTATACATCAACTTGCGGACTATGTTTTGAAGAGTTTGATCTAAAAAAATAAACTAGTTTCTACTATTATATAAGCACATCTTTGGATGTGCTTTTTTGGTGTCTAAACTAACATTCTATAAAGGGCTTGGTTGTCCTCAAGATTGAGGTATTTAGGATCAAACTCAGTTAGTCGATTTAATAGTTGATCGAGATTTTTTGCTTGTCCCAAACGTACGCCGATCAGAACGGGACCAGTACCACTGTTGACTTTCTTGGTGTATTCAAACTTGGTGATATCGTCGTCAGGATTAAGGACACTGTTGACGAATTCACGTAGAGCACCGGCTCTTTGAGGAAAGCTGACTAAGAAGTAATGTTGTAATCCTTGATATACTAAAGATCTTTCTTCCATATCGTGCATACGATTGATATCGTTATTACCACCAGATACGACGCAGACGACTGTTTTTCCGGCCAATTGATTTGCATAAACTTCCAAAGCAGCAATACTTAAAGCTCCAGCAGGTTCGGCAACTAAAGCCAGTTTACTATAGACGTCCAAGATCGTTTTACTATCTAATCCTTCAGGTACTTGAACCAATCTATCGACGTATTTTTGACAAGTATTATAAGTCAGCTGACCGACTTTTCTAACGGCCGCACCATCAACGAAGGTATCGACCGTATCAAGATTTACTGGATGTCCGACGGAAAAGGCTTTAGCCATTGAACTTGCTCCAGTAGGTTCAACGCCGACAACAGTAGTTTGTGGGCTGACTGCTTTGGTGTGAGTACTAATACCGCTGATCAAACCACCGCCACCGATTGCGGCAAATAGATAATCAACTTTTACATTGTTAGCTCTGGCATCATTGAAGACTTCAACAGCCAAAGAACCTTGTCCGGCCATGGTGTGTAGATCATCAAATGGAGCAATGAAAGTCTGATTATTGTCAGTACAGAATTTGTTGGCAGCATCGTTAGCTTCGTCAAATGTATCTCCGACCATTTTTATAGTGGCATTCTTGCCGCCAAATAGTTTAACTTGATCGACTTTTTGCTGTGGGGTAGTGGTTGGCATGAAGATGGTTGCTGGAATATTCATTTTGGAACTGGTCCAAGCGACACCTTGAGCGTGATTACCAGCACTGGCACAGACGACACCGCGTTTTCTATCTGTTTCAGAAGTTTGAGAGATGGCATAATAGGCACCGCGAATCTTGAATGATCGGACCTCTTGGAGATCTTCACGTTTTAGATAAACATTGCAATTGTATTTTTGCGATAAGTAGTCACTGTATTGTAAGGGTGTATGGACTACGACCGATTTAAGTACGTCATAGGCTTTCTTTACTTCTTCATTGGTTAGAACTTCATTTGTGGCTGTATTATTCATAATGATTTTCCTCGTTATTTTTTGAATTTTGGTAATAAAAAAAGGGTTATCTGCTAAGCAGATAACCCTTTTGACGTTTAGATCCTAATTATCCCTGTAATTTAGAGATAGGTATCCAAAATGTTTGGGTAAATTCCACTGAGCATTATTGTCTAAAACAAATAGCAGACTAATCAAGGCCGTTGTAGCGACGGCCTTGATAATGGCAATAATAATTTCAGCATTAGCCAAAACATTTTGGGCAAGCACAATAAGACCATCGTTTTCGATGGCCTTATTGTATTGGGCGGCTGATAGATCATACATTAAACTTTTTGATTCGGTTTTGGTGTCTGACATATTCAGCACTCCCTTCATAGGCTTTTTTAATTTGCCTTTAATTTATTTAAATTTAACACTTTGTCAAGAATTGTCAATATAGAATCTTCAAAATTATTTTTTTAATAAATTAGCACAGATAAATACCGAAAAAATTACCTATATAAGGCCGATGATTTTTGGTCATTTTAGATAACGTAATTCATAATAATGCCGCTTGACAAGTGATTTAAAGGCGTTTAGATTAATGGGCATCAGCAAATCAAGAAATCACATAGCCGTTATGACGGTGAACCATTTAACAAGAATGAATTTTAAGAATTGCAAATATGTGTTGAGGCTGAAATTGTATCAATTGGTGATAATCAAGGTAAATTAAAGAAAAATTAGAAAATATAGTCAATATATTAATTCTTATATAATTTGACCTAAAAAATGAGAATCACTTATGGAAGGAGGATCTATTATGTTAGCAAAACAGTCAGATGGTGAACAAAATCGAATTAGCGGAGCTGAATCTTTGATTCAATCGTTAGTCGATCATAATGTTGAAGTTCTATTCGGTTATCCAGGCGGGGCTGTTTTACCCATTTATGACACATTTTATACTTCGTCATTTAGAAATATCTTAACGCGTCATGAACAAGGGGCAGCACATGCTGCTGAAGGATACGCAAAAGTCACGGGGAAGACAGGAGTCATTTGCGTTACAAGTGGTCCCGGTGCATCCAATGCCATTACAGGTATTGCGGATGCCATGATGGATTCTGCTCCAATGGTCGTTTTGACCGGTCAAGTTGGTACAGAGTCTATTGGCACACATGCATTTCAGGAATTAGATGTTATCAGTATGACTAAGGCTGTTACTAAAGCAAATTTTCAAGTAAGAGATAGCTTTGAATTATCGAAAACTTTAGATAAGGCTTTTGAAATAGCACAATCTGGTCGAAAAGGCCCTGTTTTAGTAGATCTTCCTAAAGATGTTATGGCAGCGGTATATTCTGAAGAATTGCCAACTCCAGTAACTAAGTCTGAAAAGCCAAAACTTTCAGCCGAACAAAAGAACCAACTTAACACTATCTTAGTTAAATTGAGACAAGCTAAAAAGCCTCTATTACTATTAGGGGCTGGTGTTGGGGCAGCTAATGCAGGTTTGTTAGCTGCAGAATTTTCCTATCAATGGCAAGTTCCAGTAGTTTCTACCTTATTAGGATTAGGAGTTTTGAAAAATGATGATCCGCTCTTTTTAGGAATGGGCGGTATGCATGGATCATACGCAGCCAATATGGCTTTTCAGGAATGCGATTTCCTATTAAATATTGGTTCAAGATTTGACGATCGCTTAGTTCCAAATGTTGAAAAGTTTGCCCCATATGCTGAAGTTGCACATGTTGATATCGATCCTCAAGAAATTGGAAGAGTTGTTCATACAAAGTATTCAGCAACTATTGATGCAAGATTGGCTTTGGAATATATGACTTCCGTACCAGCTGAGAGTCGTTCAACTAGAAAATGGTTGGAAAGAACGCAAAAAAATAAAGTTCGTCATCCTTTCAAATATGATCAGGATAGAGACTTATTAAAACCTCAAGAGGTTATCGAAGCAGTTGGTAAGGTCACACATGGTCAAGCAACGGTTGTAACTGATGTCGGTCAACATCAAATGTGGACGGCACAATTTTATCCTTTCCATTATCCCAGACAATTAGTTACTTCTGGTGGCTTGGGAACGATGGGATTCGGATTACCGGCCGCAATTGGTGCCAAATACGCCGATCCCGATAAGGATGTAGTTTTGTTTGTCGGTGATGGCGGATTACAGATGACTAGTGAGGAATTAGAAGTTTTAGCAGCTGAAAAATTAAATATCAAAATCGTTTTACTAAATAACAAAACATTAGGCATGGTTCGCCAGTGGCAAGATGAATTTTATGATCAACGTCGTTCACAGACGGTTTTCTCACATCAACCAAACTTTGAAAAGTTAGCTGGAGCCTATGGAGTTTCCTATTATGATCTGAATAAAACTGATGATTTAGAGTCGAAATTACAGAAAATTTTTGACAAAGATGAGCCAGCTTTAGTAAATGTAACGATCCCAAGTTTGGAACAAGTTTATCCGATGATCGCACCGGGTTGTTCAAATGATGACATGTTGGGATTAGATTAAAAATCAAAAAATAAAACATATTTAAATTAAATGGAGGATTCATTATGAAAGTAGAAATGTTATATGACGATGACGTAACAACAAATTATTTAGAGGGAAAGACTTTAGCTTTTGTCGGTTATGGTTCACAAGGACATGCTCAAGCAAATAACTTACGTGATTCAGGATTCAACGTTGTTGTTGGGGTCCGACCAGGTAAATCATTTGATAATGCTAAGCGAGATGGATTTGAAGTGTACTCAGTTGCTGAAGCTGTTAAAAAAGCTGATTGGGTTCAGATGTTAACACCTGATGAAGTCATGTCAGACGTATATAAGAACGAAGTCGAACCTAATTTAAAACCAGGTGACGTTTTGGGATTCTCACATGGATTCAATGTCCACTACAAGGAAATCGTTCCACCAGCAGATGTCGATGTTGTCATGATGGCACCTAAAGGCCCAGGTAATCTTTGCCGTCGTACTTATAAAGAAGGCTTCGGTGTTCCTGCACTCTATGGTTATTTCCAAGATTATTCTGGACATGCCGAAGATCTATCAAAGGAATTTGCCAAAGGAAATGGTGCTGCACGTGCTGGATTATTAAAGACGACTTTCAAAGAAGAAACAGAAGAAGATCTCTTTGGTGAACAAAACGTCTTGATGGGTGGAATCACAGCTTTGATCGAAACAGGTTTTGAAGTTTTGACAGAAGCTGGTTATTCACCACAACTAGCTTACTTTGAAGTTGAACATGAGATGAAACTTATCTGTGATCTGGTTTATGAAGGTGGTTTCAACAAGATGTATAAAGATTGTTCCAACACTTCCGAATATGGTTCTTATGTAGTTGGACCAAAAGTTGTTGGGCCAGAATCCAAACAAGCTATGAAAGATTCACTAGAAAATATTCAAAATGGTAAGTTTGCCAAAGAATTCATGAAAGATTATCGTGCCGGATTCCCAGAACTTTACAAGATGCGCGAACGTTCAGAACATTCACTACTATCTGAGGTCGGCGAAGGTCTACGTGAAAGAATGCCATTTGTTAAGGAAGCTGACAAATACAGTACACCTCAAGATGCCTAGGTGAATTTTATGACCAATATTTTGGAATTTAAGCAAGTATCAGTTACACGCGGTGATCGACAAATTTTGAAAGATATATCTTGGCGAGTTCGGGCTAAAGAAAATTGGGCAATTTTGGGATTAAACGGTGCTGGAAAAACGACACTTTTAAAAATGATTCACGGTGACCTTTGGCCGACTAGTGGTTCATTAGAAGTACTGGGAGGATTATTCGGTCATGGAACGAATATTCCCAAACTAAAAACCAAAATTGGCTGGGTCAGCACGGCGTTACAAGATGAATTACACCCAGGGGATGTTGTAGATAAAATTATCTTATCCGGAAAGTTCGCCAGTATTGGCATTTATAAATCCTATACAAAGTCCGATTTACAACAGGCTAGGGATCTATTAATAAATCTCGGTGGAGAAAAGTTGTTATCTAAACCATATGCAGTGCTGTCACAAGGTGAACGACAACTGGTTTTGATTGCTCGAGCCTTGATGGCTAAACCACAATTACTGATTTTAGATGAGCCATGTAATGGATTAGATTTATTTGCCAGAGAAGAATTACTAAGTCGGGTCCAAAAAATTGCTGAAAAGCCAGATAGCCCGTCACTATTATTAGTTTCACATTATACGGAAGAGATCTTACCAGTGTTTAAACACCTATTACTATTACGAGCAGGGGAAATCGTAAATTCTGGTCGCAGGGACGACCTATTATCAGAAAGATCACTGTCGAATTTTTATCAAAGGCCAATTGCCATTCAAAAAATCGATGACACTAGGGTAGCTGTTTATCCTAAAGCAAAAAAGTAGAAGAGGATGATGAAATGAGCGATACATTAAATTTCAATGTTAGCGGCAAAGACATGCAAAAGAGAAGTGATGAGATCAAAGTTGGTGTTGATCGAGCTCCAGGACGCAGTTTGTTGTATGCAACTGGACAAGTTAAAAATCCAGAAGATATGAAGAAACCATTTATTGCTATTTGTAATTCATATATTGAGATCGTACCAGGACATGTTCACTTGAGAGAACTGGCTGATATTGCTAAAGAAGAAATCAGAAAGGCCGGCGGAATTCCTTTTGAATTTAATACGATCGGTGTTGATGATGGAATTTCTATGGGCCATATCGGAATGCGCTATTCACTTCCTAGTCGTGAAATTATTGCTGATTCTGCTGAAACTGTAATCAACGCTCATTGGTTCGATGGTGTTTTATACATGCCGAATTGTGACAAGATCACACCTGGAATGTTGATGGCATCAGTAAGGACTAACGTCCCTTGTGCTTTTGTTTCTGGAGGTCCGATGAAAGCTGGTGTTGACCCTAATGGTAAAGCCGCCACATTATCCAGTGTCTTTGAAGCTGTCGGAGCCTTTAAAGATGGCAAGATGACGAAAGATGATTTTCTAGAATTGGAGCGTAATGCTTGTCCTAGTTGTGGATCTTGTTCAGGAATGTATACAGCCAATTCAATGAATTCACTAATGGAAGCTTTCGGATTAGCTTTGCCTTATAACGGTACTGCTTTAGCAGTTTCTGAAGAACGCCGAGAACTAGTTAGAAAAGCTGCTCGACGCGTTATGGAAAATGTTAAAAATGATCTCAAACCACGTGACATTATGACAAAAGATGCTTTTGACGATGCATTTGCACTAGATATGGCGATGGGTGGATCAACTAATACAGTTTTACATGGATTGGCTATCGCCCATGAAGCCGGTGTTGAATATAGCGAAGAAGAAATCAATAAAATCGCTAAACGGACTCCACATTTGGCGAAAATTGCTCCATCATCTGCTTGGACAATGGAAGATGTGCACCAGGCTGGTGGAATTCCAGTATTGATGAATGAATTGATCAAAAAAGGTGTCTTTCATCCTGATCGCATGACGGTAACAGGTAAAACTATCCGTGAAAATGTAGCGGGTGCCGTAACTAAGAATCCAGAAGTTATCCGTCCCTTGGATAATCCGTATTCAGAACAAGGTGGATTGTCCATCCTTTATGGAAATGTTGCTAAACAAGGATCGGTTATCAAAGTTGCCGGTGTTGATCCTGATATTCACAAATTCACAGGAAAAGCTATTTGTTTTGATTCACATGATGATGCAGTTGAAGGGATCGATAACGGAACTGTTAAAGCGGGCCATGTCGTTGTTATTAGATATGAAGGTCCCAAAGGTGGGCCAGGAATGCCAGAAATGTTGAATCCTACTTCAGATATTATCGGACGTGGATTAGGCAGAACCGTAGCTTTGATCACTGATGGTAGGTTTTCAGGCGCTACACACGGGATCTGTGTTGGACATGTTTCTCCAGAAGCAGCATCCGGTGGTGAGATTGCTTTGATTCATGATGGGGATGAGATCACGATCGACCTCACTAATAGGACTTTGGACGTCGATGTCTCGGATGCTGAATTTGCAGAGCGCAGAAAAGAGTTAAAACCATTCCAACCTAAAGTTAGATTTGGATATTTAGCAAGATATCAATATTTGGTTACTTCCGCCAATACCGGTGGCGTCATGTTAGGTGCTGATCAGTTATTTGGTAAAGCAAACGGAAAGTAGGAATTTAAATGGTAGATGAGATGAGAAAAGAATCAGCAGTGACTGATTTACAGGACAGGATGTTAGAACAGTTATCAAAAGTCATTGACCCGGAATTACGGATCAATCTGGTCAATCTAGGTTTGATTTATGGGTTGAGTATGGATGATAACGTCGTTACAGTCACAATGACTTTGACAACAATGGGGTGTCCGATCTCGGCTGTACTGGAACAAATGATTCAATCATCTTTAGAAAAACTACCAGAAGTCGATGAAGTAAAAATCAATATTGTTTGGGAACCGGCTTGGAGTCCAGAAAAGATGAGCCAAGTCGCACGAATGACATTAGGTTATTACAATTAATTTTATTTAAAATGAAAAGAAGCGTGATTATATGGGAAAAGTAGAAGCACTTGGTAAATGGATAGGTCGATGGTTTACAGTTTTGGTTGTTATTTGGGCAATTTTTAATTATTTATTACCACAAGCAAGTAAGTGGGTAATTCCCAACACATCGTATCTATTAGGAATCATTTTGTTTGGTATGGGACTAACATTGCGTGGCGAGGATTTCGTCAGGATCGTTAAACGTCCCTTGCCAGTTATCTTAGGAACTGTGGCACATTACGTGATCATGCCATTAGTTGCGGTTGTATTATGTAAGATTTTCCATTTAACAGGGGCTACTGCAGTTGGAGTTATCTTAGTTGGATCTTGTCCTAGTGGTACATCATCAAGTGTTATGGCATATTTAGCCGGAGGGGATGTTGCTTTGGATGTTTCCATTGAAACATTGTCGACACTTCTTGCTCCACTAGCTTTGCCAGGTTTATTGATGCTATATGCCGGACAATATGTAACGATCCCTACACAGTCACTCTTTATGAGCACGATCAGAATCGTTTTAGTTCCAATCATCTTAGGTGTCGTTATCCATACGCTATTTGGTAAAAGAATCGATAATTTAACACGTGCATTACCTTTAGTATCACAAGCAGCGATCCTTTTGATCATCGGTGCCGTTATCTCAGCTAACCATGCTGAATTATTCACTGCTACAACAGCATTAGTAATCCCAGTTGTTATCCTTCACAACCTATCAGGTTATGGACTAGGATTCTTATTCTCGAAGTTGATCCGTCTAAAAGACCCTCAGAGAAAAGCTATTACCTTTGAAGTTGGGATGCAAGATTCTAGTCTAGGTGCAACCTTATCAATGCTGTACTTCTCGCCAGCAGCTGCTATTCCTTCCACTATCTTCAGTGTTTGGCACAATATCTCCGGTTCAGTTCTTTCATCGTATTGGAGAGGTCATACTGAAAAGAAAGCTAGAGTTAAGGCTTCAGCAACTGTAATGGGATAAGTGTTTTCCGTCTCCAGGTCTGGGAATATTCACCTGCTATGCGGACCGGTTCGAGTCACAGCCTCGAACCTCGGTTTGAAGCCTTGTAAAGTTCAACAAGTCTTCAAACTCGCCCGGCGGTGTAATGGCTGAAGCCATAACGCCGCTTTTATAGCTGGCGAATATTCTCAGACCTTCCGACTCATTTAAAATCTATGTATAAAAATCAGATAAACCCTTTAATTTGGACGTAAAATTCAAATTAAGGGGTTTTCTTATGTTCAAAATCAGTATTGTGGAGGCATGAAAAAAAGCCGACCCAGACAGCATATAACTGCATAGATCGACTTATATTTTGTTTTTGTAACTTAATTGGTCTAGTCGTAAGGAATGATAATATTTACCAGCTGTGGTAGTGGCGTTATGGCGTAAGCCATTACACCACCGGGCGAGTTTGGAGACTTACCGGTTTATGGTAAGGCTTCAAATCGAGATCAGAGACCAAGGTTTTGGTCGTTCCGCATAGCAGGTGAATATTTTTATTCTTGTAGACGACATAAAATCGCAAACCTAGTCGTTAAAATTATCTGATTCAACATCTTTGATGAATTGTTCCAAGTGATCGAAGTAAACTGGAGCATTGTCGATCATATGATGGTGACCACCATTTGGTGTTGTAACAAGTCTTGCATGAGGAATTTCCTTTTGCATGATCTTGGCCGTTTCGACAGGCATTGTTTCATGTTCACCAAATGTCAAAAGTGTAGGAACAGTAATTTCCTTTAGATGCTTTCTGAAATGCCAATCCTTTAATTTACCAGTGATAACAAACTCGTTGTCACCCTGGAAGACATTATAAACGCCTGTTGAAATTGTGCTGATCAAGTGAGAAATAGCAGCAGGTTGCTTACGGTCAACGTATTCTGCATTTAGTACGTCAACGTAACTTTGATAAGTGGCATCATCAAGGTCATTTTCGGCTTCCTTTTGTTCCATATATTTAACTTTTTCAGGACCTAAAGCATCCATACGGCATTGATTGATATGTTTAACATAATCGTCAATTTCATCAACCATACTGGAGATGATAGCGCCTTTCAAATGTTGACCGTATTTAGCAGCGTACATTTGAACTAAAAGACCACCCCATGATTGTCCGATAAGATAGAAGTTATCAATACCAAGTTTTTGTCTGACTTCTTCAACTTCTTCCAAATAATAATCGTAAGTTAAGTATTTTTTAGCGATTTCTGGATCGTTGTAATCGGGTTGGTCTGAATACCATGAACCCAATTGATCGTACATAGTAACTTGAACACCGAGATCAGCTAGTTTTTCACCGAAATTTTCCCAGTATTCATGGTTTCCACCAGGTCCACCGTGTAAGCAGAGTAATTTAATATCCCCGTGGCCTTGGGTATTTGTCCATAAGTGGTAGCCATTATCTAAAGTGATAATAGTAGTTCCTTGTTTCATATAAGTTCACCTTCCTGCAAGTATATGAATAACAGTATATCGCTAGTTCAGTTTTCATATCAAATTATTTGTAATAATTCTTTAATATGTTTAGTCTGTAATTCATTTAGGATGATACTTTGTTAGAAGTTTGATTAACAGTATGTTGCCTAGTACCTGGTACTAAAGAAAGACCGATGATTTCTAAAATTACAACTAACCAGAAAATTTGAGAATATCCTAAGTATGCAGAAATAATACTACTCAAAGTCATCCCTAAAACATTTCCTAAAGCTTGAAATGTTTGATTATAACTGAAAATTCTTCCTAAAGATTTGTGATCAGTTTCTAGGGTGATAATTGCTTGTGCTGCGGGGAGTAACGCCGCAATTGAAAGCCCTGTTAAGAATCTTAAAAATGAAAATATATAAATATTAGTTATGAAAATCTGAGGTATACAAGTTAGAATTCCTAATATTAATGCTGCACCTAGTAATTTTGTCTGGCCATGTGGAAATGTATTCCTTCTATATATAGTGGAATCTGAAATCTACTATAATAATGAGCTAAAAAAACTGAGCCGACAATCACCCTCACTACCGTAGGCGGCAAAAAAACCCCAAATAAATTCCAAAACTTGACCGCCATCAAGTTGAATCCTTCAAAAACCTAATACAATGTATTTGTGCTTAAGGAGGAAACAAAATATGAAATTTAATATATGGGTTCAGAAACATCAAAATCAAATGACTGCGGCAATCGCAATCTTAATCGTAATCAGTCTAATCTCGGACTACTTATTGAAATTACCAATGGTCGCAACGCCGGCCATGATCATTGCAAGTATCATCGGTGCCATTCCAGTATTCTTGCATGCATGGACAGCTTTAATGAATAAAGTTATCAGTATTGAACTACTTGTAACGATTGCTGTTATTGGAGCCTTCGTTATCGGTGAATATGAAGAATCAGCCGTTGTTACATTCTTATTCTTATTCGGAAGTTATTTGGAACAAAGAACTTTACAAAAGACCCGTTCCTCAGTTAAGAATTTGACACAAATGGCTCCAACAACTGCAGAAGTTGTTGATGAAGATGGAAATATTGAAACAATTGACGTCGATGACGTTGATGAAGGCGACCACGTTATTGTTAAACCGGGTGGTCAGATTCCCGTTGATGGAAAAATCATCGAAGGTAAAGGTTATATGAATGAAGCTTCAATCACTGGTGAATCTACACCAGTTGAGAAGACTATCGGTGACAAGGTTTTTGCTGGATCACTAACAGATAACGGAACTATCACGATTGAAACAACTTCAGTCGGTGAAGATACAACTTTTGGAAAAATTATTGAACTTGTTGAAGAGGCTCAAGATAGTGCTTCTCCAGCCGCTAGATTTATTGATAAATTTGCTACATATTACACACCAGCAGTATTAGTTATCGGAATTTTAGTATGGATATTCACACAAAACTTCCCATTAGCAATCACTGTTTTAGTTCTAGGATGCCCCGGTGCTTTAGTTATTGGTGCTCCAGTTTCAAACGTTGCCGGAATTGGTAACGGTGCTAAAAATGGTATTTTGATGAAAGGTGGAAACGCCGTAAATACCTTCTCTAAAGTTGATACATTAGTACTTGATAAGACTGGTACTTTAACAACTGGTCAAATGAGTGTTACAGAATTATCCCATTTTGGAAATGACAAAGCTTCAGATATGGCACTACTTAGCGCCGTTGAAGGTACATCAGATCATCCATTGGGTCGTGCGATCGTTAAATATATCGAATCAGAAAATGTTACTGCAACTAAGGATCTTCCAGAACTTGATACTGTTAAAGGTCAAGGACTACAAAGCGCCAATGGCAATATCTTGGTTGGTAATGAACGTTTGATGAAAGCAAATAATGTAAAAATCAGTAATGAAGCTAGAAAAGCTATGAATGATCGTGTAAATCAAGGTGATTCCATCGTACTTATGGCTGCTGATAAAGAATTGAAATTAGTCGTCGGTGTTAATGATCAATTAAGACCAGATGCTTTTGAAGGACTAACAGCTCTAAAGAAAGCTGGTATCAAACGTGTTGTAATGCTTACTGGTGATAATAAAGCTGCCGCTCAACATGTTGCTGACAGATTACCAGTCGATGAAGTTCACGCTGAATTGTTACCAGAGCAAAAAGTTGATTTTGTTAAGAAATTTACTGATGAAGGACATCACGTAGCATTTGTTGGAGATGGTATTAACGATTCACCTTCACTCGCTACAGCTGATATCGGAATTGGTATGGGTACAGGTACAGATGTCGCCATCGAAACAGCTGATGTTGTTTTAGTAAAATCAAGCTTTGATGCTTTAGCACATGCCTACGTACTAGCTAAGAAGACCGTTGCCAATACACAAGAAAATATTATTATCGCCGTGGGAACCGTTGCATTATTACTATTAGGTTTATTAGTCGGAATTATCCATATGGCCAGCGGAATGTTTGTCCATGAATTCAGTATTTTGATCGTTATCTTTAACGCTATGAGATTACTAAGAATAAAAAGTTTCAATAAATCTCCAAAACTTGATTTAAATCAAGTGAAGACAGCATAAAAGATACTAATATAGAACTTGTAAGATAGTTAAACACATTTAGGAGGAAATCAATTATGGCAAAAGTAGTATTACAATTAGGCGAATTAACATGCCCATCATGTATGACAAAAATTCAAAAAGCAGTTCAAAATCAAGACGGAGTTTCAGATGTTAAGGTTATGTTCAATGCCGGTAAAGTAAAAGCCAACATTGATGAATCAAAAGTTTCAGGTGAAGATTTAGGTAAAGTTATTACTGAATTAGGATATGAAGTTAAAAAGATCAAGACAAAGGAAGTCGCATAATGACAGAGCTAACAATTGACGAAAAATTTGCTGCAGAACAAAAGCAAGCCGATGCAGATCACCACAAACCAACAGCCGGAGCTATGACTGGACATATCGTTTCCAATCACGCATATATCAATATCAAGTTGCATCAATTAAAGTGGTTCGTTAAAGGACCTAACGCTGAAAATTACAAAGCAGTATTGAACGATACGATCGATGAAAACAACGCTTGGTTTGACAAAGTAGCTGATCAATTATTAGATGAAGGTGAATTACCACCATCAACTATGAAAGAATATTCAGACTACACAATGATCGAAGAAAACGGCGCAAACAAGTACTTGGATGCAGAAGCCATGATTCAAATAGTTGTAAATGACTTTGCAACTGATAATATGTTTGTAACACGTGCTATCAAATTAGCAGAAAATGAAGATCGTCCATTTATGGCTCAAGTATTAGTAGAATTACTTGGCTGGAATAATCATCAAATTCGTATCTATCAAGCCCTACTTGGCAACAGTGCTAAAGAAGGATTTGAAGACGAAGAGGATGACGAAGATTAGAGAGAGCGTAACGAGACGTCCAGCTTCTGAGTATTACCTAGAATAACGAGTATGGCGTTTTAAGCCATACTCGTTATTCGTAGTAAGCGCAGGAAGTTGTCTCGTGTAGCTCGTTTCAAATAAAAACCAACAGAAAGCAGGAGAGACAAATGACAGAAGTTCACGGACATGAAGAAGCAGATGACTGTTTAGATCTAGTAACGATTTTTCAATCACTACCAGCAGATGATTTGGCAAAGATTTCTACATTGGTATCGGATCGCCATTTTAAAACTGGGGAATATATTTTCCAAGCCGGCGATCCAGCAGATGTATTAACGATTGTTGCCCATGGTCAGGCCAAAGTTTTCCAAATCGCCGCCAATGGCCGTGAACAAATGTTACGAGTTCTCCAAACTGGAGATTTTGATGGCGAAGCAGCACTATTTACTTCTAAAGATAGAACCAGCTTTGCTCAAGCTTTAATGGATACAAATGTTTGTCAGATCCATAGATCAGATTTCCAAAATATGATGAAAACCTCACCAGACTTAGCATTAAATATGATGAATGCTTTTGGCAAACGTCTTGTAAAAATGGAACAACAGACCACTGAATCTGCTGCAGCAAGTGTAGAAGGTAGATTGGCTAACTATTTGTTAGAAACAGGTGCTGGGTTGAAGCAAGCTCAATTTGTCTTGCCACTTAAAAAGAAGGATATTGCAACTTATCTAGGAACTACTCCGGAGACGATAAGTCGTAAGTTAACTTCGCTAGATAAGCAGGGGTTGATCGAGAAGAAGACTAATTCTGAAATTAAGATTCTTGATTCTGACGGGTTGGCCATGGTGGAATAAGTTTTTTGTCACAAAAGAGTCCAAGTAATTCCACCTGTTGTGTGGACCATCCCCAGCCTTGGTCTGGGAATCGTCTGTGGAGTAAAACTCCACGCGCACAACTGGTTCCGTTACTTGAACTCTTTTGCTAGATATTTAATGAATATAAAAATTGAGAGTGTGACAAAACATGGTCAGCTTTCGAGCATTAAGGCAAACAAGATTAGTAATCCGATTTTGGATTGCTAGTCTTGTTTGTTTTAAGCGGAAAAAGCTATGTTCTGTTGCACGTTTGTGCTGCATGTTTAAGGTGAAAACAGTTGTGTCACAGCCCCTCTTTATTTTTAGAAATAATTTGAGTTTACTATAAATTTAGCCGGAGGTGGCAAAAAAACTACATCTGTAAGATCATTTTAACGTGTGGAGTTGAATTGAATAGGAATTCGTCACCGACACGTTCGAAGTTAAACTTCTCGTAGAACTTTTGAACGTAGGATTGTGCTTCTATTTCGATCCTAGCTTTAGGGAAATTACGTTTGATAAATACTAATACTTCATGTACCAATGACTTCCCTAGTCCAGTGCCACGTTGGTCGTTATTTGTTACAACTCGACCAAAACTTATGTGGTCATTTTCTTTGAATACTCTAGCGTAGGCCACCAATTCATCGTCAAGATATTTAAAGATGTGAAAAGCTTCAAGGTCGATATCGTCGACTTCTTTATATAGTCTAGTTTGTTCAATAACAAAGACTTTCTGACGTAATTTATAGATATCAAATAGTTCCTTAGTCGATAGTTCGTTAAAAGCTTTTATTTCCCACATAATTAGTTCTCACTTTCATTTTTGAATAAGATATCGTAGGCGGTAGTGAGCGATTGGTAAAGTTTTTTTTGTTCAGTGGCTGACAAATGGACGATCAATTGTTTAATCTGCCGATTAGAATCAGAATCGATTTGGTCGAATAGTTCTTGTCCTGATTTTGTTAGTATAAGTGATTTGGATCGGGCATCCTCTTTAGAAGTTTTCTTGATCAGAAGTTTCAGTTTGACTAGTTTGTTAACGATACGACTAGTGTAACTAGCGTCCATATCGAGTTTCTTAGCTACTTCCATTGGAGTTAAAATTGTATTTTGACCAATTTCTAGTAGGACACGTGATTCAGGAAAACTTAATTCAGTGTTAAAAACTTGTTTGTTTAGTAATCCTAGAGTGTCAGTATATTTTCTATTGAAAGATCGTATTTCGTTAATTTCTTTTGGTGAAAGCATAATAGATCTCCTTTACTGGATAAAGTCCATTATAATTAATTATTGGACTTTGTCCAGTATTTTTTAAAAAATAAATCAAACTTATTCAGTTTGATTTATTTGGAATTTTATTATGCCTTTAGGCCCAGTTGAGTGCGCGTAAGCGTGCGAAACAAAAAACCACCCGCTATGCGGGTGGGCGTTAATAGTTATACGAAAAAGCCCCCAATAGTTTTAAAATGAAGGTGTCGAAGCCAAACATTAAAAAATTAAAG
>NZ_RHOR01000012.1 GCF_003946625.1 Companilactobacillus kedongensis | reverse complement strand
CCTAAAAAAAGGTGTTGACGAATATGTGTATTATTACAACAACAAGCGTATAAGAACAAAATTGGCCGGAAAGACACCGGTAGAATACCGGGATCTTTCCGACCAACTAGTTGCTTAAAATGAACTCCAATTATTGGGGTGCAGTTCAATAAGGTTAGCGACTATTTTTTTACTCCAAATTTAGTTGCATACTGCACATAAATATGCTATTTTGATTACGTGCAAAACACACCTAATATATAGAATATAAATTTAACAAAAAGGAATTGATAATATGAAAGCAGTAATTATAAAAGAAAAGGGAACAGAACCAACTTATAGTACTTTTAAAGAGCCAGTAACAAGTGGTGATAATGTAGTTATTAATGTGACTGCATCAGCATTAAGTAATTTAACCAAGATGAGAGCTATGGGTAAACATTATTCTTCAGATACAATATATCCTAATGTCGTTGGGACTGACGGTGTGGGTATTTTGAATGGAAAAAGAGTATATTTTGTTGCCACGAATGCACCATTTGGTACTTTAGCCGAAAAAACATTGATCAATAAAAACCTAATTGTGCCATTGCCAGATGGTATTGATGATGAAACGGCTGCGGCAATGGCTAATCCGGGAATGTCATCATGGGCTGCTTTAGTAAGTCGAGCAAATTTTAAGGTTGGACAAACTGTTTTGATCAATGGAGCAACTGGAACTGCAGGTAGTTTGGCTGTGAAAATTGCTTATCATTTAGGCGCAAAAAAGGTAATTGTCACAGGACGTAATTTAGAAAAACTTAATAAACTAAATGCTGATTCAGCCATCGCATTTGATGTGACATCTGCCGATGGTATCAATCAATTTACAAATGATTTGACAAAAGAATGTCAGGACGGGATTGATGTTGTACTTGATTATCTATGGGGAGATAGTGCTCTAGCAATTATGACAGCAATTGCTAAGTTTAGTAAAAATAATGGAACAAAATTTGTCAGTATTGGAGCCGCTTCTGGTCAAGCAGATATAGCATTGCCGTCCGCAATTTTACGCTCATCCAAAATTGAATTGTTAGGTAGCGGCGTTCGGAGTGTAAGTATGGAACAATTGCTTTCTGCCATCGGAGAAGTGTTTGAGTGGGTTGCTAAAAAAAATGTCACAATGGATATAAATAAATTTAATATCTCAGAAATAACCGAAGCTTGGAAAGCACCACTGACACCACGTGTGGTTGTGAAGGTGAATTAGTTATGGAAAGTGAACTAATTCAAGCCTTAGTACAGATTGTTTCATTTTTTAATCGAACTGATCGCGATCAAGCCTTTATAAAAAATGCCGGAGTTGATTTGGAGGCAACGTCATTTCAATTATTTGTAACAATTGGAAGAATGCAACCATCTAATGTCAGTGATTTAGCCAATATATTAGGGAAAAGCCACTCCAGTACCAGTCGTCAAATTGATAAATTAGAAAAAAAGGGATTGGTTATCACAAAGAATGATGAAACGGATGCACGAATTCGATCCATTCGATTGTCCGAGTCAGGTGAGAAGCTAAAACAAGTTTTGGATGCAACGAGAATTGATAATATTAATAACGCCTTGTCCGATTGGTCAACAAAAGATAAAAAGTCACTACTTTCTAATCTGAATCATTTAGCAGATACATTAAGTAAACTGGATAATTGATTTATTCTGTTAGTATTCCATAATATATTTCTTATTGAATGATTCAGGGTGAGATGATAACCTTGGAAGGTATAATAAATTGGAAATTTTAAATGGATTAAGAGGAATAAAAATGAATAAGAAAATAGTTACAGCTTTCATAGTTGGGGCTAGTTTTGCTGGTGGGATGTTACTCAATACTAATTTAGTACATGCTGATTCAGAATTTAGTGGGATCGTTAATACTACAAAAATCACTTCACTTTATAATGATGATGGAAAATTGGTGACTAACCGTGCTTTGGCCGCTAATACTCCATGGTTAACTGATAAGAAAATCCAAATTGGTGATAAAGGTGACTTTTATCGAGTATCTACACATGAATTTGTTATGGCAGGGGATGTCCAACTACAACATGGACAATCAGAAAATGGAATTGTCAGAGCAGGTTCTAATGGTGCCTTAGTATATAACTATAATAATGGCGATTATAAATCTACTGATAGAAAGCTCTCTGCTCGTAGTGCATGGAAATACGATCATACGGATGTTGTTGGCAGTAAAACTTGGTATCAAGTTAGTGCCGATGGCTGGATCAACAGTGATGATGCCTCAACATCTACTGCAATTACAAATACTGGGGTGGCTAAAATTAACTACGCTCCAGATAGTGGAATTGATTTGTGGCAAGGTTATGGTACTAATAAAGTAGCTACGGGCCAAAAATTATATAATGGTTCAGAATGGCGTTTTGATTCTAAAGTAATCGATGCAAATGGCGATGCCTGGTATCAAATAGGTAACAACCAGTGGATCGAAGGTACATATTTACAAATTACTAACGAAACCTTTGATCAAGCTGCAGCTGAAATTTGGGACCCTAATTTTGCTGCCGTAAAGGTCAATAGTGACACGACAATTTATAATAATAATGACTACAATTCCGGCAAAAAGTCTAGTGCTTCTGCTGGTGATACTTTACAAGTTGACTCGACATTGCAAAATGGCAACGTTACTTGGTATGAAATAAGTAATGGTGGTTGGATTCCATCTTCTGCGGCAACCCAAATTACGACTTATCGTTCTCCAATCGTCTTAAATGGTAAAACTAAGGATCAAGCTATCAGTGATGTAATTGCTGCAGCTAAGCAAGAATTAGGAAAGCCATATGTTTGGAATGCAAAAGGTCCAGATAGTTTTGATTGTTCAGGCTTGATGCAATATGTTTTCCGTCAAGCAACTGGCCAAAATATCGGTTCATGGACAGTACCACAAGAAACATCTGGCACTAAGGTTTCACTGAGTGATTTACAACCTGGTGATCTTGTCTTCTGGGGTCCAGCTGGAGTTACTTATCATGTTGGATTGTATTTAGGTAATAATCAATATCTAAATGCTTTGAGACCAGGAACCAACGTTAAAATAGATACCATTTCATCTGATTTTGAACCTTCATTTGGTGTCAGGGTTATCAAATAAGGGAATCTTTTCATAGATGATCTATAATATATTTTTTAGTGTTGTATAAATTTCAAAAAAGAGAGTTGTTTCTCACTTCAATTTCAAGTGAGAAACAACTCTCTTTTATTTTTATAAACTTTAATATGGGACGGTCTAAATCTTCTTGTTTACTTTCTATTAATTCCTAAACTGTCACGAGAACCTAATTTTTCATCATGTGCAAGTCTAACTACTAAATCAGCAATACTCTTAATAGATACATCATGTCCGCCAAATGGTTCACCTTTATGTGTTACTTCATAATCTGTATCGTTGTTATTATCAAACCATCCCGGACGAATTACGGTATAGTTTAAATCTGATGCTTCAATGATATCTGCGGCTTTACGATAGCTACTTAGCATAGGATTGGATGATAGATTTCCACCACCAAGCGATGCGGGGATTTCGTTATAAATTCCCATTGAAGTGATGAATAGTAGACGTTTAACATCTGATTTATCCATTGCTTTTACTAAACTATCAGCCATTTTGCCAAGATTTCCACTCAATGCGGCAAAGACAACATCTTGTCCTTTAAGTGCCTCACTAAGAATGCTTTGATCTGTGACATCACCTTGAATTACTCTTTCACGATCATCATGAACATTCAAATGTTGTGGATGGCGCGCCATCAAAGTAAGATCGTCGTTTGTGTTATCTAGAAAATAGTTACGTGTTGTTTGTCCTACAGAACCTGTGGCTCCAATAATTAATACGTTTGTCATATTTATATTCTCTTTTCTTTAAATGTATGTTGCCATCATAAACCTTGAAGTCTGCTCCAAGGCAATACCTTTTTGAAAAATAATGACTAGAAGTCATTTTTTCTTGAAATAAAATTTTAATCTAAGTGGTAAAGTTCTATTTATTCACATATGGTTCTATTAACGAATTTAGTTGCAAGTCGCAAAAGGAATTGATTGTTTTAACTGGATCAATAGTTTCAGGTGTAATACACCAGCTAAAAATTATTCCGTAAACTTCTGTTGTTAATAGAATGGATAATTCATTTACCGGGGTATTCGGTTTCAGTCGTTCGCTTTTGATTAATCCCTTGATTAGCTTTTGTAATAACTCATTGTCATATTGCCATTTCTCCGTATTAGAGGAGGCCGCGACAAATCTGACCCATTGTCGTGCCAAATTTACCTTCGAGTTCACAATTATTTGTAAAAAGTCGACTAGGTAGCGGCGAATACTTATAGAAGGATCATCAACAGACAATGACTTTATTTTATTGGATAGTCCATTCATGTGTCGTTTATTTAATTCAAAGATGATTTCTTCTTTTTTATTGAAGTAATTATAGAAGGTGCCTTTAGCAACTCCACTAGCCTTAGTTATATCAGATACGGACATTTTTTCGTATCCTTTTTGTTGCAATAAATTTTCTGCAGATTCGATTAGTATTTCTCGTGTTTTTGCAGTATCAAGTTCTCTTTTCGTCATTTTCATCACCACTGGATGTACTATAAATCATTTATTTGAGCTAGTCAATGACCATCGGTCATTGACAAAAACGAAATATGGAATTATAGTAGCAAACATTGATTAAATATGACCACCGGTCATTTAGAAGAAATGGAGAATTAATTATGCAAAAACAAAAATTTGGAATTGTACTTCCAATCGTGCTATTGAGTTATTTCATGATAGTTTTGGATAATTCGATAATTTTCACTAGTACGGCTAAGATTGCGCAAGATTTATCATTAAATACACAATCATTAGCTTGGATCACCAATGCATATGCATTAACGTTTGGAGGATTTTTACTATTTTCTGGTAAAGCAGGAGATATTATTGGAAGAAAAAAGTTCTTTCAGATTGGATTGATCATCTTTAGCATCAGTTCATTATTTGTAGGAATTTCTGCCAATGACACTATGATTATTGCTATGCGTGCAATTCAGGGGATAGGATCATCGATTCTTGCTCCCAATACATTAGCTTTATTAATGGATAATTATCAAGAAAACATGCGAACTAAGGCTATCGCATATTATGGTGCAACAGGTGGATTAGGTGCCAGTTTTGGATTGGTAATTGGTGGATTGATCACTACTTATTCATCATGGAGAGTAGGTTTCTTTATTAATGTTCCGATTGGTCTAGTGATGCTTCTTTTGTCACTTAAATATTTGAAAAATTCAAGAACTTATAATGAGAAGTTAGACTTTTTAGGAACAATTCTTTCAATATTGGGTGTATCAGCTTTGGTATACAGTATTGATGGTAGTTCATATAGATTACTAGCTTTAATTGTTTCAATAGTTTCATTAGTATTGTTTGTATTTCAAGAACATAGAACGGATGCACCAATCATGCCATTAGTATTGTTCAAAGATCCTGAAAGAAGTTTTGCCTATCTAACTAGATTCTTTTTCATTGGAGTTGGAATGGCATACTTTTTCTTAACACCTTTGGCAATGCAAAGAGTGTACGGATATTCGCCAGTGCAAGCAGCATTTGGATTCCTGCCAGAAACGGTTCCACAGTTTATAGCCGCAGGTATTGTTACAAGAAATGTAAAAATGAAGAACTCGACTATTCTTTCTAGTGGTATTGTCCTGATGTTTATTGGTTCATTATTAGCTGCCATTATTAAGATTCAAACTGGTTATTGGTTGGCAATTGCTTTACCAATGGTAATTATCGGTATTGGACAAGGCATGGCACTTGGCACATTGACAGTTGCTGGCGTTGCACATACAACCCCTGAATTAAGTGGTTCGGCATCAGGAGTTGTTAATGCGGTTCATCAGATTGGTGGGTCTATTGGACTATCAGCTGTTGTTGCATTGACCGCTCAATATACTGCTCCAGCTGCTTCCTATAATATGTCGATGCTTTGGATCACTGTTATGTCGGTCATTGCGATGTTGTTTGCTATTGGAGTCGTAAAATTTGATAAGTAGTATTATTATAATAGGGATTAATAAATAATGAATTGAAGGGTTCATATGAATAAGGATAGGCTAGCAGCGTTTACCGATGCGGTGTGGACAATTTTCTTAGGTATGGTAATTGTTGAGATTGATAGTTTGATGGTAAGTATACGAAAATAGTCATGCATTTGTGTATGACTATTTTTTATCGCCTAGATTAAATATTAGATTCTGAACAAATAAACTAGTAATATATTATTGATATGAAACTTTTAACAATTAAAGAGGTAAATTAGTTTGACAGAATCAGCATTTTGGTCAAAAATATCAGATCAAGCCAAGTCAGAACATCGTCCATTCTTTAGTATGGCTCCGATGGAAGCAGTTAGTAATACAGTTTTTCGTCAGGTAATCACACAAGCATGTGCTCCAGATACATTCTTCAGTGAGTTTGTCTATGCGAAAGCAATTACCGATCCGAATACTAAATTTCCTATTCATGGTCGACTATATATTGATTCAAGAGAAAAGACACGTCCGGTCGTACAGCTTTGGGGCAATGAAGCACCAGACTTTGAATCTGCGGCTTCTTCATTGAAAGAACAGGGATTTGAAGCAATAGATATCAATATGGGATGTCCAGATGGAACGGTTATTAAGAATCATGGTGGTAGTGACCTGATTAGAAATCATCAATGGGCTCAAGATGTGATTGCGGCGGCGAAAACCTCAGGATTAGCTGTCAGTGCTAAAACACGTCTTGGTTATAGCAAGGTTGAAGAATTCAAAGATTGGATTCCATTTTTGCTGCAACAGGACGTTGATGTGCTAACCATTCATTTGAGAACAAAAATGGAAATGAGTAAGGTTCCAGCCCATTTGGAAGTTATCGACGACATTATCAAGTTGCGGGATGAAATTGCTCCACAAACATTGATTCAGATCAATGGAGATATTCCTGATTATCAAGCTGGCTTGAAATTAGCACAGGAACATCCTGGATTGGATGGAATCATGATTGGACGCGGAGTTTTTGCCAATCCGTTTGCTTTTGAGAAGAATCCAATAGCACATTCACTTGATGAGCTTTTGGATCTGTTGCAGATGCAATTAAATCTGTTTGATGATTTTTCAAAAAAGTACGATATGCCTCGTTTCCCATCACTCAAACGTTTCTTCAAAATTTATGCTCGACCAGAATTGGGGGCGACTGATTTGAGAAATGCGATGATGGATACTAAATCTACTGACGATGTACGTAAGATTTTGGCTGAAAAAGATAAGTATTTGAAATAATATATATAGTAAGAAAAGCAGAATTCCTCATAATCTAAGGAATTCTGCTTTTTGTTTTGCTTCTCTTGTTAAATTCACCTTACCTCAGACGTATACTAGCTTGCCTAAGTAGTAATTTTTTTGGAGATTTTTAAGCCATATAATAGCTTCATGAGTTGAGGGATGTATCAGTGAATTTCGTAAGTGATACATGAGTAAATTTCAAAAAGTTGTAAGAAAGGTCTTGCCTTGTAGTAACTGCAAGGGCATAAATTGAAATTGAAATTCAATAAAGATAGAAATTCATATAGGAGTAAATAAAATGACAAATAAAACATGGTTAATTACAGGTGTTAGTAGTGGATTTGGTCGTTCATTAACGACTCAATTACTAGCAAAGGGTGAAACAGTTATTGGTACAGTTCGTAATTTTGCTAAGGTTCAAGATTTGATTGAACAATATCCAGATACTTTCATTAGTGAAAAATTGGATGTTACAGACGTTCCAGCAATTCATGAATTAGTAAATAAAGTTGCAAGCAAACATGAAATCGACGTATTGGTGAATAATGCTGGTTATGGTTTGTTTGGAGCCGCAGAAGAATTAAGTGACGAACAAGTAAACAAAATTATTGCTACTGACTTAACAGGTTCAATTCAAATGATTCGTTCGATTTTACCTTTTATGCGTAAACAAGAACATGGACGTATTATTCAGATTTCTTCATATGGTGGTCAAGTCGCCGAGTTAATTCCCGCATATGATGGTCCAACGCATGCTTTCATGAAGATGCTTGATCCAGCTAATGGATTGGCACCTGGCGATCCTGAGAGAATGGCAGCACGAATTATCGAAAGTGCTGATGAAACTCCTGCACCACTACATATGGTATTGGGTTCTGAGGCTTTGAAGAACACCATTGAGCGACTTGAAACACGCGTTGCAGAATACAAGAATGAAACAAAATTGGCTGCTTCTACTGATTTTCCGGCTGATGAACAATAAGTAGGTAATCACAATGAATATAAAAGAAGCTAGTAAGCGGGCTAACGTATCTTCAGCTGCCATTCGATATTATGAGAAAGAGTCGTTGATTCCACCAATTGAACGAACAGAAATTGGTAATCGTGATATTGACGAACGTATTTTACGCCGCATTCGTTTTGTGACACAAATGAGGGCAGCCGGTATGAGTATTGAGAATCTGCGTCATTTTATCGAATTATTTGATGCTGAAGAAGACAACAATAAAGAACAAAAAGAACTTTTACAAGAGCAATTAAGCATCATGGAAGAAAAGCGTGATGATTTGCAGTCGGCGATTGATCATTTGAATTACAAACTTAATCATTTTTATGATCATGTGCTGAATACTGAAAATGAATTACGTGAAATAGAATATAAGAATAAAGAGGAAAATTAAATGTCAAAAGAAGTTAAAGCATTAGAAGCAACAACTAAAGGAGATTTTGCTTCCTTTAATCAAACTATAATCAAGCGTCGCAATCTTCGTCCCGATGATATTGCGATTGATATTAAGTATTGCGGAATCTGTCATAGTGATGTCAGTATGGTTCAATGGCAAGGTGCTCATTTCCCAATGGTACCTGGTCATGAGATCTCAGGAATTGTTTCTGCAGTCGGTAGTGAAGTTAAAGACTTTAAGCCCGGTGATCGTGTCGGTGTTGGTTGTTTTGTTAACTCATGTGGTAAATGTGCTGCATGTAAGGCTGGACAAGAACAATTTTGTGAAAAGGGTACTGTTGTTGTCTTCGATTCAGAAGATTATGACGGAACAATTACTCAAGGCGGATATTCACAAGCAATCGTAGTTAAAGATCACTTTGTATTACACATCCCTGATGAATTATCATTAGCTGATGCTGCACCATTATTATGTGCAGGTATTACAACTTACAATCCATTGAAACAATACAATGTTGGTAAAGATAGTAAAGTTGCTGTTATTGGATTGGGTGGATTAGGTCATATTGCCGTGCAATTCGCTGCAAAAATGGGTGCTGATGTAACAGTATTTGGTCACTCAGAAAGCAAACGTGATGAGGCTGCTAAGTTTGGTGCAACTAGTTATGAAATCCTTAAAGATCCAGAGGACTTCAAGCCATTAGCCGGCCAATTCGACTTTATTTTGAATACCGTTGCCGTTAACTTGGATCTGAATAATTATATGCCATTATTGAAGTTCAACGGAGTATTTTGTTACGTTGGAATTCCTAGTGATGAGATTCATCTTAATCTTTTCTCAATCTTTGGTAATCAAGCTAATTTGACTGCATCAAATGTTGGTGGAATTGCAATGACTCAAGAGATGTTGAATTTTGCTGCTGAAAATGACATTAAACCTCAAATCGAAATGATTGGGATCGATGATGTTCCAGAAGCTTATCAAAATATTCTTGATAGTAAAGTTCACTATCGTTATGTCATTGATATGTCTACTTTGAAATAAAATTTATCCGTTAAGAGGAAGTTATTACCATGCCAAACAAAACTGCACAACAAAATCATGATGAGATGTTTCCCAATCATGTTTCTACATTAAAGAAGACTGATCCAGAGTTTATTGATATTTTTGATAATTTTGCATTTGATGAAGTTTTACAACATAGTCAAATTGAAACAAAATTACGCATGAAAGTTACGCTAGCTTCATTGATTGCAATGCAGTGCCTCAATGAATACAAGGCAATGTTGACGGCAGCTTTAAATGTTGGTGTAACACCAATCGAAATCAAAGAGATCGTTTATCAGGCGGTTCCCTATGTAGGTCTTGGAAAAGTTTTTGATTTCTTAAATGGTACCAATGATATTTTTGAGGAAAAAGGTATTTCAGTTCCACTTGAACCTCAAAGTACCACAACACCTGATTCAAGGATGGATGAAGGATTGAAGACGATTCGTCGTATTGTAGGTAGTACAGTTGATGATATGTTGGACAATGCACCCAAAAATCAGAAACACTTTGCAACATTCTTAGCCGATAATTGTTTTGGTGATTTCTATACACGTAATGGCTTAGATGATAAAACTAGAGAACTATTAACATTTTCAATGTTAGTCTCAATGGGTGGAGCTGATCCACAAGTTAAAGGACACATTGCTGCTAACCATAATGTTGGTAATGACAAGCAATCGTTGATCGATGTTATTACTGTTTTACTTCCATTTATTGGATACCCAAGAACGTTAACAGCTTTGAGTCTATTGAATGAAGTTATTCCTGAAACTGAAAAATAAATTTGTATAAATAAAAAAATAAGATGTTGTTTTCTATTTTGAAAACAGCATCTTATTTTAATTCCAAGCTTGTGACATGAGCTTGATCAACGGATTAACTTTAGATTTTTGATTTTTCAAATAAGTGACATAGAAGTCCACCGTGCTGGTATCGTCACTGATAGGAATCCTAACTCGATCATCATCGTTATTTGGAAGATGATGGCTATCTTTACCTGAAATATTTGTACTGAAATATGGAAAATTAGAATACTGGGTTATTTCAGTGAAGGCATCGAATTGTTCTTGATACATGAATTTGGCATCGGGAATATTGTCTTGAACAATTTGTTTCCAAACGCCGATATCATTAACAACGACAAAACTCATTCCTTTTAATTCTTCAAATGTAACCGAGGTTTTGTTAGCAAGATAGGTAAACTTGTCTAAGTTGACCGATAATTTTTCACTACCAATGAATCGAGATTCAATTGAATCTGTCATGATCTCTTGATTGGTAATAATCATGGCAAAACTACGATTCTCTATGCTAGATATAACTGAATCTGTTTGTAATAGAGAATCGTTTATTACAACGTTATCAGCAATATCACTCAAAGATTTCAACAGCATAATAGGTCCCGGTGCTATTGATCCAACCTTTATTGTAGTATGACTTGCTTCATATTTTTGAACGGTGTCAATGAAACTTTGATTTTGATCAAGAACCTTTTGTGCTTCTTTAGCCGCCAGAATACCAGTTTTGGTCAGAGCCACATGGTTAGGTTGACGATCAAATATTTTAACATCTAATTCATCTTCAAGTTTCTGCATACCTCTAGTAACAGTCGGCTGAGTCACCATTAATTTTTCAGCAGTGGCTGCCAGTGTTCCATATTTATTAAAAGTAACTAGTTCCTCAAGTAAGTAGTTATCTATCATAAAATCACCTCATTATAATGCTATACGTCAAGCGTATGGTAGCATGTTTATCTGGTAATTTTCAAGTGTTCAATATGAACATATAATGAACTCATGAATTAAACAAACAGTAATTAAATAAAGAGGCAAATAATATGGAAACAGTTAAATTAAATAATGGAGTTGAAATGCCACAATTAGGATTCGGAGTATTTCAAGTAACAGACCTGGAACAATGTGAACAAGTAGTCGTTGATGCAATTGCATCTGGCTATCGTTTGATTGATACAGCTGCAGCTTATCAAAATGAAGCAGCCGTTGTTCGTGCTATCAAGCGCAGTGGAGTTGATCGTAAGGAACTCTTCATTACGTCTAAGCTCTGGGTTTCAGATGCTAATTATGAGAGAGCACAAAAGGCTATTGAAACATCATTAAATAATCTTGGAGTTGATTATCTAGATATGTATCTATTACATCAGCCATACGGGGATATTTCAGGTGCATGGCGTGCTTTAGAAGAGGCTTATAAGGCTGGTAAGATTCGTGCCATTGGTGTTTCTAACTTCTATGCTGATCAATTGAAGAACTTAGAATTATCAAACGAAATCAAGCCAGTACTTAATCAAATTGAAGTTAACCCTTGGTATCAACAGAATTCTGAAGTAGACTTCAATCAGGGAGAAGATATCCGTGTTGAGGCTTGGGCACCATTCGCCGAAGGTAAGCATGACATCTTTACAAATGAAGCCATTAAAGAAATTGCGGATAAATACAACAAATCTAATGGTCAAGTTATTCTAAGATGGCTACTCCAACGAGGAATTACCGTAATTCCTAAGTCAGTACACAAGAATCGTATGGAAGAGAATATCAATGTCTTTGATTTTGAGTTAACTGATGATGAGATGAAGGTTATGAATGGCCTTGATAAGGGTGAGAGTCAATTCTTCGATCACCGTGATCCTGTGACAATTGAACAGATTTTCGGAACAAGTTTGGCTAAACTAAAATAATATTAACGAGGGTAAATGATTATGGCAGAAGCAACTTTTAAATTAAGTAATGATGTAGAAATTCCAGAAATGGGTATTGGTACTTTTCAGATGCCAGTCGATGCCGCAGAACAAGCAGTCGTTGATGCTTTGAATAGTGGATATTGTTTGATCGATACAGCTAATGCTTATATGAATGAAACTGGTGTTGGTAGAGGCATCAAACGTTCTGGAGTTGATCGTGCAGATGTGTTCTTGAGCACTAAATTATGGCCAACAGTTTATACTGATGATAATGCCGTTGATGATACTTTGAAGCGTCTTGGTACAGACTATGTAGATTTGATGTTCTTACACCAACCTGCTGGTGACTTCATTACCGGATATCGTCAATTGGAAAAGGCTTATAAAGAAGGAAAAGTAAAAGCCATTGGTATTTCTAACTTTCAAGGTGAAAAACTTCAAACGCTTTTAGATAATGCCGAAATAAAGCCGCAAGTTATTCAGGCTGAAGCACATCCATACTTCACAGAAGATGAAGTGAGACAAACTTTGAAGCCATTTGGAACTAGATTGATGGCTTGGTATCCGTTAGGTCATGGCGATAAGAGCTTGATTCATGAACCAATTTTTGCAGAATTAGGTAAGAAATATAATAAGTCCAGCGCCCAAATTATTCTACGCTGGCATACACAAATGGGATTCATCGTGATTCCTGGATCAACTAATCCTGATCATATCAAAGACAATCATAATATTTTCGATTTTGAATTGACCGAAGATGAAATGAAACAAATTGCGGATATTAAGAAGAATATTCGTTACTATGCTCCTTCAGCAGAAGCCGAAGAGAAGTATACAAAGATGGAATTAGATTTTAAATCAGAAAAATAATTGGAGAGATAAAAATGAAAAAAGTATTAGTATTAGGCGCAAATGGCCAAATCGCAAGGATTGCAGAAGATCGTATTTTGAAGGAACAACCAGATGTTGAATTGACATTGTTCTTACGTAATAGCAGCAGATTATCCAAATTGGCATCGAATAAAAATGTTACTTTGGTTGATGGAGATATTAATGACTTTGATGCTGTTAATGAAGCTATGAAGGACCAAGATATAGTTTATATCTCATTCGTTGACCACGATGGCAACAACGTTATGACTAAGAATGTTATCAAAGCTATGAAGGAAAACAACGTAGATCGTGTTATTGAATCTAGTTTATTAGGTTTATATAACGAAGTTCCTGGTGAATATGGTCGTTGGAATTACAGTATGGTTAAAGGTGGTTTGGATGCTGCCATCAATGCTGACAAACTACTCGCAGAATCAGGATTGTCATACACAACACTACGTTTTCCATGGTTGAATGATCGTGACGAAGTTAAATATACTGTCACACATAAGGATGAAGAATATGTTGGTGTTTCGGGATCTCGTCAAAGCATGGCTGATGTGATTGTTAAGATCATCGCTGATCCAGAGTACTTAAAGAACGATTCTGTTGGTATTGCGGATGCTGCCACACAAGGTGAAACTAGACCTGTATATTAGGCAAAATAGCTATATTTGAAATAGAATAATCAAAATTGTCTAGTTACGTGACTGTGATTTATTTGCAGTAGAACTAACTAGACTTTTTTTGAACAATCAAAGGGGAATATTGTGAATAAAATAGGTATTGAAATTCAAGGAAAAAGATATTTAGCTGAATTGGAAGAATCATCTGTTTCATCTGAAATTCAAAAGCAATTTCCTCTGAGTTTAATTTTGAATAGAAGCGGGTCAAATGAGTACTATAATTCCTTACCAAAAAAAATTAAAACGGCATCAAAAGGAACTAGTCATGTTCAAGCAGGATATATTTATTATTTTGCAGGTAGTAATGCATTTTCGTTGAATTTTGCTGACTTGAATATTTCGCCATTTGAGGTGGTTAAAATTGGATATGTAGATGATGAATCATTGATTCAAATGTTATCCACTGGTCCGAAATCAATAGAAGTTAATATTTTTTTACTATAAATTTTAAAGGACAAAAAATAATTATGAACGTATTTGAAAAACTGAGGTCAGGTGAATCATTTGATATTAGTGATAAACAGTATCAAGAGGAAGTTCACGGTGAGATTGATCGATGTAACGACATTTGTTTCGATATTAATTCTACGAGGCCTAGTGATCGTAAAACTATATTGAATCTTGAAAATAAATTGTTGAATAACCAAATGAAGGATGGAACATTTTTTACTCCACCAATGTATATAGATTGTGGTAATAGATTATTTCTAGGAAAAAATGTGTATGCAAATCATAACCTTACAGTGATGTCAGTTGGTACGATCACTATTGATGATGGTGTGATGATGGGACCCGGTGTTGGTTTATTTACAGATAATCATGAACCTAATAATATCAGAACGATTAGTACAAAAGAGATTCACATTAAGAAGAATGCATGGTTGGGAGCACGCGTAAATGTAGCCCCAGGTGTAACTATTGGTGAGAATGCGATAATTGGGACAGGTGCAGTAGTCACCAAAGATATTCCAGATAATGCTGTTGCAGTTGGTGTGCCAGCTAAAGTGATTAAATATAATAAATAGTTCGGTCTTCATAACTAGGCAACAGGATAAAATTCGGTTGCCTAGTTTTTTACTTCCAGTGCCATACGTTTTACGTATAGTAGCATGTTTATCTAGTAATTTTTTTATGTCTAAAACGGCTCTATACTATGTTCATCGCTTGAGAGAGATATATACAAAGATATGGAAGTGTAAGAGATGAATATTGTATTAATGTTATTACCGGCTATTGCCTGGGGTATTCTACCTTTGACGGTAGCGAGAATAAATGGTAAACCAATTAATCAAATTTTAGGAACAGCAGTCGGAACATTGACTGTCAGTATCGTAGTTTTCTTAGTTATGAGACCAACTATTTCAATTATAAGTTTTCTTTTGGCGGCGTTGGCAGGTGGCTTCTGGATAATCGGACAGTTAGGTCAATATAATGCTTATCGTTCGATAGGAGTTTCTCAAACTATGCCAATATCGACTGGTTTGCAACTGATCGGTACAGCTTTTATCGGTGTTTTGATTTTTGGAGAATGGGCATCAGTTAACGCCAAAATCTTCGGAGTTATCGGTATTTTGTTACTGATCATTGGCGTCTTCCTCACTGCAAGAAAAGATAAGGGAGATCAACACAGTACACAGACAGAAACACTGATCATGTTAGTTTTGACAACAATCGGATTCTTAGTTTATAACTCGATTCCTAGAGCAATGACTTCATCTGGATTAGCAATCTTCTTACCTGAATCTGTCGGTATGGTTGTTGCAGTTTTGCTATATATTACCTTTACTCACCAACCTCAAGTTTTGAGAGAGAAAGCAAGCTGGCAAAGTTTGGTAGCTGGATTTATTTTTTCTATTGCTGCAATCACTTATATCTTATCGGTACGAGACAATGGCGTTAATTCAGCCTTTGTGGTTTCACAATTATCAGTAGTTCTATCAACGATCGGCGGAATGATTTTTCTACATGAGAAGAAGAGTCGCCACGAATTAACTTTGACTATCATCGGCTTGATTTTAATCGTCGGTGGAGCAATCATTACAACAATTTTTTAAAACAATTATCGGAGGAATTTATTATGTATGAAGATTTAAATAACAGAGTAGCAGTAATTACAGGTGGTTCAAAAGGAATTGGAACTGCAATTTCAGAACGTTTTGGAAAAGAACATATGTCAGTTGTTATTAATTACAATAGTGATGCCAAAGGTGCCCAAGAGGCTGCTGACAAAGTCGAACAAAATGGCGGCAAGTCAGTTATTGTTCAAGCAAATGTGGCAACTGAAGAAGGTAATCAGGAATTACTAAAAGCTGCAATCGATAACTTTGGTGACTTGGACGTTTGGGTCAACAATGCTGGAATGGAAACAAAGTCACCAACTCACGAATTATCATTGGATTACTGGAATCGTGTGATCTCAATTGATCAAACCGGTGTTTTTCTAGGATCAAAGACAGCTTTGAATTACTTCAAAGATCACGGTAAAAAAGGAAATATCATCAATATGTCTTCAGTTCATGAGCAAATTCCCTGGCCTACATTCTCTAGCTACGCAGCTGCTAAGGGTGGCGTAAAAATGTTCACTAAGACAATTGCTATGGAATATGCTAAGGATGGTATTCGTGTAAATGCTATTGGACCAGGAGCTATTAATACACCAATCAACGCTAAGAAGTTCTCTGATAAAGAACAATATGATCAAACAGTTTCAATGGTTCCTATGGATAGAATTGGTAAACCTGAGGAAGTCGCAGCAGGCGCTGCATGGCTTGCATCAGATGAATCAAGTTATGTTACGGGAATTACTTTGTTCATTGATGGTGGTATGACATTATATCCAGCATTTATGAATGGTCAAGGATAATTAATTGGAGGATAGGAAATTGAACAATAAATTTCAAAATACAACAATTGATGGACAAAAAATTACAGCTTATCAATTAGGAAAGTCTGGTATTGAGTGGGCTAATGGAGCGGGAACACCATCTGATGGGATGGATACTAACAAAGAAAATCAACCTACTCGCAAGTTAACAGACTCTGCCAACAGTATCATTATTTACTTTTCCAGATCAGGCAGTACTGAATTATTGGCTAGCAAAATTGAAAAAGAAACAAACGCTGATATTTTGGAAATCACTGTGAAAGATCCTTATCCAAGTAATTATCCAAAGACATTAGCAAGAGCTAATTTTGAACGAGAAAATCAGGATTATCCTGAATTGAATATGCAATTACCAGACCTTGGGCAGTATCGAACAATATATCTGGGATATCAAATATGGGCGATGACATTATCACATCCAATGGATTCATTTTTGAATACTTATGGAAGTCAATTATCTGATAAAAAAATATCCCCTTTTATGACTGAAGGAGGATATGGACAGGGTGATAGTGTTCAAGTAGTTAAAGAAATACTGAAGCAACAGGGTGCAACTAATAATACATTTACCCCAACTTTGGTAGTAGATGGTAACAAAGTTGATCGTGCTGATAAACAGGTCAATGATTGGATTAAACATTAGAGAAAAACCACTAGTAACTATTGATTGGGTCATCATGGGCTCTTCATCGGTATCCACCAAAGTTCCGTGCTTATTAAAAGCAATTAATTCTTCAAGTAAATAGTTGTCGATCAGAAAGACATCTTATTATAATGCTATACGTTAATCGTATGGTGGCATGCTTATCTGGTAATTTTCAAGTGCTAAGTTGGAACATATAATGAACTCATGAATTAAATAAGTCAGAAAAATAATTGGAGAGATAAAAATGAAAAAAGTATTAGTATTAGGAGCAAATGGACAAATCGCAAGAATTGCAGAAGATCGTATTTTGAAGGAACAACCAGATGTTGAATTGACATTGTTCTTACGTAATAGTAGTCGTTTAGATGAATTAAGTTCAAACAATAACGTTACATTGATTGATGGTGACGTAACGGATTATGAAGCTGTTAATAAGGCTATGAAGGGTCAAGATATTGTTTATGTTTCATTCGTTGACCACGATAGTAACAACATTATGACTAAGAATGTCATTAAATCCATGAAGGAAAACAACGTAGATCGTGTTATTGAATCTAGTTTATTAGGTTTATATAACGAAGTTCCTGGTGAATATGGTCGTTGGAATTACAGTATGGTTAAAGGTGGTTTGGATGCTGCCATCAATGCTGATAAATTGCTATCAGAATCAGGATTGTCATACACAACACTACGTTTTCCATGGTTGAATGATCGTGACGAAGTTAAATATACTGTCACACATAAGGATGAACAATATGTAGGTGTTTCAGGATCTCGCCAAAGTATGGCTGATGTGATCGTTAAGATCATCGCTGATCCAGAGTACTTGAAAAACGATTCTGTTGGTATTGCCGATGCTGCTACACAAGGTGAAGACAGACCTGTATATTAAATTAAAAGGATTTTCCTAAATAGATTGGGAGAATCTTTTTTTCATAAGTACTTAAAAGTGCCTATATCACAAAAAAGTACATACTATCCAAGTGGTTTAATTCGATTTATATTAATAACACGAATTAAATAACAAGGAGATTAATATGATTAATTCATTAAATGATCGCATTGAATTAAATAATGGAACAGCAATTCCTGGACTAGGTTTAGGTGTATTCCAAATTCCCGATGAGGAAACTGCTGATGTTGTGGCTAAAGGTATCAAACAAGGTTACCGTTTGATAGATACAGCCCAAGTATATGACAACGAAAAAGGTACTGGTGAAGGTATTCGTCGTGGTCTAACAGAAAATAATTTACAACGGGAAGATTTATTTATCACTTCTAAAATTTGGAATGATCATCTAACTTATGATGAGACGATCAGTTCCGCTAATGACAGCCTTCAAAAATTAGGTCTGGATTATCTTGATCTATATTTGATTCACTGGCCTGGAGATAATTCTTACAAAGATTCATATTTAGCATTGGAACAGTTATACAAAGAGGGTAAAATCAAAGCGATTGGTGTTAGCAATTTTCAAATTCATCATTTAGAGGAATTAGCTAAATTTGCCACGGTCACACCAGTATTGGATCAAGTTGAGTCACATCCCAAGTTGATTCAAACGGAACTTCGTGATTATGTAGCCAAACACGATATAAAAATTCAAGCCTGGTCACCACTAATGCAAGGTAAAATTTTAAAGAATGCAACATTACAGAATATTGCAGAAGAACGTGGTAAATCAGTTGCACAAGTGATTTTGCGCTGGGATATCCAAAGAAATGTTTTACTAGTTGTTAAGTCGGTCCATACAGAACGGATGCAGAGTAATGCTGATGTTTTTGATTTTAAATTAGACCAAGCAGAGATGGATCAAATTAATGCCATAAATGAAAATTTGCGTGTTGGCCCCAATCCGGATGAATTTGATTTCTAATTAGGAGGTATTTTTATGGATCTTCATTTAAAGGATAAAATAGCTTTAGTTACCGGCTCAACCAAGGGTATCGGTAAGGCAATTGCGATTGAGATGGCTCGTGAGGGAACTAATGTCATTATTAATGGAAGAAAGCAATCAGAAGTCGATACGGTTGTATCAGAAATTAAGCGTGATTTTCCTAAAACAACACCATCAGGGGTTGCGGCAGATTTGGCAAATGAAGTTGACCGTCAAAAGCTATTTACTCAAGTTCCAGAGATTGATATTTTAGTCAATAATATGGGTATTTTTAAACCCATGAATTATTACGATATTGATGATGAAACTTGGGAGAGATTCTTTCACGTCAACGTTTTAGCAGGTAATACATTAGCTAAATTCTATTTACCAAAAATGCTTGCGCAAGATTTCGGTCGTATCATCTTTATTGCAAGTGAGGAGGCCATAATGCCATCCGGTGAAATGCCTCAATATAGTATGACCAAGTCGATGAATCTATCTTTGGCCAAGAGTTTATCCAAAGTGACAGTTGCTAGTCACGTAACGGTCAATACTATCATGCCAGGTTCAACTTTGACTGAAGGTGTGCAGAAGATGCTTGATGATATGTATCAGAATAGCGATTTGCCTAAGGAAGTGTGGGAGAAAGACTTTATGAAGAATCACCGCTCTCGTTCACAAATTCAACGTTTGATCCGTCCAGAAGAGATTGGTCGATTCACAGCATTCGTAGCTAGTCCTGATTCATCATCGTTTTCAGGAGAAGCTTTACGAGTTGATGGTGGATTAGTTCCAACTATTTTTTAAACAAAAAAAAGCAGGCAACGGGATTCCGGTTGCCTGCTTTTTCAGTTAGAAAAGTACCAGTATCAGTACATATCAATAATATTTTTTAATTCCTTAAGATAGGCTAGTTTTAATTCATTAGGATAGTTGATTTTAACATTACTTCCAAGTGTAATTAAGTATTCAATCATATAATTGAATTCCTCCTGGTTGTATCCGCCATAGATCAATAACTTGCCATGCTCTTTTTTGAAATGCATATTAGGATAATTGTTCTTTTGAAATAGTTCTCTACCTAAAGGCGTCAATTCACATTGAAATTGTATATTGTGATAATTGTTTTCATAATCTTGTTTGAATTTTTTTAACTCTAAATGTGTATAGGACTTTTCCCAGCTATTACTTATTGAACAAGTCTCAAAACGATCGCAACGATAAGTGGCCCATCTTTTAGTGTTAACATCCAGGGCATCACAGAACCAAATTCCGTTGCGATAAAGTAAATTGAAAGCCTGTATCTTTGAATTATTGGATTCTTGTGTTATATCGATTATTTTTTCGTTAATGATAGATTGTAAAATAGTGTTTAAAAAATTTGGGGTCGTGATGGAAGGTACACGATAATAATTTATACTATCTTGTAATTTGGTTACGTAATCTTGTTGTGGCTTGGGCAAAGTGGCAAGCAATTTATCATAGATATGTTTATATGATTTTTGAAACGGGGTAGCCGATAATAGCGTCAATGCTTTGATGGCGAAGAATATGGCACTAATTTCCTCTAAATTAAAGATAATCGGTACTAGTAAGTCTTTCTTAATCAAATGATAGCCGCCATTTCGACCATTTTCGGTATAAAATGACAGCCCCATATTTTCTAATTCACTGATGTCACGCAATGCTGTCCGTTTTGAAATTTGAAATTCTGTTGTTAAATCATTGATTTGAAAGAAATTTTTATCACTTAGAAAAATTAATTCCTGGTTTAGTCGTTCAGCTTTATTCATAGTAAGTTATCTCCAATTTCTAAATGGTGCCATAAGTTGTCACCATTAAATTGTAAAATAGATTTATTGATTAGGAAAGAGGACCTTAACTATGAAAACTTTACTTATAAACGCTCAGCCAAATTTTAAAGATGGTAATCATTATTCGATGAAACTTCAAAAACAATTCCTACAGGAATTTAAGAATAAATTTCCAGACCAAAAAGTTGATTTGATTAATTTATATGATATGGAAATACCTCAATTGACTATAGATCAACTTTTGGGTATTTGGGAAAAGCAGTCTTCTCATATTTCTTTAAGTGAAGAGGAAAATCGAATTTTCAAAATTAATCAGAAATTGATTCATCAGTTCAAAGAACATCATCGTATTGTTGTCGTATCACCACTGCATAACTTTAATGTAACTTCAAAGATGAAGGATTACATTGATAATATTTTAGTTGCCCACGAAACATTTAAATATACAGCGAATGGATCAGTTGGTTTAATGACTGATAATTATAAGGCAATGTTATTACAAGCTAGTGGTTCGATTTATACAAATAACGATCGATATACGCCACTAGAGTTTTCGAGAATGTATCTACAACGTATGTTTGAAGATTTAATGGGATTCGATCAATTTTCGATTGTACGGATTCAAGGATTACAAACTAATGGCGTCGATATAGATCAAGCGGTACAGCAGGGGATGGATGATTTAAAAGATGAATTCCAAAAATTTTATGAGTAATCCTTATCGCCCAAAACTATTTTCGGGGTCCAATACCAGTGATTCGGATAGTAGTATTTCACTATATAAATCATAAATGTATTTAGATTCAATAACGTGCTTCAAAGCGGTTTCGTATAAGTATTCAATTTCTGTATTGAATGCTCCCATTAAGGCTCGTCGTTCCTGTAATGATTGTTCATCTGTAAAAATGGCTGCTTTTGATCCGGCAAATCTCCACTGATGAACAAATGATTTAAGACCGTTATCTTTAATTTGATCTCTAAGATCGTAGATCACGCTTTGTTTAACGATATTATCAATATCCATTTTCTGAACATGATCGATTCCTAATTGAACCATCTGGTTTCTAATTCTGTTGATCTTAGTTTTGGATTCTAAATCGAACGCGTCAGCTGGTAATATAAATTTAAATAGAATAGTAGGAACTATCATACTGATAAGGATGACGGTTGATTCTACTAAAATTATAAAGCTGAATATTTTAGAACCAGTACTGATACTTGCTCCGATGACTGAAAAAGCCATTGCCAGAGTTACTGAACCGTGAATACCGCCAAATGAGAAAACAACGGCTTCTTTAGCTGAAAATTTACTGACGATCAAACTATATAAGAATCTAATTATTAGCGAAGTAATGTAGACCAGCAAAGCAGTTAAGAGCCAATTTAGCGAACTGTTGGCACTTTGGTATTGTTGTTTAATTATTCGAATCAACGTTGTACCCAGTGAAATAAATACAAAGTTATTAAGAATTTCTGTTAAAAATTGTGACATTTGAATCCCGGCATGAAATTGTCGAGGCTCAGAAAATCTGCTTCGGCTGGCTTCATTATTAAAAATCAATCCAGCACTGACCACCGCAATGATACCTGAAACTTCAATTTTTTCAGCAATCAAATAAATAATGAAAGGCGTCATTAGGTATATTAAGTTTTGTGCGGTTACAGAATTAAAATTAGTTCTAATTAGAAATTGTCTGATGAACATGAATATTAACGACATAATTAATCCCAGAATAGTTCCACCGATTGCTGAGATCAAGAATGCAGAGATGTTTTGGCCTAGTGACAAGTGACCAGTATTAAACCAGATCAAAGCCGCTTGTAAAAGTACGATCCCTGTTGCGTCGTTGAATAGTGATTCCATTTTTAGTACCACATCAACGTGCGGTGGCATTGTTAACCCATCACTGACTGATCCCATTGCCGTCGCATCAGTAGGTGTACTTATTGCGATTATTATTAGAGCCATTGATAATGTGATGCCAGTGAGTGAATGTAGAATGGCCGTTCCTATGACAGCTGAAAGGATCGCTAAAACAATAGCCGTACTGAGGATGTTTTTAAATTTTTTTCGGACAAGGTATGTTTTGGTTTCTTGACCTTCGAAAAATAGTAGTGGTGCTATAATCAGCAGCATAAATATTTCGTCATTGAATTCCAAAATAAGACCGTTGGTAATAGGGATTAAACCCAAAATTGCCCCAATGATCAAACTGATATATGTATTAGATATTTTTTTGATAATTTTCGATAGTATGATGCTGAGAGCAACTGCTAATAATAAAATAATCGAAGATTGAATAAATCCCATAATTAATACACCCCAAATGTTATTTGACATTTATATTATATGATAAAAACAGCACTGAATTATAATATTCAGTGCTGTTTAGCTTATAGAAATAATTAATCAATATTTGTTTAAACTTATTTTGATAAAACGGTTGCATTACATAAAAGAATCGTTAAACTAAAGTCAGATAACTAAAATTTGGGATAGTTATTCGTTTAAACTGAGGACATTTAAATAAATTAGAAAATCGTGAGGGAGTATTTTTGCTTAAATGCAAAAAATATTTCTTCGCGATTTTTTTTATGAAGGAGTGTTTCAAATGGTAAAGTTTGAACAAATTAAAGGATTCGTATTTGACTTAGATGGAGTTATTGCTGATACTTCAGTCTATCATGCTAAAGCATGGCGTCAGTTGGCTGAAAAGTTAGGCGTTACTTGGACCGATGATTTGGCTGATCGTTTGAAGGGAATTAGTCGGATGGATTCACTTAATATGATTTTAAATGCCGGTGGAATTGAATCCAATTACACCGAGACTGAAAAGGAGTTGTTTGCGACGGAGAAGAATGCCAATTATTTAAAACTTCTAAAAAATATGGATTCAACTGAAATTCTTCCTGGAATTGTTGATTTTATAAGAGATCTAGAAGAGCACAATTATAAATTATCATTGGCATCAGCTTCCAAAAATTCACCCTTTGTCCTGAAACGATTGGGACTAGATATGTACTTTAAGAATAAGGTCGATCCGACAACTTTAAAACACGGTAAACCAGATCCTGAGATTTTTGCTCGTGGTGCCGAAGTATTAAATTTGAAACCAAGTGAATGCATCGGAATTGAAGATGCCAAAGCAGGAGTTCAATCAATTAATAGTGCTGGTGAGTTATCTATTGGGATCGGTAACGCTGAAATTCTTAGTGAAGCAGATATAAATTTTGCCAGTACTGGTGAATTAACTTTGGAAAATATTAAAAAGGCTCTTAATAGTCAGATTAACGTCGATTGAAAATGGTAAACTAAATTCGAACGATACATTTTGACTAGGGGATAAATTTGATGAAACTAGTAATAACGGATTTAGATAGCACATTTTTGGATAAAGATAAACATTATGACGTGGACCACTTTAATAGGATAAAATATGAGTTAAAAAAACGTGGAATCGAATTTGCGGCTTGTACGGGTAAACAAGCTGAAAAGGTCGAAGAAATCATGGGAACGGATCTTTGGATCGTCGGCGATGGCGGTGCTAGGATCAAACATAATGGAAAATTCTATTATAAGAACTTGATCCCAAATAAGTTGGGTCAGGAATTTATTGTCGCTTTAAAAAATTTAAACATTGATTTCAATATTGTTGCTTCTACTGAAGAACGTAGTTATATTGCCAATAATCGTACTAAACCTGAGATTGATCGAATTAAGAAGAGCTATCATTTAGTTACTGAGATTTCAGATTTTAAACAGATCACGCAGGATTTTACTAAGATATCTGTTTATGATGCCGAGGGCCATACTTTTGACTATTATAAAAAGCTGGATTCATTCAAAGATAGATTGTTTATCGTTGCTCCAGAACCCACATGGATCGATATTTCAAATTTAGGTGCACATAAAGGAAGCGGGATCGAGAAACTTCAGGAAATTCTTGGTTGTACTAAAGATGAAACGATTTGTTTTGGTGATGGATATAATGATTTAGAAATGTTCAATCAATCGGGTGTTAAATTTGCTATGGGTAATGCCTTTGATGATGTGAAGGATAAAGCTGACTTCGTTATTAAGACTAATAATCAAGATGGTGTTTTGCGCGCCCTTGACAAATTGCTGTTGATTTAAAAAACGACCGCAAATTTTTTAAATATAGACGGTGATGCAAAGTTTAAAAAAATAGTTTTCCCAGATAAAATATTTGATGATAATAGAGAAATAAAAAATGGAACTCAATTGAGTTCCATTTTTATTTTCTATTTAATTAATTCATTGATTCGATCAATTTCATCAGTTGAAAATTCAAGGTTATCTAATGCTTTTAGATTTTCGTCTAGATGATCATTGTTAGTAGTACCAATAATAACACTGGCAACCACTGGATCGCGTAATAACCAAGCAAGTGACATTTGACTTAGTGTTTGGTCGCGGTTCTTAGCAACATCGTTTAGTTTATTCAATTTAGCAACTAAAGCATCTGGACCGTCATCTAGCAATTCAGAGTTGGTGTGATGAATATTAAATTCATCTGTAATACCGTCAAGATAACGATCTGATAATAATCCTTCGCAGAGTGGTCCATAAGCAATTACTCCGGCACCGTTGTCTTTGAGAACTTTGGCAAGGCCGCTCTTTTCAACATGATTATTTAATAAGTTCATGCTCATTTGGTCTAATACAAATGGTGTACCCAATTTCTTGAACATAGCGATGGCTTGTTTCATTTCAGGAACCTCGTAGTTAGAAACACCAACATAGAGTGCTTTACCAGAACGAACAATGTCATCTAAGGCATGAACAGTTTCTTCAATAGGCGTTTTATCATCATAACGATGTGCATAATAAATATCTACATAGTCCAAATTCATTCTTTGAAGTGAATCGTTTATGCCTTGGATCAATGATTTTCTTGAAGTACCGATACCGTAAGGACCATCATGAATCTCATATCCAACCTTAGTGGAAATAACTAGTTCGTCACGATATGGTTGTAAATCATTTTTCATAATTTGACCAAAGAGTTCCTCAGAAGTACCAAAACCAGTTTTACCATCACCATAGTGATTAGCATTATCAAAGTGAAAGACACCCTTGTCAAAAGCGTGCAAGATAAGATCACGACGTTTGCTTAATGGGTCGGCGCTACCAAAGTTACGCCAGAGTCCTAGTGATATTGGTGGTAACATCAAACCAGTTTTACCGGCGTGACGAACGGAATTATTTTCATAACGATTTTCTGATGCTGAATACATTTTATCGACCCCCAAATTATATATACTATTAATATTAGGACACTGCAAACGGTTACGCAAGAATGAAGCCAGTGACTATTTAGAATCGACTAGATGAAAGTAAGTAAAATGTGCAGCTGATAGCCAAAAAATGATCGTAAATGACCATCCAAATATGCCATGTGGGCGATTATAAACTATAACTGGACTAATTGTAGCCCAGCCATATTTTGTGCCTACTACTACAAATGAACCGATCCATAAAATCCATAGTAGTATTAACAACAATCTTAATATTTTTCGCATTCGTATTGTATTTCCTTATATAAAATATATTTATGTTTAAAAGATTATCTCTAAAAAGTGCATAATACAATGAAGAACTGTATAAAAAAAGTCGGCCATTAAGTCGACTTTTTTTATTATTCAAAATATTTATTAGCAATCTTTTTGTAAATTTCAATGTATTGTAGATAATCATCCTCAAAGACGAACTCATTAACTTGGTGAGCACTTTCATTTCCGGGCCCAGCTACAATAACGTCTATATCAGGATTTGCTTTGATAAATTGTGAAGCATCAGTACCACCGGGGGCACCAACTGATAGTGCACCTTGCTCAAATGTTTCTTCATAACTTTGATGAGCTATCTTTAAGAAATCAGAAGTCATGTCTGTTTTTACAGGCCAGTTACTGCTCTTTTCTTCAAATTCTAAAGACATTCTAGGTGATTCGTTTAGCTTGGCAATAATTTCCTTTAAATCATCGATCAATTTATCATTGTTATATTCAGGAATAGTTCTGATTTTAACGTTCATTTCAGCAAAATCAGGAATAGTATTTTCTTGATCACCAGAATTCATAATTGTTACAGATGGACTAGTTTTGCCAAGAACATCATCACTATATGCAGTCAAAGTTGCAAAATATTCCTTTTGCTTATTGTAGAAGGTTATAAGGTTGTCCAAAGCATTGATACCAGCTTCTGGCATTGAACTGTGCGCAGCTTTACCACGAGATTTGATCTTGTAGTCAATTGATCCTTTATGAGCACAGAAAAATGCGTGGCGTCCGTATTCCGTTGGGTTAGGACTAGGTATCTGGATTAATCCGCTATGAGTCAACTTATCCATAACGGGTTTTGATGAAGTATTACTTGGTTCACCAACGATCAAAGCATTTAAGTGATCTGCATAACCAGCAGCTGATAGTTGTTTAGCACCAATTTCACCAATTTCTTCACCAACAGTAGCGATGAATTGGATATTTCCTTTAAAATCTTTATCCTCATTTAACTCTATCAAAGTAATGGCTAATCCAGCCAATCCAGACTTCATGTCTGAAGTACCTCGACCAAAGATTTTACCGTCAATATGCTTAGGATTAAAAGGACCGTAGTTCCATTCGTCTTCGTTGACGGGTGCAACTACATCTTCATGTCCAGTAAATCCTAAAACCTTATCTGCACCATTGTTAATAGAAGCAATCAGATTCATACGATTTTCAGAATTTTTAACAAGTTCTGTTTTAATGTCGTGTTTATCAAATAATTCCTTCAAGTAGTTAGCAACTATTTCCTCATTGCCGTTAACTGTTTTTAATTTTATTAGGTCATCTAAAATGGATAGTTTCTCTGATTTCTCCATTATGGCTCCTCCAAATTCAAGTTTAATGTATAATAGTAAGTATCGAACATCTATATTTTAGTATTAATCAAATAAAAAAGTAATAAAAGGTGAATAAAAATTGAATTTATTGATGAAAATTGATCGCTGGTTGGGAGCAATTTTAGTAATTGTTGCCGTATTGGGATATATCTTCCATTGGTTCACAGACCAATTACTATTGAGTGCATTAGCCGCCGGAGCATTATTAGTAATAATTTCCTTTACATCAGATAGGGGACGTGCCTCTAAAAATGGTGGAAATAAAAAAGACTAGAAGTCCTCAAGAAGGATTTCTAGTTTTTAGTTTCAAGATTAATTAACCTTTTTACGTCCTTCAGGAGTATAACGGCTAGATTTGTATCGTCTGTATAGATAGTAAATTCCAAAAACTACGGCAGCCACGATCAATAGCGGAATACCGATATAGAAGAATATTGCTACTGCAACAGCAACTATTAGGAACCATTTAAAGAATCTTAAGAATAAATCGAACATTTAGTTCTCCTTTTTATAAGTTTACAGATATATAATCATTTATATTCTTAATTAAGTCAAGTAAAACGAATTAAGAAACAAAATGATTGACTATTATGTTTGACCCTAGTATAGTAACCACTATCGCTACCTCTTAGAGATATAACTTTGTAAGAAGGAGGTGTGAATAATATGAAGTATAGAATTCTATTAAATACTAATGATCAATTATTCACAGCAATTGATGTTAAAAATAGCAATCACTTTGGCAACGGTACAACCATTGAAAAAGCTATTACTGATTTAAAAACTAAAGTTGCTTAACCAAGGACATTAAGAGAGTCCAAAAGGCTACTGACAAGAAAAAAACTTGTCGGTAGCCTTTTTTAGTTTACAGATAGATTGTACTTGGTCATATGTTTTTTATTTGGTACTAGAAAGTAGAATTTGTCATTTCCGTTTTCTTTGGGCTTGTCAAAATGGACATTTGCAATAGTACTTTGTCCCATCTTAAATTTGTTCATATTTAGTGCCTGATCGTTCTGATCCTTTACGACCATATTAGAATGATTGCTGTAAGTATGATGTTGATCTGCTATCCACATATTTTCAATAAAGAAGTAACTCTTGTGCATACCGTAATATCCGGGTCCGGTCTGTTTTATCCATAAGGTAACATCAATGTTCTTTTCTCTTATTGATGTATTCAAAACTTTGAATTCAACGTTCTTAGCTTTTATCAATTGATTTTTTGAAATTGTTACTTCTTGAGGATTATCGTAATCAGCGTTTACTTTTTGATATTGTAAGGTCAAAAAAACAAATGCAATGACTGAAAAAGTGGATAGTAGAGTGAATTTGAATGCCTTATTATATTGTCTCATTGACGGCTCCATTTCTGACAACGAATCTACGAGTGGAAATTTTTCTGATGAGCTCTTTGTCATGTGAAGTTACTAGGAAAGTAATATTTTTATTTTTAAGCTCTTTTATTTTCTTTATGAGGTTATCAATGCTTGTTTCATCAAGTGCATTAGTAGGTTCGTCCAAAATAATTAAAGGATTTTCACCCAACAGTGCCTGGGCAATACCGACTTTTTGTTTCATTCCTAAAGAAAATTTCTTAACCATTTGATGTACGTTATTTGATAAGCCTAATGATTCTAGTAATTCGATAATATCGTTATTTGAGATGTTCTCTTGTAACTGCGCTAAGAGATTCAAATTTTGAAATGCTGTCATGTTATCAATCAGACTAGGATTTTCAATCAATATTCCAGCCTTTATAGGGTACTTATCTTTAGTTAAAATCAGATTGTCATTAACTTTGATAGTTCCAGTAGTTTTAATTAGACCCAAAATGGCTTTTAAGAGAATCGTCTTACCAGATCCATTGATGCCTTCAAAAGTAGCTATGTCTCCTTGATTGATGGAAAGTGTGGCATTGTCGATCAGAATTCTATTTTTAACTTTTTTGCTGACAGATTGTAATGAGATAAGAATCATGTTGAACTCCTTTAAAAATCCTTTTTTGAGATTATTTTATTTAGAGTAAAAGTAAGTAAACCAATCAAAAATAACATAATGATAAATTTTGTAGCTAGATCAATCTGACTCTTTAAATTCGTAAAATAATAGAATAAAGAATCATCTGTCGTCTTTGCCAAATAGTAGTCTAGACAATTCATTCCGAAAGCAAGTAAGAAAGCAATAGTATTATTAGTTATCATAAGCAAATTCAGCTCTAACAATGATAATGTCAGCATCGCTAAATAAATATAAACGTATAGTAGTAATATCTGAAAATGTGTTCCAATGACAAAGTAACTGAGTCCTGAAATCCAGACCGTCGCTAATGACGGTATTGTCCAAAGCAACCAAATAATGAATTGACTGGAAATTACTCTGATGATCATGGCAATAGTGATAAATTTTCTACTTTGAGTTATCAATAAATCGTTTATTCTGAATTTTTCACCAGATAAATTTGAAACTAGTGCAACAAAAATCAAGCCAAAGCAGATTATAAAAGGGTTCAAAATCTTAGTTAGTATCGTGGACGGATTTTCCTGTGGATTTAAAGTAAGAAATTCCTGTATCGGCGCTATACCAATGATAATGGACAAGAAAGATAAAATTATTATTGAGCGGTTATGAGTAATAAGGATCAGTTGCTGTTTGAACAATTTACCAGACAATTTTTTTATTCCTTCCTATTATTAGTAGTAAGAAAGTCGTAAATGAAACGATTACAGTTGTCAAAATTACTATTCGAATATCAATCGGACTTGAAGCTGTCTCTTTTAGAAAGTCAAATGGAACATAACTTATTTGGTGAGGCAGCTTAATGAATAGATTTCCAATCAATAGAAAGGTTTGAAAAATCATACTTGAAAAGAGCATTAAAAATTTACTTTTGATCCAGAGTGATATTGAAGTTGTTAAAACGGAAAACAAACCACCCCAAAGTGAAGTGAATAATATGGACAAGAGACCATGTATTAGGGGATGACTGTAAAATAGATCAACGAACATTGTATTTTCATGGATGATCATCAAGTTTTCGTTGATCAAAAAATCGGGTCTGATATTTGGTAAAAATAAGAAATATGTCAAAAAATTTGTTAATAATGGTATTGCAACTACAAGAAAACCTCCAATAAGTGCGGCAAGTCCATAGCCCAATAACAATCTATTTAGTCCGATTCGTGTTTTTATTTGTAGAAGCAGACCAGAAGTAAGATCTTCTTTCAAGATGGTCGCAGCAGGTATGCTTGCCATTAATGGTAATAGAATGAAAAACATTATTGGCCCGAAAGTGAATGGGTCAATTGAAAGCCATCTCGTATATGGAGATTCGAGAAATATATTTCCGTATTTGACAATTGGTATAAGTCCTTGAATGATTTGTAGTCCGGATAATATTGCACCGATTATTAGTGAAATAAGAACTGACCTTTTAATAATTCTATGTTTGAGGTAGTTTGTTATTTGGTAATTTAGCTCCATAATTTTAGGATTTAATTTTAAATTCAAATGCAAGTTATCTTTAACAAAATGTATCATAGGAAAGATTCAATTCATAATTTAAATGATAATAAGATCAGATAGTAAAACTATATAATCACATATGTTCATTGTTCGTATAACTTTCGATTTTTAATAATGAAAGAGCTTTAAATAATTACCAAAACTGTATTATCGCGGTTCAAACCTCAATTTTAATGGTGTACACTTAATTGGTGAGCTTTAAATAATTATTTAGGGCTACAAATTTGATTCATAATATGAAAAAAATAGTTATCCCAGTTGGAATAACTATATTTTTTTGGTCTATGGAGGGAAGAATGAATTCGAAAGGGAAAAAGAATTATTGGTTGATAACCGTAGCCACGTGGCTAATTTTATTTGTAGCTTGGCAACTTGCCACTTCATTTAAAATGGTTCCAGAGATTTTGTTACCTAGTCCTGAAAAGGTTGTCTCAACGTTCGTTAAGTTGAGTGAATATGGATATAATGGTATACCTCTTTGGCAACACTTCTTAATAACCATGGCAAGGTTATTGAGTGCGGTTGTTCTAGCAATTGTAACAGCAATTCCGCTTGGGTTGATCAGTGGTAGGATCAAAGTCATTTACTCGATTTTTGATTCTATTATTCAATTTATCAGACCAATTCCACCTTTGGCTTATTATACAATTTTGATACTTTGGGTAGGTATTGGCGAGACATCTAAGGTAGTACTACTTTATTTAGCTGCCTTTGCTCCAATCTATTTGGCATGTATTTCAGGTGTAAACCGAGTTAAAGATGATTATATCAAGAGTGCTGAATCATTGGGTGCAAGTTCTAAGCAAGTATTCTTTCATGTTATTTTTCCATCTGCTTTACCTGATATATTTACGGGTATTAGGACTGCTGTCGGTATGGCTTATACAACCGTTGTTGCCGCGGAAATGGTTGCTGCCACATACGGAATTGGGTGGATGATCATCAATGCTTCAAAATATCTTAAGAGTGATGTAATGTTTGTCGGTATTATTATCTTAGGCATAACTGGGGTTGTCTTAGATCAAATTTTGAAGTTTATTGAAAGAAAAGTAGTTTTTTGGAGTGGTCAATAATGAAAAAAATTGTAAAATTTCTAATTGCTCTATTTATGATTTTTCTTTTAACTGGATGTTCTAACAATACGGATACAAAAAAGGCTTCAGAAGTTAGAATCGGTATTTTACAAGTCCCCAATGATGTTGCTGCGGCAAGACAATTGAAATACATTAGTAGTTATTTTGATAAAGAAAATATTAAAGTGAAATATATAATCTTTGATTCTGGAGTTGATGCTAATAAAGCTTTGATTTCTGGTGACATTGATTTTGCAACAATGGGAGATACCAATGCTGTTGTAGCATTGACTTCTAAGATAGATGCAAAATTGGTCTGGGTAAATGATGTTTTGGGGAATAACGAAGGTCTGGTCGTTAGGAACGGTAGTGGAATTAAAAATTTTGACGATTTGGCTGGTCAAAAAATTGCGACACCATTTGCATCGACATCTCATTACAGTTTAATGATGACTCTAAAAAAACATCACTTATTGAATAAAGTTTCATTGTTAGATATGGATACACAGGACATTGTTGCTGCTTGGAATCGGGGAGATATCTCGGCTGCGTACACTTGGCAACCCACGTTAACACCAATGTTGAAGAATGGACATTTCTTGATCACCAGTGAGGACCTGCGTGATCAAAATAGAATTACGGCGAATGTTACTTTAGTACGCGGAGGTTTTGAAAGAAGTCATCCCAAATTGGTTGCAGGTTTATTGAAACAATTAAATAAGACTCACGCAGAAATGCAAAGTGAGCCAGAGGTAACCATAAAAGCAGCATCAAAGCAGATGGACCTTGGATATTCTGAGGCTAAATCACAAATTGGTACATCTAAATGGTTGACAGCTAAGCAAATGGTAAATCAGAGATTTCTTAGTAAAACCTTTCCTGAACAACTTTATATAACTGGAAAATTCATGTCACAACAACAGACGATCGATCACGCACCAAGTAAAAAAGAGATTAACAAATTTATTGCGGATAAATACGTAAGTGAGCTGGGGGATGATTAGATGGAAAAAATTATTGAAGTTAAGGATTTAACACTTACATACGAAAATGATGATAAGCCCACTTTGAATTCCTTGAATCTTGATATAAATCGTGGCGAGATAATTACCGTAATTGGTAAATCGGGCTGCGGTAAGAGTACCTTATTGAATACTATTGCAGGTTATTTGGAACCAACATCTGGGAAAGTTCTATTAAACGGAGAACCTGTCACTGGTCCTAATTGGAAATTAGGAGTGGTATTTCAAAATAATGCACTATATCCATGGCTAAATGTGGCCGACAATATCGGATTTGGTCTCAAGATGAGACATTTTGATAAAGAAAAAATTGATGAACGAGTTAATACTCTATTGGATCAAGTTCAATTGACAGACAAAAAGAAAGATTATGTTTTTTCTCTATCTGGTGGAATGCGTCAAAGAGTGGCAATAGCAAGAGCTTTGGCAAATCAGCCACAATTGGTTATGTTTGACGAGTCGTTTGGAGCTCTGGATGAATTTACTAGAAATGATATTCATGATGTTATCTTAGACTTGTGGAAGTCGCTACATTTAACCTTTTTTATCATTACACATGATATTGATGAGGCAATTAAACTGGGTAATCGAATCGTTATCATGACACCTGATAAAAATTCTCAATTGAAAATTGTTCAGAATCCGTATTTCAATATAGATTCTAAAGATATCGATTCAGATTATATGAAATTTAAAAATGATATTTTAACGCAAATAGTATAAAAAAAACTCTGCCACAATTGGCAGAGTTTTTCTATTCTGGTTCATCGACAGCAAAATCACCAAATTCTGCATCAACAACTTTGGCTAAATCATGTGGTTCGATCAGTAATGATTGTCCAAGTTTTCCTGCAGACACAATGATCTTCTCGGAACGTTCAGCTTCATTATCAAAATAGATCGGATAATTATGCAACGAATGTATTCCAACGGGACTATTTGCTCCATGTTCAAAGCCACTAGTTTTGATCAGATCCTTTAGTGGCACCATCCCGACTTTCTTATTTCCAGAAATTTTTGCTAATTTTTTATAGCTAAGATGCTTATCCAAAGGGATCATTCCCACAAGTGGACCGGTTTTGTTCCCAGTTAAGACTAATGTTTTATAGATTTTGTAACCATCTTGCATACTTCCATCATGAACTAATTCTTGAGTATCGCCTTCGGCTTTAGTTGGGAAAGTCATAGCTTTGTACTCAACCTTTTCTTTATCAAGAATTTTTTCAACTAATGTTTTTGAAATCTTTTTATTCTTCTTACTCATTTTCCCCACCAGACTATAAATTACTTCTTTAATAATCATAACAAACAACAAAGCTTTTGAAAGTTTTTAAGTCTTTAATTAAAATAATAAGTAATTCTTTAATAATTTGTTATATAATAACAACGTTTAATAGTTGGAGGAGCGAAAAGAATGAGTTTTTTTAGACACAATAAGAAGGATAATGATCCTATCCAAAATGATTTCAGTAAGATATCTCAAGAAATCAATAAAAGCCCAGAAAAGTTATCAGAAGCACAGAAGTTATTTAAGGATAATGAATCTTTAAGAAAAGTCGCTGCTAAAGAAAAGCTTAATGAAAAAAGTTTAGATTAGATTCATCAAGAGTGATTCGATTATGAAAATAGTCTGATTATTTTTTTTAACGTAAGTAATATGTAGGAAAACAAAAAAATACAAATATTTTTGTAATATTTATAACTTATGGTATGCATAAGTAAAAATCTATGATATATTATAAAAAACAAAGATAAGAGGTGTTTTAAATGGGAAAAGCAATGGCAAAGAATCAACTATTGGAAACTAATGTATTTGTAGAAAGATTTTTGACTTATCGCGAGGTTTTCGTGGAATATTTCAAAACTATGAGTTTAATTGAACGAGGTGAAGCTTTGACACATGAAAACTATTCTCGTTTGACACACAATTACGTGACCAATGTAAAACGATTCAGTCTGCTTTGTAATTCATATATCACAAAGTATAAATTAGAAGACTCAAAAATCGATAAGACATTAAATAGTTACTTCATCGAGCTGATCAGTGGATTAGAGTGTATGGATGAAAAACAAAATATTCTAAATAGAGATCTTTCCACTAAAGCACAGCAGAAAATTAAGAACTGTGAACTAAACTTTATGGAAACTATTGGAAAATATATTAACTAAGACGTCAGAAACGTCTTTTTTTTATGCTCAATATTTAGTAACCTTAATAGTAATTATGGAGGAATTTTTATGATTTGGAAAAAAATAAGTGTTTCAATTCCTAACAACTTTGATCAGGAGATTATTTCTGATGTATTTATGAAAATAGGTGCTAATGGAACAGAATTGGTTGATGACGATGACCAGTCCGTTTGCACTAAGATAAATTCATATTTTGATGAAGATAGTTATAAACCTGAGTTAAAGAATGATTTAATAAGTGAAATTTCAAGATTATCAGACTTTGGTTTTGATGTTTCAAATATAACTGTTTCTGAAAGTGATGTTGATGACAATACTTGGGTCAATGAATGGAAACAATATTATCATCCGGTACACATTAGTCGTTATCTGACGGTTGTTCCTAACTGGGTTGACTACCAGCCTAAATTTTCGGATGAACATTTGATTGTTATGGATCCTGGCAAATCATTTGGTACAGGTACGCATCCTACAACATATTCCTGTATGCAGGCACTGGAAATGATCCTAGGCGATGCAGATTCATTATATGATGTTGGAACTGGTTCAGGAATTCTTTCGATTCAAGCAAGACAACTGGGTGTTTCAAAAATCAAGGCTTTTGATCTCGATCCAGAGGCTGTTGAAGCCGCTAAATTAAACTTACAGTTGAATGAGGGATGTCAGGATATTGAAGTATATGAAAATTCGTTATTAGACGGTGTGACTGGCAGAGTTGATGTAATTGTAGCTAATATATTGGCTGACGTTATTATGCAATTCATCCCAGATATAGATGAACATTTAAATTCTAATGGATTTGTCGTTTTATCAGGTATAATTAATGAAAAAGAGTCTTTGATCACTGCCGAAATGAAAAAGCATGGATTTACAGTACTAGAAGCTTTCCATTTAAAGGGCTGGTCAACACTGATTTGTAAAAGAGTAAAGGACGCTGAATTACAAGATGGAGCAATACTTCGTTAATCAAACATTTTCTACCGAAACAATTACAATAGAAGATACTGAAATTTTTAAGCATGTCGTAACTGTATTAAGACATAAAGTATCTGACCAAATTTATTTAGTTGATGAATTAAGAGATCTTTATTTAGCAACGATTGAAAAAATTGATAAAGATAATAAAACAATTGAATTCAAGCTTTTGAAAAGTAACAAACCTTCGACAGAAATGCCCGTTAAAGTTACAGTCGCTTGTTCATTGTCCAAGAAAGATAAGATTGAATGGATCACTCAAAAGGCTACAGAATTGGGCGCGACTGAGATCATATTCTTTAATTCGCAATATTCGATCATGCACTGGAAATCGAACGTAATCGAAAAGAAACTTGTGAGATTACAAGAGATAGCTAAAAATGCTGCTCAACAATCTAAGCGCCGTATAATTCCTCAAGTTAGTTATTTAAATGATTTAAAAAAATTGGCTGATAATGAATCGGAATTAAAATTCGTTGCCTATGAAGAATCAGCTAAGCAAGGTGAATCGAGTCTTTTGGTGCAAAATTTAGAGAAATCATCTGCGAAATCAGTGATAGGTGTTTTCGGACCAGAAGGTGGCTTTTCACCTGAAGAAGTTGAATTCTTACAAGACAAAGATTATTTGTCAGTTGGATTAGGCCCAAGGATAATGAGAGCCGAAACAGCACCATTGTACTTCCTATCAGTGCTATCATATAATTATGAATTATCGTCAAAATGAGGAATGAAAATTGAAAAATCTTTGGAAAAAAGTTGAAGAATCAAAAACAACTTATATTGCACTTATATCTATTGTTCTAGTATTTATCATGCCAATTCTGTTTAATCTATTTCATTTAGGAAAATCTAATCGGATCATCTGGTTATTTTTTGTGATCAATATTTTCTTCTCAGGATTTCTCGGTTGGTTTTGTCGCAAATATGCATTATCGTTTTATAATTTGATCATTTTTCCAGTAATATTTGTGATCAGTGTTTTTATAAAATATGGACGATATGGATACTTTTTAGCAGGAATCTATTTAATTTTAAGTATTTTAATTTATTTCTTATTTGATAAGGAAAATTGATTGTTTTTTTTTAATAAAGAAAGCATAATAATACGTAAAGAAAAGCACTCATTGAGTGCTTTTTATTGTAGAAGGGGTGGGACAAAATTTGAAAAAGCATATAGATTATACTCCTGACGAAGTCCTAGACATTTGTCGCAAATATATGAATGAAGAACATGTTGAATTTGTTAACAAATCGTATAAATTTGCGGCCTATGTTCATAAAGAGCAAAAAAGAGCTACTGGCGAGCCTTATATCATTCATCCAACTCAAGTAGCCCAGATTCTTGCTTCTTTACACATGGATCCATATACTGTGGCTGCTGGATATCTTCATGATGTTGTTGAAGATACTAATATCACACTTGGAGATGTTAACGAGTTATTTGGGGATCAAGTTGCTACTATCGTTGATGGAGTTACCAAGATAAGTAAGTACAAGTATCGCTCTCATCAGGAATTATTGGCTGAAAATCACCGTAAGATGCTTTTAGCGACTGCTAAGGATCTACGTGTCATTATGGTAAAACTCGCTGATAGATTACATAATATGCGTACGCTTAAGGCATTACGTCCCGATAAACAACGTCGAATTGCTACAGAAACGTTGGAAATTTACGCTCCACTTGCTGATAGATTAGGTATCAGTAAGATTAAATGGGAACTAGAGGATCTATCACTTCATTACATTAATCCTCAGCAATATTACCGTATCGTTCACTTGATGAATAGTAAGCGTGATCAAAGAGAGGCTTATATTGCGGAAGCAATTGACTATATAAAAACTAGCGTCGATGCTTTAGGTATCAAATATGATATCTACGGTCGTCCTAAACATATTTATTCTATATATAAGAAGATGCGTGATAAGCATAAGCAATTTTCTGAATTGTATGATCTTTTAGCAATTAGGATCGTGGTTGATTCAGTTAAAGATTGTTATGCTGTTTTAGGTTCGATTCACTCAAAGTGGAAGCCTATTCCAGGACGCTTCAAAGATTATATTGCTGTACCAAAGGCCAATGGTTATCAATCACTTCATACAACCATTATTGGACCCGGTGGTCAGCCGCTTGAAGTCCAAATCAGAACGTACAAGATGCATGAAGTCGCTGAATATGGTGTTGCTGCACACTGGGCTTATAAAGAAGGAAACTTTGAAGGTGTCCAGATTGATGAGAATGAGCAAAAAATCGATGTCTTTAGAGAAATTCTAGAGTTACAAGAGAATTCTGATAATGCGGCTGACTTTATGAAGTCCGTTAAAGGTGAAATTTTTAATGATCGTGTCTACGTCTTTACACCTCAAGGTGAAGTTGTCGAATTGCCAAAGGGCTCAACGACACTGGACTTTGCTTATCAAGTACATACTGAAGTTGGTAATCATTCAGTTGGTTCGAAAGTCAACGCCAGAATGGTTCCTTTAAATTATCAATTAAAGAATGGTGACATTGTCGAAATTTTGACTAGTACCAGCGCTAAACCAAGTCGAGATTGGGTAAATGTTGTTTATACATCAAGATCTAGAAACAAGATCAAGCGTTACTTCCGTGTTAAAGATCGTCAAGAAAATATTGATATTGGTCGTGAATCGATCGAAGAAGAATTAAAGAATCGTTCACTATCTTCCAAAAAGTACCTTGATAAAAAGCATTTAGAAATAGCGATGGAAATCTTTAATTTTACTGATCCAGATGAATTGTTTAATGCTGTCGGTTATGGCGAATTGTCTGCTATCAATGTGGTCCATAAGTTACTCAGTGAAGATCCTGATAAGAAAAAGGAAGCTGAGAAAAAAGAACTTGAAGATTCATTGATAACTGATGATGCTGAAGAGAAAAAGCCACAGCAAAATGAAAGTACGCAAGTAAAGAAGACACAGGATAATCCTAATAACAGCATTTCAGTTCAAGGCATCGATAATCTTTTGATACGTTTAGCTAAGTGTTGCAGTCCTATTCCTGGGGATAAAATTGTTGGCTATATCACTAAGGGACGTGGATTGACAATTCATAGAGCTGATTGTCCAAATGTTCAGAGTGAAGAAGCTAAACGACGTTTCATCGAAGTCAGCTGGGATAATGTTACTCAAGATAAGCGTTATTCAGCTGAACTTGATATTTATGCTTTCAATCGTAATGGCTTGTTAAACGAAGTATTACAAGTTATCAATTCCACAACTAATTCATTGAATAATGTTAATGGACGTCTTGATAGAGAGAAAATGGCAGTTATTCATGTGAGTGTTGGAGTTAATAATAAAGAACATCTAGACAAAATAATTTCTAAACTGAATAATATTCCTGACGTTTATGAAATCAAAAGGACAATAGAATAATATGAAAGTAGTTATCCAACGAGCTTCAAAAGCAAAAGTTTCAGTTGATAATAAAGTTTTAGGTCAAATTGACCAAGGGCTTTGTTTATTGGTGGCTTTTGCGAATGAAGATACAACAGAAACATTGAATTACATGGCTCATAAAATTGCCAATATGAGAATTTTTACTGATGATGAAGGCAAAATGAACTTATCAGTTAAAGATGTCAAAGGTAGCATTTTATCGATATCACAATTTACACTCTATGCTGATACTAAGAAGGGTAATCGTCCTAGTTTCATTGGAGCGGGCGACTTTGAGTCATCTAGTCAAAAGTATGATCAGTTTAATCAAACGTTGAGAAGCTATGATTTAACTGTCGAAACTGGTGAATTTGGTGCAGATATGCAAGTTGCTCTGACTAATGACGGACCAGTAACAATAATAATGGAGCGATAAAATGACAAGTATAATTTGGGATTTTGACGGAACTTTAGCCAATAGTTATCCAGGGATGGTTGCGGCAACTCAAAAGGCCTTGGAAGAAAATTTCAAAATAAAACTTTCAAAAGATACTATTTATAGCGGGATCAAAGCAACATCTATCAGAAAATTTGTAGCAGGACTTTTGGAAAAGAATGAAGATACATCAATTGATGGTCTTGATACTTTCTATAAGACATATACATTACACGAGAATGAATTTCACGATCAGATACGATTAATGCCACATGCAAAAATAAGCTTGGATTATTGTAGGTCCCAAGGTTATCAGCAATTCATTGTTACTCATCGTGATAAGTCGATCTATGATATTGCTAAGAAATTAGAAATATCTGATTACTTTGATGAAATTGTCAGTGTTGCTGATGACCATACTAGAAAACCAGATCCTGATATGCTGAATTATTTGATGGGTAAATATAATTTGAGCGCACAGGATATGTTTGTTGTCGGTGATCGGAAAATAGATATAGATTTTGGGAAAAGTGTTTCCGCAAAAACTATTTTGTTGAGTGATGAAGAGGATAACTTTGATTCCGACTACAAAATCAGTAAATTAAATGAATTGAATGAAATTATTTAATAAGAGACGTATAAATAAGTGTGCGTCTTTTTTTGTTGAAGGGGGAATTATGAAATCTAATAGATTAATATGGACTTCTATTCCGCCTAATCGTGAGTACATTGGACATAGAGGATCAGCTCCACCTTCATATGAAATATTGTCATATTAGCTTAATTCTTAAAACGTTTTCAACTAGTCTATTTTTCAATAAGTTGTAAAATATTTAGTTGCACGTTATATATTTTATATTTCATTATCGGGGGATTTATTTATGGAGAGTTTAGAACCGAAGAAGTCCTTCATTAGTTGGCCTGTGCTGGCCCTAATGAGCTTCGTTACGGTAATTGGTTTTGATGACTTAACCTACAACTTCCAAAATCAAGGAATGGGTGTTATCACCTCATGGGTTATCATGCTATTTTTATATGTCATTCCATATTCACTTATGGTTGGACAACTAGGATCAGTCTTTAATCACGAAGGTGGTGGACTGACATCTTGGGTTCGCGGAACTAGTGGCGAATTTTTGGGATATTTTACAGCTTGGACATACTGGGCTGCATCAGTTCCTTATGTTGTTGATACAGCTAATTCAATCGTTGTTGGATTGGGTTGGGCTTGGAACGGAAATGGTAAACTCCAAGATACAATGTCTAATGGTTGGTTTGCTTTTTGGACTGTTGTAACTTTTATCGTCTTTATTTTCGTTCAATCGAGATTCAAGCATTCACTTGAGATCTTGAGTACTATCGGTGGTGTTGCAATGTTTGGGATGACAGTATTGTTTGTTATCATGACATTTGCTGCCTTGGCAATGGGCGGACATATCGCTACTCAACCAATGAATGTACATACAATCGTACCTAAGTTTGATTTACATTATTTAACTACATTAGGACTATTGATCTATGCTATGAATGGAGCTGAACTTATCGCACCATTCATTACTAAGATGCGTAAACCTAAGAGTGAATTCCCTAAAGCTATGATCATGTTAGCTGTTATGACAGCATTCTTAACTATTTTTGGATCATTTTCATTGGGTGTCTTCTTTAATGCTTATCATTTACCAAATGATTTGAAGATGAACGGTTCATACTATGCTTTCCAAGCTTTAGGTGAACAATTCCATATTGGTAATTCATTGATGTATATTTTCTCTTGGACAGAAGTATTCTATTTGGCTGCGTTATTGGCTGTCCTATTAGATGCTATGACAAGAATGTTAATTTCTGATACCGGTGCTAAATTTATGCCAAAAGTTCTTCGTAAGAAGAATAAGTCAGGTTTACCAGTAAATGGTTATCTACTAACTTGTGGTTTGAGTGCCTTTATCATGTTACTAGGTATTTTCTTACCAAGTATGAATGATATCTTTAACTGGCTATTGAATCTTAACGGAATCATTTCGCCAGGTGTTACATGTTGGATCTTCTTTGCCTTTATTAAGATCCGTATGGATAGTAAAAAATACCCATCAGATTATGTTTATATCAAAAATGATAAGATCGCCTTATCAGTTGGTTGGTGGTGCTTGATAATTACAGGTGTCGCTACAGTCTTTGGTATTGCACCTCAAGATGTGCCTTTAGCTTCAAGTACATGGTGGTATGAGTTGATCATTAACTTTGTTGCTATTATTGTTCTGATCGGCTTGGGAACGATTATGCCTTACGTAACACGTCGTGAGATGAGAAGTAAGACTGGTTCTGCATTCACACGTTTACAATGGACAGGAATTTTGGCTGCCTTGTTAGTCGTCATTGTTGGTGACTTATATCTAGGTGGTTCAAAGATGAATAATAATATCGCTATGGTCGCCGGACTAAGTATTATTGGTATTCTGATAATCGTCGCCATAGGTTGGCACGAACGTGATTTAATTTCAGAAGGTTAATCTAAAAGATTGGGAGAAATCCTGATCTTTTTTTGTTTTATTCAATCTAGTTTTAAAAACTAGATTGAACGATAATCAATATTATGATAAATTATATTAGTAATTACAAAGAGGTGCTTTTTAATGGACGAATTGCAAAAATGGTTAGATAATTTAGAAAAATTCAAATTACCTAGGTGGGCGGACCTTCCGGAACTCGATTTATATCGTGATCAGTTATTAACACTTATTGAAAAATATTTAAGTCCTATTTGGATCGAGGACGGACCAATAGTTACATCTTCGATGGTTAATAATTATGTAAAGAATGGTTTACTGCCACGTCCCATTAAAAAGAGATATACCAAAGAACATTTGGCATATCTGATTGCCATTACTTTTCTAAAACAAGTGGTTTCAATGAATGAGATCAAATCTGGTTTAGAGGTAATGACTAGTCTAAATGGTGGGATAGAGAAGGCGTTTGATTTCTTTTGTGAGAAACAAGAATTGGCATTGAGAATGCTAAATTACCGTAATGAAAAGCAGAAGATTTCTGAAGATAATTCAACATCAGCCTACTTGATGGTAGAGATGGTGACTGTGTCTTTTGCCACCAAGTGGATGACACGTAAAGTATTAATGATCGAAAATGGAGCATCAGAAGAAAAGAGTAAATAATAATGACTGAAAAAATTGCTGTTTTGGTAGATTCTTGTTGTGATATACCAGAGGAATACTTAGAAAAAAGTGGTATTTATGAAATACCCATGCAAATTATTTATAAAAATAAAACATATCTAGATCGAGTAGATATTTCAGCGGTTGAAGTTTACGATGATTTGGAATCAGAAATACCTAAGACGTCATTGCCTTCGGGTGAAGTGATTCAAAGAACATTAGATGAAATTTATAATGATGGTTATACTCATATTATTTCAATATCTATTTCATCAGGATTGAGTGGGACTTATAATTTTCTAAAAGTCCTATTAGATGATGATGGCAGGTTCACTTACACGTCATTCGACACGAAGCAAGTGGCTGTTGCAGCTGGCCTTATAGCTGTAGGAACTAAAGATGAAATTGATGCAGGATCGGATTACGAAACGGTTCTGAAAAAGACTCAAAAGATGATCGATAATACTGTAGTTTATTTTTGTATCCCAACTCTTGAGTATTTAAGAGCTGGAGGTAGAATCGGTTTAGTTACATCAGTAGTCGGAAGTATGCTTAAATTAGCACCAATAATCACTTGTAATTCTGACGGAATATATACAACCGCTGCTAAGGCACGTGGAATGAAGAAGGGTCAAAAAATGATGTTAGATATGGTTACCAAGTTTATCGGTGATCATGAAAAATATTTATTGGCCGTTGGACATGGAGCGGATGAAAAATCCGGTGGAAATATGTTGGCACTTTTAGATAGTAAGGGTATTAATGGAACTAAAAACTTCTTTGGTCAAGTTGGACCGGCACTAGGAGTACATACGGGACCAGGTCTAGTTGGAGTCGGAGTTTGTTTATTGTAATATCAAAAATGTCTGATCACAATTTGTGGTCAGACATTTTTAATTAAACAAGTAATAATAGCAAATAAATAGTACAACAAATTTGACATATGTTTAGACAAATTATAGGATACTTATGAAAATGTGTTTGAAAGAAATTGAGGAGATTACAGAATGCAGCAGTGGCAAAAGTCTACCGTGTATCAGATTTATCCTAGAAGTTTTCAAGATTCAAATGGAGATGGAATTGGCGATATCAATGGTATTATTTCTCGATTAGATTATCTACATGACTTGGGAATTGAACTTATTTGGATCACACCGATGTATGTTTCACCTGGTAATGACAATGGTTATGATATTGCTGATTATTATCAGATCGATCCAATCTTTGGGACTATGAAAGATTTTGAAAATCTTTTGAAAGAAGCTCATAAACGTAATATAAAGGTAATTATGGATATGGTTCTAAATCATACCTCAAACGAGCATGTGTGGTTTAAAGAGGCTATTAAGTCTAAGGACAATCCTTATCACGACTATTATTTATTTAAAGATCCTGTTGATGGACATGAACCCAATAATTGGGTTTCTAAATTTAGTGGCAGTGCATGGCAATATGTTCCGTCGTTAAATCAATATTATCTACATTTGTATGATGTAACGATGCCTGACTTAAATTGGCGTAATCCTAAATTACGTCAAGAGATTTTTAAGATGATGACATTCTGGGCTAATAAGGGTATTGATGGTTTTAGACTGGATGTTATCAATAATATTTCTAAAGCTGAGAAGATGCCGAATGATACGTTTGAAACACCAACAGATGATGGAAGAAATTTCTATACTAATGGTCCGCATGTGCATGAATATATTCATGAAATGTATCGTAAGGTATTCGGCCCTAACAATTTTGTAACCGTAGGTGAGTTGTCGTCGACCCCCGTTAGCGAAGCAGTCAAATATACGAATCCTAACCGTGAAGAACTTTCAATGGCTTTTACATTCCATCACGTCAAGGTTGACTATACCAATGGTAAAAAATGGACTTTAGGCAAGTATAAGTTAACTGATCTGAAGAGTATTATCAGTGATTGGCAAGTTAAGATGCATCAAAATCACGGCTGGAATGCTCTGTTCTGGAATAATCATGATCAGCCGCGAGCAATATCGAGATTTTTAAACGATAATAAGTACCGTGACCAGTCAGCTAAACTATTGGCATTAGTACAATTTGGTCTTCAAGGTACGCCTTATATCTATCAGGGTGAAGAAATAGCTATGAAGAATTCATACTTTACGGATATTAAGCAGTATAAGGATCATGAATCAATCAATGCCTATCATATGATGGTTGATAATGGAACTGATAAAAATACGGCAATTAAAGTGTTACAACAAAAATCACGCGAGAATGCACGTATACCAATGCAATGGAATACAAGTAAAAATTATGGTTTTACGACGGGTATACCGTGGTTAAAACCAATTAAAAAGGACAATTACTCAGTAGAAACAGTTAGAAATTCACCGAATAATGTCTTTAATTTCTATCAACGTTTGATCAAAATGCGTAAGAAAAATGACACCTTGATCGAAGGTAATTATAAATTGCTTGATCACAATGATAATTCGGTCTACTCATACGTTAGAAGTAAGGACGATACTAAAATTTTGGTCATGGCAAACTTTACCGAAAAGGTACAGTTAAGAACAGTTAAGAGCGATTACAATTTAATTTTAGGTAATTATGGCGATTTTCGTAAGAAAGATAAAGTAGTTAAATTACGTCCATATGAAGCTTTGATGTTAGAGAAAAAAGATGTTTAATAAATAGGATTCAGTAATTAAATTTGATCGATAAAAATAACCGTCTTGAGAAATTATTAATTTCTCAGGACGGTTATTTTATTTGAAGTATTCTTTTAAACCATTTGTAACATCTTTAGCAACTTCTTCTTTATAACTGTCAGAGTTAATATGTTTATAATCTGCTGAAGAGTTGATGTAACCAAGCTCGATCAATACTGAAGGCTGACTATTGTAATGTAATACATATAGGTCTTTTTGTTGAGTTCCACGATTATCAATCGCTAAATTCTTTAATTGACTATTTATATCAGTAGCTAATTGACCATCTTTATCTTTATCATAGTAATAAGTCGTTACACCAGAACCGGAGTCAGATTGATCACTAGAATCAAAGTGGAGACTGATATAGGCGTCGGCTTCAATTTTACTTGAGAGGCGGGCACGATCGCCAAGTGATTTGGTATCATCACCTGAACGCGTTAGAACGACTCTTGCACCTGTCTTTTCAAGGTCAGATTTAATTGCTTTAGCATATTTTAAAGTGAAATTCTTTTCGTAAGTTTTCTTTGAGGATTCGGCTCCAACGTCAGTACCACCATGGCCGGGATCAATTACGATCGTGGCTTCGGAGATGTTAGTGGCGGCTGATTTAACAGCACTCTTTGAACCTGATATGGTTACTAACCAACTAGCGATATAACCGACTGATCCGTCACTATCACGAACTTTATACCAATTACCGGATTTACTTAGATAGTCGAACTTCTTACCAACATTAATACTCTTGATAACACGACCATTGTCATTTGGCTCAATACGTAACTTTGTATTAGCTTGTGTGACTGTGACAGTTTTAATGTCATCACTAGAAGTATTGGAAGAACTAGAAGTCTCTTGAGTCCCCTGAATAAATTGACTCTTTACCCAAGCAGCTGTTCCCTTATAGAGAATCTGTGACCAGTTCTGTTCTTGATACATGACGGTGACTTTTTGTGACTGTTCGATAGTTCCAAGAACTTCACTATCAGAGTTATTTTTCTGAAATACGGTAGTGTTAGGGACCTTTACGATTCCAACTTTATTAGTTGCTGAGCTGACTTCAGTATTATCGATCAGCCAACTTGCAACCCAACCAATTTTGTCTCCAGAAAGGCGGACTTGGTACCATTTGTTTTTTTCAGCTAAGATGGCTAATTTATCGCCTTTTTTAACTTGTCCCATATTGGAGTAAGACAACCCTGGACCAACTCGGACATTTACCGAATCGGATTCAACAACAATTGAATTGGCATTTGCCAAAGCTACAGTCGACCAACTCGATATGGAGATTAAAAAAACAATGGCAACAAATAGCTTGTTTTTAATTAAAAAAGTTATTATCTTTTTCATTTAAAGGATTCCTTTGTTGTCGCTATAATGATTTCATGTATATATCTATCTTACTGAAAAAAACTGAAACTTGAAAGATAGAAAGCTAAAAATTCATAGAAATTTGACATTTTTATCGAAAAAATATTAATTAAATTGCCATATAAGCGATTTATTGATCAGAAAAACGAATAAGTAACCGCTTACTATTATATAATGATACAAAAGCAACTTGACAATTAGGCCCATTTTGATTAGTTTATATTTATATTCTTAATCAGATCAGAAATTGCTGTACAGAGAACCTGCAGGCTGAGAACAGGTGAGTAATCAGATTGTGACGTTTTATAATCGTTTGACAGGCGTTAACTGTAGCAAAAATACTAGGTGGTACCGTGCATGAGCACCCTTGTCTTCATTGGCAGGAGTGCTTTTTTTGTGCGGTGATCCATAAAAGGAGAATTTTATGCGTTACCAAAAGCCAAAGGGTACGATGGATATTTTACCCGGTGAATCAGCAAAGTGGCAGTATGTAGAATCTGTCGCACAAAGAGTTTTTAGTCATTATCGTTTTTCAGAAATAAGAACACCAATTTTTGAATCATACGAAGTTTTTGAACGTTCTTCTGGTGATACATCAGATATCGTTTCAAAAGAAATGTACGATTTTAAAGATAAAGGTGACCGTCGTTTGGCACTTCGTCCAGAAGGTACAGCGGGTGTTGTAAGAGCTTATGTTGAGAATAAACTCTACGGACCAGAACATATCAAGCCTTACAAAGTTTGGTATAAGGGACCAATGTTCAGATATGAACGTCCTCAATCGGGCCGCCAAAGACAATTTCATCAAATCGGAGTTGAAGCTTTTGGTTCTGATTCTCCAGAATTAGATGTTGAAGTTATTACTATGGGTCTAAATTTCCTAAATGAGTTGGGGATTAAGAATCTCAAAGTGGCCATCAATACTTTGGGTGATCCAGAGTCACGTGAAAACTATCACCGTGCATTGGTTGATTACTTTACTCCATTTAAGGATCAATTGAGTGATGATTCTAAGATCAGATTAGAGAAGAATCCATTGAGGATCTTAGATAGTAAAGATGCGGGTGATAAGAAAATCGTTGCTAACGCACCATCTATTTTGGATTATCTAAATGATGCTTCTAGAGAACGTTTTGAATATTTAAAACAACTACTTGATGAACTGGATGTTAATTACGAAGTCGATTCAACAATGGTCCGTGGACTTGACTACTACAACCATACTATTTTTGAATTTATGGTAACTGACCCGGCATTTGATAACAAAGAAATCACTGTTTTAGCCGGTGGTCGTTACAATGGATTGGTTGAAGAATTAGGTGGACCACAGACACCAGGAATTGGTTTTGGATTAGGTGTTGAACGTCTGATGCTTTTGTTGAAGGATGAGGATCTAGTTATTAATAATGACTTGGATGTTTATCTTGTTACTATTGGTCAAAAGGCAGAGCAAGCTTCTGTAAAGATTTTGTCTAAATTGAGAAGTACTGGATTTGCAGCTGATAAAGATTACTTGCAAAGAAAGATCAAAGCTCAATTTAAGACTGCAGATCATTTACAAGCTAAATATACAGTTACTATCGGTGACAATGAGATCGAAAACAATACGGCCAGTGTTAAGAATATGGCAACTGGTGATCAGGTCAGCGTATCATTGGATAATTTAACTGATGAATTAAAGAAAATCGAGGGATAATAATGGAAAAGAGAACAGACTACTGCGGTAGCATTACCGAAAAATATGTTGGTCAACGAGTATCTCTAGACGGTTGGGTACAAAAACGTCGTGATCTCGGTGGATTGATTTTTATCGATCTTCGTGATTACAAAGGTATCGTACAATTAGTTTTTAATACTGACCATAAAGAAGCATTGGAAATTGCTGAGTCATTGCGTTCAGAATATGTTATCAATGTTTTGGGTACAGTAAGATTACGTGACGACAGTGCGATCAATGATAGAATGACGACTGGTAAGGTTGAAGTTGTTGTTGATACTGTTGAACTATTGAATAAATCAGTTACACCACCATTTGAAATCACTGATGATGTCGATGCCTCTGAAGAAACTAAGTTAAAGTATCGTTATCTTGATTTACGTAGACCTGAAATGCAAAAGGCTATTAGAACCAGAGCACAAATCAAGCATTCAGTTCACGAATACTTACATGACAACGGTTTTATCGATATTGAAACACCTAACTTGACCCCATCAACACCAGAAGGTGCTCGTGATTACCTTGTTCCTTCACGTGTTTATCCAGGACAATTCTATGCATTGCCACAATCACCACAATTATTTAAACAATTATTGATGGTAGGTGGATTCGATCGTTACTATCAATTAGCACATTGTTTCCGTGATGAGGATCTTCGTGGAGATCGTCAGCCAGAATTTACTCAAATTGACCTTGAAATGAGTTTTATGTCAGCTGAAGAAATTCAAGAAGTTACTGAAGGTCTAATTGCTCGTGTTATGAAAGACGAAAAGGGTATTGATGTTAAATTGCCATTCCCAAGAATTGATTGGGATGACGCTATGGCTCGCTATGGTTCAGATAAACCTGACATTCGTTTTGGTATGGAACTACAAGACTTGAACGAAGTATTTGCCGAGAGTGAGTTTAAAGTATTTAAAGGTACTATTGATAATGGTGGTCAAGTTAAAGCTATCGTTGTCAAAAATAATGCCGATAAATATTCAAGAAAGAATATTGAATCTTATCAAGAATATATCAAACGATTCGGTGCTAAAGGTTTAGCTTGGATCAAGTATAATGACGATAAAGTTACTGGACCAATTGCCAAGTTTATTACTGATCAAGAAGGTTCTTTGGTAGAACGATTGGGACTCGAAAACAACGACTTAGTTCTTTTCGTTGCTGACAAGAAGAAAATTGTTGCTGATGCTCTTGGTTATTTACGTGTTGCCATTGCAAAAGAATTAAACTTATTTGATCCTAATGAATTTGCCTTTACATGGGTTGTTAACTGGCCATTATTTGAATATGATGAAGGTATTCAAAGATGGACTGCAGCACACCATCCATTTACGATGCCAAATGAAGAGGATGTTCACTACTTAGATGAAGATCCACATAAGGCATATGCTCAAAGTTATGATATCGTCTTGAATGGTTATGAATTGGGTGGCGGTTCTATCCGTATTCATAATGCAAAAATTCAAGAAAAGATGCTTAAGGCTCTAGATTTTACTAAAGAAAAGGCCTACGCACAATTTGGCTTCCTATTGGATGCCTTGCAATACGGTTGTCCACCACATGGTGGTTTGGCTATTGGTTTGGATAGATTTGCTATGCTTCTATCCGGCAAGGATAATATTCGTGACGTTATTGCCTTCCCTAAGAATTCAAATGCTACTGAACCAATGACACATGCTCCTAGACCAGTCGATCCTAATCAATTAGTTGATTTAGGTATTGAAGTTTCAAAGACAGATAAATAATATTAACCTTAAATTAGAGATGCCGTGGGGATACAGTCCTTATGGTATCTTTTTTTTAATAGTAATTTAATAAATCTGAGCAAAATCATAGAAATGCTTTCATACTTGGTTATACTAAATAGTACAGATAATAAGGAGTGATTTCGTTGACTAAATATGAGAAAAACTTAAAGAATTTAGACGATATTCAATATAGAGTTACTCAAAATTCCGACACTGAAAGACCTTTTAGTGGCAAATATGATGATTTTTATCAAAAAGGTATCTATGTGGATGTTGCCAGTGGTGAGCCATTATTTTCATCTTCCAAAAAGTTTGATGCAGGTTGTGGTTGGCCTTCATTTAGTCAACCGATTGCCAAGTTAACTGAAAACAAGGATAGGTCACTGTTGGTTGAGAGGACTGAAGTTAGAAGCAGTATTGCAAACTCACATTTAGGGCATGTTTTTGAGGATGGTCCTAAAGAATTGGGTGGCCTGAGGTATTGTATCAACTCAGCGTCTTTGAAATTTATCCCTTATGATGAGATGGATGAAGACTACAGTGATTACAAGAAATATGTCGATGAGGGTGACAAATAATGAAAAAAGAAACAGCTATTTTTGCAGGCGGATGTTTTTGGTGCATGGTAAAGCCATTTGATACTCAACCAGGAATAATTTCAGTTATTTCAGGTTATACGGGCGGGCATGTTGCCAATCCAACATATGAACAAGTATGTACTGGTACTACTGGACATACTGAGGCAGTTAAAATTACTTATGATGCCGATATTTTTTCATACAAACAGTTAGTTGAAATCTATTGGCAAGTTGCTGATCCAACTGATGCTACTGGTCAATTTCAAGATCGTGGCGACAGCTATCGTCCTGTAATTTATTATGCGAATGAGGAACAAAAAGAGATTGCAGAGTCAGAAAAAAAGACTTTAGCAGAATCAGGTCAATTTGATGAACCGATCGTTACACAGATCCTGCCAGCTAAAGAATTTTATGTTGCTGAAGATTATCATCAAGACTTTTATAAAAAGAATCCAGAACGCTTTGAAATGGAAGAAAAAGGCGGAAGAGGAAGTTTTATTGAAAAACATCGGAAATAGGCTGAAAAATACTGTATCTGTGCTAAGATTACATTGGTGAAAATGAATTTATTATAGGAGTAATCTCGATATGGATGAAATAGATAAGTTAATTGAGAGGCATCAAAACTTATCAAAACTTTCAGTAGCTTTCTTATATTCAATCACAGTTTCAATTGCTGTTAATATGTTTTGGACACCCGGTGGAATTTATGGTTCTGGTGTAACTGGTGCCGCTCAGTTAGTCTCTACGGTAACGGCACGTTGGTTCCCATTTCATATCTCCACAGCTGTAATGTATTTTGCATTAAATGCTCCATTATTTGTTTTGTCTTGGCGCAAGATCGACCATAAATTCACCTTGTTTACCGTGGTTGCAGTCGCTTTAGCCAGTACAATGATGCATTTATTGCCAGGTACTAAGATCACAGCTGATCCACTTATCTGCGCTATTTTTGGTGGTGTAGTAAATGGGTTTGGTACAGGGATGTCATTGAGAAATGGTATCTCTACCGGTGGTATTGATATTTTAGGAATTATTTTACGGAAGAAAACCGGGAAAAGTGTAGGGACGATAAATATCATCTTTAATGTATTTATCATAACCTGCGCCGGTCTGATATTCGGATGGGTTCACGCTTTATATAGCGCGGTAAGTATCTTTATCAATGGTCAAGTTATAGATATGGTCTATAATAAGGATCAAAAGCTGCAAGTAATGATCGTTACGTCAAAACCTAAGAACGTGATCACAGAGATTCAAAGTGAGATGCGTCGAGGTATCACTATCGTTCATGATGCGGAAGGTGCTTATAAACACGAAGAAAAGACGATTCTCTTCACAATTATCTCTAGAGCTGAATTACATGATCTAGAAACCGCTATGGAGGCCTCTGATCAACATGCGTTTGTCAGTGTTACCGATACGGTCAAAATAATGGGAAGGTTCTATCAAAAACATATTTACTAGATAAATAAAAGAGAAAAGCTGTCGGCTTTTCTCTTTTTGTTTTAAAATGAAATTACTACTTTAAAAGGAGATCACTTATGATAATTGGATCACATGTTGCAATGAAGGCACCTAAAATGTTAGCTGGATCAGCAAAAGAAGCACACAGTTATGATGCCAATGCGATGATGATTTTTACTGGTGCACCTCAAAATACGCGCCGTAAAGATGTTTCAGAGATGAATATTGAAGAAGGTCAAAGGCTTTTAAAATTGTATGGTATCGACCATATTATTGGTCATGCACCATATATCGTTAATTTGGGGAATACTGTTAAACCTGAAAATCTTCCTTTTGGGATCTCATTTATGCATGATGAAATTCAACGTGCCGATGCATTAGGTATTGAAGCCCTCAGCTTTCATCCTGGTGCACATTTAAAACAAGGACCTGAAGTCGCGTTAAAACAAATTGCTGAAGCTTTAGATGAAGCCATCGATGAGAACCAAAAAGTAAGTATCGCCATAGAAACAATGGCTGGTAAGGGTACTGAAGTCGGCATTAATTTTGAACAGTTAGCGATGATCTTTGATCACTGTCAGCATAATGATAAACTGTCGGTTACTATGGATACCTGCCATATGAGTGACGCTGGCTACAATGTTAAAGATGATTTTGATGGTGTTTTGAATGAGTTTGACCACATTTTAGGCATTGATAAGATATCTGTGATCCATTTAAATGATTCTAAAAATAATCAAGGTTCACATAAAGATCGCCATGAGAATATTGGCTTTGGAACGATTGGATTTGATACATTGAATTATGTGGCACATCATCCCCAGTTAGAACAAGTTCCCAAGATAATGGAAACTCCTTACGTTAAAAAAGATGAGAATGACAAAAAAGGTGTAGCACCTTATAAATTTGAAATTGAAATGTTACGAAACCAAAAGTTTGATCCAGAAATGCAGAATAAATTAAAAAAGAGCTAGCCTCAGGCTAGCTCTTTGTATATCCATTGATATTTAATTGTTCCATGATCAGCGCAGCTGTTTCTTCAATTGAACGATCGGCCACATTGATGACTGGACAACCTAATTCTTTGTAAATCTTGTTTGAGTAATCCAGTTCGCGTTGAATTTCATCTTCTTCTGAGTATGCTGTATCTGGATCAAGTCCATAAGCAATCATTCTTTGACTTCTAATTTTTGTCAAAACATTCATGTCGTTAGTCAAACCAACGATTTTTTTTGGATTAACACGCCATAATTCGTCAGGAATGGCTGCCTTAGGTACTAATGGCAAGTTAGCAACCTTTATATTCTTGTTAGCTAAGTAGAGTGATAAGGGCGTTTTTGACGTTCTGGAGATACCTAGTAGGACAAGATCGGCTTCAAGTAGTCCTTTGGCATTTTTACCATCATCATTGTTGACAGTGAATTCCATTGCTGAGATCATATCAAAGTAGTTTTGGTTTAGTTCATGAATCAGACCTTTTCTTCTTAATGGTTCTTCATGAGTTATTTGACCGAATGTTCCAATAATAGGATTGAGAATATCGTAATAGGTTATTCCATGTTGTTGACAGTAAGTATTGATGATCTCACTGATTTCCTTGGAGACGATAGTGTGTAAAATGACCGCTTTTTTCTCATTTGCAAGGTTTAGGACTTTTTTTAATTGATCGTCATCCTTTACAAAGGGATATTTTGTGTAAACTATATCTAACTGTGGGAACTGTGCAAACGCCGCTTTAGCAACGCGGACAGCCGTTTCACCGGCCGCATCTGATAGCGCAAAGACATCAACTCGTTGGGACATAACAAATTCCTCCTAAAAAATTTAAAAAATTGTTTGAACATTACCTTCTTTTTGTTATAATAACATATGAACTGTGAAAGAAATAGACAGTTACGCTTTAAATCGGAAGGAGGGATATCATATATGTCAAAAACAGTCGTTCGTGAAAATGAATCGCTAGATGATGCTCTTCGTCGTTTTAAACGCTCTGTCTCTAAAAGTGGTACACTTCAAGAATATCGTAAGAGAGAGTTTTACGAAAAGCCAAGTGTAAAGAAAAAGCTTAAGTCAGAAGCTGCACGTAAACGTAACAAGAAACGTCGTTAATATATAGAAAGGTTAAAACATTATATGTTTTAACCTTTTTTTTATAAGTTTTTTACATTCTTGTGCTATCATTCAAGATAATAGGAGGGTGTGTGTTTATTGACAGAAAATAGCGAACAAGTTAAGCAGAGTATTACTATTAAGAACCAGCAGGATGCCGCAAATATCTTCGGTATCAATGATAGCAATTTAACACTTATTGAAGAAGGTATGGACGTCAAAATACATGCCTTCGGCGATCAGCTAGATGTTACTGGTGATGAGAGTAATGTAGCCAAGACCATTACCTTTTTGCAAAAATTGATCAAACTATCAAGTAACAAGATCAGTATTGGGGCTCCTGATGTTGTCAGTGGTCTTAAGATGATCGAACGAGGGACGTTAGATTACTTCGAGGAACTGTATAAGGATGAATTGATCAAAGATTATGGTGGTAAGCCTGTAAGGGTCAGAAACTTTGGTCAAAGACAATACATCAATGCTATCAAACACAATGATATAACCTTTGGTATTGGACCAGCCGGTACCGGTAAAACTTATTTGGCTGTTGTTATGGCTGTTGCAGCTTTAAAGAAGGGAACTGTTAAACGTATCGTTTTGACACGTCCTGCTGTTGAAGCCGGAGAAAGCTTAGGATTCTTACCAGGTGATCTAAAAGAAAAAGTTGATCCATATATGCGTCCTATCTATGATGCGTTGTATGCAATTTTGGGAACAGAGCATACTGGACGTTTGTTGGAGCGTGGTGTTATCGAAGTTGCGCCTTTAGCTTATATGAGAGGTCGTACTTTAGACGAATCATTTGTAATTTTAGATGAGGCTCAAAATACAACTCAAGAACAAATGAAAATGTTTCTTACTAGACTAGGTTTTGGATCAACTATGATCGTCAATGGTGACATCTCACAGATCGATTTACCACATAATGCCAAGAGTGGCCTAGTTCAAGCAAAGAAAATCTTAAATAATCTACCACATATTGAATTCGTCAACTTTACATCTGCTGATGTTGTTAGACATCCAGTTGTGGCAGAAATTATCGATGCATATGATGTAACAGATAAAACTGAATAATGATACGGGGATAAAAATGGATTTAGAAATTTTTAACGATGATAAATTAATTGATCAAAAACGCGAAGATTGGGTCGAAGACCTAGTTAAATTTACTTTTAACGATTTAGAATTGAAGGATAATACGCAGCTTTCCATTCACTTTGTAACAAAAGATAAGATCCATAAAATCAATAAGGAATATCGTGATGTTGATCGTGCAACTGATGTTATCAGTTTTGCAATTAATGATGGTGAAGAGTCATTAGATTATCTTGAGAGTCAAATCCCGGATTTGCCAGTTGATTTGGGTGACTTGTTTATCAGTGTAGAAATTGTTGATGAACATGCGAAGGACTATGAGCACTCATTTGATCGCGAACTTGGCTATACGATCGTTCACGGTATCCTACATCTAAATGGTTATGATCACATTAAGCCAGAAGATGAAAAGGTTATGATCGGTCTACAAGAAAAAATTCTTAGTGCCTATGGCCTAGAAAAATAAGGAGTCTACCCAGTGGAAATTAACGAAAAAGAGTTATTCGATGTTGCAATAAAAGCTATGGAAAATGCTTATACACCTTATTCTCACTATACAGTTGGGGCCGCATTGGTTGCCGATAATGGTAAGATCTATTCTGGTGTTAATATTGAAAATGCTTCTTATGGACTTACAAATTGTGCTGAAAGGACGGCTATTTTCAAAGCTGTCTCTGAAGGAGTTCGTAAAATAGAAGCACTCATTGTTGTTAATGGAACTTCTGAGATGTCAAAACCTTGTGGTGCTTGTCGTCAAGTTATGAGTGAATTCATGGGTGGATCAGCACCAGTTTTCTTGTCTAACAATAGTAATGATTTTAAGGAATACAAATTTAAAGAAATTTTGCCGCTAGCTTTTAGCGATAAGGATATGGATTAATATGGATAAAAATTTTCGTTCAGGTTTTGTAGCGATCGTTGGTCGACCAAATGTTGGTAAATCGACTTTTATGAATCGTATTATTAAAGAGCAGGTAGCTATTACTTCACCAAAAGCTCAAACAACTAGAAATAAGATTCAAGGTATCTATACTGATGATGAGCGTCAAATCATCTTTTTGGATACACCCGGTATTCACAAACCTCATAATGGTTTGGATCAATACATGGATAAGGCTGCTATTTCAGCATTACGTGAAGTAGATGCGGTATTATTTATGACTGAAGCCGGACAAAGTGCTGGACCTGGTGATAAATTTATCATTGATGAACTAAAAAAAGTTAAGGCTCCAGTTTTCTTGATCCTTAATAAGATTGATTTGATCAATCCAGATGAAATGGCACCACAAATTAATGAATACAAGGATTTAATGGATTTCTCTGAGGTTATTCCGATCTCCGCCACTAATGGAAATAATGTTGAAGATTTAATTGATTCATTAACTAAAGCGTTACCATTAGGACCACAATATTATGATGATGATCAAATCACTGATCACCCTGAATATTTTATTGTTGGTGAGTTGATCCGTGAAAAGATCCTTCAAGATACACATGACGAGATTCCTCATTCAGTTGCCGTTATTGTTGATTCCATGAACCAACGTAGTGAAAGAGGTAAGTTGCAAGTTGAGGCAACTATCTATGTTGAACGTGATACACAAAAGAAAATCGTTATCGGTAAAGGTGCCAGCATGTTGAAAAATATCGGTATCGGTTCAAGAATTAAGATTGAACACTTACTAGGTGAGAAAATCAATTTGAAGTTGTGGGTCAAAGTTAAGAAAAATTGGCGTGATGATGCATTGTTCTTGTCTCGTGCTGGTTATGCGGTAAAGGATATTAACTAATGAAGGTACCATCCAACTTTTTTGGGATCGTTGTTAAAAGACAGCGTTATCGAGAAAAAGATGCTTTGGTGACTATTCTAACTAAAGAGTATGGTTTCAAAACATTCTTAGTTCGTGGTACTCAAGGTCCTAAGTCGAAGATATCTGGTTCAGTGATCCCATTTTCTTATGGTGACTATTCTGGATTAGTTAAAGATGAGGGGTTATCGTATTTGAACTCTGCAAGTAATGTGAAGCAGTTTGACGAAATAATCCAAGATATTGAATTGAATGCTTATGCAACATTTTTATTTGATTTGATGTCTAATGCTTTTTTGAATGAAGTTATTCCTGATGAATGGTACAAAGAACTGTTTAAGGCGCTGTTATATATTGACAATGGATACGATGCACAAATTGTTGTAAATATTTTGCAAATGCATCTCTTAAAGGTCTTTGGTGTTGAACCAAATATGGATTCATGTGTTGTTGGCGGAGAGAAAAATGCGCGCTTTGACTTTTCAGTGATCTTAGGTGGTTTGCTGTGTTCAAAACACTTTAATCAAGATGTCCATCGATTGCATTTGTCAGAAAGAACGATTTATTTTCTAAGATTATTCAGTAAAATATCGTTAGATCAAATCAGTAGTATCAATTTAAAGGACAGTAATAAGGACTTGATTCAGCATGCAATTGATTCAATTTATATCGGTTCAGTGGGATCATATCCAAAAAGTAAAACTTTTATTGATAATATGCATACTTGGCACATTTAGTTAATTGACAATTTATGTAATAATAGTTATTATCTAATGTGTATAGACAGAGATGCGGGATGGTGAAATCCGCAATAGTTTCATGGCTGAACAACTTAATTTTTATATATAAAAGTGCAGGACTTTGGTCCTGAATAAGGGTGGAACCGCGATTAATCGTCCCTTGCATGTATTTAGTATACCTGCAAGGGTCTTTTTTGTGTCCATCTGAGAGGAGAAAGTAATGGATAAAAAGTTAGATGTACAAAATATGATTTTGACATTGCAAAGATTTTGGAGTGAAAAGGGTTGTATGTTAATGCAAGCCTATGATACCGAAAAGGGTGCCGGAACAATGAGTCCGTATACCTTCTTACGTGCTATCGGTCCTGAACCTTGGAATGCTGCATATGTTGAACCATCAAGACGTCCAGCTGATGGTCGTTATGGTGAAAATCCTAACCGTTTGTATCAACATCATCAATTTCAAGTAGTAATGAAACCTGCTCCAAAAGATATTCAAGAATATTATTTGGATTCATTACGTGCCTTGGGCATTGAACCTTTGGAACATGATATTCGTTTCGTTGAAGATAACTGGGAAAACCCATCAATGGGTTGTGCCGGTGTTGGTTGGGAAGTATGGCTTGATGGTATGGAAGTTACACAATTTACATACTTCCAACAAGTCGGTGGACTTCAAGTTCATCCTGTAACAAGCGAAATCACATATGGTGTTGAACGTTTAGCTTCATATATTCAAGATGTTAATTCTGTTTACGATCTAGAATGGGGCGACGGAGTATTATATGGTGATATCTTCAAGGAACCTGAATATGAACATTCAAAATATTCATTTGAAGAAAGTAACCAAGATATGTTGTTCAAATTCTTTAATGCATATGAAAAAGAAGCTAATCGTTTGATGGATCTAGGATTAGTTCATCCAGCTTATGATTATATTTTGAAGTGTAGCCACACATTTAACTTGCTAGATGCCAGAGGTGCTGTTTCTGTTACTGAAAGAGCCGCTTTCTTGTCAAGAATCAGAAAAATGGCCCACAAGGTTGCCAAAGCTTTCGTTGAAGAACGTAAGAAGTTAGGTTTCCCATTATTGGCTAACAGTGAAGCAAAGGAGAAAGAAAATGACTAAAAATTACTTATTAGAAATTGGGCTAGAAGAAATGCCCGCTCATGTTGTTACAAAGAGTGAGAATCAACTAGCACAAAAGACAGCTAAGTTTTTAAAAGATAATCGTCTATCTTTCTCTACTATTGAAAAGTATTCAACTCCAAGACGTTTAGCTATCCTCATTAAAGATGTTGCTGATAAGCAAGAAGATATTGATGTTAAAGCTAAGGGACCTGCAAAGAAAATCGCTAAAGATGCTGATGGCAATTGGACAAAAGCTGCTCAAGGATTTGCTCGTGGTCAAAAGATGACTGTTGATGACATTTTCTTTGAAGAATTAAAAGGCGTTGAATATGTTTATATTCAAAAACATGAGGCTGGTAAATCAGCTAGTGAAATTTTGGGAAATATGGTTGATGTGATCGAATCAATTACTTTCCCAACAAGAATGCGCTGGGGTTCATATGACTTTGAATATATCCGTCCAATTCATTGGTTAGTTTCATTACTTGGTGATGAAGAAGTTCCATTAAAGATCTTGGATGTTGAATCAGGTCGTATCAGTCGCGGACATCGTTTCTTAGGAAAAGATGTAGAAATCGATAATGCTGACAATTATGTTGAAAAATTACGCTCACAATTTGTTTTAGTGGATGCTAAAGAACGTAAGAATATCATCAGTGATCAAATCAAAAAAATTGCTGACGACAATAATTGGGTAATTGATGTAGATAGTGATCTTCTTGAAGAAGTTAATAATCTAGTTGAATATCCAACAACATTCTATGGTTCATTTGATAAAAAATACTTAGAGATCCCCGAAGAAGTTTTAATTACTTCAATGAAGGATAATCAAAGATATTTCTACGTTAGAAATCAAAAAGGCTCTTTGGAACCATACTTTATCGGTGTTAGAAATGGTAATACTGAGCATATCGAAAATGTTATCCAAGGTAACGAAAAGGTCTTGGTTGCTCGTCTTGAAGATGCTGACTTCTTCTTTAAAGAAGATCAAAAGAAGACGATTGCTGATTACGTTGAAAAACTTAAATCAGTTAACTTCCACGTTAAGATCGGTACAATGTTTGAAAAGATGCAACGTGTTCATGCTATTTCAGAACATCTAGCTAAATTATTCAATCTAAATGATCAAGAGACAAAAGACTTATTACGTGCCAGTGATATTTATAAATTTGACTTGGTTACAAATATGGTTGATGAATTCCCAGAACTTCAAGGTGTTATGGGTGAAAAGTATGCCAGCATAATGGGTGAAACTGATGGTGTTGCTAAGGCTGTCAGTGAACACTACATGCCAATCTCTGCTGAAGGCGATTTGCCTAAGACAAAGGTCGGAGCTACATTAGCTATTGCTGATAAGATCGATTCACTAAAGACATTTTATGCAGTTGACCTTATTCCAAGTGGTTCAAATGATCCATACGCTTTGAGAAGACAAGCCTATGGTATCGTAAGAATTCTTGACCAAAATCAATGGTCATTAAATATCAACGATCTTCAAGCCTTTCTTGCAGATATCAAGGTTAAAGAAGGACTTGACCTATCTAATAATCAAACTGAATTTACTGACTTCATGATCGATCGTGTTCGTCAATTGCTTAATACAGTTGATCTTAGAAATGATATTATTGATGCAGTTAGTGAAACTTCAATTGTTGATCCAATTGCTATGATCAATACAGCTAAGGTTCTGCAAAAGCATGTTGAAGATGACGACTTTAAACAAGTTATTGAAGCTTTGAGTAGAATTGTAAACTTATCTCAAAAAGCTGATTTCAAATTCAGTAGTGAGTTAAGTGTCAATACTGAATTGTTTGAAAATCCATCAGAAAACAAATTAAAAGAAGCAGTTGAAGCTATAAGCGTCTCTGATACTAAAGATGCTGAAAAGTTGTATACTGCATTAGCTAGTCTAAAACCAGTAATCGACAGTTACTTTGATGAAAATATGATCATGGCCAAAGATGAAGCCGTTAAAACAAATCGTCTTACTCAATTAGTTATTGCAAACAATTTAATTGCAAAATTAGGAAACTTATCTAAAATTGTAGTTAAGTAAAGTTAATTATTTGTATTTTATAAATCCGTGTGTTAACCTTTAGTTCACTGTTTTTATAAACATTTTGAGGAGGTGACAGCCATGGCAACTCGAATTCCACAGGAATTTATAGATGAAGTTACCTCGAAGACAAACATCGTTGATGTTTTAAGTAAGTATGTTCAACTCAGGAAAGCCGGTAAGAACTTTGTTGGTTTATGCCCTTTCCATGAGGAAAGAACACCATCTTTTACCGTTACCGAAGAAAAACAATTTTTTCACTGTTTCAGTTGTGGTCGTGGAGGAAATGTTTATAAATTCATTATGGAAATGGAGAGTAAGACTTTCCCAGAAGCCGTAGTTGAAGTGGCTAAGATGGGGAATATTCCTATTCCCGATAGTTACCAAACCGAAAATACTAATTATCAGAATTCAGATAGTAGAACTTTACTGAAAATGTATGAGGAAACAGCGAAGCTATATAATCATATTTTGCTAAAAACAGAAAATGGTAGTCAAGCTTTGAAATACCTCAATAAACGTGATATTGATAATGATTTGATCAGCACCTTCAGTCTTGGTTATGCACCAAATAATTCAGACTTGCTCTTACAATTCTTTAAAGATCGTTCGATCAGTGAAGATATTTTAAGAAAATCTGGTTTGTTTGCAGAAAACCAAGATGGTGAACTATTCGATCGTTTTAGAGATCGAGTAATGGTTCCCATAACTGATGAGGCCGGGAATATCGTGGCATTTTCCGGTAGAATTTTAGATAAAACTGCTAGCACCGCAAAGTATATGAATAGTCCAGAAACTGAGATTTTCAGTAAAAGTAAAGTCCTGTTTAATTTAAGCAATGCTAAAAAAAGTATTCGCTATAATCAGAATGTTATTTTATTTGAAGGTTTTATGGATGTTTTGAGTGCTTATAAGTCTGGTGTTACCAATGGTGTTGCATCAATGGGTACTAGTTTGACTGATCAGCAGCTCTATACATTGAGTAGACTGACTAATCAAATTAATATTTGTTACGATGGAGATGATCCTGGTGTTGAGGCAACATATCGAGCGTTAACACAGCTTAATGATGAACGTTTCACCTATGGAGTTATCAGTGTTCCCGATCAAAAGGATCCTGATGAATTCATTAGAAGTGAAGGTTCGGATAAGTTTAATAGTTTAGTCAAAAATGGTGTGCAGACACCTATTTCATTCATTCTTAATTATTTCCGCCGACACTATAATCTTAATAATGAACATGATCAGTTGAAGTTCTTGAATCAATCACTCCAAGAAATCGTCAAATTAAGTTCACCAGTTGAGATCGATATGTATGTCGGACGTGTTGCTGATGAAATGAACGTTTCTAAAGAGTCCATCAATAAAGAGCTGGATACTTTGAGACGTAGTAATGCTATTAAGCAACCAGCTAATAATTATCAAAATGTGCAAGTGACGACACTTGAAAGAGAAACTGCGACTGTCGCTCCAAACAAAATTGATCGTATTGAGAAATCAGAGCGATGTCTTTTGTATTGGACACTCAGTTTTCCGGAATTGAAGGCCAGACTGAAGGGAAATAATTTTCAGTTTGTTCATGAAAAGTATCAGCGACTCTATGAGTCTTTGCTGGCCTTTGGTGATATTAGTGATAATACGCAAATGTCTGACTTTATGAATGGATTGGATAATGACGGCAAGAACCTTTTGGCTGAATTAGTGATGATGAAGATGCCTGATGAATACACTGAACAAGAGATTGATGATTATATTTCCAATATCAACAATTCAGGTTTGGAAACTCAGGTATCAGATATCAATCAACAACTTAAGCAAGCGGCAATGGTAGGTGACAATAAATTACAATTAGAGCTAACAATGAAATTAATTAAATTAAGAAAATTGTTAACCGGTAATTAAAAGCATACTGGAGGAAAATATATGGCAACTAAAAAAACAACAGTATCAAAAGAACTTAAAAGTGCTACAAAGAAGCTTGTTAAAGATTTAAAGAAAACTGGTAAGATCACTGAAACTGATCTAACAGAAAAAATTATTACACCATATAAATTAAAGGGTGATGCACTAAATACTTTTATTGAGGAATTAGAAGACCAAGGTATCGGTGTTGTTGACGAAAAGGGTAACCCAAGTAAACTTTCACTTCTAAAAGAAGAGAAGAGTGCTAAGAGTGCCAAGAAAGCAAAGAAAGATACAGCAGCTGCAACTGATATCAAGGTTAACGATCCAGTTCGTATGTACTTAAAGGAAATTGGTCGTGTTCCTCTACTTAATGCTCAACAAGAAGTTGATTTGGCTTTGAAGATCGAACAAGGTGATGAAGAAGCTAAACAAAGACTTGCTGAAGCTAACTTGCGTTTGGTTGTTTCAATCGCTAAACGTTATGTCGGACGTGGTATGCAATTCCTTGATTTGATCCAAGAAGGAAACATGGGTCTGATGAAGGCCGTTGAGAAATTTGATTATCGTTTAGGATTTAAATTCTCAACATATGCAACTTGGTGGATCAGACAGGCTATTACGCGTGCCATTGCTGACCAAGCTAGAACCATTCGTATCCCTGTTCATATGGTTGAAACTATCAACAAATTGATCAGAATTCAACGTCAATTACTTCAAGATCTTGGCCGTGAGCCATTACCAGAAGAAATTGGTGCCGAAATGGATATGGCAACTGGCAAGGTTCGTGATATTCTAAAGATTGCTCAAGAACCAGTTTCATTGGAAACACCTATCGGTGAAGAGGACGACTCCCATCTTGGTGACTTCATTGAAGATTCTGATGCAACAAGTCCTGAGGATCATGCATCTTACGAACTATTAAAGGAACAACTCGAAAACGTCTTGGATACTTTGACAGATCGTGAAGAAAATGTACTTCGTTTACGTTTTGGTTTGGATGATGGTAGAACAAGAACTCTAGAAGAAGTTGGTAAAGTATTTGGTGTTACTCGTGAGAGAATTCGTCAAATTGAAGCCAAAGCTCTTAGAAAATTGCGTCACCCATCAAGATCAAAACAATTAAAAGACTTTTTAGAATAAGTATTAGAGAAGAACAGTATAAAATTGCTGTTCTTTTTGTTTTTTCTGAAATAATCAAATTAAATAGTTATGTTTTTTCACAAGTTGCGTTAACATTAATATATCTACTTTTTGGAGGGTTTATATGCTAGATAAAAAGATTTATGACGAGATTTTTTCACATTCGTTCACAATTCCAATCAAGGTTATTTTTTGGGATGAAAAAGAAAAAAACTATGGACCAGAAGGAAAGTCTGACATAACAATTAAGTTCAATAATAAAGTTGCAATTTCCGAAGTTGTTAAACATGCCACACTTACTTTAGGTGAAGCCTATATGGATAAGGATATTGAGATCGAAGGTTCGATTCAAAAACTTATCACATCTGCTTACACACAATCGGATAGTTTTATGTCGAGTCTAAAATTAAAGAAATTTGTTCCTAAGTTCAGTCACAGTGAAGAGAACAATAAAAAAGAAGTTCAAGAACATTATGACATCGGTAATGACTTTTATAAGTTATGGCTTGATGACACAATGACATATTCATGTGCTTATTTCCGTACACCAGAAGATACTTTGGAACAAGCACAAATGAACAAAGTTCATCATATTTTGAATAAGCTAAATACTAAACCAGGTGAAAGCATTATCGATATCGGTTGCGGTTGGGGAACAATGATGTTCACTGCCGCTAAAGAATACGGTCTAAAAGCTAAGGGTGTTACTCTTAGTCAAGAACAATACGACTATGTTAATAATAAGATCGAAGAAGAAAACTTAACTGATCAAATGGAAGTTATTCTTGAAGACTATCGTGAAATCAATGAAAAATTTGATCATGTTGTTTCTGTTGGTATGTTTGAACACGTTGGTGAGACTCATTTGGAAGGATACTTCAAGACTGTTAAGAAGATGCTCAAGCCAAATGGTACTGCTTTGATCCACGGTATTACTGGTCAACACGAAGGTCTAGGTGTCGATCCATGGCTTGTTAAGTATATTTTCCCAGGTGGTTATATCCCTGATATTAAAGAAAATATTGGCCATATTATGGATGCTAAATTGCAGATTGACGATATTGAACCATTACGTCGTCACTATCAAAAGACTGTTGAGATTTGGCGTCATAATTTCTTGAAAGTTGAAGATAAAGTTAAGGACATGTACGGTGAAAGATTTGTCCGTATGTGGGATCTATATCTTCAAGGTTGTGCTGCTTCGTTCCAAAGTGGTAATATCGATGTAATCCAATACTTATTGACAAATGGACCAAGTGGTTCTTCATTGCCAATGACACGTGAATATATGACAGACTTAGATCGTAAGACTGCGGAATAGAGGTTAATGTGACTTTACTATCAAACAGACTACGAGCTGTGGCCAAAATGGTCGACACAAATGCTCGAGTGGCAGATATTGGTTCTGATCACGCTTATTTACCAGTAGAATTGATTGAAAATAATACGATTGATTACGCAATTGCTGGGGAAGTGGCTCCAGGTCCAATGTCACGTTCGAAAGCAGATATCGACAAGTTTGGGCTGAGTAAAAAAATTGATGTCCGTTTAGGTGATGGTTTAGCCGTTATTGAAGCAGCGGATAAAATAGATACAGTTGTTATTGCAGGTATGGGTGGCATCTTGATCTGTGATATTTTGACACGAGCTACAAAGGACCAATTGTCGAATGTTAAGACGCTGGTCTTACAGCCTAATATTGGAGAACCTTTGGTTAGACATTGGCTGATTGAAAATGGGTTTGCCATAGTTGATGAAGATCTTTTAGAAGATGAGCATCATGATTATGAGATCATAAAAGCTCAAAGAAGTACTAATACTTCAGAGTTGAATGAAGCTCAGTATTTAATGGGTCCTATTTTGATGAAGAAAAAATCAACTGATTTCATCAATAAGTGGCAACGCAAACTAAATGGTTATCAAAAAGCTGTTGTTAATATGAAACATGCCAAAAAAATTGATACAGAAAAAATTCACAAAATGCAGCAATATATTAAATATGTTGAGGAGATTTTGTAATGGTCAAAGTAAAAGTACAAGATATTATTAATCATGTAGAAGAATTTGCACCATTATCAATCAAAGAAGACGGAGATCCAACTGGTTTTCAAATTGGAGATCGTAGTCAAGATGTGCATAAAATCATGACTACTTTGGATGTTCGTCCTCGAGTGGTTGAAGAAGCTATCGATAAAAATGTCGATATGATCATGGCACATCATCCGATAATGTTTCATTCTGCGAGAAATCTTGATCTCTCATCACCTCAAAATAAGATGTATCAAGATCTTTTGTCACATAACATTGCTGTTCATTCTGCACATACGAATCTGGATAAGGCTCATGGCGGGATGAATGACTGGCTAATGGAGAAACTTGAGTTGCAAAATACTCGCTATCTGGATCCTGACGATGATTATTCAATTGGACGTATGGGTGACCTTGCTGAACCAATGGATCTGTTGGACTTTGCTAAAAAGGTTCGTGATGTTTATAACTTACCTAATTTGCGCTATGTGAAGTCAGAACTTGGACAACCAGTTAAGAAAGTTGCTATTATTGGTGGAGATGCTGGTAAATTCTATCCAGAAGTTTTGAAAGCTGGAGCAGATACCTTTATTACTGGGGATGTTTATTACCATACTGCACATGACATGATGTCAAATGGTTTAAATGTAGTTGATCCTGGTCATCATATTGAAGTTATCTTTATTGAGAAGATGGCCCGTTTGTTAAATGACTGGAAAAAGGCCTATAAATGGGACATTGAAGTTATTCAGTCTGAAGTGAACACAGAACCATATAATTTTATATAGGAAGTGGACAAATTGGCAATTAAATACGAAAAGTTAATCCCTCGTTTTTTGGGATATGTTAAGCAAAATACTCGTTCTGATGAGAATTCAACAACTATTCCATCAACAGAAAGACAAACCGTTTTCCTTAATAAATTGGCAGAAGAATTAAAATCTGTTGGATTAAGTGATGTTAAGATTAGCTCAGTAAATTCTTATTTAACAGCAGAACTACCATCAAACTTAGATTATGATGTTCCCGTTTTGGGATTAATTTCTCATATTGATACTGCTGATTTTAATTCAGAAAATATCAAACCTAAAATCGTTGAAAATTATGATGGCAAAAGTGTAATCAAATTAGATGACGAAGGTAAGTACACACTTGATCCTAAAGTTTTTCCTTCATTAAATAGTTATGCAGGTCAAACATTGATCACAACTAGCGGTGATACGTTACTTGGTTCTGATGACAAATCAGGAGTCAGTGAAATTATTACTGCTATGGAATATTTGATTGGTCATCCTGAAATCAAACATGGTAAAGTTAAGATCGGTCTTGGTCCTGATGAAGAGATCGGTACTGGTGCTGATAAGTTTGATGTTAAAGATTTTGGTGCTGACTTTGCTTATACTGTTGATGGTGGTCCAGTGGGTCAACTAGAGTACGAAACTTTCAGTGCTGCTGGATTGAAGGTCCACATTACCGGTAAGGATGTGCACCCAGGTTCTGCTAAAGGAATCATGATCAATTCCATGAGTATTGCTAATGAATTCCAAAATGCTTTGCCTAGTGATGAAGTTCCTGAAAAGACTGATGGACGTGAAGGATTCTTCCATTTGATTTCAATCAATGGGACAGTTGATGCAACTGACTTATCATATATTATTCGTGATTTTGAACGTACAGGTTTAGAGGATCGTAAGAATAAGGTCAATCAAATCGTTTCTGATCTGAATAAGAAATATAGTGAAGAGACTGTTAAGATTGATATGAAGGATCAATACTACAATATGATCGATATTATAAAGGATCATATGGATGTAGTTAAGATTGCTGAACATGCTATGAAGAATCTCGATATTGAACCAGATGAAGCTGCTGTTCGTGGTGGCACTGATGGATCAAAGATCTCCTTTATGGGATTACCAACTCCTAACTTGTTTGCTGGTGGTGAGAACATGCATGGACGCTTTGAGTACGTGGCTGAAGAGTCAATGGAAAAAGCCGTTGATGTTGTTTTGGAAATCATCAAACTAAATAATGACAATAAAAAATAGATTTTTAATCAAGACTGCATCTTTTAAAGATGCGGTCTTTTTTTGTTAGCTTTGGATTTAAACTCTATTATTTGATATAATAAGTTAACTAATTTGACTATTTTAATTAATGGGGATAGCTATATATGGATACTAGTAAAATAAAATCTAAATTATTGTTTATATTATTATCATTATTTGCCTTGATAACTTTAATTGTCTCTTTGAATAATTACATAAATGTAAATGCAGAAGTTACTGATATATTACCTTCAGAAACTAAGCCTGATGATCCAGAGGATTTACAAAAGGCATTAGATAGCGCACCTAGAGGGATGGATATTTCTGATCCAACTTTTCAACAGGGAATATTTTCAAAGCCTAATTCATCAGATAATATGAACGCATCTAAAGTTATTAAAAGAAGTGAAAATGACCCAGATGATCATACTAGAATACTTCGAGTTACTCATGGGTATTATCAGTTGGGATCTATTTGGAGTAATATTGATAAATCAAATTATTTAGATATAACTAAGGATCAGACTATGTCCATGTGGCTTTATTTTGGTCATCCCAAAGATACCTCAAAACCACTAGAAGTAGGAGATGGTATGGCATTCGTTTTACAAAATGCTCAAGATGATCCTAAAAATATAAATAATCCATACGGTGGTATTAGGGCTATATCTAGATTTAAAGGTGTACCTGCGCCCGGTCAGACTCTAGGTGTATGGGGTGCTGATATGGACAATGATAATCCCAACAACGATCCTTCAACTCAAATTTTACCGACAGCGATTCAAAACAGTTTTGCAATTGAGTTTGATACTTTTCTTAATAAATTAAACCGTTATGAAGATATCAGTGGGGAAGGTGTTTCTTTTGATTATGTGTTTAGAGGTGATCAAATATCAGGCCAGCATATTAATATGGATTATCCAGATGTTAGTGCAACATACTTCCCATTTTTATCAGGTTCTGATCAAGGAACTAAATATTACTACATGATGAAGCATAATAATTTATACCAAAAACCAAGTATTGATCCATCTTCAGGACCACTTCTTACAGATGCTAAATGGCATCATATGACAATAAAGTTTGACCATGCAACTAGCACGCTGACTTACTTTTTTAATGATAAAAATGTTGACGGAACGGCCAATAATAAGCCAATCACTAAGTCGCAGAAATTAGATATGGATCATTTTAAATTGAATGGTAGTAATAAACTAAGATGGGGTTTCACCGGATCGACGGGTAAATTTATGGAAAATAATCTGATTGTTTTTGAAAGTATTCCTTCATTTGTTAGTGCTGATTCAACTGCCAGTATCAAAGATAATACGAAAAATAAAGTTCTTACGGCGACTGACAATCATGTCAATGCAGGTGATGATCTTAGCTTTATTTATAATTTAACTTATATAAATGGGTCGAAAGATTGGGATCAGATCTTAGCTAAAATGAATTTACCTGAACAGGTTACTTATACTTCTGGAACCGTTACTTATGCTGATGGTAGCCATGAGGATATCCCGCTAACGCAATATAATAAAAGTCAAATTTTACATGTACTATCAAAAGCGTTGTCTAATAATATGCAAACCGCCAAAATTGAATTGCACGCAACGGCCAATATGGTTGACAAAGCTACAAATGTTCCTTCGACCCATGTTAAATTTGAGAGTGATAATTTTATTATTGATGATGATAATCAGGCTTTTGTTATTGATGTGCCTAAAATGATGATCAATTCAGATCCATCGGGAGTAGTTGAATATTCTTCAATGGACCAAGTTCCAGATCAAATACCGATCAAGGGTGAAATTTGGTATTCAAACGGTGATTGGATCACTCCTAGTAATGTGGAATTACACTCCGAAATCAATACGTATACAAATAATTTTCATCTATCTGGTTATAACGGATCAAAAGCATCGTATTCGTTCTACGTACCAAAGAGTCAATTGATCAAAGGTCAGAACATATTGACTCTTTACGCAACCGACAACAATGGTTATCGAACTAGTAATATTAAGATAATATTTAAGGTTGCTGGTAATTTAGAATTTGGTCAGGTTGGTAAGAATGTTTATTTCGAGAATATCAAGAAAAGTTATCCTGGTGAAATAGTTCCAAGGCAATCGGGATGGCAGGTCGAGGTGATCGATGGGCGTGATCCGGGCCTAGGGTGGACTTTACAGGCACATGCAACAGTACTTAAGGATAATGTAAATAATCAGATATTAAATGGCAATATGGTCTATCGAAGTACTGAAGGAAAGATTTTTCCATTGACCGGTTTACAAGAAGTTTATCGTAATATTAAGAATCAAGATGATGTTCAAACAATTGATGTTGCTAGCCAGTGGACTAAGGATAGTGGAATACTTTTAAAATTGGACAAAGACAATCCAGCTGGAATTTATTCCGGGACGATTTCTTGGTCATTAGTTGATGGAATACCTAATATTTAATCCTAACTTCCTAAATTAATAATATTGATATATACTTATTTGTATAGAAAAAGACGAATGTAATCGACATATTAAAAATACAGTCAGATACATTCGTCTTTTTGTGTTTGTTATAGAGGGGGAAATATGAAACAAAAAAATTACATTCTAGTAATTATAAGCATTTTATTTTTACTAGTGATATCTGGCTGCAGTAGTAAAAAAGCCGATTTGAGTGATGTAAAAGAATCAAGTGGCAATATTGTCATCAAAGGCCACAATTTTAGAGGATTGCATCAAGGAAACGGGACTGCCAAAGATCCAGATTATAAGTATTCCATGTATTTTGGAAAAGATGGTAATTTTGTGCAAGATATTATTAGTTCCAAGGGATTTGCGGGAAGATTCACGGAAAGAGGAACATATAATATTGCTAAAAATGGTGATATAACAATGAATATTGCCAGTGTCACTAAGGAACGATTCACTAGCGACTCTTCTTTATCAAGAGGGATCGCGCCAAAGAGCATTGTTCAAAGGGAAGGCAGTACTTTGAATGCTGCTGAAGATCATCCGATTAAAATCAATAATAAGAAGACTTATTTGTTGGGGACAGTTAACAACGTCAAATTATATCCAACCGATGCTAAGACGGTTAATTATAAAAAGCATTATCAAAGTGAAATGAAAAAGTATGATAATACGTATAATAAATTCTCAGGTCATGGATTTACTTCAAACGGGATGGATACGCCAATGAATGGTATTGCCTTTAAGGGTAATAAGTTTATCTGGAGATACGGTTATCTTGGCAGAAATACCGATAAGGATAATGCCGTCATGGCAGTGTTTGAGGGAACTTATTCATATAGTTCTAGTGATCATATCTTGACACTGAACGTATCTGATCAATCAAAATCTTATTATGGTAATTTAATGAGTCTCAATGGATTTAAATATAAAAAATCTGGTAGTTCATTAGCTGGAAATAATTTGAAATTGAGATATAGAAACAATGCTCTTAATTTAGTTAATAGTTCATTTAAGAGCTGGGGAATGAAAGATGAGTATCCAGAGGATGCTTCACAGAGTCAACCGAAATATGATGACTATCTAAATAGTTATTCTGTTGCTACGTTTGATTCACAAATGGAAAAGGATGACGAGAATAATTCACCAGTTAAGAAAGCCTTTCCTACAAAGGAAGATTTTGCCGATTGGGTAACTGATTATTATTTGTCTGATGATAAAGAGCCAGATTTTAAAGTGTTATCCGTAAGTGAAGGTGGTAAAGTATCCGTCAGAGATTCTTTGGATGATGAACAAACTGAAACGCCAGTAGTATATAGTCTCGATTATTCAATAACATCAGATGACAGTGTGCCTGACGTCAGCAGAACAATCTGTATTACGTCTGATGGAAGTATTTACAGTGGTCATTTCAATACCTTGGATGAGGATTTGATCCAAGCCTATGCTGATTACAACGGATAAGTTATAGTGGGGGAAATTATGAAATATAAAAAATATTTACTAGTTATGATAAGTGCTTTATTTTTGCTAGTTCTAGCTGGATGCAGTAATAATTCAACAACCAGTACGAAAAGTAATAATAAATCTAATAAAGAAATCGTGATCAAGGGCCATAATTTTAAGGGCATTCATCATGGAAATGGCACTGCCAAAGATCCAGATTACAAATACTCAATGTATTTTGGAAAAGATGGTAGTTTTGTTCAGGATATTATCAGTTCCAAAGGGTTTGCGGGACGATTTACCGAAAAGGGAACCTATACTATTGCTACAAACGGTAATATTACTATGAATATTGATAATGTTACTGAAGAACGTTTCAATAATGATTCTGACCTGTCAGAGGGGATGGCACCGATCAGTATTGTTCAAAGGGAAGGTGGCACTTTGAATGCTGCGGAGAACCATCCAATTAAGATCGAGAATAAGAAGACCTACTTGTTGGGAACAGTAAATAACGTCAAACTATATCCGACAGATAGACAAACTGTCAAATATAATAAGCATTATCAGAATGAAAAGAATAAATACGATAATGCCTATAGTAAGTTTTCAAATCATGGATTTACTTCTAATGGTATGGATACACCAATGAATGCGATTGCTTTTAAGGGTAGCAAATATATTTGGCGTTACGGATATCAGGATGCTAAAAATACAAATAAAAATTCTGCTGTAATGGCAGTATTTGAAGGAACATACTCGTATAATTCAAATAGTCACATCATGACTTTGAAAGTATCCGAGCAATCCAATGCTTATTATGGTAACTTGATGAGTTTGGGAGGATTTGAGTATCAAAAATCTGGTAGTCCATTAGCCGGAACAACATTGAGATTGAAATATAATCATAATGTCTTAACATTGTTAAGCAGTGTATTTTCAAGTTGGAAAATGGAAGATAACTATCCCGATGATGCTTCGCAAAGTCTGCCTAAGTACGATGACTATTTGAATAGCTATTCCGTATCAAGTTTCAATTCTCAGATGCATAAAGAATCAAGTTCTGATAGTGAAGGCAGATCAGTTAAAGAAGTTTTCCCAACCAAAGAAGATTTTGCTGATTGGGTGACTGAATACTATCAACAAGATGAAGAAATGCATAATTTCCATGTTTTGGAAGCTGGGGATGGTGCAACATTACCAGTTGCCGAAGAAGCTGGTGGAGAAAAAACTGCTACACCGATGGTCTATAGATTGTATTATTCAGTAGCTGAAGAAGGTAATGAAGAATCTGATGTTGGTAGAAATGTCGGAATTGCTCTGGATGGAACTATTTATAATGGTCATATAATTATGAAAGATCCTGATTTAACACAAGCATATAAAGATTACGCAAATAATTAATAAAAAAATGATTTAGTCCTTTTAACGGGATTAAATCATTTTTTTATTAATTTTAGTTAAGAAAATACGTTAAAAAGATAGATATATGTAAAATAATACGTATTTTTGGTGAAAAGGCCTTCAATTTTTAATAATGATGTTATATACTTCGAATATAAGAAAGGCAAGAAACAGAAGTTTTAATATATTAAATCAATGTTTCAACCTTTAAAAATATATATTCGAGGGGACGAGTGAAGAATGGATTTTAAGAGAAAACGTTTAGAAAAAGCTTTAGAGGAGAAAACTTATCGAGTTAAGTTGGTACACGGTAAAAAAGGATGGATCGCTGTTGGATTGACTTTTGTGACATTATTTGGAGTATCGATTTTAGGACAACAAACAGCAGATGCTTCTGCCGTTAATAATGTTGCCGTCGTTAATGCTCAAAAAGGTAGCTCAATTCCATTGTGGAATAGTGTAACTACAAAGAATATTCACAGATCAAACAGAGGTCTTCAAAGCGGAACTGCTTGGAAGACAGATAAGGCCGTTGTCGGTGTTGATGGTCAAACATACGTTAAAGTAAGTACAAATGAATATGCTAATATCAAACAAATGGACCTCCAAGATGAAACCTCCAAACAAGATTTAACTGGAGTTATTCACGTTGGTAACAATACTCGATTATTTAGTAATCCATTAGATGGAGCTAAGCCGATTTCGAACCGTGCTTTAGCAGCCAATACTGATTGGAAGACGGATACTAAAGTAACTGTTGATGGTGTCACCTATTATCGTGTTTCAACAGACGAATGGGTAAAAGCAGCCGATTCAAACTTGATTTCCGAAACTTCACGTTCAGATAAGACATATATTGCAAATGATCCAGACGCTGAACCACTACCAGATACTGATACAGATGTTGATAATAACAACAATGGATCAAGTGATAATAATGGTGGCGGTACTACTACACCTACTGAACAAAATGCAGATGTAACAATTAAATATGTAGATGCATCTGATAATACAAAAGAGTTAGCACCATCTAAGACAGTTAGTGCTCAAAAAGTTGGAGATACATACACAGCAAACGGTGATGATTTAACACCAAAAGGATCAGAA
>NZ_RHOR01000011.1 GCF_003946625.1 Companilactobacillus kedongensis | reverse complement strand
ATCTATGACTTAGAAGATTTAAAGAATATAGTCGCTAAATATATCAACTGGTACAACAATAAACGTATTTCTTTAAAGAAAAATGGATTGTCTCCTGTAGAATACAGGGAACAATCCATGATTTCTTAAAACTTATAAAAATGTCTAACTTTTTTATTGCACTTCACCAGTAATAATTTACTGGTCAGAACCTTTTTATTTATATTAAATTCAAAATATGAAGAATTGATTTAATGAATCCTTTATTACCTGTTTGTGCCATCTTAGATGTAGATTCTGCTGGATTGGAATCTACATTACCAGGTGTAGTTTCTTCGTCCTTTGGAGTCTCAGGTCTTAAGTAATTCAATACTTCATTTGTATCTTGTGGATTATTGTTCAAGCTCGAAGTAGCAACATCTCTAATTACTGTTACGTCGGATGTATCTGTTACTTCGTCTTGTTTTGTATCTGATGCGGATGTTGTAGAACTATTAGTACTATCTTTCTTATCAGTACTTGGATCTGTTAAGAGATCTTGATCATCGGTCTTGGCGTTCTTTGCAACAACTTTACCTTCAACAACTAATTCATAAGTTTCACCGTTTAGATCCATATTCTTTAAGAATGAATCTGATGCAGTGAATAGAACTGTATTTGAATTCTCATCGAAAGAAAGATCACTTTCTTCACTGGCCGTCTTACCATTTGCTTTATTAATTACATATGCTTTTGTATGTGCAATGTTATCAGGTAATGGATCAGTGATTGAAAATTCAGTATATCTCTTAGAAATTGATTGGTTTAAAACGCCAACCTTTTGATCAATATGGTATTCGATTTCATCCCCAAGTTTAACGTCTTGCTTGTTGATGTCTTTACCATTTTTATCAGTTACAGATTTAGTTGGTTTAGCAGGAATCTCATCACCATCTACCGGATTTTGAACTTGGTTAGTTGATTGAGATTGTCCGCTAACAATAGAGTTGGCAATATTTTCAATTTCACCGCTATCAACTGAATCTGATGTATCGTTGCTTAGATCGACTTTAGCTTTAATTACAAGTCTGTAAGTCTCACCTTTTAGAGCCATAGCAGATAGGAATGAATCGGAAGCATTCCACTTAACTGTGTTTGTTTCTTTTTCTAATGAAACTTCATCTGGAGAACTGACGGTTTCATTAGTATCTTTGTTTACTTCGGAATACTTGTTACTGATTTCTTATTACGAAATAAATATTTTTCAATAAATCAAAGATACACGCCTTTTCTCCTATATTTTTATTGATTTTAATATGATAAAGTATTATTTAGGTTACAAATTTATCTAAATAAAAATTGGGGATTACCGATGAATACTAATCGTTTGAGGAATAGTAATATTGAATTTTTGCGTATTGTCAGCATGTTGTTTATTACGCTACACCATTTTAGTTTGTGGAGTCGGGGAGGAGTAGCTGATACTCTGATAGCTAATAACCAGTTGCTGAGAGCATTTTACTCATTGTTCTATTTGCCACTAGGGGATATAGGTGTTTATGCGTTTGTAATGATCACAGGCTACTATTTAGGAAGCAAAGAGTACGATGAGAAACGAACTTTAAAAAAGGCTGTTTCTATATATGCTCAACTTTATTTTTACAGTATCTTGTTTCTCCTTGTGGCAATTTACTTAAAGATGCCATTGAAAGGTAATTACAGTATTTGGAAGTCGATCATGCCGTTGACCTTTAATCATTATTGGTTTGTAACGGCGTATATATTACTGATGTTATTCGTACCCTACATCAATAAAGCAGTAGCAAATCTTAGCCGGAACAGGTTTATCTACTTGTTGGTTATTTTGATTGCTTCGTGCAGTATCTTCCCTTTGATCAACAATAATGTTGCTTCAGAGTCAGTCGGATTGGGTATCTTGATCACGGCTTACTTAGTGGGGCTGTACATTAGAAAGTTTGTTAAAAAATCTAACTGGAACTATTTGATAGGATTAGCTTTGTTTGTCGTTAATTTAGTAATAATTTACGGAAAAATGTACTACGATATTGTCTTTTCTAAAAATCGCTATACAAATATCTACACCGGATTTTTTGCTCTTATTTGTTCGTTGGGATTGTTTTTGATATTTATAACATTCAAAACACGGTTTAATAGCATGATTAATCAAATTGCTAAGCACATGTTTGCGGTCTATCTGATAACTGAAAATATATTTGTCTTAACTAAAATGTGGAACCATTTCACCTTTAGCAATACGGAAAATCTGATCAAGATGAACTTGTATGGTTTCGTTGCTGTATTAGGAATAATGGTGATTTGCTATTTTGCAGATATTGGTCGGTCAATTATCTTTAAAATCATTGCATTCGTCTTTCACAGACATAAAACAAGTAAAAATGAAGTCCCAATCAAGATAAATTAGTAAAATTAATTTTTAAGTTCTTAACTAAAATTTGGTTAAGAGCTTATTTTTATTTTCAATATTCGTTGCAAGTATAATATAATGATATGTGATGTTAATATTTATTTGAGAAAATATGTTTTAACAAATAAAATAGCTGAAAACTTTGGTGTGCCAGTATAATACTCTGATTAATTTCTGTTATACTTTAACCAATAAACAATGCGAAACCCTATATCGTGAAAGAGGGATAAAATGAGTAAAGTAAAAATCATCACCGATTCATCTATTCAAATAACTTCAGAGGAAATCGAGAAATATGACATTGGCGTTGTGCCTTTGACAATTAATATCGATAACAACACATATACCGACGGTGTTGACATTACGCGTGAAGAATTTGTTAAGGAAATGGATTCTTCAAAAGAACTTCCTAAAACTTCACAACCATCAATTGGTACCTTTATGAAGGTCATTGATGCGATACCTGAAGATTATACTGATATTCTCTCGATCAATATGACAGAGGCTATCAGCGGAACCGTTAATGCAGCCAGACAAGTAGCTGAAATGACTGATAAACACATGGAGGTAGTCGATTCAGAGTTTACTGATCGCGCTTTAGCATTCCAAGTTATCAAAGCTGCCCAATTGTCAGAAGAAGGCAAGTCGATTGAAGAGATCAAGACTGCTATTCAGAAGGTTCGCGATGAGACTCGCTTATACATGGGTGTTACGAGTATTGAAAACATCTTGCGTGGTGGACGCTTGAGTCGCTTTGCCAGCACATTGTCAACACTGTTAAATATCAATGTTGTTTTAACTTTGAAGAATAACAGTTTGGATATTGCTAAGCGTGGCCGTGGTAGAAAGACAATTGAAAAATACATGAACAATGTCATGGAAGAAATTAAAAGCCTAGAAAATATTAAGGCTATCGGTATTTCATACGTTGATAAGTTGGACTATGTTAATGAATTGAAGGAAAAACTCAAGGAAATCGTTCCCGATGTTCCTTTGCTAATTAGAGTTACAAGTCCTGTTATCGCAACACATGCCGGTTCAGGTGCTTTCGCCATTGAGTTTTATACTGAATAAACATATTTATATATAAAGAGGGTGAGAGATAAATTCTGTCTTACCCTCTTTTTTGAAAGATGGATTATATATGAAGAAAAGAAATATTTGGATATTAGCAATAATTATTATTTTATTAGTAGGTGGTGGAGTAGGTTATTACTTTTTGAACAATCAAAATGGTGAGAAAACGACGCAAGTTACTAAGAAAAGTAAGCCTAAGAAGGCAAAAAAGAAGATCAAAGTTGACCCCAATAAATCTCATATCAATATCGTTGCGGTTGGTGATTCGTTGACACAAGGCGTTGGTGATCCTAAGTCAGTTGGCGGTGGATATGTTACTCGGTTGAAGAGAAAGATTGCTACTAAGTATAAGGTAAAAACTTCGGCCTATAATTATGGAGTTTCGGGTGATACTAGCACTCAGATTATTTCAAGGATCAAGTCTGACAAGAAAATGCATGCTGATTTGCCTAAAGCAGACGTGATTACGGTAACTGTTGGTGGCAATGACTTTATGCACTTATTGCAAAAAAAAGGAATTGATTTAACTGAATCAGATATTGCGACTGAAGAGCAACAATTTGATGTTCGTCTAAAGAATTTGTTGGATGACTTAAGGTACTATAATAATGATGCACCGATTTACCTGATAGGTATTTACAATCCCTTTAGTATCTATCTAGCTAATGTTAAAAATGCTAAGACAGCCTTCATTAATTGGAACAAGGCCTCAGCACAAGTGGCAAGTGAAGAAAAATTGACTTATTTCATTGATATTAATAATCTATACCAAACTAAAGAGGTCGATAAAAAAGCTAAGAAAACCGGGACTAATCCTTATCTTTACAAGAAGGACCATTTCCATCCAAATGGGACCGGATATGATATGATGACTGAAAAAGTTTTTGATGAAGTAAGTAAAACAACGAAAGATTGGCTGATTAAATAATGAAAAAGAATTACTGGAAATATGCGTTTATTGCTTTAGTAGCAATTTTAGTAGTAAGTTTAGGTATAATTGGAACCAAGGTTATGAGTGCCCCAGATGAGACATATAAAGTAACCTCAAAGATCGACACAAGTGATCGAGTGTTCACCGTCAATATGGACAAAACTGAAGCCAACAAAATGGCACAGTATTACTTGAAACATACGTTGAATGATGGTAAAACACAGTATCAATTAAAATTGAAAAAAGATGCTGAATTAACTGGAGCTATTGCTTTTCTAGGTTCAAAGATCCACTTTAATTTAGTTATGCAGCCTTACGCTAAAACTAATGGGGATGTGTTACTAAAAGCTAAGAAATTGAAAATCGGCGACTTGTCATTACCTATAACTTTTGTTATGAATTATATTAAGAACAGTTTCAAGGTTCCCGATTGGGTAAGTGTTAATGGCGGCGACAAGACAATTCTGTTAAAATTCACTAAGTTTACAACCAAAGATGGATATGGTATTAGAGCTAAGAAAATTGATTTGAAGCAGGATAAATTATCTTTCTTAGTTATGAATGAAAAAATAACTAAAAATCAGTAAAGGACTACAATATGAGGCGAAGTTTTTACGAGTTTTTAATGACTCAAAGAAATGCTGAAAGTGTTGAACCAGATGCAGAATTTGCGAACAACGCTTTCCGCGACCAATCCTTCCCTAAACAGGAACAGGATTATGAGAAAATTTCTGAATATTTAGAACTAAACGCGGGCTATTTGCCCAGTATGACTATTTTTGATGAAGTTTATGCTAAATATCAAGACACAGATAGGAAATAGGTGAATAATTTATGGTGATGCAATGGTATCCGGGTCATATGAACAAAGCAAAAAATCAAGTCCAAGATCGTCTAAAAATGGTCGATATTGTATTGGAAATTGTTGATGCAAGATTACCATTTTCTTCTAGAAATCCTGTTTTGGAACAGATAATTGATCAGAAGAAGCATATTATTATTTTAAATAAATCTGATTTAGCTGATCCTAAGAGAACTAAAGATTGGAAAGTCAATTTTGAACAAGAAGGTACTAAATCAGTTGAACTAGATGCCAAGCACAACAAAGGTCTAGGTAAATTGAAGGACCTTATTCGTGGTGAATTATCAGATAAAATTGCTAAATACGAAGCTAATGGTGTTAAGAACTATCGGATCAAGGCAATGTGTATCGGAATTCCTAATGTTGGTAAATCAACTATCTTAAACAGAATTGTTGGTAAAAATGTAGCTGTTACTGGTAATCGACCAGGTGTTACTAAAAACCAAAACTGGTTGAAAACAGAATTAGGAATTGATCTATTAGATACACCGGGTATTCTTTGGCCCAAGATCGATGATCCTAAAGTTGGTATGAAACTCGCTCTATCAGGTGCAATTAAAGATAAAATCTATTCTCCTGATGATGTGGCGATTTATGCTTTGAACTTTATGGAAACTTATTATATTGATGAGTTGATGGACGCTTATAAGATCGATCGAACAGATCTTTATAATAGTACTACTCCTGAATTATTGATGAATTTGACCAAGAAATTTGGTTACAAAGATGACTATGATAAAGCATCACGTAAAATTATTAATGATGTCAGAAAACTGAGATTTGGGCGTATAACGTTTGATATTCCGGGTGAGTTCTATGAGGAATAGCTTGACCATCAAAGACGTTAAAGAACTACTTGAAGATGGTGTAAGTGCACAGCAATTAAAGGATTTAAAAGCAGACTCTAGAGCTGGCGTTCAGAAGCTGCTGATTCAATTTGAGAAAAAGAGACTTAAAAGGGCAGAATTACTCGAGAGGTTTGAATCCAAGAAACATTATGAAAGAACTTTTTGGGAACATGATTTATTAGTAGCCGGTGTTGATGAAGTAGGGCGTGGACCTTTAGCTGGTCCCGTCGTCACAGCAGCGGTTATTTTGCCGACTAATAATACACTCTATGAAGTCGATGACTCAAAAAAATTGTCTGGTAAAAAACGTGAAGAACTTTATCGTCAGATCTGTGAGCAGGCGATTGACATTAGTATTGGTGTTGGCAGTCCTGAGATGATCGATAGAGAAAATATTTATCATGCGACTGAATTGGTTATGAAACAAGCAATCGATGGTCTATATGTTAAACCAGATCATATTTTGGTCGATGCGATGACGATACCGGTTAAAATTGGCCAAACGAAGCTGTATAAGGGCGATTCCAAATCATTGAGTATTGGTGCCGCAAGCATTGTGGCCAAAGTTGCTCGTGACCATTTGATGAATATGTATGCCAGAATATATCCGGAATTTAATTTCGTCCATAATGATGGATATGGTACCAAAGAACATCTAATGGCACTTGAAAAATATGGTCGTACACCGATCCATCGTTTAAGTTTTTCACCTGTAAAACAAATCAATAAAATTTATTAAGCACTGCTTTCGTAATTTCTTTTAAGAAAGCGGTGTTTTTATTATGGATAAACTGACAAAAATTTTGATTAAGTGTCGATTGACTAATTTAGTTTCAAACCAAGATATGTTAAAAATTATAAAAAAATCTATAAAAAGTGCTAATCTAGAATTGGATACGCTTAAAATAATAGAAGAAAGCCGATCAAAAAAAGAATTTGACCAGTTTCTTCCATTATTTAGGAGTTTAGGTACTAAAAATATCCAGGCAATAAATTATTTAAGCGATGAATATCCTGAAGGCTTACGTGAGATTTATAATCCGCCGGCACTTTTGTTTTATCAGGGTCGGATCGAACTTTTGAAAACTAAAACGATTGCAATAGTTGGAGCAAGATCGGCTAGTAATTATGGTATAAGCTGTGTTGATGGTCTTGTACCAAACTTAATTGACCGTTATACTATTGTGAGCGGTTTAGCAAACGGGATAGATGGACGGTCTCAACGCTGTGCGGTAGCTAATGGCGGCAATACCATTGCTGTTATTGGTACCGGGTTAAATCGCTTTTATCCTCGTAATAATCAGGGATTACAGAGACAAATTGCCAACTATGGATTAGTTTTGAGTGAATATCCACCAGATAGTTTTGCAAATCCTTGGCATTTCCCGCAACGTAATCGTATTATTGCAGGTATAAGTCAAAAGTTAATTGTCGTTGAAGCTAAGAATCATAGTGGGGCTTTGATAACGGCAGGTCTTGCTTTAGAAAATAATCGTGAGATTTATGCTATTCCCGGAAGAGTGGATTCTGAACTTTCAGATGGCTGTAATCAATTGATTTTTGATGGAGCAATACCACTTTTAAATGTTGAAATTTTAAAATAATCTTTGTTAAATGAATAATAAAATGTATCATTTGAATTGACAAATCAGAAATCTATACTTAATATATTGAACAGTTTTCTAATTGATTCATTCAGAAAGGAGCACTTTGCGTGCCATCAAAACAAAAGAACCTGGTGATCGTAGAATCACCGTCAAAGGCAAAAACAATTGAGAAGTATTTAGGACGTAATTATCACGTTGTAGCAAGTTTAGGACATGTTCGTGATTTACCTAAGAGTCAAATGGGAATCGATTTTGATCATGACTATACACCCAAATATATTTCTATTCGTGGTAAGGGTCCGGTCATCAAAGATTTAAAGAAAGAGGCTAAAAAAGCCAAAAGAGTTTATCTGGCAGCCGATCCGGATCGTGAAGGAGAAGCCATTGCATGGCATGTTTCTCATTTATTAGGTCTTGATTCTGAAGATAAAAACCGTGTTGTATTTAACGAAATCACTAAAGATACTGTTAAGCAGGCTTTCAAGTCACCGCGCAGTATTGATATGAATTTAGTTGATGCTCAACAAGCTAGACGTGTTCTGGATAGAATCGTTGGATATTCAATTTCCCCAATTCTTTGGGCAAAAGTTAAAAAAGGACTTAGTGCCGGACGTGTACAGTCTATTGCTTTGAAGTTAGTTATTGAACGTGAGAAGTCGATCAAGAAATTCATTCCTGAAGAATATTGGTCAATCGAATCAACTTTCAAGCATGGCAAAGATGTTTTCAATGCTAATTTTTATGGTGTTGATGGTAAGAAGCTCGAATTAAAGAATAATGATCAAGTCAAAGATGTCTTAGCTCGTGTAGATAAGAATGAAGACTTTATCGTTGAGAAAGTTTCTAAGAAAGAACGTAAGCGTTTACCTGCTGCTCCATTTACAACTAGTTCCCTTCAACAAGAGGCTAACCGTCGTTTAAATTACAAGACAAAAAAAACTATGATGGTTGCTCAACAATTATATGAAGGAATCAATTTAGGGCGTAAAGAAGGTACAGTTGGTCTGATCACTTATATGCGTACCGACTCAAAACGTATTTCTAAAGTGGCTCAAGTTGAAGCATCAGACTTTATTCATGAAGAATACGGTGAACCATTCGCAGCTGTAAAGAAACGTCAAGATAAGAACCAAGAAGGTGCACAAGATGCCCATGAAGCTATCAGACCTTCATCTGTTTTCCGTACACCTAAGTCACTAAAGGATATCCTTAGTCGTGATCAGTATCGTTTATATGAATTGATCTGGTCACGTTTCGTCGCCAGTCAAATGACACCAGCCGTTTACGATACTATGGCAGTTGATTTAACTCAAAATGGAGTTAAATTCAGAGCTAATGGTTCAAAGATGAAATTTGCTGGATATCGTAAGGTTTACCAAAGTACCGCCGAATCGAACAAAAAAGATAATATCTTGCCAGAATTAACTGAAGGTGACCAAGCTACGTTGCAAGCCAACAATCCGGCTCAACATTTCACACAGCCACCTGCAAGATTTACTGAAGCCTCACTTGTTAAGGCTTTGGAAGAAAATGGTGTGGGACGTCCTTCTACATATGCTCCAACCATTGATACGATTCAAAGACGTTATTATGTAAAATTAAATGGTAAGAGTTTTGAACCTACTGAGTTAGGTGAGATCGTTGATAACTTGATTCAAGATTATTTCCCAGATATCGTTAATATCGACTTTACAGCTCATCTTGAAGATGAACTAGATGAAATCGAAGAGGGTAAAGAAAACTGGGTCAAGGTTGTTGATAGTTACTATAAGCCATTTGCTAAAGAGCTAGAATCAGCTGAAACTAAAATTGAAAAGGTTCAGATCAAAGATGAACCAGCAGGTATGGATTGTGATATCTGTGGGGCACCAATGGTTATCAAAATGGGACGTTATGGTAAGTTTTATGCTTGCTCACGTTTCCCAGATTGTCGTAATACAAAACCTATCGTTAAAGAAATTGGTGTAGTTTGCCCTAAGTGTAAGAAGGGACAAGTTATCGAAAGAAAATCTAAGAAGAATCGTATTTTCTACGGTTGTTCCAGATATCCAGACTGTGATTTTGTATCATGGGATAAGCCAGTTGGCCGTGATTGTCCAAAAGATGGTCACTACTTAGTTGAAAAGAAGGTCAAAGGTGGACGTCAAATTATCTGTCCTAATGGGGATTACGAAGAGGACATTCAAAAATAAATGTTAGAACAAAAATTAGTTGATCAATTTGTTGATTATCTGCTGGTCAATCACCACTATTCGGTGAAGACTAAGGAATCATACTTAGAAGATATTAATAACTTCGTTAACTTTTTGGAGCAGAACGGGGGTTTCAACGGCTATACGAAGGTAAATCGGGTAGACGTTGAGACCTATTTGACGTACTTGGATGAAAAAGATTACGCCGATGAGACGATTGCTAGGAGAATATCAGCCTTGCGATCGTTTTATAATTTCTTAGTTAAGAACAAGTATCTATCAGCTAATCCTTTTGATTTGGTACAATTGCGACATAAAGGACGAAAATTACCACATTTCTTTTACGAAAAAGAGATGCAGCAGTTGTTTGAAGCTGTAAAAGGCGATGATCCGCTGTCACAACGCAATTCAGCAATTTTAGAATTACTGTACGCCACGGGTATGCGTGTTAGTGAATGTTCAAGTTTGACATTAGGTCAATTGGATTTTACTAACGGAATTGTTTTAATTCATGGTAAAGGTGATAAAGATCGTTATGTTCCTTTTGGTAGTTATTCGCAGGACGCACTAAAAGAATATATTCATGGCGGTAGAAGTGAATTGATGACTAAATATCATCAAGAACATGAATATGTTTTTGTTAATAATCGTGGTAAAGAATTAACTAGTCGTGGGATCGAATATATTCTCGACCAAGTAATTAAAAGAACTAGTCTGACAGCAGATATTCATCCCCATATGATCCGGCATACATTTGCTACACATATGCTTGATCACGGAGCTGATCTGAGAACGGTTCAGGAACTTCTGGGTCACTCTAGTCTCTCAACTACGCAAATTTATACGCACGTAACTATGGAACACTTACAAAAAGACTATAAAAAGTATTTTCCAAGATAGGATGGTAATTTAAATGACAACAATCGTTGCTGTAAAACATGATGGTCACACTGCTATTGCTGGGGATGGCCAAGTTACATTGGGTGAAAAGTATATTATGAAAGGATCAGCACACAAGGTCAGAAGAATTTTTGATGATCAAGTTGTCATTGGTTTTGCCGGTGGTGTTGCTGATGCCATCACTTTACAAGATTGGCTTGAACAGAAATTAAAAGCTTATTCAGGTAATCTAAAGCGTTCAGCTGTTGAATTAGCTCAAGATTGGCGCAAAGATCCAACTCTACAAAAACTTGAAGCTATGTTGATCGCAATGGATAAGGACAGCCTTTTACTTATTTCAGGTAGTGGTGAAGTCATTGAACCGGATGAAGATGTTGTTGCAATTGGTTCAGGTGGCAATTTTGCCCAAGCTGCTGCTATTGCAATGCAAAGACATGCCAGTGATATGACTGCTGATGAAATTGCTCGTGAGGCTATTAAAATAGCTTCAGGGATTGATATTTTTACGAATGAAAACATTATTTCAGACAAATTTTAAAAATGGAGATCAATAAATGGAGACACTAACACCAAAACAAATCGTTGCACAATTAGATAATTATATTATTGGACAGCAAGATGCTAAAAAAGCTGTTGCTATTGCCCTATACAATCGTTATCGCCGTATGCAAGTACCAAAGAAAATGCAACAAGAAATAACACCTAAAAACTTAATGATGATCGGACCTACAGGTGTTGGTAAGACTGAGATTGCTAGAAGACTTGCCAAAGTAGTTAAGGCCCCATTCGTTAAAGTTGAAGCAACTAAATTTACTGAAGTTGGTTACGTTGGCCGTGATGTTGAATCAATGGTTCGTGACTTAGTAGACGTAGCTGTAACAATGGAAGAAAAAGAAAAATTTGATGAAATCAGACCAGATGTCAGTCGTGACGTTGATAAGAAATTAGTTAAATTATTAGTTCCTGGTATCAAAAAGGAACGTCGCCAAGAAAATAACATGGACTTTATGTCAATGTTGAACAATTTGCAATCTGCTAATGGATTACAAGATGCTCTTGGTCAAAATAACAATGATGATGATCCAGATAGTGATTCAGAAGTAACTGATTCGATTCGTGATCAACGCCTATCAGTTAAGGAACAACTTGACCAAGGCTTACTAGAAGACCGTGAGATAACTATCAAAGTTGAAGAATCACGTAAAGTTGGTCCTATGAATGACCAAATGGGTCAAATGGGTATCGACATGAGCGGTATGATGGATTCTTTGATGCCTAAGAAGATGATCACAAGAACTCTTCCTGTTAAAGAAGCACGTGAAATTCTGATTCAACAAGAATCTCAAAAACGTGTTGATCATGACGAAATCTATCAATCAGCTATTGAAAGAACTCAAGATAACGGAATCATCTTTATTGATGAGTTTGATAAGATTGCTGCTGGTGATAAGAAGAATTCTGGTGAGGTTTCACGTGAAGGTGTTCAACGTGACATTTTGCCTATCGTTGAAGGATCACAGATCAATACTAAATATGGTGCCGTTAATACAGATCATATTTTGTTTATTGCTTCTGGTGCTTTTGCGGAGAGTAAACCTAGTGATTTGATTGCTGAATTACAAGGACGTTTTCCGATCAGAGTTGAATTGAATGATCTTACGGAGAGTGACTTTATTCAAATTTTGACTAAACCGGATAATGCTTTGACGAAACAATATGTTGCCTTGACAAAAGCTGATGGAATCGATTTGACTTTCACTAAAGAATCAGTTGAAGAAATTGCTAAAGTTGCTTTTGACCTTAATAACGCTAATCAAAATATCGGAGCTAGACGTTTATCAACAGTTCTAGAGAAGATCCTTTCAGATATTTTATTTGAAGGACCGGATATGCAGATGGGCGATATTACTATTACGAGAGAGTACGTTAAAGAACAAGTCGGCAAGATCGTTGCTGATAAGGATCTTTCTCGTTACATCCTATAGGGTGGTGTAATTTATGGAGATATTTCAATTAAAGAATGATTATTTGACTATGCAAGTTAAATCTACTGGTGCTGAAATGATCAGTGTTCAAAATAGTGAGGAAACAGAGTTCATTTGGCAAGCTGATCCTGATATTTGGGGCCGTCATGCGCCAGTATTATTTCCGATCGTAGGACGTTTAAAAGACGACCACTATTTTATTGACGATCAAGAATATCAATTGAACCAACATGGATTTGCTAGGGATCAAGAATTTACTTTGGAGTCACAAACTGACTCTAAATTAGTATTCTTGCTGACAACTAATGATGAATTACTTAAAAAATATCCATATCATTTTGAGTTAAAAGTTGTTTATCAATTAGTTAAAGATAGTATTCAAGTCAGTTATCTTGTTAAGAATCTTGAAACAGAAGATATCTATTTCTCAATTGGAGCACATCCGGGTTTCTCAGTGCCATTTGAAAAAGATACAAGTTTTGAAGATTTTAGAGTTGGCATCAGTCCAAGTGAGTTGAGAACTAGTATTCCACTAGTTGGAAGCAATATCGACTTGAATAAGGAATTTAAAGTTGCTAACCAGGATCTAGAGCTGACACATGATGTGTTTGCTGAGGATGCAATTATTTACCGTTTGAACGATCCAGCTGTTTTGACGATCGAGAGTGAAAAGTCAGAACACAAGTTGACGGTTGATACTGGTAATGCCAAATTTGTTGGAATTTGGTCACCATATCCTAAAGAAGGTAATTTCGTTTGCATCGAACCTTGGTGGGGCATTGCCGACAAAACAGATACTGATAATCAATTTAAGACAAAATATGGTATTAATAAATTGGCTCCTGATGACCAATTTGAAGCTTACTACAGTATTTCGATCAAATAAAAAAACGACCATATTAATGGTCGTTTTTTTGTTGCTTCTTATACTGTAATCCAATTGGAACAAGATTTTCTTTGCCCTTTAGTAAACGTTTGATATTAGGGATGTGTCTGACGTAGATTATGATGGTTACTATCAGAGCTACGGTAGTTAAGATCCAATCATGCATGAATAGCGTTGCAATCGTGAATACTAAAACGGTTGTTAAACTGGCGACACTGACCATACTAGTTACATAGACGATAGTTGCTAAACAGATAAAACAAATCATGAATAGCAATGGGTTGTAGGCTAGTAAGATTCCGGCACTAGTAGCAACAGCTTTTCCACCTCGAAATTTCAAGAAGATCGAGAAGACATGTCCGATAACGGCGAATATTCCGATGAATAAGACCCAGTGATGATCAAGATTAAAGAAAACTGGCATCAATGCTCCTAAAGTTCCCTTTAAAATGTCGATCACTAATACGAATGTACCAGCGTATGGTCCAAAGACCCGATAGGCGTTGGTAGTTCCAACGTTACCACTGCCGTATTCAAAAATATTCTTATGAAAAAAGATTTTACCGACGATATAAGCGGTCGGAAATGAGCCAATTAGATAGGCTAAAATTGCACAAACGAGAAGTTTCATTCTAAAAATCACTCTCTTAGCTTTATTTTTTGGTATATTGTAACTCTATGGTACTTTTAAAAAATACTAACTAAGACATTATCTACTAAATCTGTTAGAATTGAAAGGAGCGAACATACGTTCAATTCTTAAGATTAATATCTTAATCTAGTGATATAATAGTAAAATGTTAACTTAGATTCTACAAAAAAGGAATGATTTGCATGCCAAAATCATCATATGATGATTCTTCGATTCAAATTCTGGAAGGACTGGAAGCAGTTCGTAAACGTCCAGGTATGTATATTGGATCTACGGATTCACGTGGATTACATCATCTAGTTTACGAAATTGTCGACAATGCTGTCGATGAGGCACTATCAGGATTTGGAAAAGAAATAAACGTAACAATTAATAAGGACAGCAGTATTACTGTTGTCGATCATGGACGTGGGATGCCAACTGGGATGCATGCGTCTGGTAAACCAACTATTGAAGTTATTTTGACTGTTTTGCATGCTGGTGGTAAATTCAGCGAAAATAGTTATAAAACTTCTGGTGGATTGCACGGTGTTGGTTCATCCGTTGTTAATGCTTTGTCTGAATGGATGACGGTACGTGTTGTCCGTGAAAACAAAGTCTATGAAGAGCGCTTTGAGAATGGTGGACATCCGGTCGGCACCTTAAAAAAGACGGGAACATCTAAAGAAAGTAATGGTACTACTATCAGCTTTAAACCTGATGCTAGTATTTTTCAGACTACTAAATTTAATTACGATACGTTAGCAGAACGATTACGTGAGTCAGCCTTTTTACTTAAAGGTGTAAAGTTCACTATTACTGATAATCGTGGTGAAGAACCAAAAGAAGATATTTTCCACTATGAAGACGGTATCCAATCCTTCGTTAAATATTTGAATGAAGATAAAGATACCATCGGTGGCATTTTCTATATTGAAGGAACTAATTCTGAGATTGAAATTGAATTTTCTGGTCAATATAATGACGGTTATTCGGAAAATATAATTTCATTTGTTAATAATGTTAGAACCGCTGATGGTGGGACACATGAGTCAGGAATGAAGTCTGGTTTGACAAAGGCTTTTAATGACTATGCTAGAAAAGTTGGACTTCTTAAAGAAAATAGTAAGAATCTTGAAGGTAGTGATGTCCGTGAAGGATTATCGGCTATTATTTCAGTGCGTATTCCTGAAGAGATCTTACAATTTGAAGGCCAGACTAAAGGCAAACTAGGAACACCTCAAGCCCGTTCAGCTGTTGATCAATTAGTTTATGAGCAAATGAGCTTTTACCTGATGGAGAATGGTGAACAGGCTCAGACATTAGTTAAGAAGTCTTTGAAGGCGCGTGAAGCGCGTGAAGCTGCTAGAAAAGCCCGTGAGAGCACTAGAAGTGGCAAGAAGAGTAAGAAAAACGATGGTCTGTTGTCTGGTAAACTAACACCTGCACAATCTAAAGATTCCACTAAAAACGAATTGTTCTTAGTCGAGGGTGATTCTGCTGGTGGTTCTGCCAAACAAGGCCGTGACCGTAAATTTCAAGCTATTCTACCTTTGCGAGGAAAGGTTCTAAATACTCAAAAGGCTAAGCTTGAAGATATTTATAAGAATGAAGAGATCAATACAATGATCTACACGATCGGTGCTGGAGTTGGAGCTGATTTCAAACTAGATGATCGTAACTATGACAAGGTTATTATTATGACTGATGCCGATGATGACGGATCACATATTCAGATCCTGTTATTAACCTTCTTCTATCGTTATATGCGTCCATTAGTAGAGTCAGGACACGTATATATTGCTTTACCACCTTTGTACAAGTTACAAAAGGGTAAAGGTGCTAAAACTCAGATCAAATACGCTTGGACACCTGATGAATTAAAAGATTCGATTCAAAAGATGGGCAAAGGTTATGAATTACAACGATTCAAAGGTTTAGGTGAAATGAATGCTGACCAGTTATGGAAAACAACCATGGATCCTGAGTCTAGAATTTTAATTAGAGTTAATATAGATGACGCTGCCTTAGCAGAACGCCGTGTAACAACATTGATGGGTGATAAAGTAAAGCCAAGACGTGATTGGATCGAAAAGAATGTTAAATTCAACGGTACTGAAGAGGGCGACACTATTTTAGAGAAAATTGATGATACTGATCCAATTGATCAAAATATCGTTGATGACTTATTGAATAAGGAATAGGTGATAAAATTTGGTTAAAAATTCTCCTAAAATTCAAGATATTTCTTTAGAGAAGATTATGGGAGATCGTTTTGAGAGATATTCTAAATCGATTATTCAAGAGCGAGCTTTACCAGATATTCGTGATGGATTAAAGCCCGTTCAGCGTAGAATTCTCTACTCAATGTATCTTGATGGAAATACTTATGATAAAGGTTTTAGAAAATCGGCCAAAGGTGTCGGTAATGTTATGGGTAATTTTCATCCGCACGGTGATTCATCAATTTATGAAGCCATGGTTCGATTGTCACAAGATTGGAAATTACGAGCACCTTTGATCGAGATGCACGGTAATAATGGTTCTATGGATGGTGATCCACCTGCCGCCATGCGTTATACAGAAGCTAGACTAAGTAAGATCTCAGCCGAAATGTTGCGTGATATTAACAAGGATACCGTCGACGAAGAATGGAATTTTGATGATACAGAAAAAGAACCTAAGGTTCTGCCAGCTAGATTTCCTAATCTACTAGTCAATGGTTCAACCGGTATCTCAGCCGGTTATGCTACGGAGATTCCGCCACATAATTTAGGTGAAGTTATCGATGCAACTATCAAGTTGATAGGTAATCCAGATGCTACTTTGGATGATTTGATGAAAATTGTTAAAGGTCCAGATTTTCCAACTGGCGGTATTTTACAAGGTGCTAAAGGTATTCGTGAAGCCTATGAAACAGGACGTGGCAAAGTATACTTGCGTTCTAAGACTTCAATTGAAAATTTGCGTGGTCATAAATCACAAATCGTAGTGACAGAGATTCCTTATGAAGTAAACAAGGCCGTGTTAGTTAAAAAAATTGACGAAGCTAGAGTTATGAAAAAGGTCGACGGTATTGCAGAAGTGCGTGACGAAAGTGACAGGCAAGGATTGTCAATTGTTATTGAGTTGAAGAGGGATGTCGATGGACAAGGGATCTTGAATTATTTGTTCAAGAATACTGACCTACAGATCTCATATAACTTCAATATGGTTGCTATCGCTGACATGCGTCCGCAACAAGTTGGCTTGGTTCAAATTCTAACTGAGTATGTTAAGCATCAACAGGAAGTTGTCTTAAGACGTAGTAAGTTTGATCTAGCTAAAGCTAAGAGCAGATTGCACATTGTTGAAGGTTTGATCAAGGCTTTATCCATTCTAGATAAAGTGATCAAAACAATTCGCGGCAGTAAGAATAAATCCGATGCCAAAAATAATTTGATCAAAGAATACCAATTCACTGAGAAACAAGCTGAAGCTATCGTATCGTTACAACTTTACCGTTTGACTAATACTGATGTGACAGAATTGGAAAAAGAAGATAAAGAGTTACATGCAACTATCGATTACTTGAATAGCATTATTAATGATCACGATACTTTAATGAATGTTATTAAAGATGAGTTGCTAGACGTTAAAAAGACTTATGCTGATAAGCGTCGTACTAAGATCGAGGCTAAAGTGGCTGAAATTGAAGTTGATACAAGTGTCCTAGTGGCCAATGAAACAGTCCGTTTGTTAGTTAGCCATGATGGATACGTCAAACGAAGCAGTCTGCGTTCATATCAAGCGTCAGATACTGATGATAATGGACTAAAAGACGAGGATTATCCAATTTTGGACCAAGAGGTAAGTACTTTAGATCACTTATTTATCTTTACCAACAAGGGTAATCTGATTTATCGTCAGATTTTTGAGCTGGATGACAGTCGTTGGAAGGACACAGGCTCTCATTTGTCACAAGAGATCGGTTTAGCGTCTGATGAAACAATCTTGAGAGCTTTTGTTTTTGATAAATTAGAACAACCAGGTAATTTCTTGATTGCTACGAGTGAGAATTATATTAAGCAAGTATCCTTTAAAGATCTCTTGCCTGGTAGAACATATAAGTCACGAGCAAGCTGTTTTGCAAAATTAAAAACAGATCAAGCGCGAGTATTGGATGTTTATTATGTGGATGACATTAGCCGAATCGTCTATGTATTTACAAAACGTTCATATGCCTGCTCATTTGAACTAGATGAAGTACCAGTTGTTGGTAATCGTGCCGTCGGAGTTAAATTTGTTAATTTAAAAGATGATGATGAATTGGCTGGATTCTTCTTAACAGATCCAAGTAATAAAGTCGCCATCTTGACTCAACGCGGTGCTTATAAGCAAATGAAGCTTTCAGAAATACCAATAACAAGTCGTGCCAAACGTGGTGTATTGACGTTACGTGAATTAAAACGTGAGCCACATAGAATTCAACTTGTAACAGATGTTGAGCCGGGTATTGGACTGTCTGTCGTGACTTCTGAAAATAAACTTATTTCGATAGATCAAAAGAATCATCCTATTTCTGACAGATATTCAAATGGATCGTTCATTATGGATCCGGCTAGTGATGGAATGCCTAGCCGTTTTGTCAAAGACGAAATTGAAAAATAATTTGTTATATAAACAATAAGTTAAACTTATATAGTATTATTAGTTTATATTAATAATTAGGAGGATTTCTGATTGCTGGATGAAAAGTCAAGAAGAGTTTTTAGTTCAAAAGCGTTGAACTACTTCGATGAATTAACAAAGAATATGAGCTATACAAAGACAGCTCAATCGCTAGGTATTACTCAACCTGCTTTGACACAACAGATCAAAAAAATTGAGCATGTTGTAGGTACACCATTGTTTTACAGCATGGGCAAGAAGATCTATCTAACGGATGCCGGATCATCACTACTTGAGGCAACACACGATATCTTTAATACGATCAATACAGTGACTGATACGATCCAACAAGAATCTTCTAGTACAACTGGAAAAATCAGTATTGGATTATTGGCGACTACTGAATCAGTCGTTATTGAAGACTTTATTGTTGAATATAAGAAAAATAACCCTGGTATTGAAATTGAATTGAATTCACTAACGAGAAAAGATATTTGGGAAAATATTCAAAATAATCGAATCGACTTAGCAATTATGTATTTACCTGATGAGAATATAAAAAATTGGAAGATATATAAATCTAAGAAGATCATCAGCGATAATATTATGCTGATACATAATAGTGACCGAATCAATAAAAAGGGTAAAGCAACATATAAAGATGCCGTAGAACGTCCCTGGGCAGCATATTTAGAGGACTATTATCTATCTAATCTGCTGACAGAACATTTTAGGGATGCTCTGGTTGATACTCCAAATGTTATTGCTAGATTCTCTTCACCATATCAATTGCTGAAATTTGCTCAAGAATCAGACAATATTTATACTGGGTTACCACTTAGTTTTTGTTTGGCTCATGAATCATTAATAAAACTTTATCAAACACCACTTGAACCAGCCATATCAAGTGAATTATCATTTGTATATCGAGAAGATAAAGAAAAGATTCCACGGATCAATGAATTCTTTGAAGAGTGGAGTAATTTCTTAGATAAAGTAGGTTATATCGAACGTCTGAAGTCTTCAAGATAAAATAGAAAAGGGGAAATTTTAAATGACTAAAGAAAAAGAATTAGTTTTTGGACACAAAAATCCTGATACAGATGCTGTTGTAGCAGCAATTTCATACTCATACTTACAAAATCAATTAGGTTTCAATACTGAAGCTGTTGCCTTGGGTGAACCTAATGAAGAAACAAAATATGTTTTTGACAAGTTTGATGCTAAATACCCTCGTGTTATTTCAGCTGCTAATGGTGAAGTTAAATCAGTTATGCTTGTTGACCACAATGAAAGACAACAAAGCTTAGATGATATTGAAGACCTAACAGTTACTCACGTTGTTGATCACCACAGAATTGCAAACTTTGATACAGCAAATCCTCTATTTTATCGTGCACAACCAGTTGGATGTACAAGTACTATTCTTTGGGAAATGTATGCCGAAGAAGATGTTGAAGTTCCTGCTAACTTAGCTGGCTTGATGGCTTCAGCTATCATTTCAGATACACTACTATTAAAATCACCTACAACAACTGATGAAGATAAGGCTGCTTTGAAGAGCTTATCTGAAACAGCAGGTATCGACTATGAATCATATGGTCTTGATATGTTGAAAGCTGGTACAAACCTTGACAGTAAGTCAACAAAAGAACTAATTGATATGGATGCTAAGAGTTTTGATATGAATGGTAAGAGTGTACGTATTGCTCAAGTAAATACTGTTGATATCGCTGATACATTGAAACGTGAAGCAGAATTTACTGCTGATATCAAAGCCGAGAATGAAAAAGAAGGCTATGATCTTTTCATTCTATTAATCACAAACATTCTTACAAGTGACACAACTGGCTTGGTATTAGGTAATGAAAACGCTGTCTCAGTTTTCGAAAAATCACTTGATACAAAAGTTGAAGATAACAAAGCTTCATTACCTGGCGTTGTATCACGTAAGAAGCAAGTTGTTCCTCCATTGAATGAAAACTTCTAAAACCGACTTTTACAAATTATTTTATGAAAAATAAATATACAAAAAATCACTAAAAATATTTGTGAATTTAGAGATTATTTTCTTGAAAACGTTATCTCGGGTATGTATAATACAATTATCGTCAAAAACTGCTGGATTTTTTCGAAATCTAGCAGTTTTTCTATTGGCGTTTTTATTTAAGAAAAAGGGAGTTTTTAAATGAATGCATTAAATATATTAATTGGTCTCGTACCAATGATCGGTTGGGGTTTATTTCCAGTCCTGACCGGTAAATTTGGTGGTAAGCCGATTAATCAAATTCTTGGAGCAACATATGGAACATTAATAATGGCCATTGTTGTAGCCGTCTTTAAGCAAACTCCTCTAATTGGGGGTAAAGAGTTTATATTTACCTTTATCTCTGGAGCCTGTTGGTCACTTGGACAGATTTTAGTCTTTTACGCCTTCACCGAGATGGGGGTTTCAAGAACAATGCCTATCTCAACTGGATTTCAGTTGATCGGTGCATCACTTTGGGGTGTTTTAGTCTTGGGTGAGTGGTCAAGGCCTAGTGCTAAAATAATCGGTTTTCTTTCAATTTTATTGATTATTGTAGGTGTGTATCTAACAACTTATGGTGAGAATAAAACTAAAGAGAATGGATCTAGTGCCGTTAAAGGTCTATTGCTAGTCTTGCTTGCTGAAGCAGGATATCTAGGATATTCAGCTTTCCCACAAGCAATTGATGTTGACGGATTCCAAGCATTTCTACCACAGGCATTAGGTATGGCAGTCGTTGCTACTATCTTTGCCTTAGCTACAAAGAGCAATCGAGATTCCAAACCATTTACCACAAAGAGTTCATATACTAATATTATTAGTGGTTTCTTCTTTGCTCTAGCTGCTTTAACATATTTAATTTCAGCTCGTCCTGATGTTAACGGACTAGCTACAGGATTTACCCTTTCTCAAATGAGCGTTATCATTGCCACTTTGGGCGGTATTTTCGTATTACATGAAAAGAAAACGAGGAAAGAAATGGTTGCAGTTCTATCAGGGTTAGCCTTGGTGGTCGTAGCCGGAATTATTACAGCCTTTATTAAATAAAAAAAGCCACATCAGAAAAAATTCTGGTGTGGTTTTTTATTTATCAGGGAATTGATGGAATTTATTGATATTTCAAATTTATACAAATTAATCTTAAAATTGGGAGGGATTTATCATTTAACAATCGAGGGGGGAAATTAAATGATATATATATTTAAGGAGTATTCAGTCAGATAAGAGATTCGTTTATCTCTATCTGACACTGTTAATATAGTACCATTACCCTCAGATGTAAAATAATATGTTTAAACAATTTAAAAATGTCTAATTGGTGGTGCTTGATAGCTTGATATAAAACTATCTATTTCGTCTAATGAGTTTGAAAATAGTAAAGCCTTCCGAGCGTATACATCTAAAAATCCATTCTCTGTCATTGTATCGAAAAACTTTTTCAGAGCATCATAATAGTGATCGACGTTGTAGAAGATGCAAGGATTATTGTTATCACCAATTCTAGACCAAGAATAAGCTTCAGATATTTCCTCTAAAGTTCCAGGTCCACCAGGTAAAGCGATACTGGCAATAGAATCTTTCAACATGAGTTTCTTTCTAGTATCCATTCCATCAACGATATCTAACTTAGACAGTTTCTCATGTGTTAAGTTTCGGCTGTTTAAAGTTTCAGTGATGATGCCGTGAACATAACCATTATCTTTTAAGACAGTATCAGCAATTACGCCCATTAAGCCAAAATGGCCGCCTCCGTAGGTTAATCCGTAGTCATTTTTCACTATCCAGTGACCCAAATCAATAGCACTCTGCTTGAAAATATCTTTGTTACCAGATGCGGCACCGCAGTATACGGCAATATTTTTCATTTAATCTTGCTCCTTATGTAAAGGAAAGTTAGTTTCGCGTTTTAAACGACGGTAATACAAAATTGATGCTGTATCCAATGCATCCAGTGCACGTTGTTGGTCTTCTGAGATATGCTTGGTACTTAAGGCAATCAAGATAAACGTCGTATAAAGTTTCTTTGGTGCCAAATCAAGGCTTAATTCCTCACTATCAGTTTTCAAATCTCTGTGTAAGGCAGGTACAGATAACAACGGTGAGTTAGCAGCTTTATTTCGACTCAAAAACAAATTGTCATTTTGCCAGTATGTTTTGTATGGATCAATAAATGCTTGGTATATATTTAGAAACTTCTTTTCAAACTGTGCAAAATCCAGCTGGTTGAATTCCTTATAAAAGTCTGGTGCCAAAGCTTCCTTGTAAGTGAAACCTTTAGATATGACAAGAATAAGTAAGCGTGTATAGACGCTGATTTCTTTATTAAGATATTTAGGCAGTTCTAAGAATATTTCCGTAGGGAAGTCAGACTGCTTAGGTACGGTAACACTATTGACGTATAGAGTCGGGATCTCGATTGACTTTTTGATGCCAAAAATATATTTGAAGTAAACATTTAGATTGCTGATGACTTTATTGATCGTGCTGGGGCTTAATTCCAGATTAGTCAGCATAAAATTCTTGAATTCACGGACGTCTAACTCGTGAACATCTTTAATATCTTCAGATATTTTATATTCTGAATTATGTTCGATCACAAAGGCAAAGAAATCGTTCAATGAATTGTTATATTCGATATTAGCACGTTTAGATATGTGTCTCGTTTTTAAATAGGCGTCAAAACCAGCCTTAAAAGGTATTTTAACCATAAATGTCTCCTTTCAAACTTTGGCGGAATTCACTCGGAGTGATCCCAACCTGTTTCTTAAAAAAGGTCATGAAATATGTGTCACTAGAAAAGCCACTGTCGATTGATATTTTATTAATTGGTAGTTCAGTTTCTCGTAGTAAGTTTTTAGCGTAATTTAATCTGAGATCACTTAAATAGGATAGAGGAGTCTGGTGAATGATATTTTTGAATGTTCTTTGCAAGTAATAGGGACTACCATGACAATCTTCAGCAATTGTATTGAGAGTTAGTTTTTTCTTAAAATTATGCTCAAGATACAGTCTTACCTGTGTGACCCATTCCTCATTGGATAACCTAATTCCAGTAGGATGGCATCTTTTGCATGGTCTAAATCCCATCGATTGTGCTTCTTGAATAGTTTTAAAAATAACGACATTTTCCCTATTGGGATTTTTTGAATTACAAGACGGCTTGCAAAATATTTTTGTGGTAGATACACCATAATAAAATTTTCCATCTAATTGACTATTATTATTTATGATTGCAGTCCATCTTTGATCAGTTAATAGATGTTTTTTCATAAAACCCTCAATTAAAAAGCAAGATTTTTAAGTGAATTATAGCATATAATATAGCCATTACAAAGTAGGTGTATAAGATGGCAAAAGAAATCTTCTATTCTAAAACAAAAATAAATAATAGAGATTATTTAATAGCATCCACAAATTTGGGCTTGGCCTTTGTAGGATGCCAAAATGGTAACATGAATGAACTGAATAGCTTTTTTAAGCATGACAAGCTAGGCTATAATGATGAACTTAATAAACAATATATAAAAGAACTAAGAGAATATCTTGAAGGAATAAGGACTACCTTTGATATGCAGTTAGATGTAAGTGGAACAGAATTTCAAAAGCAAGTCTGGGATCAATTGCGGGAAATACCTTACGGACGGCTAAGCAGCTATTCTGAAATTGCTAATAAAATCAATCGTCCTAAAGCCGTTAGGGCAGTGGGAACTGCTATTGGAAGAAATCCTGTATCGATCATTGTTCCATGTCACCGAGTTTTAGCTAAGAATGGGACATTAGGTGGATACCGTGGTGGGTTAGCCATGAAACAAGAGTTGTTGAATTTAGAAAAAGAGGTCAGTGAACATGTCACAGTATAAATTAGCTTTTTTTGATATAGATGGGACACTGGCAGCACATAATGATCCTAAAGTTAAATCAAGTATGGTTGAGAGAGTACCAGAATCGACTAGACTAGCTATAAAAAAGTTAAAAGAGACAGGTGTCGAACCAATAATAGCGACAGGCAGAAATCACGGTATGATAAGAGAACTATTACAGAGTTTGAATATCGGTAGCTTCATCGCCAATAATGGACGTTACGTGGTATATAAGAACCAAAAAATTGCCCATGATGTTTTTTCAAAAGATCACCTACAAGAAATTGTTAAATATTTTGAAAGTAAACATATAGACTATTGTTTTGAGACGATTGATCATTTGTACATTAATCAAAGTTCTCAATTTCTAGACGATGGTGCGATGGATCTGGATAAAATACCTGATGGCAAGATTCCAGATGAAGTTATACAAATGATAGTTCGTAGTAAAGATTCTTTTGACGTGCCAATAGACGGTATTCAAGCTGTTAAGGTTGCCCCGGGTGTTTTTGATGTTACTATGGAGAATTCAAATAAAGCAGTGGGGATAGATAGAATCCTTTCGGCCATGAAGATAAGAGCGGGAGAGACGCTTGCCTTTGGGGATGAAGAGAATGATATAGAAATGTTTGAAAAGGCAGGGTACACGATAGCTATGGGTAATGGAATACCTAAAATTAAGGAACTAGCTGATTATGTCACGACCGATGTGACTGATGATGGAATTTGGAATGCTTGTATTGCCCTGAAATTGTTTTAGAGTGAGAGTATTAGTGATATTCTAGTAATTGTAGTCTAAAAAATAGGGAGTTTTTAAGTTGAACGATCCACAGTCCATACTAAAATCAACCTTTGGTTATGATGATTTTCGCAATGGCCAAAGAGAAATAATTGATCGAGTATTAGCAGGTAAAAGATCATTAGGCATTATGCCAACCGGTGGTGGTAAATCAATTTGTTACCAGATCCCGGCAATAATGTTTTCAGGTCTAACATTGGTCATATCTCCATTGATCTCACTAATGAAGGATCAAGTGGATAGCTTAAATGAGTTGAATATTCCAGCAACGTTTATTAATAGTACTTTGGAATATCACGACTTAGAGGAAAGAATGCGTTACATTGAATCTGGAGCAGTTAAGTTGTTGTATGCTGCACCAGAAAAAATAGAGAATCCTGATTTTTATAGCTGGCTGACACAATTACCAATAGATTTGGTAGCAATCGATGAAGCTCATGTTTTGTCATCTTGGGGACATGATTTTCGTCCTAGTTATTTGAATATCATTAAACCTTTGAATGAATTACCAAGTAATCCTGCTTGGTTAGCTTTGACAGCTACTGCTACTGATCAAGTTCAAGAAGACTTGATGTCCATTTTGAATGTCAGTGACGATAATGTCATTAAAACTGGTTTTGCTAGAACTAATTTAGCACTTAAAGTTGAACGTGGCGTAGATAAATTTTCTTATGTATTAAATTATGTTAAATCACATGCCAATGAATCAGGAATTATTTATGCTGGCCGTCGAAAAGACGTTGATAAACTCTACGACTATTTAAAAGATAGAGGTGTCAATGTGGGGAAGTATCACGCTGGTTTAAGTGACGAAGAGCGTCATGATCAACAAGAAGCTTTCCTATTTGATAAGGTAGATGTGATTATTGCTACTAATGCTTTTGGTATGGGAATCAACAAAACTAACGTAAGATATGTGCTACATTTTACTATTCCTGGAACAATTGAAAACTATTATCAAGAAGTTGGTAGAGCAGGTCGTGACGGTCTTCCCGCTGAAGCAGTATTGTTGTATACCCCAGCTGATCTGCGGTTGCACATGTTCTTTATTGAACAGTCAGAGGCTGATGATGCCTATAAACAAAGTCTAAATGTCAAATTAAGAAAAATGAATCAGTATGCAAAAACTGAAAAATGTCTAATGCAGTTTATTTTGAACTATTTTGGAGAAAAAACCACTCAAGTTTGCGGTCATTGTTCAAATTGTCTAGATAATCGTGAGATCACCGATGTGACCAAAGATGCACAGAAAATTCTTAGTTGTATTGTCAGAATGAAGCAGAATTACGGTAAGAAAGTCATTTCCCGTGTTTTAGCTGGCAAAGACGATGTTGCTAACGACTGGCGGAAATTTGGTCAATTACCGACCTTTGGATTATTAAAGGATTGGACCTTAAAATCTATTAGTGAATTTATCGACTTTTTAGTAGCAAATGGATTTTTGCAGATGACTAATGGTACTTATCCTGTTTTAAAGCTCACTGAGAGTGGTGCTTCAGCGCTTAAGGGTCATATGGTAGTTGGTAGAAAGAATGTCATCATGCCTGAGAGCAGCGAATCGATTGTTTCTGATGGTAGTTTTGATGAGAGATTATTCGAACAACTTCGTAAACTACGTTTGCAAATCGCTCATGCACAGGATTTACCACCATTTGTTATCTTTTCAGATAAGTCGTTAAAGGATATGTCGCAACGTTTACCAAGTAACGATTCAGAATTTCTACAAGTTAACGGTGTTGGTAATGCTAAACTTGAACGTTATGGAACTAGATTTATGGAAGTTATTAATAACTATCAAAAAAATGAAGCAGAAGTATCGAAATCCTAACATAATAGTTGGGATTTTTTATTTTGTTATTTGGATTATATGATTAGAAGGCATAATTAAGATAAATGTTTTACGAAAACGTTTCTAAAAAACCAAAAACAAAAAAACTACTCCAAAATAAACTACTTACACATAGACTTTAGGTAAACTTGACGTCTCAGAGCTCGTCTCAAGCACGTATAGAATCAGTAAGATTTCCACGCAAGCAAATTACAATTTAAATATGAAATGAAATTACTGACTGAAGATTTAAGAAATATAATAAGACAAGAAAATCTTAAAGATCGGCAAATTTATGATAATAGTGAGATATCTATTTAAACTTAACGGAAAATCATTACTTCTTATAATACATATTATGTAACCTTAAACAATAATTTAGAAGTTTGTATTGAAATCGTTCGTACCCTGTTGGTTCTTTGTTCAGACATTTTATAAACTTTCTTTATTAAACTGCTAAAGCTAATAATTACGGCAATCAAATTACTATCTTTATTTAGTCGATTGATCGTCAGCAAATCGATTAAATAAAGTTCTTAGGACGATAATATAATTATCTTGTAACTATTTAAATCTATCAAAGCTCGACCTTATAAATTCAACATTTAGGTATCCTTTTAGGACAATTCTAAGACGTTTTAACGATGACGACTTCAACTAAGATATGAACTTGTGCTTAGAATTAACGTATGATATTACTATTTGCTAACGATAAAGTCTTTCGTTGTTGTGCTGGTCTGAACGGACAAAACTGTGTACACTACATAGGATTTAAAATAAGTCTGGCGTCTCAGAACTCATCTCAATCATAAAGCATAATTACTGCTTAGAAAGTTAGCATTGTAAAGCTGAATCAAAAATTGTTAAGCCTTATCAGATACTAAAAACCTTAAATAAACTGGCTGGTTGATTATCATTACTTTAATTTGATGAAAAAAAAATATGTATGTAAAATTGTATTTTAAGTCTTCATAAACGCTGTTATAGCACCATTTATAACTTTTTAATTGGACATTTTTAGTAATTATGAGTAACCATCAAGATATTCTATATAATTACTTAAAAGCCTTGATATGATTGATTTCTCAATAGCTATACTATTTATATATTTTATGATCTCTTGGGTGTCTAGTGTTCCTCTTTATTATGTACTTTCATTAAAACAAATATTTTAAAGAGAGTAGTGAGCTAAAAATAGCTAGGGGACTTGCTTATTTTTACGTTCACCAGTATCATAAACATTATAAGAACATACGTTTGGAGAATACTTCTATGGAAAAACAACATTACCTAAAATTAATCAAAGAAGAACTTTCCAGTTCACCTTGGTACGTTAAAGAATACTATCAAGCAAAATCAACCATTCCCCTGTCACCAGCTACATTATATCAATATCTTACGGAATTTAGACGGTTCTTTAATTGGTTGATCAGTGAAAACATCGTGTCAGTAGCTCGACCTGCTGACATTGATATTCAAGTATTAGCAAAATTAAAAAAGGAAACTGTTGAATTGTACAAGTCTGCCCTACTTAATCAAACAAAATTGACCGGTGCATCAGGCAGTCGGACGCATCCAACAATTAATCGCTCATTGAATGCCCTCTCGTCATTATTTAAATATCTAACTGAAGATACTGAAGATGATAACGGTGAGGCCTACTTTTACCGAAATGTTATGCATAAGATCTCCTTGGTTAGAACTAGTGAGACTTATGCAACGAGAGCTGCCAATTTAAAAACTAAATTAATGTTAGGCAATACTGACCATGATTATCTTGAATTTATTGATAACAAATACGAATCTAGTCTTTCTCCTGTTCAGAAACGTTACTTTTATCGTGACAAAAAACGGGATCTAGCAATTAATGCATTATTATTGGGTAGTGGACTTCGAGTATCTGAAGCAGCGAATGCCGATCTTCGTAACCTTAATCTGAAGACTGGAACAATTGGAGTTGTTCGTAAAGGTGGCCAGCGCGATACTGTTCCAATTGCACCATGGACGTTACCATACATTCAAAATTATATTAACAGTCGTAAAGAAATGTATCATGCTACTAACGATGATCGTGCCCTTTTCCTAAGTGCTTATCGGGGAAAAGCATCACGTATGCAAGCTAATTCGATAGAAAAAATGGTTGCTAAGTATTCTACGGTATTTAAGGTTCGCGTCACACCACATAAATTGCGTCATACGTTAGCATCCAAATTGTATCTGGCTACTAAGAATGAGCAATTAGTAGCTACTCAACTTGGTCAAAATTCTACTAGTGCTACTGGTTTGTACACTCATATTATTGATGAAGAACAGCGTCAAGGATTGGATAAGATGTAGTTTAATGAGTAAAGAATTTTTGTTGATTTTGGCTTAAAATAAGTGGCACCCCTGTCTCACAGTACGGGGGTGCCACTTCACTCATTTTAGTGGTGCTCTCGTTTATAACTCTAATTGGACCCCAGGCAATTATCCCGACACTAATCCAGTCAATAATGCATTATACAGCTCTAACATCTGCATTGGTTTTATTACCCGGAGCGCTTGCCAGTGGTTTAACTTCATTGATTGCTGGTCACCTCTACGATCATGTTGGTGGAAAAATCTTAGGAATAATTGGCAGTTTGGTAGTTTCAGTCTCGATGGTACCATTTCTATTTTTGAATGTTCATAGCTCACTGATTATGATGGCAACATGTCTAATATTCAAAATGATAGGTAATTCTCTTGTCATGACGCCACTAACAACTGAGGCACTGAATGTACTACCAGATAAGCTGCTTAAGCATGGGAGTGCTATGTTGAACACATTACGGCAAGTAGGTGGCTCCATTGGCACAGGACTACTGTTGGCAGTTCAGTCATTTTTTAGCACACATTCAGCGTTTATTGGTGCCCGTGCATTTTTCATTGGGATCATTGTAATCGGTCTAGTTAGATTTTTACTTGCTCTAGCGTTAAGGCCAATCGCCCAGACGAATAATTAGTTTATTCTGTATACTGCTATTTCATTTTAATAATGAATAGCAGTTTTTTTATAAAAATAGTCTGCCCCCTTTATTAGATACTGAGAACAAACTATTAGTTTTACATAATATTATTATGGATAAAATAATATCTTAAAAGGCTTAAGTACTCATTCATTTATTGACTCACCAAAATTTAGCATGGCTAGTTTATTGATTGTTGTTTTTGTTTTTTGAATTGTAGTTTTCGTAAAACAAATATTATTAAATCAATAAAAAAGATACTTGCTAAAAGCAAATATCTTTAAAGAACTGTTTAATATGATAAGTCTGTTGCTCTTAACCAAGCATTTGTACCAACACGATACATCTTTGCTCCTGTAGTTAAGTTAGTTGATCTACGATCTGTTAGCCAACCTGAACCTGCTGCTAGATATTGCCCTGTTGGGTTACCATAATCGTCATAAATCTGAGCGTTAGTATTAGTTGTTACTGTTGTACCAGCCAGGAATGTTGCCCATGGCAATACATCATCTGCCAAAACAAAACCATTAGTAGATACGTGGAAATAGATATTATTATTAATAATTGCGATTATATCAGAAGCCCAATCAGTATGTGGTTGTAAAGCTATACTGTCATATTTATTACCATCTCTGTCATAAACACTAGTATAGTTGCCTTTAGTAGTTACACCACCACGTAAATCCACAATAGTATAATTATCTTTTGAAACGTAATCTTGGTTTTGACTTTGACGTTCAGCATCTGCTAAATCATAAGTTGAAACGTTAGCAAAGTCATTGTTGTTAGTCAAATAATAGTTGTACATGTCATTAGAATCATACTTGTCATTTGCTGCTTGGTCATTACCAATTTCTTGTGAGAAGTAAACCATACCGTTTGCTACAGTTACACCAATACCGATATAGTTAACATATGGATTTAACATATTCTTACGGTGACCATAATTTGGTTCTGGATCGTATTTTTCAACATAAAATTCTTTAGTAATTTTTTGAGCAATTGTTGTTGGGTCTGTTGTTCCTAAAACTGAGAAAGGAGTTTGAGCGATGTTCTCCTCTGCGCTTTGGTTATAAGGATACATATTTGCTGAGTCCCAGCCAGCGTGATCATCAACACCACTATTAATAAAACTATCAGTTCTGGTTTGCGCATATGAATTCAATACATCAACAGAAGTTAAGGGGCTTAATCCGTTTTGAGAACGTAAGCGATTGACCTCAGTCAACATTGCATCTTTAACAGCACTTACGTCGATATCATTAAAAGTTGATTGAGTAACGGCAGATTGATTTTTACTTGCATTTGAATCACTAGATCCGTTATTGGTGGTTGTTTGATCAGAGTTAGTATTGGCATTAACCTGACCATTCCCATTATCTGTATTGTTTGTTGCTGTAGAAACCGTTGTATCGGAAGCAGTTGTTGGATCAGCAAATGCAGTTGTGCTAAACGAAGTTGATAGTAGCACCCCTGAAGCTAATAAAACAGCTATCTTTTTAGTTTTTGAAAACATAATAATCCCCTTTCCTGATAGGAAAATAAACGATATATAAATAATATCTATAAACTACATTTTAATGTAAATAGACAAAATAAAAAAGCCTAATCGGGCTTTAAAATTAATTACTTTATGATTTATCAAAATCTCTGATCCAAGCAATAGCTAAAGCGTCTTTCCCTAAGTGTGCACCAATAACTGGGCCAAAATATGATCTGTCCAGTGTTAATTCTGGATGACGCTCTTTAAGGTGTTTGGCCCAAATATCTCCTGATTCTTTATCGTCAGCATCAATTACTAACAATCTTAATAGATATTGTGAGTTTCCAATGGCTTTTTCTAGCTTTTCTTCAGCTTTTAGTTTAGCCTTTTTAATTGAACGTACTTTATCGTATGCGACAATTTTATGGCTTTCATCATCAAATTCCAAAAGTGGTTTTATGTTTAACATTGTACCGATTACGGCGGATGTATTTGATAGACGACCACCCTTAACTAGGTTCTTAAGATCATTAACTACAAATGATTCTCCAATTGAATCTCTAAGAGTATTCAGTCTTTGAATGATTTCATCTACTGACTTGTCTTCTTGAGCCATCTTAGCAGCTTCTTGAACCATATATCCCATTAGTCTAACTGTGATCCATGAGTCATAGGGAACTACTTTAATGTTCTTAATTGAAGATGCAGCACTCTTTAAATTATTAATGAAGCCTGAAATGGTGCTTGCTAAATGAATAGAAATTACGGTATCATAACCTTCTTTGGCTAGTTTATCGTAAATATTCATCATTTCACCAATTGAAGGTTGTGCTGTAGACGGTAACTCTTTTGAATTTTGCAAGAGTTCATAGAACTCTGAAGTGGTTATATCAATATCCTCACGATATGTCTGACTATCGAAAACTACCTCGATCGGAACTACTGTTATATGATACTTATCGACAATATCTTGCGGTAAGTACGATGTACTATCTGTAACGATGGCTATTTTCATAAAATTATCAATTCCTTGTTTTACTTACGTATAATGATTGTATGACCATTAGATTATATCATATTACTTTTGCTATTTTTTTACCACTCGGCAAAAAGCAAAATTTGTTTTTTTATTATTTTTTATAAGAAAGGATTACCTTAAATATGTCATTTGACGGAATGTTTACCCATTCGATGGTAAACGAATTAAACCAAAACTTAACCGGCGGTCGAATTGCAAAAATTCAACAACCGTTTGCAAATGAGTTGATTCTTACAATTAGAAGCAATCGAAAGAATCAGCAATTGCTTCTGTCAGCTCATCCTAGCTATGCTCGTGTTCAAATTACGAAACAACCATTTGAAAATCCTGCCAAACCGGCTACATTTGTAATGTCACTAAGAAAGTATATCACTAGTGCTATTGTTCAAGGATTTCATCAGTTAAATAATGATCGTATCGTGATGATCGAGCTCAGTGCTAAAAATGAACTTGGTGATATTCATGAATATACCTTAATAACTGAAATCATGAGCCGCCATAGCAATATCTTTTTAATAAATAAAGAAACTGGTAAAATCATCGACTTGATCAAACGTGTTTCACCCGAAAATAATAGTTTTCGTGGATTATTGCCAAACGATGATTACAAATTACCACCAAAACAAGACAAAATAAATCCTTTTACGGCTTCACAAGATGATTTTAATGGTCTTGAATCAGCTGGAGATATTCGTCAAAAGTTTGAAGGTATCGGTCTTGATACTTCAGATGAAATATTCGCAGATATTGATAATGCACAAAAATTCATCCAAAGTTACGACTCCCCTGCCCCTAATGCAGCGCACGTAATCAAGAATAATAAACTGGGATTCTTCCCTATTTTATTCAGCAAGACGACTAAAGATCCCGTTTCATATGAAAGCTTAAGTGATCTACTGGATAATTATTATCTTGATCGTGCACGTGTTGACCGTATTGAGCAACAAACTAAGAGTATCACTCACCGTTTGAGTATTATCCTTAAAAAGGATAAGTCAAAAGTTAAGAAACTTAATAAGCAGCTTGATCAAACTAAGATCATGGATGAATATAATTTATATGGTGAACTTTTAACAACGTATATGTCCAAGATCGAGCGTGGCTCAAAGTCAATCACTTTGACAAATTACTATAATAATGAAGAAGTTAAAATCAAGTTGAACCCTGAGTACTCTCCTTCTGACAACGCTCAAAGTTATTATAAGAAATATCGTAAACTACAAAATTCAATTCCACACATCAAAGAGCAGTTAGAAATTACTACTAATGAAATCAATTATCTTGAATCGGTTTTAGCATCCCTAGAATATGTTGATATTGAGGACGTTGATGGCATTATCGAAGAATTGATCGAATCAGGCTATATTAAAAAGAAGCTTAAGAATGGTCGTAAGAAGCGTAAAAAGACTGTTGGCGAGAAATTTATGACTACTAACGGTATTGAGATGGTTGTCGGTAAGAATAACATTGAAAATGATAAATTGACGATGAAACTGGCACAAAAAAATCACTACTGGCTACACGTCAAAGATATCCCTGGTTCACATGTCATCTTAAAAGATAGTGATCCCGACGAGAGTTCAATCGTTGAAGCAGCTCAAATTGCAGCTTACTACTCAAAGGCTCGTGATTCTAATAAGGTCCCTGTTGACTATGTACAAGTTAGAAACATCAGAAAGCCTAATGGAGCAAAACCTGGGTTCGTTATCTTTGAAGGCCAAAAAACCATCTTAGTTGATCCAGACAGAAAATTAGTGAGCAAATTAAAAGAAGGCTAAAATTAGCCTTCTTTTTTTATAGCTTTTTAAGTAGTTCTTGAACACCATCATAATCTAAAAGTTGGTATTTTTTATCATTTGTTGTGACTAAATAATTAGTATCATAATTTTTGAAAATTTCATCTAAAGATAATCCATCATCAATCTTATTACCTAATATGAGCTTAACCAAAGTATCGATAACGTGAACAGAACTAGCCAATTCATGTCTAATAATATCTTCAGTCATCCCTTCATGTATCTTAGTTACGACCCAATGATCATTTCTTCTAACTATCTCTAAATTAAAGATATTTATCTCTTTATATAGATCCAATTCATGCTTTATTATAGTTAGAATTTCATCCTTATTCTCCACACTCAAAAAGTTATTAAAATCGCTTATTTCGTATGTTTGAGAATTTTTAACTGTTCGATAGATAATTGATGGTGCTAAATAGTTATTACCATCAGTAACCACCATTACTTTGATAGTCGTATCACCGGTAATATTAACATTCTTGATCTCACGAGCATTGATTGGAAAGACATCTTCGTTCTCAGTGTCTCCAGCATCAAGATTCCAAACTTTAGAAAAGTCGATCACCTTAAAAATTTTATCATCTGGTATCAATTTGAGATCACGCATCTCGCGATGTGGATCGTCGATTTCAAGTACCTTGTAACGAACTGATAATGGAGCCGTCCAAGGCTCACGTCCAATGACAACTGCCTCTAAGCCATTTTGCTCAATTGATTTAACAAGTTGCAGCAAAACGAACTGACGCACCATAATATCTGTCTTAGAAGTAATTATTGGCGACCGTACAATGATCTTATTACGCTCATTGAAGTCGATATCATTAGAAATACCACTTGTAACAAAATAGTTATGATTCATAAATCCTGGACCGGATGCACCGACAGCACGCTTACTCTTAACAACCGTCCGAGTAACAATATCATCGCGATTCTTTAGAAGCTTGCTGTTACCAACGCCCTTGATCCCATAATCAACTAAACGCTCAATATTATTTTCATCAACCTCATCGTCACGAATAACGGCACTGTTATCGATAACATTTTGGAGAGCAACTAAATACGGAACATTTATACTGGTTATCTCAGATAAAACTGGAATCTCAAATTTTCTTCTCAAGGCTTCCAGTAAAACATCTAACATCCAATTGGTTGGATGGATGATTTTTTCGAATAGTTCGTCATCATCTAACTTGTGCAACTCATTATATCGTTCCAAGTTGTCATTTATTTTATCGTTCAAGGCACCACGATTAAGTACTTCTTCAATACTAAAGCCATTGACGACAATACTAGAATTAGACGTCTTACTTGGTCCTAAATAACGTTGCTTAGGATCAGTCCACAATGGAAAACGTGAAGTTATATGGTCAACAAACGGCTCTGTGGCACCATTGAAGTTACTACCAGAATCTAGTTGCACTTTGTCAAGATGATAACCTAGACTGAGTTCCACTACTACTGTGGCTAAAGGGTAACTCGTAGCGTACTCAAGAAACTTTGTCTCCTCACTTAACCGCGGAATAAATTCGGTAATGTAGCACTCGTTAGTTTTATGATTGTAAGCAAAATGGACTGTACAGGCGCCAACAACGTTAAAAACCTGAGCTAACTGGATCGAATAGTTACGCAGCTTCTGTAACTTAGAGTCATTGAGTGAAACTGCTGGAGAAATCAAGTTAGAATCCAAATGGTGAATACCAATAGGCTCAATATCTTCAATAGTACCCACTAAAGCAGCATTTTCATAACGATCACGCATGACTGTGAATGAATACTCACTAAAGCCACGGATACTGCGCTCAATTTCGATTTTAGTATCTTCTAAGTCTTCAAGTGACATAAAATTATCGAGTTCAAACAAATTATTGATATTTGTCCAACCACTAAAATGACGATTAGAATATTTTCTTCTCGCAATGATCGGAAAACCGATTTTCCTAATAAAACTGTAAATCTCAGTCTCATCATCAGAAGAAACAAAATTGATAACTGGTAAGTTATTTTGACTCAATTTTTTTATGAATAATTCACGTTTAAATGTTGCCAAAGAGGCTAGATAATTAGTCCCTAGAATTCTTATATTACTTATCTTGCCATTTAAACTAGCTATGATGCCCAGTGCATTCTTATCACCGATGGTTGGCAAAATAGCATCCGGATGATAATCATTTAGATACTTTAAAATATTATCTCCAGTAACCCTTTCAACAATAATTCGGTCTAAAAATTCTCCAGACGATAATAGTGACGTTGGGTCCTCAACGATAATGGAAGTTTTAAAGCCTAATTTATGAAGGATCTCAACTGTATCATATAGGGCAGTCGAAAGATCAACATTCTTGTCACTGGCCGTTGGACCAATGATCAAAATATTATGCACATCGCTTATTGCCACTGATCTCCACCTCCATATTGATTCTTAGTTGAACCAATCAAATCAATAAATTCATCAAAAACATAATAACCGTCCGTGGGCCCTGGTGCGGCCTCTGGTTCAAATAAGACACACATGATCGGTAAATATTCATGACGCATACCTTCGATACTACCGTCCGCAACACAAATATTAGTCACGATAAAATCTGACGCACTAATATACTTAGGGTCGATCGTATATGAATGGTTATGGTTAACAAAGTCGATCTTGCCACTGGCAACTTCTTTAACAGCTAAAGATGACTCATGATGTGGCTGATCTAATAACTCGATCTTGCAATCATTAGCTAAAGCTATCAATAGATTGCCCAACCCTATTCCTAAAATGGGGTATTTTTTTTGAAGTACTTTAATATTTTCAATTGTTTGCGGTAAATCTGTAGGATCACCAGGTCCATTAGAGTAGATGATCCCATCTGGATGCAAACTTTCAATTTCTTCAGGAGAAGCGTTGTAATTAACGATAACCGAATTACAATCTCGATATGACAACTGGCGTAAGATAGAATATTTCAATCCTAAATCTACTACAACCATCTTCATACCCATATTAGGGTTTGGATACGACTGCTTAGTTGAGACACGTTTAACAAGATCAGGTGGCAAAACTAAGGCTTTGATCTGATCAATGGCGTGTTCATCATGTGTATCCATAATGCTGGCCTTCATCTCACCATATTCAGCAATATGTCTGGATAATGCTCTCACATCAACATTTTTAATGCCTGGTATTCCTAAAGTTTCGATCCACTCACCAAAGGGAATCGATCCATCGACAGTTGCCAAACTTGACGAACCGATCACGACACCTTTACATTGTGAGTTAATTGATTCATAGAAATCTCGGTTGATTCCTGACAGTCCAATTGCAGGCACAGTAAAAGCTATTATCTGACCTTCAGAATCCGGATCAGTTACGGATTGCTCAATACCAGTTCTATTATTTGAAACAACTAACTGACCAGTAGTAATAATGGATGAACCAAAACCGACCCCTGGAAAGACTGTCCCATCTTCTAAAATTAAATATCGTTTCATATTTAAAGGAACTCCTCCAAACTATTCGATTTCAATCTTATCCTCGCCGTCAACTTCTTTCATTGAAACGCGAATCTTCTCTTTTTGTGACGTAGGGATGTTCTTACCAACAAAATCAGCTCTAATTGGTAATTCACGGTGTCCACGATCGACTAACACTGCCAAAGAGATCTTCTTAGGACGACCAAACTTCATCAGAGCATCCATCGCTGCACGAATAGTTCTACCAGTATACAAAACATCATCTGTTAAAATAATATGTTTTTTATCAATGTCAATATTTAGTGGTGGTACATTAATATTCTCGATTTCATCATGTGTCATGTCATCACGGTATGGTGTAATATCTAATTCCGCTACGGGAATACTAATGTTTTCTAGTTGTTTTAATCTAGATTCAATGCGATGAGCCACAAAAACACCACGTGTTTTGATACCAACTAAAACCAAGTCATCAATTCCTTTGTTTCTTTCAATTATTTCATAAGTAATTCTAGTCAATGCGCGAGTCATTGTTTGTCCATCAATTATTTCTTTAGCCATAAAGTCTCTCCTTATAAAAAAGATCACCCACATTTGTGAGTGATCTTTATATTTTTCTCACATAACCTTGTTTTCAGATTATAGCACTAAGCTATGACTGTCAACTGCGCAGTTTATTCAAAGTTTCTTGAAAAATTGCTGGTGGGTCGATTGAGAATTCTAACCATTTATGAGTTCTGGGATGTTCAAATCCCAATTTTTGTGCATGTAAGAATTGTCCATTACCCTTTAGGGTATTTTTGGGACCGTAAAGTGGATCACCGGCAACTGGATGACCAATGTATTTCATATGCACTCTAATTTGATGAGTTCTTCCAGTTTCCAACTTCAAACGCAACAATGAGTATCCATCAAATTGTTCCAAAACAGTGAAATGTGTCACTGCTGAACGTCCATCATCGACCACAGCCTGTTTCTTGCGATCTTTTTTTGAACGTCCTAACGGAGCATTGATCTTACCATTTGTTTCCTTGAAATTACCATGAACAATTGCTAAATACTCACGCAAGTTGGTTTTTTCTTTTAATTGTTTCATTAAAGACTGCTTTGCTAAGTCGTTTTTAGCAACCATTAGAAGTCCTGAGGTATCTTTATCGATTCGATGAACAATACCAGGTCTTAAAATGTCATCATCATTGATCTTGCTGTGATATAAAATAGCGTTGACCAAAGTATGATCTGGATGACCAGCAGCGGGATGTACGACCATTCCCTGTGGCTTGTTGACTACGAGTACATCAGAGTCCTCATAAATCACATCCAAAGGAATATCTTGAGCAACAGCTTCGATCGGCTTTTCGTCAGGAATAGTAATATCTATTACATCCCCTTTAGTCACCTTAGATCCTGCTTTTTCAGCAATATTCTTATTAATTAAAATATTACCGTCTTTGATATACTTTTGAACTTGAGATCTCGTCTGATCTGCCAAATTTTCACTGACAAAATTATCCAGTCGAGATTTTTTTTCATCATTAAATGTTAATTGAACTTTATTGCTTATATTGATCACCTGCTGACGTAAATATTAGAGAAATAATAATTAGAATGACCCCTATTGTGATATATGTATCCGCCAAATTAAAAATTGGAAAATTAACAAAATCAAAACTAAACATATCGATCACATAATGTTGTGTGAATCGATCAATTGCATTTCCGATCGTTCCTGACAGAAGAAATATCAATGAAAAACGGTAAATGTAGTTTTTCTTAGGAGCCTTAATAAATAAGTAACTCAAGATTACTATAGCAATAATTGTCACAATATAGAAGAAAATCATTTTTCCTTCCAACATGCTCCAAGCTGCACCTGTATTAGTAATGTGAGTTAACGATAAGATGCCTGGTATGACTTCTTGAAAGTGCAACGTAGCAATATTATTCACTACATAAAGTTTCAAAGTCTGGTCTCCTACCACAAGTAAAATTAATAGAATTGCATATACTACTGGCATTAAAATAGTCCACTAATTGTCCCATCGTTGTCGATATTCATATTCAAAGCTGCGGGTTTCTTAGGTAATCCTGGCATCGTTAGTACATTACCGGTTAAAACAACGACAAAACCTGCGCCAAGTTTTGGAACAATTTCCTTTACATGTAGAGTGAAATCTCTTGGACTACCTAATCTCTTAGGATCATCACTTAGAGAATATTGAGTTTTTGCGATACAGACAGGTAGATCATCCCATACATTATCTTTTAAGATCTTTAATTGATTCTCTGCCTTCCTACTATATTCAACATTGTTGGCTCCATATATTTCAGAAGCAATCGTATCGATTTTTTCAACTGTCGTCTGTGCATCGTCATAAAGTCTTGTATAATTTGACTCTTTATCTGTTGCACGTACGACCATACGTGCCAATTCTTTACCACCCTTACTTCCATGATGATGAATATCGGCAACTTCAACATCAACACCTAGACCTTCGCAAAGAGTTCTAAGCAATTTGATTTCATTATCAGTATCTGTATCAAATTTATTAATAGCTACAACAACAGGTATGTGATAATAACGCATATTTTGAACGTGACGTTTCAAATTCTTAAATCCGATCGTCAATGCATTTAAATCTTCAGCTTTTAGTTCAGCAAGTTTTTGTCCACCATTATATTTAAGAGCACGTATAGTCGCAACAATAACAATTGCATCAGGAGTATGGCCTAATTTAGGTGTTACGATATCAAGAAACTTTTCGCCACCAAGATCGGCACCGAATCCAGCTTCAGTAACAGCATAATCACCAAGCTTCATAGCTAATTTTGTCGCTAAAATACTATTACATCCATGGGCAATATTAGCAAATGGACCACCATGAACAATAGCTGGTGTATTCTCAAGTGTTTGCACTAAATTAGGTTTTAAGGCGTCCTTTAGAAGCATAGTGAGTGCACCTTCAACGTTTAGGTCACGTACGAATACAGGCTTTTTGTCATATGTATAAGCAATCAAAATATTTGCGATACGTTCTTTCAAATCATCAAGATCTTGTGATAAACATAAAACAGCCATCAATTCACTAGCAACAGTGATTTCAAAATGTTCTTCACGAGGAATCGAGCTGGTTGGTCCACCAAGACCTACAACTGTATTTCTTAATGAACGATCATTGATATCAAGAGCACGTTTCCAAATAATTCTTCGTGGATCAATATTCAATTCATTGCCTTGATGTAAGTAGTTGTCGATCAAAGCGGCCAAAGTATTGGTTGCACTAGTTAAAGCGTGCATGTCACCAGTAAAATGTAGATTAATATCTTCCATTGGAACTACTTGGGCGTATCCACCACCAGTGGCTCCACCTTTCATCCCCATTACTGGACCTAATGAAGGTTCACGTAAAGCCAAAACAGTTTTTTCGCCTATGGCTTGCATGGCATCTGCTAATCCAATGGCAACAGTAGATTTACCTTCACCAGCTGGAGTAGGATTAATAGAAGTAACTAAAATCAGTTTTCCATTTTCCTGCTTCATAGCTTTTCTGATCCCATTACTAGAGATCTTAGCCTTAAAATGTCCATATGGTTCAATATCGGCTGTATCTAACCCCAATAAACCTGAGATTTCTTCAATATTCTTCATATTATCGTGCTCATTAATTTGAGCTATTTCAATATCACTTGGAAATGACATTTATCTCACCCGCTTCTCTTTTAATTGATGATAAAATTTTCTTTGTTGAAACAACCTTCATTGGAAAATAATCGTGATTCTCAAAACTTATCGTAACTAGGTAGTCGTTAATATACTTTAAACTGACATCTTTACGATCAAAGGATCTCGCCTTGTAGTAGTTGGGTTCTTTAACGACGATTTGATCTTTTGATATCTTTATCCAAGAATTGGATAAAATATAAAGTATATAAACTATACCAACGAACCAAATTATAAAGGGCACTATGCTGAACTCAAATATTTCTAATTGCATAATGATCCCAAAAAAGATAATACTTAATGCTAAAGACCATATAATAATTCCCCATGATCCTGTGGGTTGTACATAATACTTCTTCATAATCTCTCCTGAAAGGCTTTTGATAATATGATTAGATTGTACACCGACGCTGGTTTAAATACTAATTTAAATCTTGCCGCCATTGCATACGTAATAAGAAAAGATGACGAAACGACAACCCATGCTGAACAGACACCAGCGGCCGATAATCACTACCTAGAATTCTTAGCTTTGAGTAAGGCTTTGGACAAAATAATCAGCTTAAACATGAATGATATTCTGTTCATCCACTCTGATAGCAAGATTTTAACTGATAGTATTGCCAAAAAATACTCTAAACACTATCAAGATATTCTTGATCCGATCCTGAAACAATTGGACAATTTTCCCAGTTATTTCGTCAAACACATTGCCGATAAAGACAATCGATTTGCCCATTCTTTAGTCCATCAAGAACTGCTTAAAATCAGACCATAATAACTGATTGCTTTCGTTATAAAATCCCCAAATTATATGGTATGATAAAAGCGTTTTCAATTAATAGCCGAGGGGGCACTTTGTATGTACTACGTTGTAATGAAAGATCGCGACATTCGTGATAACTTAGCAACTGAACAATATTTGATGAACAATGTTGAATTTAACGAACCACTCGTTATGTTTTACATTGAGGGACCATGTATCATCGTTGGTAGAAACCAGAATACAATGGAAGAAATCAATCCTGACTACATTAAAGATCACAATATAACTGTTACTCGCCGTTTATCTGGTGGTGGTGCTGTATATCAAGATCTTGGAAACCTTTGCTTCAGTTTCATGGTAGACTCAGATGATAGCAATTTTGGTGATTTTAAGTCATTTACACAACCGATCATCGATGCACTACATCAAATGGGTGCTACAACTGCAGAAGTTTCAGGTAGAAATGATCTACTAGTTGATGGTAAGAAATTCTCTGGAAACGCAATGTACTCAAGAAATGGTAAGACATTCTCTCATGGTACTCTATCACTAGACGTTGACTTAGATGTTTTGACAAGCGCCTTACACGTTCAAAAAGATAAGATTGCCTCGAAAGGTATCAAGTCGATCAGAAGCCGTGTAACAAATCTTCGTCCATACTTAGATAAAGAATATCAAGATCTAAGTACTGAACAATTTAGAGACAAATTATTATTGGAATTATTCCATGCTAACAAGCTTGAAGATATCAAAGCTCATGAATACATCATTACAGACGATGACCAAAAAGAAATTGATAAGCTCAAAGAAAAGTATTACTACAACTGGGATTGGGTTTACGGTAAGTCACCTGCCTTCACATCAAAGAAGAGAAAGCACTTTGATATGGGTACTGTTGATATTCGTTACAATGTTGCCGATGGTAAGATTGCAGACGTACAAATTTATGGTGACTACTTTGGTATGAAAGACGTTACCGACATCAAGAAAAAACTTTTGAATACAAAATTCGATCGCGACGATATCATATCTGTCTTAGACAAATTTAACTTAGACGATTATTTCAAAGGTATCGCTAAGGATGAATTAGTTACTCTATTTACTCCATAGAATTAAATTAAAAAAGTGTACCTTCGGGTACACTTTTTTTGTTGGAAAATAAAGAGACAGTTTGTCATTTGTATTTTTTGTCAGTTTGACATATCATGCATCTTCAGTTATATGCCTTTTATGCTATGATTATTTCTGATAAGGAGCTCAAATATGATCAATCAACAAATACTACACCAGAATATAAACCTAATCGACATTCACTCTAAGGAAAATTTAAATGATGAAGATAGATCTAAATTAATAAAGGATTTTCAAGTTACAAATGAAATATTGGATTACGCCGATGATATCGATGAACGTGCCCGTTTAGAATATGATGAACCTAATAATGTCTTTCTAGTGGTCTTTAATGCTCAAAATGAACAAAACACAGTTGAAGAGGCTTCAAAAGTAACTATGCCGATCTCTTTTGCGGTTAAGGATAACAATGTTTTTTTGTTTACCAACAGTCAGACTCATTATGTTAAAGACTATATCTTACAGGCTGATAAGGATTTAAATAATATATCTAAAGATCGTATCTGGTCTTTGATCTTCTATGTTTTCGATCAAATATCAAACGATTATAATGACAAAATAAACGAAATAAATCATAGACGTAATCAAATACAAGACCATATCAAGCGCCGTAAATCCAGTAATAAGCAAATTTTTGAACTGTCTGATCTACAGGATCTGATAACTTATATCAGTACATCTATCAATGGTAACTTTAATGTAGTTAAGCAAATTGAAATAATTTCCAGTGGCAAAATCCGTAGTGTCAGCTTATCCAAAAATTCCCATGAGCATTTACATGATTCCATTGTTGAAATTGAACAGATCCGTGAACAGGCCAGTTTAGCATCTGACACTATCGATCGAGTTGCTAATACTTACAATAATATTCTCAATAACCAAACAAATACGACCATGAAAATACTGACAATATATACTATTGTCCTAAGTATTCCCACGATCGTATCTGGCTTTTATGGAATGAATATGCCCTTGCCGGTTTCTGATAAGAAATGGTCTTGGTTATTCTCCATTATTTTAACTATTTTTATGATTGGTCTAATTCTCTGGGATCTGCATCGCCGTGATAATTCTTAGTGACGACGGGTTGCCCAGTATTGATAGTAATCAGTTCTAATTGAACCATTATATAATTTACGTTTTTTTGTAGCTTTTTGACCATAATATTTTTCAAATTCAAGGTCACTAGTTAGAATATATTTACTCCAAGTGGGGATGGTGTCAAACACTGTTCCCATTTCTTTGTATAATTCTCTAACTTTAGAAAGTTCACTCATACGTTGACCATATGGAGGGTTGGCAATAACCACACCGTCGTCCCCTTCGATCTTTAAATCTTTCAAAGCAATCTGCTTGAAATCAATGTCGTGCAATACGCCAGCCTCATGAGCATTCAACTTGGCAATGTCGATCATTGATCCATCGATATCACTAGCAAAAATATTTAATTCTGGACTAGTTTCGCCAGCTTTAGCTTCTTCTTTAAGATTTTCAATTAATTTAGAATCAAACCAGTCAAAGTCTTCAAATGCAAAATGTCTTTGAATACCAGGTGCAATGTTTTTAGCCAAACGTGCAGCTTCAATAGCGATAGTACCAGAACCAGTTGTTGGATCAACAAAAGGCATATTGGGATGCCAAACAGTCAAAAGGATCATTGCTGCAGCAAAGTTCTCCTTCAGAGGAGCAGCACCGTGTTCTTGACGATAACCACGTTTGTAAAGTGAAGCACCAGTAGTATCAAGAGTAACTTCAACTTCATCCTTGTGAATTCTAGTTTCAATTTGGAATGTTGCACCAGATTCTGGTAAACGTCCACGTCTCATATAGACATCAGCCATCTTATTAACGATGGCTTTTTTTGTGATTGCTTGAATATCACGTTCAGAATGTAAAGCTGACTTAACGGTTCTAGCTTTAATTGGAAAGGCAGCATTTAATGGCAACCAATTATCCCAATCAATGGCATGGACCTTTTCGAACAGTTCATCAAAAGTTGTTGCTTTAAAAGTACCGATCAGAATTTTGATACGGTCAGCACTTCTAAGCCACAAGTTAGTCTTTGCAATGTCCTCTTGCTCACCATCAAAGTAAACTTTCCCGTTCTCAGTTTGTGTCTCATATCCGAGATCTTTGAGTTCCCTTGCTGTAATAGCTTCAAAACCACTAGACATGGTTGCAATTAATTTCATGTTATTCCTCTTAAACTTTATTTTTTATACAAAAAAAGGACGAACAAAGTCGTCCTCTGCCTTGGGCAAATTTCTATAAGCCACGTTCTGTTCATGTACCGACTAGGCGGTCCGATACAGTTAGTAATCATCTATCTACAATTATGCCTTCACAGTAGATTCATTTCTCGTTATGAAGCGCCCCTACCAAAGTTTGGGTTGCCCGCTCGTGGGGTTTACCTCGTTCCACTGCTGAGATTTCTCTCAGCACTACGTCTCTGTGGCACTTTCAAGCTATTAACACATAGTCAAAAACCTTAGTGCTTTCGCTGCCGTTACCAAAAGGTACCTTGGCTTATTAGGCCAAGCACGAACACTACCAGCATCTCAGCCCGTGCGGGCGTGGACTTTCCTCAGCCTAGATAACTAGGCCGCGATTACTCAAAATTTACCAATGGGACTATTATAACTAAAATTGGTTATAATTTCCACTATTATTCATATTTTTATTAAAACCATTCATATTTTGACCTTGATTAGGGTTTGGACGATTTGTTTGGAAATGATCTGGTGAACCATTAAATCCATTATTCATTGGATTTTGATTGTTCATTTGACCTTGGTTATTCATATTATTGTTCATAGGATTAGGATTGATCTTGTTATGACCATTTTCCAAATTATCATGATTCATATTATTAGGAACAACTGCGGATGCAAATTGTTTTACAGAGTTATTGTTTTCTGATTCATTAGGAACACCATTAGCAAAGTCATGTCCAAAGACACGTCTCTCCAAATTAGAAACTCTTCTTAAAATATCATAATTTGTTGACGGGTTTTCAGCTTTAGCAGTTGCTGTTGGACGAGGTTGTTGCATTGATGGACGCATATTATTATTTTTCACGCCGGCTCTAGGTTGTTGTTCTGGTTGTTTACCACTACCTAGTTGTTGTCTCAAAGCATCGTTTTCTTCTCTTAAACTGCCAAGTTCATTTGAGAATGTTTCGTAATCTTTAATAATTCCATCCAAGAATTGATCAACTTCAACTGGATCATAACCACGCATTTTATTCTTAAATTCTTTTTGTAAAATATCATTTGGCTGATAATTCAAAACAAATTTATTATCGTCGTTACCTTCTGGAGATTGATTTTGTTGATTATAACCATTCATCTGATTCATATTGTTCATTAAAAACACCCCATTGCATTATTTTAATAGCAAAAAAATAAATTGAACTAGTTGTCATACATAATATTAGCAAAGTCCTGCATAGTGTCAAAGTCTACAAGCTCTATTTGGTAATCATTTCCACGATCCACATAACTTTGCATCGCCTCGTAATCATACTTGGGCTTACCGCCGCTATCTGGATCATAGAAAATAATTGAACCATCACTGTGTTTTAACATAAAGTCTTGCCATACTCTTAATTGTTTACCTGAATGATACCGCATATTTGTTAAATTATTGACGTAGTCCGCATTTCTTAAAAAAATATTTAGTAATCGTTTGTTATTATCATTCCACTTGTCCCCAAATTCCGCAAATGGCAACATAACACCATGCTTTATATTATAACCTTTATCCTTTAATGAAGTTACCGCTTTGCCAATTATTTGTTCCGTACCTAATTGAGCACCAGTTAGGACCCACTCGGTTCCATCTTCAATATAGTTGATCAAACGTTCCTCAAAAAATTTTTGGATAACTTTGGCTTTGGGGTCATCATCTTTAAACATTCCGATCTCATAGGAACGGTAACCGGTGACCCATAAATTTTTGAGCATTAAGCACCCTCCCTTAATTAATATTTTCATTGCCATGGTATAATTCACAGGTGGGAGTTGATATTTTGAATCTAAACTATCCTGATGGTAGAAAATTTAATCAACCATCAAAGAAACCTGTTTCATCCGCCTCAACTAAGAAGAAAATCCTCTTTGGTGATCGTGGAATGACTCTTGAAGAAGAGATCAACGAAAGTAACAAGTACTATCGTAGTCATGACATTGCTGTTATATATAAAAAGCCTACACCTATTCAAATAGTAAAGGTAGACTATCCGAAAAGAAGTCGAGCAGTTATCAAAGAAGCTTATTTTTCACAGGCTTCTACTACTGATTATAACGGAGTCTACAATGGATATTACGTTGATTTTGAGGCCAAGGAAACTAAACATAAAAATACCTTTCCACTAAAGAACTTTCATCAGCATCAGATCGATCACTTGAAAGCTTGTCAAAAACAAGGCGGCATTTGCTTTGTAATTATAAAATACGTCTTATTAAAAAGATATTTTATCATGCCGGCTCAAAATCTGATAACATATTGGAATAATCAAAAACATGACGGAGCTAAGTCGATCCAGCTTCAACAAATCGTTGACTGTTCCGTTGAAATTGATTCATCGTATAATCCTACCCTACCTTATATCAAGGCTGTACAACAATTAATTGATAATGAGAAGGAGAAATAATGAGTAATACACCTAAAGATCGAAGAAATCCCAAAACTCCTTCAACCTTTCGTAATGTAATGAAATGGCTTGGAGCTATATTAGGGATTTTAGTTGGTATATTTTTAATTATATTTGTCTATTATGCATTACGCGCCCCTACGGTCAGTCAAGAAAACCTCCAAAGTGGCGGCTCTTCCACTATTGTCGATACCACCGGCAAAACAATTGCCTCCCTTGGTGATAATAAAAGAAATTATGTAACGATCGACAAGGTCCCGCAGCAAATGCAAGATGCTGTTGTTTCTATTGAAGATAAGAACTTCTACAACGAACCACTGGGAATTGACCCCGTACGTATCATCAAATCCGCTTATACCAATGTAACTAGAGGGACTTTGCAAGGTGGTAGTACTTTGACCCAGCAATTGATCAAATTAACGGTCTTTTCAACTGATTCAAAGGATCAAACCTTTAAGCGTAAGATGCAGGAAGCTTGGTTAGCTATGAAAGTTAGCCAACAATTCTCTAAACAACAGATATTGGAATTTTATATCAATAAAGTTTACTTAAATAACGGTATCTATGGTGCCGAGACTGGTGCCAAATACTATTATGGCAAAACATTAAAACACTTGAGTTTACCTCAAATGGCTTTGATCGCTGGATTGCCAAATGCTCCAAGTAATTATGATCCATACACGCATCCAGAGGCTGCTAAAGAGCGTCGTGACACAGTCATTAGTGCAATGTACAATAACAACAAAATAACAAAATCTGAAGCAACTGAAGCTATCAATACACCGATAACTGATGGACTACAACCATATAAGAAAGTTTCAAATAGTAGTAACACTCGTCGAGTAATTGCTGATCCTTACATTAAAGAAGCAATTACTGAAGTTAAGAAAAAGGGCTTTGATCCATATCGTGATAATCTAAAGATAACCGTTAATATGGATTATGATGCTCAAAAGAAACTTTATAATATCGTTAATTCTTCAAATTATGTTCAATTCCAAGATTCTAAGATGCAAGTTGGTGCATCGATCGTCGACCCTAATAATGGTAAAGTCATTGCCATGATCGGTGGTAGAAATCTTGAAAATATTCAATTTGGATTGAACCGTGCTGTTCAAACGACACGTAGTAATGGTTCAACTATGAAACCGATTCTTGACTATGGGCCTGCTTTTGAATATCTGAACTGGTCAACTTATCATCAATTGGAAGATAGCGAATATACTTATCCTGGTACCGATATCGTCTTGAAGGACTGGGATGAACAATATGAAGGTCAAATGAGTCTTCGTCAGGCACTGGTAAATTCAAGAAACGTACCTGCTATTAGAACTCTTTCGGCTGTCGGATTCTCAAAGGCTAAGAAATTTGCTTCTAACTTGGGTATCAAGATTGGTTCTGATCAAGGTCTATCAGCTGGTATCGGTAGTGATGTTTCCAGCTTACAAAATGCTGCAGCTTATGCGACATTTTCTAACGGTGGGACTTACTACAAGCCAACCTATGTATCTAAGATCGAAACGGCTGATGGTATCACCCACTCTTACCACTCTAAAGGTAAACGAGCTATGAAAGATTCAACTGCTTATATGATCACCGATGTATTAAAGGGTGTACCGAAGACATATGCAACTTATGCAAATATTTCTGGATTACATCAGGCTGGTAAAACCGGTACAACTAATTATGGTGATGAAGCTATCGCAAGTAACTCGGCACTTAGTGGTAAAGCTAAAGATGCTTGGTACGCCGGATATACTAAGAACTATTCCATGAGTATCTGGACCGGATATGATTCACCTAATTCTGAAGGTATAACTGAAAGTTATCAAAATGTAGCTGGAAAAATTTACAAAGCTGAAATGTCTTACTTGAAGAATAAGAAATCTAACTCTGACTGGAAGAAGCCAAGCAGTGTTGTTTCCTTAAGAATTAAAACTGGCGGATCTGAGACACCTATTGTTGCCTCTCCTAGTTCTAGTTCTTATACTAAAGAATTATTCGTCAAAGGATATGCGCCAAACAACCCTTATAAGGGACAAAGTTATTCGTCTTCATCAAACAGTACATCTGAATCGAGTGATAACGATGTAACAACAAATAGACGTACAACTGATAACGAAACATCGGATTCAAATAATTCAACAGATAATACCGAAAATGGTAATACTAATACCGGTGATGGAACAACAAGTTCAGAGAATAATTCCAATAATAACAACAGTGGTTCAACCAATAATGGTGGAAATAACAACGGTAATACTAATACTGGCAATACCAATACAGGAGATAACGGTGGTTCAACCAACAATGGTGGCGGAACAACTGGTGGAACTGATACTGGTAATACCGGCAATACCGGTGGTAATAGTTCTACTCAAGGTGGATCTACCGGCTCTACAACTCAGAGTTCTACAAACACTGGAAACTAAAAAATCTGCATCTACTTAAGTAGATGCAGATTTTTTTATTTAACAATACCTAGATAAATCCTTGATTGTGCCGTTGCAATAATGGCAGATTTCAAAGAAGAAAACTATTGCTGCGGTCATAGTATAAGAGTACAGTAAGCGACCACTTACTTGCTTTTATAAAAAATATAATTAATATACTAGCCTTCGGTTACGAGAAATGTAGACAGCAACATAGCATAGAATCATTTGTTATCTAATAAATAATTTTGTTCATTCAAACGATCACACTCTTGAATCAAAGGATTGACCTCTTGTTCTGGAGCCAGCTTCATTGAATATTTACGTCCATATTCGATCATTGTGTGATGAGCACGATGAAGTTCCTCAGGTTCCATAACACTGACAATCTTTTTTTCAACTTGGATCGGTGTAGCTTTTTGATCAATAAAATGCATTCTTTTAGAGATAGCAGAAACATGTGTATCAACCGCAAATGTCGGTTGATCAAAAACATCACTCAAAACTACATTAGCAGTCTTACGTCCAGCACCTGGTAAAGCCATGATACCAGTTCTTGTAGTTGGAACTACATCATCAAGTTCCTCATGGACAATTTTGGCAGTTTTAATGATATTTTTAGCCTTATTGTGGAATAGTCCTACACTTTTGATAATTGCCTCTACGTCTTCTAAATTAGCATTCATCAAGTCTTTAGGTTCAGGGTAACGTCCAAACAAAATTGGAGTCACTTTATTTACAGATACATCAGTGGCCTGTGCGCTTAAAATAACTGAAACTAAATATTGAAAAGGGGTTCTAGAATCCAGTGATGGAGCAACCGGACCTATTTCTTTTTCCATTTCCTTGATAGCCCATACTATTTGATCATCTTTTAACATTAATAACCCAACTTCTTTCGTCTATCTTGTAGTTGTTCAGCTGTTTTGATGTTGCTCTTTTCCCAGCTGATCAGAATTCGATCCATGTATTTCAATGAGTAGGCCTGATTTAAAACAGCTTCTTTCAAAGCCAAATCGATCAATTCGATGCTGTAATGATCATTGTCGATCCATTGATGAACTTGTTCTTGTTCGATCGGTGAAATTGGACGTCCAAATTCAACCTCAAGCTTCTTGAACAATTCTTCAGTATCAGTCATTAATCTCTTTTGTTTCTGACTTTGATTTTCTTGTTCTAATAAATTATTTAAACGTTGATAAATCGGCGTTAATGAATAAATATCACGTTGTTGATGATTTTCAATAACTGTCTTCAATTCAATGATCCCAAGTTTGATCAGACCCTGAATAATTGTATAAATACTAGCCTCGTCCATCCCCGTATCTCTTGAAATATCCTTGGCCATTGGAAATTGTACGCCCTTTTGAGCATACATTGATAAGACTAAATAAATAACTAGATCCTTTTCAGTCATGCCAAGTTTACTATAATTTTTTAAAATTAAATTGTTTAAATTGGTAGCACCACTATTGATAACTTGATGCAAAAAGTCTTCATTCATATTTTTGACCCCTTCAAAAGCTGACAAAAAGGAGGCTGAGAAAAAATCCCCTCCTCCTTTATTGTTAAATATTATTTATTATTTGTACACTCTTGCCAGTTCGAAAATCTACCAAATTATAGCCGATAGTCCCCTTTTTATTTTCAAAGGCAACTTCCCAAGTAGGCTTATCTTTATATACTCCTAAATTGATATGGAGAACCTTCTTAGGATCATAGCGATCGACTACACCTTGGACGATTTCCTTACGTATAGGTGCACTATTTTTATTAATAACTTCAGTTTTACCACTTTTAGCATTGATAATAATATATCGGTATTTATCCTTATTTGTTAAACCACCAACAGAATAATATTGCTTATCTCGAGTATAGTTGCCAAAATAGTCAGGTTCGACTATCTGAGCCTTTTTCTCAGCAATATCATTTGCCTGTGACTTCGCACTAGAATATGGTGCAAATGAAATATTTATGTAAGTCAGTACCGATACTATAGCCAATACAACTAGCGATATTCCTAATAAAATCTTTGTGCCTTTAGTCATAATTCTTCCTTTACTTAGTTATCAGAAATAGTATATCAACTTTTTACCTAATTCAAAAACTCATTTATATCTTTTTTAATCAAATCCATACTTTCGTTGACGACTGGAAGTCCTTTTGGAAGAGAATCCAAAATTTCTTTACCATAATTTTTGGTCAAAATACGATTATCCAATAATAAAATTACACCTTTGTCTTCTGGATTACGGACTAAACGTCCTAATCCTTGGCGCAATTGCAGAATTGCCTTGGGTAACGTATCAACTTTAAAGACATCTAGCTTCTGTTCGTGCAAAATATCTTGTCGGATCTTAACGTCAGATTGTTCCGGTGATTCAAAAGGAATACGTGTAACAATAAGTATTTCCAAGGTTTTGTTCGGAAAGTCGACACCTTCCCAAAATGAATTAGCACCCAACAAAACTGATCGTTGGCCAATAGCAAAGCGTTTCTTGATCTTTTCATTTGAGCCGCTCACACCTTGTGCCAATATCTCCCACTTTTCTTTAATAGTAGTTGACATCAATCGATCATAAACATGACTTAATGTATTCAATGAATTGAAGAGGATCATGGTTTGATGATCCATATCGTTTAGAATCTCAACAATATAATGAGTTACCATTTCATAATACTCTTCACTGCTCAAAGATTGAATATCAGATATCTGATCTGGTAGATATATTTTACTGTTTTTAGACATATTGTTAGTATCTGGCAAAATAACCATCTGATTGATCTGATTTTGGCTCAGTTGCAAATTCATAATGAAGTAAGAGAAATCTTTTTGAACGGTAATTGCTGCACCGACCGCAAAAATCTGGCTGAAACGGTCATTGGTTGCCTCAACTTGATCATGAATATCAAATTGACGCCAGCTTAGTTTAAGACTATTAGGTTCATAGTAATCACGCATCTCTATCTGTACACCAAATTCATCGCTAGGGACATGTAGTGATTGCAACAATTTATCCAAATTTCCTAATTCACCATGCAATTTGCTGTTTTCAATAATGAGATTAGAAATAATTTTCGATAACTCAATTGAAATAAAATTCTTCTGAAAATTGTATTGATCGAACAATGTATCAATTCGATTAACTACTAGCGTTAATTCGACGATTAAATCCGAAATCAATTCAACTAGTTCTAAATTATCTTTACCAAATTTTTGTTCACTATCAATTATTGAAACGAATTGTTCGCGGTCCTTAAAACTAACTTCATTTTTAACATAATTATCAAAAATATTATATTCAATTCGCTGCATTAATTCATCGATCACTTGAAAATGTGCTTCCATATCTTGAAGATCTTGATAATTCCACAATTGTGTCGTTACTTCAGTAAATGCATATCGAAGTGTGACTCTATTTTGATAGAGAATGTCACTTATTTTTCTGACATATTCATTCAATCTTAAGAAATCAACTGTTGGTGAAGCCACATTTCTCAAACTGTCAGACAGATGATTAGCTTCGTCGACGACGAGATAGGAATTCTCACCCCAAATCGTACTATCAATGTTTCTCGATAAATAAGATTGATTAGTAACTAAGATCATTGATTCTTCATAGCGGTTTTGTTGATAAAGCCAAAAATCATCTTCGCTAAATAACGTTTTAGTCTTTAATGCACCACGGTGACGAATGATCGTAAACAAGGGACTATTGTAATTAGTCAAATGCAGTTCACTCAAGTCTCCTGTCGTTGTCATCGTTAACCAAACAATAATTTTCATCTTTAGAATTGCTGTATGACTATGTAGTTTATAGTTATCGATAGATTCGAAAAATCTATCCAAATCTATAAAATTATAACTACTTTTAACTATTTCAGCATGGTGACTATTACCTGTTACTTGATTTAATAATGGAATAGCTTGTTCAGCAATTTGCTGTTGCAAAACCTTAGTAGTTGTTGCGATAACTAACTTCTGTTTCCCATTGATCAAATAAGATAGTGGCAATAAATATCCCAATGTCTTACCGGCACCAGTAGGTGCTTCGATTAGATTCCACTTTTTTTGCTTGTTACGATGCTGACTAGTTTGATAGATATTATCCATCAGCTTAGATTGGTTCTTACGATAATCCAGAATACCATCAAGAAGTTTCTTCTTCTTTTCTTTAGTATCAGGATATTTTTGACCACTATTTAGTGTCTCAGTTATATGAAAATCCTTTTTACGTAGAACTAATCCATTTTTTTCATATAAGTAATCCGGCAGAACAGTGTTACTGTTCGCTACTTTTGCTAAAACATTTTTAAATACCAGATTTGTCTCACGCAAGGTAGATTTACCCAGTCGAGCTAATAATTCAAGTGTTGGAACGGGAAGCTGTTGCAACCGCTTATTGATCACTAAGAATAATTTGGCGGTTACCAATGCATCGCTGTCAGCACGATGCGGATTATCATGTTCAATACTCAAATAATGGGTCAGATCTTGTAACTTATAACTACTGATCGTTGGAAATAGGATCTGTGACAGTTCGACTGTATCAATAGCCTTTACGTTCAACTCATTCATACCAATTCGCTTTAATTCACGATTTAAAAAAGTTAAGTCAAAATTTACATTATGAGCGATAAAGACACGATTCTTGAGAATTTTGAAAATATCTGGTGCGACATCTTCAAATATTGGAGAATCGGCAACATCTTTGTCACTTAACTTGGTCAATGCGGTAATTCTGCCTGGTATTGGAACTTGAGGATTAATTTTTTGATTGTAGACCTTTGTTATCTTTCCATCTTCAATGATCGCACAACCAAATTGAATAATACGCCCGTTGTCATGCCAATTAGCATTTGTTGTTTCTAAATCAACAACAGCGTAGGAATTTTTCAAATTAATTCACCACTCATCTAATTTAGATTTTTATTCAAATCAACCATTTCATTGATCTTTAAGAAATAAAGATACTTACCTAGAATTGGCTTATTTTTAATCGTTGAAATAGCCTGAGCATAAAGATTTAATTGACCAGAGTAATCACTAATTTTCTTAGATAAATTCTGACTAGTTACATTATCAGTTTTATAATCAAAAATCTTTATTCCATCTTCTAATTCAATCACACCATCAATAATACCATGAACTAGTATTTTATCATTGAAAGAATCGCTATCGATTTCCTTTTTGAAGAGTTTTTTAGCTGGCATTAGGGATGAAAACGGAACTTCACGTGAAACTGATTGACTATTGGCGACAATATCTTGCCCCAATTCACTTTGATAAAACTTAGCTAAACTATTTAAATCAATCTTTTTTGCTACTTCTGACTCAATAATTCTGTCATTTACTAGATCAGTTACCAAATTTTGAAAATCAGCCAATTCTGGTGTCTGGTCAATCTTGATTCTTTGTAAGACCAAGTGAGTTGCACTACCAACATCTGCAGAAGAAACCTTTGATTGTGCTAAAAATTTAGGCTTAGCAAAGCTTTCCATATTGTAGCGTCCACTATCACTTAATAGATTAGATTTAGACATTTTTTCATCATCTGGGTCTGCAAATAGCCCTTTGATCTCAGAAACGGATTGATAGGCAGTAGTTTCAACTGCTTCTTGATATGGATATTTAAAATCTAAAATATGATCGACCGTCTGTTTGAATAAATCAGATGGTTCTCTAACATCAACAACTTTTAGTAAACCATTGTCACTTTTATCATCAATTGCTTCATCAAAAATAATATCGAGATTTAAACGACAATATTCATTTTTTGCATAATGATTATGTGAACTGATTCGGTCATAGCTGTTTAACGATCCCATACCAATCAAATTCTGATAATTACCAGCTGCTAGTCTTGACCCATCATCTATAACTCCGTTTTTAGATAGCTTTACCTGATCCCACTTATTGACCATTTTGGTAGTGTCCTTGTCATAACTCACGATGATCAATTTTTGCTTAGCACGTGTTAAAGCCACATATAATAAACGCATTTCTTCAGATACTGTTGAAACACGTTTTTTCTCACTAATAATTGCATGCTGCAAAGTCCGCACTGCGACACGAGTTTGCGTATTTAAAACGGTCAACCCTAATCCTATTTCAGAATCAAATAAAGTCTCACTATTAACATCACGCATATTAAATCCGCTACCGGCATCTAGCAAAATCACAACTGGAAATTCTAATCCTTTACTAGCATGGATCGTCATGACTTTGACAGTATCTTCAGTTGCTTCAATGCTATTTGGCTGCGACAAGTCTCGATCCATTTTTTCCATACGCTGAATAAAATCAATAAAGGCATGCAATCCTTTAAGGTTATTATTTTCGTAATCACTGGCACGCTGATATAAAACATGTAAGTTAGCTGCACGTTGCTTACCACCAGGCATACCTGAAACGTATTCCAAAATAGCTGTCTCTTGATATATCTTCCAGATCAATCGAGAAATTGTATTTTTATTGGAAAAATCACGATAAGTATCCAGTTGAATCAAAAACGACTTCAGCTTTCGAGCTAATTCTGGCTGTGAGTCTTTTGCTGAAACGTAGTCTAACATTGCCGTATAGTAATCTTCATCTTTATTAATCAAACGAATTTGGGCCAGTTCCTCTTCGTTTAAGCCAACTATCGGCGAGCGAAGTACAGCAACTAGCGGAATATCTTGACGAGGATTGTCGACAATTTCTAACATCGACATCATGATTTGTAATTCTGTCGTTTGAAAGTAGTTTTGAGCATCAGTCACCATTAATGGAATCTCTGCTTTAGCGAAATACGAGATCAAGTCAGTATTGTTATTACGATTTCTAACCAGAATGGCTATATCTGAGTACTTTAATGGACGTACCTCGCCTTTTTTGGCATCAAAAACCTGAAAGTTATCTGTCATCAATTTCTTAATTCTTTGAGCAGTAAAGTGTATCTGGCTCTGTCGACGCTCGATCTTATTGGCTTTTTCTTCATTTGTTAGGATATACATTTCACTGGTTGTATCAACTTCTTCAGGAAAATTAGTTCCCACAACTAGTTTAGATTGATCATCGTAATCAATCTCACCAATGTTTTTATCGAATATTTTTGTAAAAATCGTATTGACCAAATCATCGACCTGTTCTGAAGAACGGAAATTCTTTGACAGTTGAATCAATTCGTCAGGATTATCATCCTTTTGAAATTTTTCGTATTTACCTGCAAAGATGTACGGAGCCGCCTGACGAAATCCGTAAATAGACTGCTTAATATCCCCTACCATAAAAATATGATTCTCATCAGTCTTCAATAGTTGAATGATTCCCTCTTGCATGGCATTGATATCTTGATACTCATCTAACATAATTTCGTGGAACTTATTTTGATAATAATTAAGAGCAACTTTATTACCTTGAACCTCAGTCGAAAGGATCTTCATTGCCATATGTTCAAGATCATTAAAGTCTAGAACTTGCTGACGATTCTTTAAGCGTGAGAATTCCTTCATAAATCTTTGTTCGACCTCAACTAGTTTAACAATCAGTTGTTTGGCTTTAGCAATCTCTTTTAACGTGTCATCTTCATTCAAAAGGAAAAAGTCATTAACCAGGTCTTTGGTGATTTTAGTTCCTAAATCTTTGCGAATGTCCTTAAGTATCGACATACGATCTTCATCAGGTTCGACATCTTTAGGAGCAGTACGCTTCCTAGTAAAGCTTAGATTAAAGACTTCTTCACGCAATTGGTTATAATCAATATCTTTTCTTACATCATCATGTATTTTTTTAAGTTTATCGAGCATATCTTTAAATACAGGCGTATAAGTATTGCTAACTTCATCTTCAACGGCAATATCCATACCGCTCTCTAAAAGATTCTTGATCTGTTCTAATTTATTCAAGATCTGTGGAGAATAAAGTAATTTGTAAAAATTAGATTCGTTCAAGGGTGAATCAACTGTATAAATATTTGTCAGTTGGTCCAACCACTTATCTGTTTGATCATTTGTAATAGCAAAGTCATATAATTTATAAATAATGTCAGTTAGTCCGTCATCACTACGATCATTGGAAAAATTATCAACTAATTTTAAATAATCCATATCGTGTTTTTCATAATAATAATTTCTGACATTGTCTAAGGCTTGATCTTGAATCATAGACTTTTCAACTTCGTCACTCAAAAGTCTAAAGTTTGGGTCGAGGTCGATCACGTAGTAGAATTTTTTGATAATACTTAGACAGAAAGCATGTAAGGTGCTGATGTTTGCGATCGGGATTTTGAAGATTTGTTCTTGTATATGTTTTCGTAAAACTTTATTTATTAGATTATCATTAGTTAGGTCTTTCAAACGACTAACTAGTCGATCCTTCATTTCTGCCGCTGCAGCCTCCGTAAAAGTAGCAACTAACAAATTATCAACATTTTCACCTTGCTTAACCATCTCAATAATGCGCTCTATCAAAATAGTCGTCTTACCTGATCCAGCTGAGGCAGAAACTAAAATGTCATGCCCATGGCTATTTATCGCTTGTTTTTGTTCTTTTGTCCATTCAGGCATTATTCTCCATCCTCCAGAATACTTTGAATTTTTTCCAAAACATCTTGCTTATTGTAGTTAATAATATCGTGATAATCGTTCTCGGGTAGCATGGCATCAAACTCAAAAATGGACTTATAGTCACTATATTGCAATCCTGTATTCAAGTTACGATCTCGATATGGGTTCAAGCAAAGTTTGCCCGAATAAATGTCGTTTCCTGCTGTGGTTATCAAGTGTTTGTTATAACTTAGTATCCTGAACAAATCGTCCTGAGTAACTAGATTGTCACTCTTAACTTTGACATCCCCACTCTTTGTCTTACTCATCGGTAGAACAGTCGAGTTTCCTGAGATCAAACGTGTATCCAAATTTTCTATCAAATCTTCATCATCAACGATCAACCCTGATAACTTGAATTTCTTTAACAACTCCAGTTCAGGATGAACACCCTTATTCAAGACAATTTTGGGATTCTGAATATGTGAGTAAAAGGCTCCAGCAATCTTCGTCGGCTTACCTTCTGACAACAGATCTAAATTGGCTGCCAAACTCTGTAAATAAGTTGGCATTTGCATCGATAGACCCTCTAAAAATTCTGAAAATGAGAATTTATGTTCACTGGATTTATAGTCGATAACCGCTAAATAATTTATATCATCAATCGTTAACTCATCGATTCGGTCAATTTTTCCACGAACATTTATCTTATGGTCGTTAGCTAAATCAAATGACAATCCTGGCAAATTATGTTGATTCCTAATTCGACCAAAAGTAACTTCTGAAGCACGAGGTACAAACTCATTATGTGTTAACTGTTCTTTCATAGACATTATCAGTTGCAAAACTGTTGATTCTAACTTATTAGAAATAAAGTCCATTCGATCATTGATCCTAAAAATACGATTCTCAGAAAAGCTTATCTGAGTTTGGAATATTTGATGAACTAACTGCTGAATCTGATCATCTGACAAATATTTTAGATTTGAACTATCATTATTCAGATGTTTAACTAATCCATCTAATACGGCATGGAAAAGTGACCCAGTTTGAGCTGGAGTAACTTCAAAAATCTGTCTTGGCTGTAAACGCAGGCCATATTTCAAAAAGTACTCATATTCATTCTTATAGAACGTCTCTAAACGAGAAATAGAAACGTTGACATTACTTCCGTATAATTCTGAAACGGTATCAGTATTTAAATCATGGGGTAAATTTTTATAATTCAAAGAATCCAAAACAAATTCAGTCTTTTTAGGTTCTTCATTATAAAGTCGATCACGAACGTATTTCCATTGATTAGAAATATCTGACTTATTGTCAACCGCAGAACGTGACACGCGAATCAGATAATTCAAACTAGACGATTTTGAACCAACGTAACGAATAACCTGCTCCGCGTCCTCATCTGCTTCAGGATTGAACAAAATATCCTGTTCTTCTAGCTTGAAGTGATTCTTGATCCTGACAACATAACTTGAAAGGTCCTTTTGTTTATTATCTTCAGTGAATCCCGGATAAGTAAAAATCAGACGTGTGCTAGGCGTCGTGAAGACTAAGTCATGCAAAAATGGTTCTGAATTATTGACTATCTCGTCAGAATCTTTCAAGAACTTATCTTCGCCTAACGAATCTGAGATCAATTTGCGCTCATCATTAGTAATAATGTTATTTGAAACAGATGCCGCCGGCATATTCTCTGTTGTAGCTCCAAGGATCAAAGTGATCTTACGATTATTAGGCTGAACCATCCCAATTTCAGAAATATTGACAGCATCTAAGGTAGAAGGTATCTGAGAATACTGTGCTGTCTCAAAAGCTGCATCCAAGATTTCAATAAAATTTTTAGAATTGAATTTTTCATCTTCAAAAGTATCTACATACTCATCCAAAATCTCATTAAACTTATTTACAACTTGCTCAGGTTGATTAGCCAATGATAAATCATTCTGCTCTGTGGCTTGCTTTTGCCAGGCCAACAATTGTTCAAATACTCCGTGCCTACTCAGAAAATCATACAAAAAAGCTGCACCTTCTGTGGCACTATGTTCATCTTTAAAGAATTTATCCAATTCACTAAAAATACCCTTGACGAAATTTTTGATCAGATTGATCAGACGATACTTCTCAATTACTGAAGCATCAATGACTGCATCTAAGTCAGCAACTGGTTCAAAGTCATCTCCTAGCCAATTCTTCTTAGTAACACCGGCTGCCAAAACATAGTTTTCTGTCAGATCAATGGCATTACGATAAGCAGCAATTGAATCAAAATTATCAGGGATCAATAATTCAGCTCTCAATAAAGCAATTACATCAGCACTTTGCATTCCACGATTTAGAACGGTAAATAAGAGATCGATCAATTTTTTAAATGGATGATCAGTCATTTTCTTTTCCAAATCAATAAAATACGGTACATCGTTTACTTCCATAAATGATTCAATAAAAGAACGATACTGGCCTAAATCTCTGGCTACGATCAAGAAATCACGATAACGCGTATTTTGAGTTGCCACTAATTGACGAATATAAGTGCTGGCAGCTGAAACCTCAGTTTGCTTATTTGTACACTTCCAAATCTGGATCGAGTTAACATTCTTTAACTTAGCATCCCCATCTACTACACCGGCACTGCTTGATTGAATCCAATAATCCTCTAACTTAGCAATATCAGGATCAATTCGTTCATCAGTAGCAAAGTTGTTATAAACAGGTATTTGGTTATTCCTAGCTAGCTGATACAGCTTTTGATAGGTATTCTCAGGTCGATAATAAAAACTAGCTGCATCTAACTCACCTAAAACAGGTTGCTCAATAACTAACGAAATATTGAAACTAGCACCGTTTACGATCAACGAATTAACTAAATTAAGTTCAGCCGCTGTAAATGAAGAAAAGCTTTCTACATAAAAGTAATAGTTCTTAGATTTTAAATCCTGATCCAAATATTTTGATAAAGAATTTAATTGGTAGTCAGCTGTTTCATAATCTTTGGTTGCTTCAAGATAATCACTGTAGATCATATTTAACTCAGCTACTTTATCTTTAAACAAGGCTTGATCATCGATTTTTAATGATTGTTCAATGTCATCAGGCTGAACTTGACCATTTTGAAATTCATTAAATTGTTTTGATAGTTGTTCAAAAAAGCCACTTTTTTCAGTCATACCTGAAAAAATTTTAAGTGACTTTTTATTTTTATTTATAATATTTCTCAAAATCATTGCTGATTTAGTTGAAGTTAAGCTTTCAGTGGTAAAAGTAGAGTTGCTACGTAAAAAATACCAAGCTAATCGAGAAAACGAAAAACTCTGGACGTTACTAGTAGCAATCAGGTCATCATCATCGTTCCCGAGTTCCTTTAACATATTAATTTCTGACTCAAACTTAATATGATTAGGCACTAGGAAAAAGAACTGGCCTTCTGGATTCTTTTGATAATCTTTTCTAAAGAGTTCCATCATTTTTTGATGGTGATCAAACTGGTTTTTTCCCAATACAAAATTTAATGTCATAATATTTCTCCCTAAAAAATTTTATCATATTTACGATAATTATATTGAAAGTGGAAATCCGGACAATAGATGTATAAAATAAGTACTTGAAGAAATTAAGAGGTGAGCATGTGCTTAAAGGAATTGGAAAAAGTCACGGAAAGACGATCATTATGGGCGAACATGCGGTAGTCTATGGCTACCCTGCTATTGCTGTACCCTTGGTCAGTATTCCAGTGATCGTTAAAATAAAGCAAAATTCAGAAAATATTTTATCGTCAAAATATTATGTTGGTAAAATATCACAAATACCTGATACACTCTCAGGTGTAAAGTACTTGATCGAATTGTTAGATGAACACCTGAATAAAAATAAAATAAACTATGCCATTAGTATCGACAGCAATTTACCGATCGAACGCGGTCTGGGTTCATCTGCAGCAATTGCGGCTGCATTAACACGAGCCTTTTTTGATTTATTCGATTGCTCTCTAGACACAGAAACACTTCTAGAATATGTTAACAAATCAGAAACCGTAACACACGGTAAAGCTAGTGGATTAGATGCATTAACTGTTATTTCAAATAAACCAGTACTCTATAGTAAGGATACGATCGAACACTTCAATTTTTCATCAGATGGATTCATCGTTATTGGGGATTCTGGTGTCAAAGGAAAAACTAAAGAAACTGTCGCTGATGTTCATCAAATGTATCAAAAAGACCAAGTTACAGTCGGTTCATATTTAGAAAAACTAGGCGCATGTACCTCAACAACTAAGAAAAGCCTGATGGATAACAAATTACGTCTTTTAGGACAAACATTTGATCAGGCAAACAATATTTTAACCAAATTGAATCTAGCAATACCTAAAACTGATCAATTAATAGACGCTGCTAAGAATGCCGGATCACTCGGCAGCAAGATCACTGGCGGTGGACGTGGTGGCTGCATTATTGCTTTAGCAAAAAGCCTAAACAATGCCACTATGGTGCAAAAGGCACTTATCAAAAACGGTGCTGAACAAACTTGGATCCAACCACTATCTATCTATGCGGAGGAAACTGACGTTGACTAAAACAGCTCGGGCCTTTACTAATATCGCTCTAATAAAATATTGGGGCAAAAAAGATCAAGAATTAAAACTACCTTATACAAACAGTTTGTCACTAACATTAGATCGTTTCTACACTGATACATCATCTGAAATAATTGATTCAAATAAGGATGTTATCTCTTTAAATGATACGTTACTCAACGAAGAAGAAAGTAAACGGATCGTAAAATATTTAGATAGTACCCGAGAAAAATATGATTTTTCTGAACATTTTAAAATCAATTCAGTTAATCATGTACCTACATCGGCTGGATTTGCTTCATCAGCTTCTGGGTTTGCAGCATTAGCTGCTTCGATCGATCAAACAATGGCATTAAATCTTGATAAATCTCAATTGTCGATTTTAGCTCGTCGAGGATCTGGTTCGGCTAGTCGATCGATCTATGGTGGATTCGTTGAATGGATTGCTGGAGACAATAATGACAACTCATTTGCCGTTCCGATCGATGAAAATCCAGATATTGACTTAGAAGTCTTATCTGCTGTTATAAATAAGAAAGCTAAGAAAATCTCATCGACCGTTGGTATGGAAAAAAGTGTCGAAACTTCCCCTTTTTATCCAAATTGGGTTAAACTAGTAGCTTCAGAAACAAACGAAATCAAACAGGCAATCGAACAAAAGGATATTCAAAAAATCGGTGAGATTGCTGAACACAATGCGATGAGTATGCATGCATTGACATTATCCGCCAAGCCTTCATTTACATATTTTGAACCAGAAACTGTTGAAATAATTCATTTAATTCAAGAGCTCAGACAAAAAGGCATCTTGGCGTATGTTACTATAGATGCTGGTCCAAACGTAAAAATACTTGGAACGCATAAATCTATTGAACAAGTTAAATCTTATTTAAATAATTTATCTGATGTTACTACAGTTGTAGCGAATATTGGTCATGGTATACAATACTTCTGATACAGATATTGAAAGGTATGATATTTTTGTCTACAGGAAAAGCACCTGGAAAGTTATATTTAGCAGGAGAATACGCTGTTGTTGAAACTGGTTTCCCTGCTGTTATCGCTTCAGTTAATCAGTATGTTACTGCCACAATCACTCGATCCGAGGATGGCGGTACAATTCAATCTAAAAATCTTAATAAAGAACTTATTCATTGGGACCGACAAGGTACAGAATTAGTCTTTGACGATACTGAAAGTCAATTACAGTACATCTTGGCGGCCATTAATTTTGTAGAAAAATATGCTTTAGAGAGAAACAAAGAATTGGCATATTATGACCTACTAGTTACAAGTGAACTTGATTCTAAAGATGGTAAAAAATATGGTCTAGGATCATCAGCTGCTGTAACAGTTGCTGTTGTCAAAGCCTTAGGAGAGTTCTACAAACTCAAGTTAACACCAATGGATATTTATAAGTTGGCTTCTATCGCCCACTTATCCGTTCAAGGAAATGGTAGCTTAGGAGATATTGCTGCAAGTGCCTTTGGTGGTATCGTTGCTTACAAGTCACCTGATCGTAACTGGGTCTTCAATATAATTCGTAACCACAGTCTATCAACCGTCCTTGAACTTAATTGGCCCGACCTTGAAATTGAAACTTTGATTTTGCCAAGCGATCTCGAATTAACTGTTGGTTGGACTGGTTCTCCAGCCTCAACTTCTATCTTAGTTGACCGTATTGCTTTAACAAAAGCTCAAAAGGTTGAAAAATACCAAAACTTCTTAAAAGCCAGCCGTAAGAGTGTCGAAACTCTGATTCATGGTTTTAGAACTTGCAATTCAGAATTGATCAAAGAAATGATCAATCAATATCGTACATTATTAGCTGACCTAGCTGAATTTAGTAATGTCCATATCGAAACAGAATTATTAACTAATTTATGTGACATTGCTCAAAAATTAGGTGGTTCTGCTAAAACATCTGGTGCTGGTGGTGGAGATTGTGGAATCGTCATCAGTGACCGTGATCTAAACCTAGATTTATTAGAGGAGAAATGGAAAAACGTTGGTATCACTCCCCTATCCTTAAAAATCGGAGAAATAATTGCTAATGCCTAAACAAGACAAACAAATTCAACGTAAAGTTGAGCACCTCTTTCTAGCCGAAAAATACTATACTGACGAATCATTTGCTGATTTTGACAATGTTAGATTATTACACGACGCATTGCCCGAACTAAATTATCACGATGTTGACTTGTCGGTTGATTTTCTAGGTTTTAAAGCTAGTTTACCGATTTACTTTAATGCCATTACTGGTGGATCAAAACAATCAGAACGATTTAATAGTGAACTATCAAAGTTGGCCAAAGAATTAAACATCCCCGTATCAAGTGGATCAATGGGTGTTTATTTTAGGATTCCTGAAACTGCAAGCAGCTTTAAAGTCTTGCGTGAAAATGATCCTGAGGGATTTGTGATCGCCAATGTATCTGCTAAAGCAACACCTGAAATGGCACAACAAGCTGTTGACCTTATTTCTGCTAATGCCCTACAGATTCATTTAAATGTCACTCAAGAACTCGCTATGCCTGAAGGTGACCGAGAATTTGTCTGGTTAAAAAATATTCAGGCTATCGTTGAAAATATCTCTGTACCTGTAATTGTCAAAGAAGTCGGCTTTGGAATGTCACAAAATACAATTCAAAAGTTAAAAGACATTGGTGTCATGCACATTGATATCGCTGGTTTTGGTGGGACTGACTTTGCCCAGATAGAAAGCGCTAGAAATCACGAATTAGATCTCACCTATTTGGATCAATTCTCACTTTCGACCGTCGAATCATTGATTGAAGCTAGACCATTTCAAGATAACCTGGATATCTTTGCTTCAGGTGGTATCCGCACACCAATGGATGTCATCAAAGCACTGAAAATGGGTGCTACATCAGTTGGTATGTCTGGATTAGTATTACATCACCTGCAAAAATACTCATATGAAGAAACAAGTCTCTTCTTTGAAAGTTTTATTGTTCAACTAAAAGTGATCATGGCTAACATTGGTGCTCAAAATATTGAACAAATAAAAAAAGCTCCCATCATTTATGATGAAAGCTTGATAAATTATGCTAAACAACGTCAGATCAATCTACTTTCTTAATCCTTTAGGATAAACGTTTTTGATCTGTTTATTACTGTATCGACCCCAACTGAAGAGTTTTCCTTGATAACTAAGGCCGATCCACTTATTAGAAAAATCTTGTTCTACCATGACTGATTCACCATGCAAATATTTAGCAAATTGGTCATCAGTTAATTCACATATTGATTTCAAATCATCAGGTTTGAGCGCTAACATCCATGAGATGCTGGGCTCAAACCTATTTTTTTTGAGTTCTCCTAGTTTTAATCCATTACGCAATACATGTAATTTTTTAAATCTAGTATCAAATGTAGCGGCTTGATAAAGATCTTCTTTAACTTTAAAAATCTCTGACAATGAATTACTCGTCAAATTTTGTTTTATAAACTTATCCAAATAACTCATTTCAACTTTTGTAGGTTGATTCTTGAAAATCCTAACTTTAACTGCACTAGCTGAACCGTTTTTGACCATCTTACAAATGAAGTGCCCTTCACCGTTAAATTGATCAGGAAACATTCTTAAAGCCTTAGTCAGATCTTGATTGTCATGGCCCCATTGTGGACGACCATCTTCCATACCGGGATATTTTTTGATCGGTACGATTTCTATTTCTGGATGTCTCTCAATAAATTCTGCAATGTTTTCTTCATTTTCTTCTGGTGCAAAAGTACAAGTTGAATAAACTAATGTTCCGCCGTCTTTTAATAAATTAAAGGCTGAATCTAAAATATACTTCTGACGGTTAGCACACTGTTCCACATATTCTGGTGACCAATATTGAACTGATTCTGGATCTTTTCTAAACATCCCTTCACCAGAACATGGCGCATCAACTAAAATTCGATCAAAATATCCTTCAAATCCATCTTCCAGATCCTTAGGTGAATTGTTTATCACTACTGCATTTTTGATACCCATTCTTTCAACGTTTGAGGACAGGACACGTGCTCGTTTGTTATTTATCTCATTACTTACCAAAAGCCCCTGAGAGTCCATTATTGAAGCCAGATAAGTTGTCTTGCTCCCAGGAGCTGCACAGAGATCGAGAACTTTTTCGTCAACCTGTGGATCAACCACTTCAGCAACATACATTGCACTTGGTTCTTGGCTATAAACGTAACCTGACATGTGGTCGATCGAGTTACCATCAATATCTCCAAAGTAACCGATCTTAGAATATTCAATTGGCTGATCTAAACTGTATTGCACATTCTGATAATTATTTTTTAAAGGATTGAGTCGAAATGCATTCTGACTATCAGTTTCGATAGCCGCAAATAGTTTTTCCGCCCTATCACCTAACAAATTTTGATATTTAGTTTTAAACTCATCGCTTAAATTAACTCTCATTAAATCTTTCACTCCGTTCGTTTCACGAAAAATATTTGATGAAGTCCGACAATTATTGCCAAACCTACTGAACCGATCATAAACATATTAAATGTTGTATGACTGATTATGACGATTTTCCAACTTACGATTAAATATCCTGCTAAATAAGGAAGCAATGTATACAATAAATATCTAAGCAACAAACCATTTCGATAATTATTCTTCAAATCTCCCGTCAAATTAGATCTTTGCAAATCATATTTTAGTGGTACCAAAATATAGAATTCAACCGCGATTGCCAAAATGAATAACAAGACAATTCCGACTTTATAAAGTTCTCCATTGTTCTCAACTTTAACAGCACTGAAATCATCTGTCTGAGGACTGTACTTATGGGAACTTCTAACATGCAGCGTCTTCTTGATCCTGCTGTAGCTTTCCTTAGAAGTAACTGCCCTACCATCTAGCACAGTAACTACATTTTTCAGAGACTTTTTAATTTTAGGCTGATTGGGTGACAGAGAAATCAGTGTCTGATCATTCAACAGATCAGAATTTCCAAAACCCATCGTACCGATCACCGAAATATAACGTTGACCGACCTTAATATAAGACTGACTCTGCGGTTTATATACTTCGATCTCAGAACTTTTACCTTGAACGGCAAATGGAATTTGGGATGAAAAATCGCTCTTAGAAAAATAACGTCCAGATATTATTGGTAATTTATCATTCTTTTTGTAGTTATAAATATAGCCAATGTCACTATTATTCTTATCAAAGAATGTTATCTGATAACTGGTCAATTTCTTCTTGTTTAAATCTTTAATTGCGGTAACCAAACTCTTTTTAGAATTAGTTTCTAAAACAGTCGCATCTTCGCTCATTCCCAAGCGATTCATAGTATTACTATATTTGATCGAATCACTTTTAGAAATAGCAGTTCCTGCCAATAAAACTACAATAAATATGACAATACTAGAAATTATTTTTTTCATTCAATCCACCTAGTCTAACTAATACTTGTACGATAATTCATTTTACACTAATAGAGATAGTGCGACAAAACATGGTCAGATTTTGAACGTTAAGGAAAATAGAAGCAGTAATCGATTTTGATTACTGCTTCTATTTTGTCTTAAGCGGAGGAAGCTATCTTTTGTCACAATTTACTTAACTAAATAAATTCTGTCGTTAACAAGATCATAGTGTGAATATATTTTATTTAATTGATCTATTTTGGTGTCTTCAACTATTTCAGCATATTCCCAAAACTTATGACTATTAGTAGCTCCATTTTTTTCACCGATCACAAACAGCTTTAAACCAGCTTTCCTAGCTAATTGTAAAATATCATAATCGATTTTCTCTCGATCAGGACTCCAAGCCAACACCACGGCGTCAACCGCGTTTTGGTATTTTTCTAAAGCCGTAATAGCGTCCAAATTCTCAACTTCTACTAAAGTTTTTAGACCGGTCTGACTCTGCTTGGCCCAACTAAGATCATCGGTACAGATCGACTCTACGTTAAAATCTTTGAAACCGCGTGAAATATAGCCATTACCAGCCATCAATTCTAAATACTGGGTATCAGGATACAACTCACTCCAAGTTTTCATAAAATCTTCAGTTATCGTAGCCCAATAGCCAAAACGAACTTGTAAATAAGTCCTGAACTCGCGCAAATCATGATCGAATTTTTCCAATTTTTTTACGGCATCATCATATGCATCTTGATCTAAATCCATCAATGAACCTAAATAACTGTAAAGATCCTTTTCAGATAATTGGAACTGTGGAAAGTGATATTTAGGTAATTCCTTGTCCGATAAAGCTTGGCAAATATGATCCATAAAATCAATTCGAGCCTTAAAACGTCTTCCATTGGGAAGTACACTTATTTCATCTCTTAATTCGCCGATATAACTCAAACTCATAATATCACCTCTAAATTAGATACTTCTTTGCTACCGGGATCAGACTGATGATCCAAACGATAACTAATGAAACAACCATTGCTAACGCGAATACGCCTAAGAAATTCAAACTATTGACATAGTATTGTGCTAAACGAATACCAATTCCGTGTACCAAGTATACTCCGTAAGTCAAAGGAGCAATATACTCGATAACTTTCCCCATAAATGAAGGAACTTTCGGATCAATTTTCTTGAATGACAAGAAAATCAATGCTGATATAACTGGTACAAAAACTGATGGTTCATACCCTGTAACTGGAATATGTACGCTGCTGTCATGATATGTCCAATAGTTGATACCGATCATCGTTGCTATCAAAATCACACTGACAAATAAATTTAATGACAAATGCAACTTCTCCGTATCTACTTTAGATAACTTATAACCTAAGATAAAGTACCCTAATGATTTAGAAACAAAGAACAAGTTACCAAAATTATCAACTTTAAAAATATCAGACCATGGGTTTGGCATAGTGACAACCAAGAATGGCAAGATCATATTAGTGACGAACCATAAGATCAACGCATAATTCAGCAATTGATCATTCATATTATCAACTAAAGCCTTAATTATTGGCGAAAGTAGATAGAATGCTATCAACGGATAAATGAACCAATAAGCCTCCAAAACTGGTTGATGATAGATCAATGACATATTTTTCAAAGTTAAGTGCCATGAAAAGCCGGTATTCGGATCGATATATTGGAAGAAAGCCGTCGAAACAAATGACCAGAACACAAATGGTATTAAAACCCGTGTCAATCGATGCTTGAATAGATACCCTATTCCATAAGTCTTTTTACTATTGAGCAGGTTTGCTCCACTAATCATAAAGAACAATGGTACAGCAGGTGTAACAATGACAATAATCGCATTGGCCAGGTTCCAATAATTTGAAAATGACTTAGTGATCAAAATATCGGCGCTGGAATGAGCCATAACCACACCAAGCATGGCTACAACTCTGATAAAATCAATATAGATCAATCTTTTAGATGAATTAATAATAACGATCCCCTTAAAATAAAATTCTTAAATATTATACAATAGTTAGTCTGTTAATTTGTTAATTAAAAAAGATTTAAAAACAATACAATTATTTCCAATAATCTCCAAAAAGTGTAATATTCTAGTTAGTATACATACGAGGTGAATTATGGCAAACAATAGAACAAGACAAAAGCCTAAGAAGGAGGAAGAAGGCGGTTGGAAGTTTTGGTTGCAAACGATCGCATTAACCGCAGCCATTTACGCAGTCCTCTTCCTTCTTATGCAATTTGTTTTTTCAAATGACAAGGTTTCAGGACCCTCGATGCAACCGACCTTTGAAAACGGGGATAAGGTAATCGCAGTTCGACATACTAAGCTATCTCGAGGCGATGTAGTTGTTTTGAAGGCTCCTGACGAACCTGGATCATTTTATATTAAGCGTATCATCGGATTACCTGGTGATACAGTTGTTTCTAAGAATAACAAGATGTACGTCAATGGTAAAAAGTTAGACGAATCATTCTTAGATGCAGGCTCCAAGGTAAAAGAACCAGATACAAGTATTTATGCTAATACACCATACAGCTATACTTATAACTTTACATTAAGCAAACTTGCTAAAGAATCATCAGAATACAAGCAAAGATACAGCACCAGCTATCTTAAGAAAGTTGAGAAAACCAACAAAGTACCCGCAGGTTCTTACTTTGTAATGGGAGATCATAGAACAGTTTCTAAAGATAGTAGAATCATTGGTTTCATCAATAAGAAGAGTATCATTGGTGAAGTTAAATGGCGTTACTGGCCACTAAATAAATGGTCAACGTTTTAAATAATCTCGTCTTAATGCTATTATTTAACTAATGGAGGTAGTGATATGGATAAACCAAATATTGCTGAAACAATTATTCACTTTGAGCGTGATAAAAATATGAACGATACACAATTTGCTTTTGAAAGTCACCTTTCAGTTGAAAGGATCCATAATCTTAAATCTGGTGATTATGAACCTACAGCCGAAGAAACAAAAACAATTCTTGAATATATCAAGTTGCATTCATAAACGAAATTATCGAGTGGACCAAATGGTCCACTCTTTTTTTGTACCCTTTTTTAGCACCTGTATCTGTCACAGTAGCTAGTTAATGTACTAATAACATATTGATAGATCTACCGTTATGAATTACCTTCCAATAATCATAACGCCTATAATTGACAACTGTCGTTAGGAAATATTAATATATGTAATATAAGAGCAATAAATAAGAGCTGATTATTACGTATAGTAATATTATAAAGGAGGCGTCATATGCTTTTAGGACAAACCATTCAAAATAAACGTAAATCATTAAATCTCAGTCAAGAAGAATTGGCCGATGGAATTTGTACTCAGGCTGTAATTAGTAAAATCGAAAATCAGAATACCCCCCCTTCAATCAATTTTCTAATTGCTATTTGTCAGAAATTACATCTGACTTTGGACCAAGTCTTCTCCGAATTCTCATCCTTGCCATCTAGCAATATGACACAAGATAAATTCCAAATTCTTGATAACGCCGTTCAAGACGATGACTATAAGACAATTGAAGCTGAGATCCTTACAATAAAAGAAAGCACCCTCCCCTCTCGAGAGAAAGCACATCTACATTTCCTATTTGCCAAATTAGCTGAATCAAAAAAAGACTTCGATGAAGCTATCTTTCAACTTAATTATTCTTTGGAATCATTAACGAATCGAAGTGTCTTTTGGGGAACAATGATCTATGCCGAACTAGGGTCAATTTACTTAGCTAAATCCCAACTAGATAAGACTAACTACTATTTAGACTTAGCATTTTCTGGCATTGATATCGTCGTAAATTCCAGCAGTGAATATTTTTACTATCGTTCTATGATTATTCTTTTAGCAAAACAGTATTCAAAGAATAAAAATTACGAACGCAGTGATCAATTAATAGCTGCCGGGTTACATAAATTTAGTAAATACTTTACGGCTAAATTTACGGATGAATTATATTACCTATCGGCTGTAAATATCCTTAGTCAGACACCAATTGGCTATAACAAGTTAAGTCATGCTTTGACAGCTGCAATAGCTTTTGCCGATTACAACGACAATAATAAGTTACTCGACCAAATAAAGAATCTGATGAGCTCTCACAACATCAATGAGCTCAAAATTAAACCTTAATCGCATTTCCAAACTGTTCGTCGACACCTAATAAGTCGTATGGGCTCAAATAACGAGTCTTCATAATAATGTCAACTATTCGTTTCTTACTCTCAGGTTTGCTCTTAGATAGCCAATATTTGATCGTATCAAGTAGAGCTGAAGTTATGATCTCATACGCGTAGTCCTTAGGGATCACATCAACATTTTTGGTATTTCCTTTATCCAGATAAAACCCATTGTCGACTATTTGGCGAAAAATACCCTTAATTTTTTTCTCAAATGATCCGATGGTCATCAATACTTTAATCAGCTCAAATTCTGACTCAATGTAATCAATCACCAATCTGATCACAGGATATGCATTATCCTTATTAGACGTATCAAGATTGTCATTAAGCGTCTGCCCCAATGACTTTAAAACAGACTCTTCATAACACTGAAGCAAGTCATATTTATCATCATAATGAGCATAAAATGTGCTACGGTTTATTTTTGCAGCCGTAGTAATATCACTAACCGTCAAAAGTTCAAATCCTTTGGCCTTCATCAATTTGATGAAGGCCTTTTTTATTTTGTCTTGAGTTTGCGTATTTCTTTGCATAATTGAGCCTTCCTTAAATATACATTATGTCGTTTTAGTTGAATAATATGACCAATATCCAAGCTAAATATAGTTTCTTAATACAACACTATGTTTGTATAACAATTGTATCATGACGGTACTCTAAGTCAAATATAGACATTATTCTAACAACATTTATAATATAGAATCATTTATATTTTAAAAACATAAATTATCCCACCTAACTTTCATTTCAGAGAATAAAAAAGAGCAGTATCATACTTGAATTATCTCAAGTACAATACTGCTCCTACCCTATTGGTGATATCCAAAACTATTTGATATATTTTTACCAACGTAATATTATCTTTTACTAATTCACGACTGTATATTATTTTCTCTTTATTTGAACCTCGAAGAACTCCCCAAATAATAGACGTCACTTTCATCGACTCGATCCACATGGCAACTAAATATTATCAAACCTGAAGATATAATATTACTTCTAATATTTTTTGTTATGTAACCTTATTTCCCCTTTAAGAAATCATAGATTCTCTGGTCATGAAAATAAATATAGACTCCTTTAACTCCACGTTTCAACAACACATTCATTGAATTAAGAATTATCTTCTGCTTTGCTTCATCAATATCAGAAATATCATTTAAGTGTCTCTTCTTGAACGCTTCATGATCTTCATACTTACTAACATCAATCTTAACTTTACCATTACCGTCATAAACCACCGATGGACCTATGATCACGGCCACATAATTAAGGTCGAATCCTTGAATCGTATAGATAGACCCTACTTCATCAATAGTTGACGCCTTTTCAGCCCAAGTGACGTTAGAGTAATTATACTGGTCCCAGGGCAAATGAAATCTACCTTCATTAATAAAATGTTTCTTGCCATCTAAAGTCGATGGATAGTCGGCTGTCGATACGATACGTGATTTCTCGACCGTTTGATTATCTAAACGTACCCTCTGATACATCTTTTCTGCATCATTAAAGATTTTGAAATCATATCCTTGAAACGTCCCGCCTAAGTAGTTCTCTGATTTCTGATCAATTGGATCTAACTGCAATTTATTGGTAAAATCGTCGATCCAGCTGATAATCTTTCGTGGAGCTCTCATCCGCATCTGAACGTGTAGTGTATTTAATTTATATCTCAAATCATAATTTGAAACTAATTTATCAATAATGGACTGCGACCAATAGCTCTTCATCTTTAAAACCTGACGTTCATCATATACGATCACAACAACTTTACTAAGCTTGATGATCTCTTCCAGTTGGTTACTCTGACTAAAGTTATTATATTTATCTGCCTCACTAAGTAACAAATGAGCTTCATCAATTACAACAACGTCGGCCTGTCTATGATCCTTGTGCATTCTATTAATGAAGGTAGTCGGACGAAGAAATCTATTCTTACGCAGTTCCGCAAATAATCCAGCATTGTCCTGATAAACCTTCAATAGTTCCGGATGATTGACCAAAAAGTAATTATCGTGACCATCAAACTTAGCAGCCTGTTCCATTTTTAGAAATAATTGAGTTAAAATGACACTTTTACCCGTTCCAGCATCACCATTTAGTTGAAACAAACCTCTGGTATCGTTATGCAAATTATCCTGACAAAAATTTAATATCTCATTTAAAACATCCTGCTGCTCATCAGTAAGGTGTTTATTTGGTAAAACTGACTCTAACATAATACGCTCCTCAAATAAAAAATCCGCATCGAGTATTCCCGATACGGACATTACTAATATCTATTCGTCACTCTTAAGAACGCCACCAACTGCATAGTGCTCCTTCTTCATTTCACTCAAAACAACATGAATATGTTCTTTAGGTGCACCTGTATTTTTGGAAATAGCTTCGGTAACATCCTTGACCATTCCTTTAAGTTGTTCATGATTGCGTCCTTCGATTAGTTCGATGTGTACTAGTGGCATAATAATTCTCCTTTATTCATCAGCGCTTCAAACGCTTAATTTAGTGTTAAACGGCTCTACACCAGTACTTGAGTCTATTATGTAGAACTGTCCTTATTTTTTGTTTCACATCTTTTCATCATGTTTCGTACAATTTCCGTCCTCTATTTTTAGAGAATTCATTGCAAAATCATCTTATCCATCCAATGAACAATGCAAACAAAAAGCAACTAAATTATCTCACAATCTAGTTGCTTTTCAAACTGCTTATTCTTCATATTTCTTATTTATAGAGTTCAGGTTATTCCTGATCCCATACTCTTTAATTGTAAAAATATGAATACGTTGTAGTTATCTAGTTTTCCGTATATGGGATATTAAAGGTTTCGCCATCTTCTTGTATTGTATATATTAGATTATCATTATTTTCTCCTGGAACCACAGTATATCCAGCAATCTCAGGTGCTTTAATCGTAACTACATCACCTAATTTAGCATGACCTGTTTCAGTCTTCAATGTAATTGGAGCGGAACCAAATTTCGAACTGTCAAAATAATTGACAGTATAGGTTAACATTCCATCTGAATCGGTTGGTGTAGTGGTTGAACCGCCTTCATTAGGATCTTTATCACCATCTGGATTAGTAGTAGTAGTAGAACCGCCATTATTGTTTGTATCTGTTGTATTTGTATCCTCAGCATCTGGATTGTTCTTGATATATGTTTTCTCAGAACGTGAACTTTCTGATATTAAGCTTACATTATTAGCTTTAACCCACTCATTGGTAGAAACACGATAGTATGTAACACCATCGACAGTAACCTTCGTATCAGTCTTCCAGTCTGTGGTACCTTGTAAAGAACGGTTGCTGATCAACTCAGCACCTTCAAGTGGGTTTGTATACAATCTAGCATATTGAATATTGTCGACGCGAACAACACCGGTCAGATCCTGCTTTGAAGTTTCATCCTTTAAATCCATTTCCTTTGCGTTAGCGTATTCATTACCACCAACTAATAGGTAAGTTTCACCATCAACGCCTTTTACAGCCTTTGCAGTCTTCCAATCAGTACCATTTTGAAGACTTCGACTTGACTTATGAATGCTATCTTCAGTAACACTATTCCATAATGGAACTGATGTTCCTGTTGTTGAGTTTGCTGTAGCCACATTATTAACAGCTGATGCATCAACACTAGTTTGAGTCAACGCTGTAACACTAAGAAGTGTAATGAAAGTTAAACCACCTGTTAGCCAACCTTTCTTACCATGTACTAACTTAAATTTATATGTCTTGTCCTCAAGTACTCTACTTAAACGCTTTTTTCTAAAATCCATATCCTTTTCCTACCTTTTTTAATTTTTCATTTCATCACTTTAATATCAAATATAGAACAAATATTGCGATCCCAATTATTATGATTACTCCAAGGTAATTCATGATAAAACTTATTCCGTACATCAATGCAACAATGGCAATGATGGTAACAATACAACCGCACCCACATCCACATCCACCGTCATCTTCAACCCAATTCATTTCTTGAAAAACTCTACCTGGTTCCCAATGCCCCATAAATGTGTCACTCCTAAATAATTTCTAAAAATTTCTAAAAAGTATTATATATTTAATCGTCCCCCCCTATTTACTGCAATCCCATATATGACTAAAACGAGCGTCGGGGACAGTACAAAAAAAGAGTTGATACAACTGTTATGAATCCAGTTGTATCAACTCTTTGAGTAAGACACTTTTTTTTAATTTAAGACTGATTAAAACGCTCGTTTTAGTCATGAATTACAATAATTTCTATGCATTCATTATAAATCAAGTTACTCAATAAAGGAAGAACCTTTCTTAAAAGTTCTGGATAAATTCCTGTCTTTAGCAATCCTATAAACACTTCTCTCTGACACGTCACATTTTAAAGCAACTTCTTTTACAGTTATATCTGGATTTCGATAGTATTCTTCTATCTTATTCTGTGTCTCCATATCCAATCCTGGACGACCTAAAATTTTACCATCTAACCTAGCTTGATGTAATGCCTCCTTGGTCCGTGTTCGAAGCGTATTAACCTCAAATTCTGAGAACATGGCTAAAAGTTGCATCATCAGAATACCAGCAGCTGAACTAGTATCAATATTTTCAGTGACTGACTTAAACGCTATTTTGTTGGCCTTTAAATCTTCTAAAATATTGAGCAAAGCTGACATCTTTCTTGAGACTCTATCTAACTTAACAACTGTAAAAGTTACTGAATACCCTTTTTTAGACATAGATTTGGCATATCTAATAGCCTTAATAAATTCAGGTCGATTGTCCTTTCTGCCACTAATTTTCTCACTGTATATCTTAGTAACTTTATTATCTGATAGGATTCTCTTTTGCGCTTCAAATCCAAGCTTCTGTCTATCCTCAATCGTAGACACCCTCACATATCCTATTGCTATCTTCTTTACGCAACTACTTTCAACATTCATTAATAACACTCCTTATGATAAATCACTAATTATATTGTTATTAATAAATGTCAGTAATGCCATCATTTCATTTCATATATATAAGATCACTAAGTTGATGGCATAAATTTTATGCCATTAGATGAGTTAACCTATCTTACTCACTGAATACTTCATTATTTCGAAAGTAACTTGATTCAAATTTTAGTATTTGCAGTTCTTTGTAATAACGTATATAGAATAAATTTAGATTAATTCAATTATATTCAGATAATCATAAAAAACACTCAGGCCTTGATTGGGCTTAAGTGTTTTTTTAGGTATGGTTTATTCAGTTGGTGCAGTTACCTTTTCTTTATATTGCAAGGTAATTGTATTATCACCATCTTTTGTTACTTCTACACCTAGATCTGCTCCTTCCGTCACTAGATCATAGTTGCTCATATCTATTCCTTCTGATCCTTTTGGTGTTAAATCATCACCGTTTGCTGTGTATGTATCTCCAACTTTTTGAGCACT
>NZ_RHOR01000010.1 GCF_003946625.1 Companilactobacillus kedongensis | reverse complement strand
ATTTCATTAAGCTACCTAAGTTAGGCTACTTGCGTTATCGTGCCGGTCGAAAGATAGTTGGCAAGATCAAAGCAGTCACAATTCGTAAGTCTAGTACCAACAAATACTACGCCGTCTTATCTCTTGATTGCGAGAACCAAGCAATCAAGAGGACTAACAAAAAAGTTGGACTAGATGTTGGCGTCTCCGACCTGGTGATAACTTCTGACGGTCAAAAGTATCAAACTATTAGGTTCGATAAATTGATTGAGTATAAGAAACACCAATGGGAAAAGAAACTGGCTAGACGAAGGTTTCTAGCATTCAAAGACATTCAAAAACAAAAGAAACTTGGACTATTAGAACCCAAGTCATTGGACCAGTATAGGAATTACCAAAAAGCTAAAGTCATGGTAGCCAAGTACAGTGAGAAAGTCGCTAACCAACGCAAAGATTATTTGCATAAAATAACGGCTGAACTAGTCAATTCTTACGATACTATCGTTATTGAGGATATTAAGACCAACGAATTGCTTAAAAAGCATAACTTGGCTCGTGCCATCTCTAACCAATCATGGCGTGAACTACGCCTGATGTTAGAATACAAGTGTGCTTGGTATGGCAAACAATTAGTTGTAATTGATCCGTACAAGACTAGTCAAATATGTTCCCAATGTGGCTATGATGACGGTAAACATGAATTAGATGTACGTGCGTGGACGTGTCCAAGTTGTCACGCTCATCATGACCGAGATATAAACGCCAGTAAAAATATTCTAAATACAGGTTTGGTACAAGCCTTAGTAAGATAGTTCTGACCGCTATCAACTAGTTGAAATACTAGTTGGCAAGTCTGGAACGTTCCTAGAAGCATGGTACTTCAGTGCCATGTGGTTCACCGATATATAAGCGTTTTTGTCGTTAAGAATATTAGGTTTAAATTGTGGTATTCTTAAATATGCTAACGAATGGAGAGGAGATCGAATCTGTGAAAAGACTTTTTTTTGGTTTTCAACAGTCAACAAATAATTTATCGATTCTGACTTATCTTTTGGTAATCATTCTCTCTAGTTTAATGTTCAATGATCCGGTGATTATCGTGATGATTTTTTTGTCATTACTATTAGTTGCCGTATTTACAAAACAAAATAATTCTCGAAATTATTTGAAATTTACAGTGATAATTTTTGTCACAACGATTTTATTCAATCTAATCATCAACCAACGTGGTTCAACAATTATATTTCAGTTACCATTTTTCAAAATGACGAGTGAATCATTATTGAATGCCGTTATTCTAGCATTTTCTTTCGTGAATTTGCTTTTAGCGTTTTATATTTATGACGCTTTAACCAACGTGAAAATTATTTTTGATCTGTTATCGCGGAGCCTACGAAGTATTGCAATTATCTTTATCTTAACGGTCAAATTTATTCCTAAGATAATTGATATTTTTAATGATACTAAGTTCCTATACAAGTTTAGAAGTAATCAAAAGGAAAATAAATTGACTAAACAATTGAATTTATTGGAGATTGTTTTAAATAAATCGATTGCTAATTTTATGAACATGTCGGATGTTTTGACTACTAAAGGTTATGGAAAAAAGGGTTTCAAACGTCATTTTAAATGTAATAAAACGGACTATATTTTAATGACAATTAGTCTTTTAACTATAGTTTTTGATGCAATGATGATATTTTTTAAAGTTGGTAAGGTTGATTTCGGATCGTCAAATGTTCAAATTTTCTTTGGTATAAATACCTTAGTCGGTTTAATGAATGTGTGCTTAATAGTAATGCCAATCTTGATAGGAGGGTTTCAATACTTATGGTGGAAATGGTACGTTTCAAAAATTTCAGTTTCCAATATGCCAACAGTCAAAAACTTTCGCTAGATAATATTGATCTGACTATCAATAAAGGTGATTTCTTACTACTGATTGGGAAAACTGGTAGTGGAAAGAGTACTTTATTAAAACAATTAAAGGCCAATTTAGTTGTAGGAAAGTCGACGAAAGGGACCATAGAACTCAACACAGAGGATGCAAATATTTCGTATCTGTCACAGTTCGTCGATAACCAGATGATAACTGAGTGTGCTCGTGATGAATTCAATTTCATCTTAGAGAACATGAATTATACGGAAAATCAGCGTCACATGCGTATTGCAGAAGTAGCCAGTTATTTTGGAATTATCGATCTATTAGATTCAACGGAGAGTGAACTATCTGGTGGGCAAAAGCAGTTGATCAGTTTGGCAGGGGCTTTGATAACTGATCCAGATATTTTATTACTTGATGAGCCAACTTCACAGCTTGATCCAATTGCATCCGAAAAACTCTTGCAGATGGTTCATAAAATAAATACAGAATTGAATGTTACGGTTATTTTGGTAGAACATTCACTGGAGAGAAACACTTTTTATGCTAACAGAATGGCCATTATTGAAGATGGAAAAATTGTTTTGGACCGTGGAGTTGATAGCGCATTAAAAAGTATTTTTGACGATAATTTCTATCGCAATTATTTATCACAGATTGATCGCTCATATCTAGAATTGGGATTAGGCAACGCCACGTTGCCGTTGAATAATCATCAATTCAGTAAAATTTTAAACGATCATCACAATGAAATCACATACAAGAAACGATTACCTAAACAAAATTCAGCTCAGACAGTATTAAAAGTAAAAAATCTATCATTTAGATTTGATTTTGAAGCAAAGAACATAATCGATAAAGTTAGTTTCAAGTTAGATAAAGGTCAATCATACTGTTTAGTAGGTCCAAATGGAGTCGGAAAATCAACGTTGATCCGGGTAATATCACAGCAATTACTTCAACAGTCTGGATCTATAAAAATTGATAATAAATCGGTCAAAAACAATCCAGATTTATTCGAGAAAATCTTTATCTTGCCGCAGAATCCAGCATTGTTATTCGTATCAGATACTGTGTTTGGTGAGATAGAATTTCAGTTGCAACAATCTCAAACCGTTACTGAGAGTCAAGTGAATGAAGTTTTAAATCAATATGGATTATCAGAATTAAAGAATATCAGTCCATATGATTTGAGTGGCGGACAACAGGAGTTTTTGGCTTTAGTGATCGGTTTGATCAAGAATCCAGAAATACTGTTTTTGGATGAACCCACTAAAGGATTAGATCCCAATAAAATATTGAAGTTAAATGACTTACTAAATGAGTACTTAGCAAATGACGGGATAGTTTTTGCTAACAGTCATGATCTGGTTTTTGCAACAAAATTTGACGATATGTCAATGATGTTCGATGGTAAATTAAATGATTTTCAAGTTCCAACTGAATTTTTTAAGGATAAGTTTTTCTACACGACAGAAATAAATAAAGCATCTAGGGATAGTTTCCCAGATGCTTTAGTGTGGAACGATTTAAGGAATAAGTAAGTAGATCAAGGCACCAAGTGCACCACCAGCCATTGGTCCGAAGACAGGTACCCAACTGTATGACCAGTCGGATTTACCTTTGTTGGCAATTGGTAAAATTTGATGGGCAATTCTTGGCCCTAGATCTCTGGCAGGATTGATTGCATAACCAGTTGTACCACCAAGTGAGAAACCGATCGATGTGATCAAGACACCGACGACCATTGGATTTAAGCCGTCTGTGAACTTTCCTCTGGTAAATGCTAGTAAAGCAAATACTAGAACGAAAGTACCGATGAACTCACTGATGAAGTTCATTGGATAATTTCTGATAGCTGGTCCTGTTGCGAATACTCCTAAAATAGCATCAGGATCATCTGTTTCTTGCCAGTGAGGGTAGTAGTTGATCCAAACTAAGACAGCTCCCGCGATTCCTCCCAGAATCTGAGCAATGATGTAAGGAATTACATATGCCCAAGGGAAAACTCCAGCTATTGCCATACCCAGTGTTACGGCAGGATTCAAGTGTGCTGGACTTAAGAATCCAGAAACGTAAACACCTAGGGTAACAGCAAGCCCCCAACCTAAGGCGATTGCTACCCAACCTGCTCCATAGGCTTTAGATTTCTTCAAACTTACGGCGGCGACAACTCCGTCACCTAATAATATCAATACAAGTGTTCCGATAAATTCACCTAATAGCTGTAACATCAAGCTATCTTGCATAAAACACACCCCTTAGTAGTCTATTACGGTCTGATACCGCTTACAGACATTATACATAGTCAATATCTTAAAATCTATTTTTAAGGTACTGATAACTGAAAAAAATATTGGAGGTAAATTAGTGAATAAAAGATCTATATTTTTAATAATTATTGCAATAATAACACTAGTTTTGATGGGTATATTTGATAATAAAAATTACCTATTGATGTCATTTATTTTCTTGGCTTTGACGATCGGAATTTACTTTGTTCGCTTTGAACAGCGTAAGACCAATGCTAAAGAAATAGTCTTTATAGCTATTATCTGTGCTTTAGCCGTTGGTGGCCGGGTGTTGTTTGCTGCATTGCCAGCAGTTAAACCAGAACTATTTATTCTTATCATGGGAGCAATTGTCAGCGGTCCAGAGACTGGATTTTTGATGGGGACGATTATTGCATTAGCTTCCAATATGTATTTTGGCCAAGGCGTTTGGACTCCATGGCAGATGTTTGCACTTGGTGTAATCGGTCTGATTTCTGGTCTATTTTCTAATAAGAAGATTGGAACGGCCGTATTAACCGTCTGGGGATTTTTGAGCGGATTTATTATGGGCTGGATCATGGATGTCTACTATATACTTGGCTTTGTTGATCCGATAACTTTTAAAAGTGTTGGGATCGCCATAGCAGGAAGTTTCTATTTTGATTTTGTGCATGCGTTGTTTACGGCAATTTTACTATTTATCGTTGGAAAACGATGGATTAAAATTTTTAACAATTATCGAATTAAATACAATTTATTTAAGGAGTAACTTTATGAAAATTTATACTAGAACTGGTGATAAAGGTCAAACTAGAATTATCGGTAACGATGTTTTATATAAATCTGACAAACGTATCGTGGCTTATGGAACAGTCGATGAATTGAATTCATTAGTTGGCGTTGTGATCGCCAATTTGTCGGATAAAACCAAAGTACTAAAGGAAGAATTGGAAGAGATCCAACAATTGCTATTTGATTGTGGAACTGATTTAGCGATTTCTCAAAAAGATAAGAAGCATGAATTCATCTTTAAAGCTGATAATAAAGCGGTTGATTGGCTAGAAAAAAAGATTGATGACTATACGGACAAAACCACTAAAATTCAAAAGTTTATTTTACCTGGGGGCTGTGTTACTGCCGCCAATTTACACATGGCTAGAACTGTCACACGTCGTAGTGAACGTGAAATTGTTAATCTAATGCAATCTGAACCGATCAATGATGAGGTATTGAAGTTTATCAATCGTCTCTCAGATTATTTCTTTATTGCCGCTAGATACGCCAATGTTTTAGAGAATGTAGAGGATATTCAATATCGCAATAGTAAGCCCGTCTTTAGATAAACTCCTTCGGGAGTTTTTTTAGTGTTTTAAAATTGACTTTGTGAAAAATTGATATGATAATGTATGAGATTGGGGGAGTCGAATATGAATACAACAATTGAAAAATGGCTCGAATTCTCAAAGAAACAAAGAATGATTGAGAACAATCTTGAATCAGGATTATCTAAAAATGATTTATCCTTAAATGAATTCTATGTTTTATATGCGCTGAATTTAAAAGATGATAAAAAGCTACGTTTACAAGACTTGCAAAAACATGTTGGGCTTAGCCAAAGTGCCATGTCACGTTTGGTTACACGTTTGGAATCCAAAGATTTCGGTGCGATCGAACGTAGTATTTGTAAGAATGATAAACGTGGGATCTATATTCATTTAACAATCAAGGGTGAAACAATTTTAGCTGACACTTCTAAAGTTGTAACGAATATTTTGAAAGAGGATTTTTAAAGCTCTTTTTTATTTTTCTAATTTATTATATGTTTGTGCATGTAATTTTTCGTGGTGCTATCAATGTTTGGTAGATGGTTTTGATATTGTCTGCCGCATACAGGTATGAGTAAGTGCGCCTGCTGTGCGACCGATGTCAGCCAAGGTCTGACATCTCGATTTTGAGCTTTGCTTTCGCAAATCTCGAAATCGTCGATTTCGTAAGATCGGCTACGCCGGTCTAACGTAATTTTCACTGCTGGCGACTTACTCATACCCGTATGCTAGTTTTTTGTATTCAATTCTGGTAATTTATTACTTAATCAAATCTAGCTGGAGAATGCAAGGGATGTCACCAGCAGTTCAAGTGGCGTTATGATGCGAACTTTGCATCATTACACCACTGACAAGCTTGGAAATTTGCGTACTTTACAAAGTTCCAAGTCGAGGTTCCAGACCTTGGCTGGAACCGGTCAAACAGCGGGTGAGCATCTCTTGCGTTCTCCAGCGGCAGTGAACCGCAAACAAACAAGTACACACATTTTCTTCACACAATCTTTGTTCTTTCATCGTAAAACAGCAAAGATTTGTTCAAATCTATTGGTTATTATTTATACATAGTCAAATACAGAAACAAGCGTAATTGATTATACGAGGTGAATATAACATAGAAAATAATTTGATCATGATAGATTTAAAATAAAAAACTTAGGAGTATTTCTTATGAAAAACATTAAAACAGGTACAAAGGGCTTGCCAATCGGCAAGCCCTTTCTTTTTTTTAAAATTAGTGAATTAGTGGTAAACGCTTTCTTAGAGTAAGACTAGGTCAAATTACAAAAGATAAATTTATAAAAAATACTTTGCACATGTTTAAACAACTATATATAATGAACTTGTAATAAATACTTATAAATAATTCGATACGTGTGTACTAGAATTAATATAAGGGGGAAAATCTAATGACTAAGTTACAGTTATGGAAACAACGTGTATTTTACGGTACGACCGATATGGCTGGAAATCTTATCTGGCAGATGGTTGGACTTTACCTCTTGTTTTACTATACGACGGTGTTGGACATTTCAGCGGCATTTGTTGGAACTCTGTTCCTGTGTGTTAGATTCATTGATGCTTTTGATGGAATGTTCTTTGGCTTTTTGATCGACCATACTCACTCCAAATATGGTAAGGCGAGACCATACTTTCTCTGGTTTGGTGTTCCGTTAGGGATACTGTCATTCCTACTATTCTTTAATCCTAGTTTTGGCGGCAATAAAATCATTGAAATGATTTGGATCAGTGTCGTATATACGCTATTCAGTTTAATTTACTCAGGTTCCAATACACCTATTACAGCTATTTTACCTAGTTTGACTGATGATGCTGACGAGCGTGCGAACTTGGCATCTGCCAGAATGGTTATGACAAACACAGGTACAGCTATCATCGGTGCTATCACATTACCAATGGTTAGTTTCTTTGGCGGTAAGGATCAACAACTTGGATTTACGATCTGGGGTGCGATTGTCGGGATCGTTATTGCGGGATGTTTCTTCTTGGCTTTCTTAAATCTTAGGGAACGCCCAATTGAAGAAGAGAAGAACGATGTGGAAATTAAAGGTCATTTGTCAGTTAAAGAATCATTTAAAGGTGCCTTTAAAAATAAGCCATGGGTTGTTTTAACAATTAGTTTCATCGCTGTCCAAACATTTTGGGTCGTTAGAATGGCTTCAGGTGTGTTCTACATTAACTATGTATACAAACGTGCAGATATTGTTGGATTATTCTTAGGTATGACGATTTTCGCTGTTCCTGGTAATTTACTTGTTCCTTTACTAACTAAGAAATTTAAGAATCGTAATTTAATGGATGCATCATTGGTATTATTCGTTATCGGATCAGTTCTAATGCCACTTGGTGAAAAGACTGGTAATTTGGTTCTTCTATTTGCTGGAAATATTATTGGCATGATCGCTATGGGTGCAGTCTTTACATTAGCTTTCGTTATGATTGCTGATACAGTTGAATATGCAAGAGTACATTTAAGAATCGAAGAACCTGGTTTCTTGTCATCAGTTCCAGTTGTTGGTGCTAAAATCGGTATGGGACTTGGTGGTGCTCTATCTGGTTGGATCTTGACATGGGGTGGTTTCGCCGCAAGTAATAAAGTTCAATCAGCTAAAGCTTTAACCGCCATCAATATTAATTTTGTCTGGTTACCAATTGTTTTAGCAATTGTGATCATTGTAATTCTTCAAATGTATACCTTGAATGAGAATAAGATCGTAGTCTCCGAAAAGAACACTGAAGATTCTAAATTAAAGGAGGCCTAGGAGATGGATATGATGTTAAAAAATGATTATGCCACTGAATTGAGTCGTTTAAAGCAGATTGAAGCATCTGATGTACCTAGACTAGAACGTGTAAAGATGGTCGTTAAGGATCGTGTGGACGTTCATTCCTATGAGCCACATACATTTGAACTTTTAAGAGAACTCGGGGACGATCCGGTTTTATCTAATAACCTTGATACTTTACGTGCTGGTACAGTTGCTGAAGGAATCGTTGATATCAGTTCTAATGATATTAATGTTGAACCTAAATATATGGATGAACTCGATCAGAGCGTGCGCTATTATCGTATTTATCGTCCAGAAAATATCGATAAACATAAAGCTTTGATCTATATTCACGGTGGTGCATATTATGGCGGTAGTCCGGCTGATCCGTTAGTACCGCTTAAATTACTTGCTAGTCAGTATGATGGAGTAATTTATAGTGTTGATTATCGCTTAGCACCGGAAAATCCTTATCCATTAGGACTTATGGATTGTCTATCGGTTCTTAAAATGGTTGCTAAAAATAAAACAGAAATAACAATTGCAGGAGATTCAGCCGGGGCTTCAATGGCCTTAGGGGTAAGTGAAATGAGCCATTATATGGGGATATATGATGTCGATAGTCAAATATTATTCTATCCGACAGTCGTTCATGGATCAGATCTTGAAGGTTCGCTTTGGGACGACAAGAAGATTCCTATTGTGGATGAGCAGAGAAATATTTTGCATAATAGTTATACACTTTTCAAACAATTAGATACTAAGATGACACAGTTATATATGCCGGAAGGGCATGTAAATTATCGTTCACCTGTCGTTTCTCCATTGTATGCTGATCCAACTATCTTTAAAAAGGTATTAGTAATGACTGGCGAGTTTGATCCATTTAGATTGCAAGATGAGGCTTTTCTAACTAAATTGGGAATGGCCGGATGCGATGCTAAATATGTTCGTTATGGCGGTATGGGACATGCTTACTTGAATTTGATAGGTAAAGCTGCTGCTACTGAAGATTCGATCCATGAATGCGCTAAGTTTTTAGCAGATTAAAAATTTGTGGTTGGATGCCGTCCACGGGTGCAAAGGGGTGCGCCTGCTGTGCGACCGATGTCAGCCAAGGTCTGACATCTCGATTTTGAGCTTTGCTTTCGCAAATCTCAAAGTCGTCGATCCTGTAAGATCGGCTACGCCGCTCTAACAGGATTCTCACCGCTGGCACCCCCCTTTGCACCCGTGGACTAAATATAAAATAATATTTTTGAATGACTATATCTTGTATTAACGAGGTATGGTCATCTTTTGGTGCAAATAAAAATCTCTTCATAAACACTAAATGAAATAGTATTTTTATTCCATCAATTAGATATGAAGAGATTATTTTATTTTTATTTAATATAGAAGGAGGTATCGAGTAATGGAATCAGTTGTGCAAGTGGAGTAGAACGGTGCACTTTCCGTTCGTACACCACCGACGATTCTGAGATTTGCGAAGCAAAGCTCAAAATTGAGTCACCAGACCAAGGCTGGAGACGGTCGCATAACAGGTGGAATTACTCGATACCGGAGTCGGCAATATTTACCCATCCAATTCACGTAATTTTTTCATTTCGATACGCCATGTTCCAATCAATACTAAGCAAGAACCTAACCAGGCTAAAGGATTGGCTAAGGCTGCGCCGTAAAATCCAAAGAGGTTGATCAATACCACACTAGCAAAAACTCTCATGACTAGTTCTGCTATACCGGCAATTGTAGGTGCTTTTTGATTACCTAACCCTTGAAGTGTATATCTGACAATAAATAGGATCGACAACAAGAAGTACATTGTCCCGTTGAAGTAGTAATAAATTTGAACTAGGTTTAGGACATGTGTTTCACTGCCATTCATGAATAGATGAGACAATCCACGACCGAAGAAAACTAGTAGTAATCCGACAACTAAACTGGCACCAGCTGATAGAATAATTCCCGATTTGACACCTTTTAAAATACGATGATATTTTTTAGCACCTAAGTTTTGAGCGGTGTAGTTTACTAGTGAAATACCGAAACTCAGAGCAGGTAAGGTGGCAATTTGTTCAACACGTCCGGCGACTGTATAAGCAGCAACGGCCTGTGCACCTAAAGTATTAAGCATGAATTGCAGAATAATTGAACCAATGGCTATAATTGATGACTGAAATCCCATGGGTAAACTTACTCGTAACAGCGCTCTAATTTCTTTCCAATCTATGACTAAGTCATGTCTGGTAAGAATCAAAAAAGGCACTTCTCTTCTTATATAAAAGTAGAGAATAATAAACGTTATCGTTTGAGCACTGACAGTGGCCAATCCAGCACCGGCAACTCCCATGTTTAAGTAAAGGATAAAGAATAGCTCAAGTACGATATTTAGAATTGTACTAACAATCAAGAAGAATAGTGGGACACGAGAATTTCCTAAAGCTCTCATAGTATTTCCTAGAAAATCAAAGCCAATAAAGGAGAATATCCCGGCAAAGATAATTTCCAAGAATACAAATGAATCGTGGATCAAGACTTTAGGCGTCTGCATGATGACCAGCAATGGATAAGCTATAACGAGTGCAATAGTTGTGAATATTATTGTGATTGCTAAAGATATGATGATCCCTGAGGCAAAACTTTTCGTGACGCCTCTGATATCGTTGGCACCATACCTTTGAGCTGTCAAGATAGTCAGACCACTGGTGATACCTTGGGCAAAGCCAATAACTAAGAAAGTTAATCCGCCAGTTGCACCGACACTAGCCAAAGCATTGACACCGATAGTCTTACCAACTATTAAAGTGTCGATAAAACTATAGAATTGTTGAAAGAAGTTTCCCATTAATAACGGGATCGTGTATAGAAAAATAATTTTGGTAGGATTTCCCTTAGTTAAATCTGTCAATAATCTGACCCCCTCTTTAACTAATTTAGACAATTCTAAAACTATACTTCTTTTTTGGAAAATATGAAGTCTTTTTATTTGATTTGAATCAAATTTAATCAATATATTTATATTATGATAGAAACGTTTACATATATTGGTACACAAAACAGGTGTCTATGTGGCATAATATAATTAAAGTGATATGTTTATACAAATGAATTTCAGGGGGAGTGATATTCAATGCAAATAAAAAAGATAGTTAAAGGATTTATATTTGCTTTTGTAGCTATCATGGCTTTTTTTGGTATTTTGCAAAGAACATCTAATGTTGTAGAGGCAGCAAGTTATTTTGATTCACAAGTTATTGGTGATCCACCACCTGGTGGACTACCAATCTCTAATTATTTTAAAACAGGAGATTATACAGGCAATTCTGCTAGAGTAGTTAAAGGTAGTACTGATACTGTTCAAGTAACTAGTGAGGCTGGTCAGACTGGTGCTGTTTGGAGTGATAATCAAAAAAATTATTTAAATATAAGTAAAAAACAGACAATATCAATGTGGATGTATTTTGGTACTGTTAATAGTCTTGTTGGTATACCTGATGGCCTTGCCTTCGTACTTCAAAATGGGCCAATTAGTGCTATATCAAATACAAATGGTACTGTCAATTCTGGTGAATCTTTAGGGGTCTGGGGATCTGATAGTAATAGATACGCTGTTTTGGGCGGTGACGCAGTTGATGGGGTAACTCCTGTTGAAAAACAGGCCATACAAAATAGCTTTGCAATTGAATTTGACACTGAAACGAATCACTATAAAGGTAAATCACCAATGAACTATTATGATTATATAAGTAACGGCAAATCTAGTGCAGATCTACCTGATCCTAAGAATGCAATGGATTTCCTACCATATGATATAGATGATCATGAAGGCCCAAATTATAATTATCTCTATAGTACTAGTAATGACAAGCAATATGCCCACATAGCCTGGAACTATCCAGCAAGAGCTACTTCGTATGTACAGCTGAGTAACGATCCTCCTAAGATGAATCCTGCCTTAACAATTTTTGGTAGTCCGTATCCATCTGGTACTTCAATAATTGCTTTGAAACATCATCTCGGTGCTGGTGGTAATGGTGCAAATGTTTATTTGCAAAGAGAAACTGGAAATAATGTAAAACCTAGAGCATCTTGGAGACATGTTACTATTGAATACATTCCAGCACCATCTGGGAGTAATAACGCAACTTTAACGTATAAAGTTGGCGATAAAAATCCTGAAACTGGTGATGCAAAAAGTCCTCAAGTGGATGTAACTTTAAGCTTGGATATGTCTGCATTTGGGAATATGAATGGTAGTGATAAGCTTAGATATGGATTTACTGGTTCAACTGGTGCTAATGCAGATACAAATAGTGCAGTTGTCTTTGAAACAATGCCATCGTTAGTTGATGCTGAGGCCAATGCATATGTTGTTGATAAAACAGCAAATACTAGACTTGAGCATGTTGATAAGGATAGTTCTGGTAATAATATTCCTGCCCAAGCTAACCAAAATTATGACCTAATAGATGATGATTCTTTAGCTTTGACACCAACTAAAAAGGTTCATCCAAAAGATGATTTAACTCTAAATTACAGGTTCCATTATCTAAGTGGTGAAGAACCTGCGACTGGTCTAAAATCAACATTCAATATTCCGACTAATGTAACCGTGAATACTGATAGCAGTGGTAACATTGGAACAATGCATTATGTTAGCAAAGCAGATTCCGATGAGAAAACTACAAAGAAAGATGTTCCTATACCCGCTAGTGCTTTAAGTACTTCTACAGATTCTAGTGGTTCAAGCAAACAAGTTGTATCTGCAGATCTAGATACAATGGGTGATTCATCAGGTGACGACTGGGAATATGCTAGAGCAGAGTTAAATGCTTCAGCCGCTGATACGGATACTAAATTAAATGTTCCACTAACAACTTCAACTATCAAAGGTGATAATTACAATGTTGATATTGATTCCTCTGCCTTTGATATTATCCCTCCAGCAGCCAAAATGAATATTACCACTGATATGGCAGATCCAACGGAGGTTAAGTTGGGTGATAAGTTTAACCTAACCGGTGCTATCAAGTTTGATCCTGAATCAACTGTTAATAAGAGTGATATGTACATTAGTTATACGATCGGTGATAAGACTTATCGTGCTCAAGATGATTCTGCTGGTGACAAGTTTACTATCCAGGATCTCGAAACTGGTACGGGTGCCGGTCAACTTGATGTAGGTGATCACACGATCAAGGTTCAAGTGATTGATAATAACTTCAAAGCACCTGATGGTACTACCGATACGATTTCTTCAAATGTATTGGAATATCACATTAAGGTAACTAACAAGACGGTTGTAATTACACCGGACAAATCAAATATAACGGTAAATGATAACGAACCATTGATCCTTTCAGGAACATATCTTCACTCTGACAATACGACTACTGCAGATGAAGGTGGTCTTTCAACTATTACGTATACGATCACTAACCCTGACGGTACAAAACAGGATGAAGTAAAAACTACAGAGGATAACAATGGTAAGTACGCATTTACATTAAAACCATATGCTTATGATAAAGATCCTTCTCAATCACTTGATGATTACACTGGAAATACTGGACTTAAGGTCGGTAAGAATGTCGTAACGATAAATATTACTGATCAAAGTGGACACAAGTCTGATGCTAAAGAGGTCACTGTGAATGTTCCAGATATCACACCTACTTTATCAACGGATCAAGATGAATATAGTGTGATCGAAGATGATCCAATTAATATGAATGCCAAAGTCGGTTATGACGGCGATTATCAAGTAACGCCAAGTAAATTGACTTGGACTATCAATGCCAATAATCATTCTGACATTAAGAGTTATACTGGCGATACACCGACGGCAACGCCTATAAGCCAAGACTTTACGGTAGATTCAACTGCAAGTGAAATGAATGATCAAGATAAAAATCCATATCCAGTATCAGTTTCCTTTACTGATCCATATGGACGTAAGTCAAAAACTTTGAAATATAATGTAAACATCATTAATAAGACTGCTACGATCGACAATAGTAATTATACTTTCCAGCCCGTTCACCAAAGCGACAATCCTCGTCGTGTAAAACGTAATGGACCTTGGAATTTGAAGGTCGATAGTGTTAGAACTCCATGGACTTTGACTGCTAGAGCGGGAGATATGTACAAACAAGTTTCTGGTTCTGATCCAATTAAATTGGACGGAGATTTGGTCTATGTTTCTAAAGATGGTGCAACACATGATTTGAGTACACAAACAGTTCTTCAAAGTAAAGATATTCCAACGGATTCAGGTAGTGCAGTTTCAACTGATATTGCTGGTGGCTGGACTCCAGATGATGGTGTCTTGCTTGATTTGAAATCAAGAAATGTCTCCGGTACATATACTGGAACCGTTGAATGGGGCTTAACAGATGGTATTTAATAGTACCAAAAAACACGGATAAATTAATATCCGTGTTTTTTTATTGGATATTTTCAAAATTTTTGTGATAGATCATATCTTTTTGGTAATTTGGAATGGTCATGTAGTCGATTGCGGAAATGATCTCATTTGTTGCTCCGTAAGGGATGATTCCAAATGGTGCATCGGTACCGAACAAAACGTGTTCAATACCAAAGAAATCAACAGTCAATTCAAGTGCTTTAGTGTTACCTAACAAGGCTGTATCGACATAGAATTTCTTAAAGTCGTTATATTCAGTAGGTGACATAATGTGTTTGATCCGTTGTGAGAAGAATGAAACCATGGCGCCGGCATGATGGACGATAATTTTTAAATCGGGATATTTTTCAAAGAATCCTTTTTTAACGATATCGTACATTGTTTGCGTTAATTCATATTCCCAACTGAAAACAATATTATTGTCGGTACGTGTTTCATCGAAGACTGGGTGTAGCCAAATTGGAATATTCAGCTCATTTAATTTAGAAAAGACGGGTTGGTATTCTTCTGATATGATCGGCTTGTTCAAGGCTCTGGTAAATAGTTGAACACCGATCATTTCTTTATTCTTGGCGATCTGTTCATCTATGATATCGAGTGCGTCAGAAATAGAATTCATTGGTAACATCCCAACTGCTGCAATAAACATGTCGTTATCTTGAACCATTGAGATCAATTCGTCATTGGCCAAACGACATAGCTCGGCGGATGTCTTGGCATCTGTGTAGTCTTCAGGATTTGAGTTAACATTTGAAATAACTTGTTTAACATCAGAGTCTAAGCCTGATTTTCTCTTAGCTATATCCGTTAAAACATCATTTTGCAGGTAGGAATTTTTAGCTAATAAATTATCGTCAAATTTCTGCATTCGATTGTAAAAGTCTGTTGGTAGTACGTGAGCAAATACGTCAATTTTTGTCATATTATGCGATCCATTCTAGTTTATCAACATCAGTATTTGGTTTATTCAAGCCTACACTTTCTCTGATGCGTTGGGTAGGATCATTTAATGATTTCAATGGTAAAAATTATCTAAAGAGATTTATTAGGATTGGACACAAAAACGCGGATAAATTAATATCCGCGTTTTTTTATGACTTTAAAGCTACTTTTGAATAATTGATGATTTGTTCTTTGTGAGCTTTAATAGCTACTTGTTTGCCTTTAAATAAAACATTTGTATCGTGATCAGTCTTTATCTTGATGTTATCGTGGTCGACTTCAAAGTAGTAATGAACGTTTTTGAAGTTCATATTAAATTTGATGCTGTTCCATGTTTCGGGAACCTTTGGATCAATTTCTAGCTCATGTCCACGGTAGTCAACACCGGCAAAGTAGGAGATAACGACATTTAAAGTTGCTCCCATGACACCTAAGTGAATACCTTCGGCAGTAGTACCGCCTTGGATATCGTAGTAGTCACTTGTCAGTGAGTCGTCAAATAGTTTCCAAGCTAGGTCGAGATCGTTAACCTTGAGAGCCAACATAGAGTAAACGATTCTTGAAAGACTTGAACCATGTGTTGTCCGACTTAGATAGAAACGAATATTATTTTCGATGAACTTATCACGATCTTTAACTGGATAACCCAGATCGTTCATGATCTCTAAGAAAGTATCAAGTCTTATGTTGTAGAGTGGCATCAAAGCGTCAGCTTGTTTAGCAACTTGATAATTATCTGGTGAATCACCTTCAGCCTTTAGGATACGGTCCATACGCTCGATATTACCGTATTGACGACGATAAAAGTCGAAGTTGATCAATTTAAGTTTGAAGTAACCTTCAAATTGCCCAAGTAATTCATTTTCGTTGTATTCTAGTTTGAGATTACATCTGATGTCATGCATTTTGTCCATATCTTCGTCAGTAAAGTGTGCACGGCTAAAGTTTTCACGTAATACATCAGATGATTCACGGTTAACTAATTGTTCGATTTTTTTAAAGAGCCAGCTGGTCATGATATTTGTATAAGAATTATTTTTAAGGCCACCAGCTTTGGCGCCAGGATAACCTTCGTGAAATTCATCTGGGCCCATGACGTCGTCGATATTGTATTTCTTAGTTTCGTCGTCATATTTTGCCAGACTGATCCAGAATTTAGCAATATTCAGTAACATCTCTAAACCATATTCGTGTAAGAATTCTTCATCATTTGACATGTTGTAATAATTCCAAACATTGTAAGCAATGGCCAGAGAAACGTGATGCTGCTTTCTGGAGTTATCTGGTTCCCAGTGATTAGTGATCGGATTCAGGTGAATTGACTGTGACTGCTCATCACCATACATGGCACTTTGCCAAGGATACATTGCTCCACTATAACCACTTTCTTGAGCGTATTTCTTGGCAGCGTCTAGTCGATTGTAGCGATACATCAACAATGATTTAACTAGTTTTGGATAATGAATGTTGTAATATGGCAAGATGAATAGTTCATCCCAGAAAATATGTCCACGATAAGCTTCACCGTGTAAACCACGAGATCCCACTGATACATCGAGGTGTTTGTTAACATTCTGATGTGCGGTGATCGTGAGGTGATAGGCGTTCATACGTAATAACTTCTGAGAAGTAATATCTCCGTCAATTTCCAGATATTCATCATCCCAAATCTCTTTCCAAGCACCAGTACAATTTTTAATGATGTCGGAGAATTTATGATGATATGTATTAGCTTTTAAGACCTCTACTAAGTCACCTTTAGTTTCGAGGGATGTATAAATGCTGACAGTTTTTTCGAGGGTATATGTTTCATTCTCTTTAGCATCAAAAGTCATATATTGACCGATTTTTTCTTGTGATTTATCGGAATGGATCTTTGGTTCGACCTCGTTTGGTGAGGAGATGATCGAACTGACAGCAATATCGACGTGTGAATTGCGAGTGTGGGCTAATAGTAGGGCAAAGTTGTCAGAAACCTCTGTTTTATCGATCCTTAAATGATGGTGATCCAGTGTGCGATATCTTTTTACATTTTTGTTGGAAATTGCACCATCAATTTCTGTGTAAATCTTTATTTTTCCGGAGAAGTTTAAGGGTTGAACTGAGTATTGTAATGAGTAACTGTGGAAGTGGTGGGTATGTGCCACCTTCTTTGTTGTAACTTTTAACTTTTTACCGTTCTGTAAGGAGACATACATAATAGTAGAAAAAATTCCATTTTTCATGTTGAGAGTCCGATAGACCATTTCAATGTCACGTTCTTTAAGCTCGAAAAAGTCACCATCATCAATACTGAAAGTAGTATATTGGGCGTTTGGTAGGTTGACTAGATCTTCATTAGCAATATCTTGATTGTTGATAAAGGTGGATAGTTGATTGTAAACTCCTGCCACATAAGTACCAGGATAGCCATTATCGTTAGCACGTGATTCCAAGTAAGCACCACGGACGCCGAAATAGCCATTTCCAATTGTTAGAAGAGATTCTTGACCATATTGTTTTTTGCCTTCATACATTCCAAAGTAGTCCAAATGCCAACCGGCATAGTCTTTTTCATCGGCAGTAGCTTTTTGCAGGCCGTATTTCTTGACGTTATTAATACCAACCGTTGGTACGTGGAAAAGATTTTCCATATAAAGGCTAATGTCAATTGGACTATTGGCACAACTGACGATCGTATCACGAATTTCAATATCGATTGGATTCATGATTACAACAACATCAAAGAATGCAGGTACCTTAGATTTGAAGTTGCTAAAGTTAGCGTCGAGATCTAGTGCGGGGTTCAAGTTGTAGATTCGATCGACCGATTCGTTTCTATCTGTGTCTTTGTATGAATACTTTAAATATTTATCAGTGACAGTTAAGTATAATGGCTGCATAATATATTCTCCCAATTCATAAGTTTTGAATTCCCTGAATGATATGTTTAAACATATCCGTTCTAGCTATATTATAACTGCTATTGTATTATTTGTTTAAACAATTTTAATAAAAATATTTATTCTAAATTGAGATAAAAAATGGCGCTACGGGTGCGGGGGAGTTGGTCTGCTGTGCAGGCTCCGAGAGCCTTGGTCTCTCGGCTTGATTTTGAGCTTTGCTGTCGCAAATCTCGAAATCACCGATTCCGTAAGATCGACTGCGCCGACCTAACGCAATTTTCACGGCTGACCAACTCCCTCGCGCCCTCCGCTTGTATAGAATAATGTTTCTGCTATTTTGCTTATTAGTAGGAATAGTAAAATAAAAAAAGAGAAAACCCAATAAATGAGTTTTCTCTTATATAGTAGAAAAATTATTTCCATATTATATTTAAACGAATATACAGCCGTAACGTTTTAGTAATGGAACCAGTTGCCACAATGGCGTTGGAACGGTGGTCTTCCGTTCTTACGGCATGGACGATTCTGAGATTTGCGATGGCAAAGCTCAAAATCGAATCTTCAGACCTTGGCTGAAGATGGTCCGGCAACAGGTGGAATTACTAAAACGCGGAGTCGAAACCAAAACTACAATCCAAGTCCTTCTTCGATCTCAGGATCAGCATTAGCTCTAAATCCATCTTTCAAAGTAGCATTTGTCTTCATATTATTTAGATAAGGTTCGCAGACTGAAAAACTGCTGCTGGCACTAGTTATGAATGGAACAATGTTTTTATTACTTAAATCAAACTTGTCAAAGAAACTGTGAACGACCATTGGTGGTTGTTGATACCAAACGGGGAATCCTAAGTAGATGGTTTCATAATCTGTAAAGTCGAAGTCCTCTTTGATCTCTGGATGTTCATTGTTATCGATTTGATCTTTAGCTTTAGCAACTAAGTCATCAAAGTTATCTGGATAACTATCTTTAGTAGTCATTTCCTCAATTTTAGAGTCTGTTTTTGCAGCAATCTTTTTTGCCGCTGCTTTGGTGGTACCTGATTGTGTAAAGTAAACTACGATTGATTTCATAATGTCCCTCCTTGTGTCATCTATATTAGACCTTGGAGCAGACTTTAATGCAAGTTATTTATAAAAATAATAAAAATACTTGCCCTAGAGTGTACTTTAAGGTTTATATTATTATACAAATAGAGGTGATTTAAATGGAAAATGTATTAATAATTGGTGCAAGTGGTTCCATTGGGTCACTAGTACGGCAAAAGCTGTTGGAAACTAGTGACAGTCATTTGACATTGTTTGTTAGAAATATAAATCGTCTAGGTGAAATTGACGAAAAAAGAGAAACGGCAGTAGCGGGTGATGCTACCGATATTCATGATTTAAATAAAGTAATTGAAGACCAAGACATTGTCTTTGTCAGTGTTAATAATCGACTACCAGAAATTGCTCAAAAAATTGTTCAAGCTATGGACATAAATCATGTTGGAAGAATTATATTTGTAACTTCAATGGGTATCTATAATGAATTGAATTCAAATGGATTTAGTGATGATGTTCCAAGTGTTTTGATACCTTACCGAAAAGCGGCAGATATAATAGAAGATTCTGACATCGAATATACACTTTTGCGACCAGGATGGTATGACGATGAACCTGATATTAACTATCAAATCACTTTTAAAGGTGAAACTTTTGTTGGTCACGCTGTTTCTAGGATCAGTGTTGCAGATCTGGCCACACGAATAATAAATGAACCAACACTTTATATGAATGAGAGTTTAGGATTAGCACGATCATAGGAGAAGATAAATGAATATTAAAGAAGTTGCACAAAAATATGATTTAACAGCGGATACACTAAGATACTATGAAAAGGTTGGCTTGATTCCGGCTGTACATCGTAATGATGTTGGCTATCGAGATTTTAACGAAGAAGATGAGAATTGGGTCGAATTCGCTAAATGCATGCGCAATGCTGGTATGTCGGTCGAATCTTTATCAGAATACGTAGCCTTATTTCAAAAGGGTGATTCAACAATTGCCGAAAGAAAGCAGATACTGTTGGATCAACAGGCTATTATGGCAGAAAAGTTGAAAGATATGCAGGCAACATATGAACGTTTGACTAGAAAAGTAGATAATTATGACAATCATATTGCTCAATTTGAGAAAGAGAAGCTAAAAAATAAAACACATGCCTAAGAAAATTTATTATTCTGCCATGAAAAATGACAAATTAGTTATGCCGTGGCAGACCGATGATAAAAATATTTTGAACGTTTTAAAACGAAACAAAGATGTCGTCTTAGTAAAGCTTAGAGGCGATGCCAAGTATTCGTTGGATGATTTAGTAGATGTCGGTGAACTGTATATCTATGATCAGCAGTCTTTGGATGATTTTATGAATGAGAAGACCTGTGGCAGCATTTATTTAGACAATGCTTTCACGTTGATCGATCGATTAGATATGAAGTACCCACAATTAAATGATACGAACCTAATTTATTTAGCTACCGCGTTAGCTCAAAAATTGAATCTGTCACAAAAGCTGAGTTGGATGTTGATGACATCGTTTATTACGGTTAAAAATCATAACTTGTTTGATATCATTGAAGATTTTTATCAGGATAATTGGGATGACTTTGACAAAAGGTTTTTTAATAAACTGATTGAAGAACCATATCAACCTCCAAATTTCAGTGATTCGGAAATAATAGTTCAATTTGTTAAATATAAGGATTATCAATTAGTGGCTAAAGCATTACAAGATTTATTTGAATTGAGTAAAATTGATAAAACTGATTTTTCATTGCTAGAATTGCAACTGAATCAATCACAAGAATTGGTCAAAATGGCTTTAGAAATGAAAAAATTCTTTAAATAAACCTTTTTTTAGAGATTTTTTCGTAAATAATCATTTTTTTCATAAAATAATCATGATATATAATCCTTGATTTACCAACCATAACGAGAACAAATGTTTCAGTTATGTTACTAAGATTACAGAAAACCTCAAATTTGTAATCTATTAATGCTATTTGTGTAATATAAGCCTGTTAGTATATCACTCGTAGCGTTAAGAGCTAAATAAACAAATGAGGATGTTTAAATTTATGAAAAAAGTATTATCAATCGCTTTATTAAGTACAATGGCACTAACAGCAATGGGAGCAACTGCTAAAACAGCCCAAGCTGCTACAACTATCGACAGCACACACGTAAGCGTTGAAGCAGGTGATACATATAAGAGTATTGCAGCCGCAAATGGTTTATCAATTGCTGAACTTGAACAAGCTAACGGTAGAGAAGTTGGTGGATTTGATTTGATCTTCCCTGGGGAAACAATCACATTGCCAACAGCCCAAGCAACAACAAATACACAGACACAAACACCAACTCAAGCTGCTACAACAGCACCAACACAACAAGCAGCTCAAACACAGACACAAACACCAACTCAAGCTGCTACAACAGCACCAACACAACAAGCAGCTCAAACACAGACACAAACTCCAGCAACAACAAATACACAAACACAAACAACACAATCAAGTACAACAGGTACATCACATGGAACATTTAAGATCAGTTTCTATGATCCAGCTGTATTAGGTTCAAACATGGGTTATAGTGGTGTTGCCGCTAACCTTTCAGTATTCCCTAAAGGTACACAACTTAAGATCACTTTAGCTGACGGTACAGTATTGTACAGAACAGTTAATGATACAGGAACATTTGCTTACAGCAATCCACAACAATTGGACGTTGCTATGCCAAATGCACAAATTCCTTCATATGGTGTAACTTCAGCTACTGTCGAAGTTATCTAATTTGATAAAATAAAAAAGAACCCGCGAGGGTTCTTTTTGTTTGTCATAAAACTCCACAACTTATTCACTTTTTCGTCACATTTATTCGTTACAGTATTAATTAACGATAACTTCAAGTAAATAATAAGGAGTGTTTTATGGAATTCTTAATTATTGCAATAATATTCTCAGTCGGTTTAATACTTCTGATCTCCGGCAGTCATATAAAGAGCGGAACAGTCTCCAAACTGTGCTACTTCATTGGAACCGTCGGCGTTATTATGGCAATGTACATTGCCTGGCCCAAGTAGTCATTCCACAGCAATCAATTGAACATTACTGATGAATTCATAACCTTTGAGCTTATCGATCAAATCATTGATAGTTCCCGTCATGTGACTAATATCAAGTGAAATTGAAACACTAGCCATATTGTGAATCGGTATATCTTGATTGATGGTAAGTACGCTGGCATTTGATTCTGAGATGATCAATAAAACTTTGGACAATATCCCAGGTTCATGATCTAGGATCATTGAGAAGACAGCTTTACGATCACTGGTACTTTCATCAGGTAAGAAGACTAGGTCCTTATATTTATAGTAAGTACCACGACTAATGTTAACTAGCTTAACAGCGTCACTTACATTTGAAGCTTTACCCGTCTCTAACAACTTACGCGCCTGAATGACTTTATCAAAGGAATCCGGCAAAATAGAACGATCTACAATGTAATACTTTTCCACAATAATCCTCCTTTTAGTAATGAGTTTATATTTACTAAATTATATCACTTAAACGGTTACAACATTAGTCCAAAAACAAATACCTAGGGCAAATACAAATGCTCTAGGTTATTTTTTTATGAAAATTTCATTTAATTTTTCATTACAAAACTATAAATTAGAAAGAACCATTCTTTGGTATAATTTATCATATAAAATGACATACTTTTAAAACAGTAGGGGTAACTAATGGTTAAATGTAGAATTGTTTATGCAATATTGATGGTAATATTGTCGGCCTTCACAGCTACTCTGGTTGTAATTACTAGAACAAATAATTTAGCTAAGGCTGAGATAGATGACGATTATAAATATGCCATATCAACAGCACCCCAAGGACTTAAAATTGATAAAAATACTTTCTATATTAGCAAGTTTCCTGAAAATAGTGCTAAAGTAGTTGCTTCAACCAATCCCAATACACATGATACTGATATCGTTCAGATAACTAATAATAGAAATCAACTGGGAGCTATTTGGAGCAAAGTTGACAATAGAAATTATATTGATATAAATAATGAGCAAACATTTTCTATGTGGATGTATTTTGGAAAACAAAATAGTCAAGCTGGAGATGGTATGGCTTTAGTACTGCAAAATGATAGCAGAGAAGCTATTGCTAAGGGGCCTGATGGTAAGCCTCTGTTTGGACAAACATTGGGAGTTTGGGGTGGAGATTTTGATAATAACCTAACTGATCCTAATGTGATCGCAAATATGGCTATAAAAAACAGTTGGGCTGTGGAATTCGATACTTTTGAAGATAAAAATATTGACTACAAGTCGATCCTAGGATTGAATAATTCCTTTGACGCGACTCGCAACGGAGATCACATTGCGTATAATTATCCTGATTCACCAGAAACTTATATGTCAAAAACTGCTATTGCACCATCTTCGGGAGTTACACCGAGACACTATTTTGAGATGAAGCATAATGTTATACGAGATAATATGAATCTTAGTGATGGAAAATGGCATCATGTTACTATGTGCTGGGACCCAACCACAAGCACTATGCAATTAGCCTATGATGATAAGGAACCTGATGGAACTGACACTAGTTGGCCTATTATTTCCACAATGCCAATTGATGTATCTCATTTTAAATTAACTGATAATAAATTACGCTGGGGATTTACTGGTGCCACAGGAACAGAGTTTGAAAATAATATGGTGGTCTTTGAATCCATCCCTGCATATGTTAAAGGTAGGACTTCAACTCAGATATTTGATGTTACCCGTAATAAGTATCTAGATTCGACCATAAAAGGAAAAGCAGTTAATAATGGTGATGATTTAGAACTTATTTATAATTTGGAATATCTTAGTGGATCTAAGGAATGGGAAGGCATCACTGCTTCAATAGACCTGCCAACTAACTTAATTTATACAGGTGGATCTATTATCTATGAAGACGGAAGTATTGAGGATATTCCGCTGTCCAAATTGAAAGATAAGCAATTAGTATATAAATTACAACGTAATTTATCAGAGAATAATTTAACCGCACAGATAAAATTAGATGGAATTGCCAATTCTGATCATTCTATTAATATTGCTAAAACACATTCGTCCTTTAAAGGAGATAGTTTTATCACATATGATGATCTTCAAGCATTCAATATTAAAGTTAATAAGCAGATTTTGATTGATTCCAAAAAAGAAAATCCTATTAAATTGGATAAACCGGCAGATATTAATATCGAAGGTACGGCTAGGTATTTAGACAACAGTTATTTTTATAATCGAATTTTTCTTTTGCATACAGTATTGAACGGGGCCTCTGAAAAAACCACTAGTATGTCCAGTGATACATTAAAAGGTGTATTCAATACTTTAATAAAATCGGGAGATCTGCGGCCTGGTAAAAACACTTTAAAGATATTTGTTACTGATTTATATGGAAATTATTCTAATGAGTTAAATTTTGAGATTCAAATCGGAAAAGGTACGGTTGCATTTGGAAATGTACAAAAAACAGTTTCTTTTCATACGATACATGGACAACTACCAGGTTCAATAATTCCTCGACAAGGTTCCTGGCAAGTAGAGGTTGTAGATGATCGACCAGCTGGTGCTTCTTGGGAGATGCAAGTTTATGCCGATTCACTGTACAAAGGAAATGATAAATTTAATGGAAATATTGTTTATCGAGATCAAGAGGGTAAGATAAATCCCATCGCTGAACCATTGTCTATTTTTAAGCAAACCAAAGATGTAAATGACTCTCAAAAAATCAATATTTCTGACTTTTGGGATTCTGATAGAGGTGTGTTATTAAAAATGGATGGTTCAAATTTGATGGGTGAATATTCGGGCCAGATTCACTGGGTACTAATTGATGGTGTTTAATATTACAAAAATGCAATGTTTTTTGTTATGCTCATTGGTAAATAAGTAATTTGAATAATTGGAAGTGAGAACGATGAAAACTTTGATAATAGTTTCTCATCCTGAGATAGATAATTCCCAGACTCAACAGTTTTTATATGAAGGGTCTAAACAAAAAAACGTTGTTTGGCACCATGTTGAAGAACTTGATAACATTGATATTATTAATGAGCAAAAACTGCTAATTCAAGCGGATCGAATAATTTTTCAGTTTCCGCTCTATTGGTATTCAGCACCCAGTGGTTTGAAGGCTTGGGAAGATACAGTCTTAACTCGGAATTTTATATACGGCGATAGGACTTATCCATTGGAAGATAAGGAATTTGGTTTAGTTATAACAACTGGATTACCCTTAAAAGATTTCAAGAAGGGTGCTGCTGAAAACTTTTCATTAGATGAATTGATGACACCTTATCGAGCTATTGCTGATAAAGCCAAGATGAAGATACTGCCTATTTTTCCGGTCCCACAGTTCTGGTATAAAACTGAATTGATGCAAATGGATCTTTTAATGGATTATCAAAGATATTTAACTCAAAAAATGCCTGACTCATTGAAGAATAAGCAGACATGGTTTGAAAAAAAGCTGCAACAATTTGATTTAGATGCCAATATTGATGATAAAAAATCAATTGAGTTAATTTTGGATAACTTTACAGCTAGAATTGAAGAATTAGATCAATTAAATGACACTTTAGAGATGATTAAAGAGAATGATGAAAGTTGATTTCTCTTTAATCATCTTTTTCTGTAAATAAAATTATGGTTATATGATTTTTCTCATTTCTTGTAAGGAACCATTATTATTATTGGTAACGCCTATTCCTTTTATTAATGTATGCTTATGTTATCTTATTATATCGAGACATAAACGAATGGGTAAATGAGGGATGTTTTATGAGGAAAAACACTACACTGAGGTATATTTGGGTTATCTCGGCGATTGTTTTATTTGGGGTATTTTTTGAAAGTAATCAGAGCCTAAAAACAGTAATTGCTGATACAGATTATCCTGTTTCTAATGCTCCGGCTGGGTTGAAGTTTTCAGATTATTTTAAAAATGGTACGGTTCCAACTAATAATGCCAGTATTATTTCATCAAATGATGGTAATACCGGTATTGTTCAATTAACAAAAAGAGCTCAAAATCAGCAAAGTTATGTTTGGTCAAATCCTGATAGTATGAACTATTTTAACCTTAAAGCAAAACAGACACTGTCAATGTGGATTTATCTAGATAACAGAGCAAACCCTGGTGATGGGATGGCTTTTGTATTACAGAATTCTGGGTTTGATGCTGCTGCCAAGTTATCTAACGGTGAAACAGCCAAGGGACAAACGATGGGTGTCTGGGGATCAGATGATAGTTATAAGAGCAGTACTACTTCAGATGATGTAGCTGCGAAGGCCATTCAAAATAGTTGGGCTCTTGAATTTGATACATTTGAAAACAATAATAATTCTGGTGCAAGTATGTTTGATAATGGGATAGCAACGGATGCCAATTATAAAAATTACAATACTAGTTTTGATGGGCAGCTTGGAATAAATTCAATTTATTCTCATATTGCTTATAACTATCCTGGTGAGGCTACCACCTACATGCAGCATAGTGATAAGACCGCAAATGATGGCAACAGCTATTATCCGAATCCTGTACAAACATACTGGTATTCAATGGCTCATAAGGGATTAAAGTCGACATCTAATAATAAGGGACTTAGTTTAAGTGATGGTATGTGGCATCATGTGGTTATATCTTATCAACCACCAGTAGAGGGTAGTAATAAAGGTCACTTATCTTATACTTTTGACGATAAGATCAAGACTGCCGATCTCTTTGCACCTAAAAAACAGCAACCAGTTTCGGATTCAAATATAGAGATTAATACTGATAATTTTTACAAAAATTCAACACAACAATTTGGTAGAGACACAGGTAAGATCCTCTGGGGATTTACTGGTACAACCGGTGCATCATATGCCAGAAATATGGTAATCTTTGAATCAATCCCATCTCTAGTTGAAGGTACTGTCAGTTCTAATATTTATGATGATTCACAGGCTGGTAAAGAGCTTACTTCAACTGATGATAAAGTTTATAACGGCGATAATATGCGCTTTGTCTACAATTTGAAACGTGATAGTGGTGAGCTAGATTGGAAGGACATTAATGCAGTGATAAATTTGCCAGATAATATGGATTATACTGGTGGTACGATTGCATACAGTGATGGAACTATCGATAATATTTCTGCAAGTGATTTGTCCAGTGGGACCTTTACTAGAACATTAAAAAATCTATTAAAATCAGGTGATCCTAACAGTGCGACAGTCACTATTAATGGTGTAACAAATGCAACGAAACCGACTGCTGATACTAATGTTGCAGCGACAACAGCCAGTTTTAACGGATCTGATTTGCTCAAAAATGTTGATCTTCAGGGATTCACTATTAAGGCAACGACTATGAAACTAGTTCCGGACTCAACAAATTTGGACCTTGGTTCCAAGGAAAGTGTCGATGCAATGGCGACGGCTTCATATATTGATCCAAGTGTAGTTATGAATAATTCAAAAGTTACTGTACACTATAAGCTCAATGATGGTACTGAAAAAACACAAGCATTGGCTAGCGGATCTAACGGTAAGATTTCAATCAATGTTGTTAAAGCAGATTTGAATGATGGTGATAATAAACTTACTGCTTATGTAACCGACTCTGATGGTAATCGTTCCAATTCAGTTACATACTCGATAAATAAACCAACGATTGCACCCATTCTGATTGATGCTGATAGCAATATGTCATTTAGGACCGTCCACTCGAATGGTAAAGATCAGATGGTTAAGCGCAATGGCAGTTGGAAGATAAATGTGGTCGATAATACTGATCCTTCTGATTGGAAACTGACCGCTTCTGCAGTGCAAGATCCAAGTAGTGATACTTTTGATGGTGATTTATTGTATGTTGATAATACTGGGGTTACTCAATCGGTATTGAATGGATCAATTGTTCAAATAGCCGATAAGTCAACTTTCCCATCCAATTTTGTTAGCGATGGAAAAACTTATCAGGTAGCAAATACCTGGGATAACGACGACGGAATACTTTTAAAAGCAAATTCAACGGCTAAAAAGGGTAACTACAAATACGATGTGACATGGAATCTAACAGATTCTCTATAAAAATTAAGACTTTCGATAACTGAACTTTTTCAGTATTGAAAGTCTTTTTTTATCTATAAATTTTTAAATGGTTTTGATATATAAAATTTAATCAAAATTTGTAATGAAAAATTACGTATTTTGAGTTTTAATTATTACGTAAAGCGTGTAATATATATTTTGTAAAGAGAAAAGTTTTATATTTAGAAATGATTTGATTATATAAGTGAGGGATTATATGACCATAAATAAAATTATAAAGGGAATTACTGTATTTTTGTTCGTATTCTTATCCGGATTCATTTTATCTTATGATCAGATCAATACACTGGATGTGAAGGCGGCAGATATACCTGTTGATAATGCACCAAAAGGTTTGAATTTTGATGATTATTTTACTAGGGGAACATTTAAGGGTAATGGAGCCAATACTAATTTTAAAAATGGTGACACTAGTATCATCCAAGTTACACCTAAAGAAGGTATGTCAATTGGTGGTGTCTGGTCTAATGACAAGGCAAATAACTACATTAATCTAAACGTTAAGCAGACTTTATCAATGTGGATGTATTTTGGATATGAAAGTGATCCGGCTGATGGATTGGCATTCGTTCTACAGAATTCTGGATATGGTGCTATATCTATGGATGGAGCTTTACCTGCAAAAGGACAAACTATGGGAGTTTGGGGGATAGATAAAGATCCCTTTAGTGGGTCAGGGCAAACTTTAGCAGATAAGGCAATTCAGAATAGCTGGGCTATGGAATTTGATACTCATATGAATCCTAATAGAAATCATTCTAGTCTTTTTAGTAATGGTGGTTGGAGTGGTAGTCTTACTGGGGTAAATAACGGCTTTGATGGAGGATTCTCAACGGAGGCAACGTCACATATTGGGGATAATTATCCTGGTGAGGCCAGTTCGTACGTTGGTTTACCCGCTTCTATTTATCAAATACCTAATCAGGGAACAATGAAAACGGTATATATATATCAATTACTGCATAGAAATTTAAAGACTCAAAGTTCTAAGGGAGACCTTAGATTAAGTAATGGTCTCTGGCATCACTTGGTAATAACGTGGACTCCGGCAGATCCTGGAAGTACGGTTGGTCACTTAACATATGAATTGGATGGTAAAATTCATACGGGTGAAGTAACTGCGGGTAATAATTCCCAACCTGTTAAAGTAGCTGATATACCAATTGATACAAGTAATTTTTATAAAAACCCTACGCAACAATTTTCTCAAAATGAAGGGAAAGTTCTTTGGGGATTCACTGGTAGTACCGGTGATCAATATGCCAGAAATATGGTTGTTTTTGAGTCGATTCCATCTATCGTTGAAGGTACAGTTGGAACGCATATTTATAATATTTCTCAAGGTGGTAAGGAACTAACTTCGACTGATAAAAGTGTTTATAATCATGATCAATTACATTTTGTCTATAATGTTAAACGTGATAGTGGTGCGATGGATTGGCAAAATATTCTAGCTTCGATAAATTTGCCAGATAATATGATCTATATAAATGGAACGATTATATATAGTGATGGTACTAGTGAGAATATAACTAGTAATGAACTTAGAGTTTCTCCACTTAAACGGACATTAAAAAATCTTCTGAAAGACAAAGACCCTAATAGCGCAACGATTACATTAAACGGAGTGGCCAATTCTCTAAACCCTAAAGTAGATACTGATGTCGCTGCTACAGATGTTGCTTTTACTGGAGACAATTTGATTAAGTACACACAACTACAAGATTTTGTCATAAAGAGAGCAGGTATGTTGTTGGATGGGGGAAACCTGAATCTTGATATTGGGGATGCTGCATCGGTCGATGCCACGGGTAAAATTTGGTACGATGATACTAGTATAAATGTGGTCAACTCAGATTTAACGGTTCACTATTCACTTAATGGTAATAATGAAGTTACTACTGGTATGGGGTCCGACACTAATGCTGTTATGAAGTTAACCATACCTAGAACTAGTTTAAATGATGGTAAAAATACATTGATGGTGTATGTAACTGATAAAAGTGGAAATCGAACTAACTATGTTACCTATACAATTACCAAACCGACTTCAGCACCGATATTGATAGACGCTGATAAGCTTATGTACTTTAGAACAGTGAGATCTAATGGTAAGAATCAGACGGTTCCGCGCCAAGGTAATTGGAAGTTGGATATTGTTGATAATGCGGTTGATACTTCTAAATGGATCTTAACAGCTACCGCTAAACAACCCGATACAAGTGCTAAATTTGATGGAGATCTAGTGTATGTTGACGATGCCGGCATATCAAAATCCATTTTGAATGGATCTATTATAGAAATTGCTAATAAGAGTACTTTTCCCAGCAATAATATTATAGACGGTTCTACTTTTCAGGTTGCCAATACGTGGACTGAAAATGATGGCATTCTCTTGAAGGCAAATTCTACCGCTAAGGCTGGAAATTATGAGTATACAATTACCTGGGGCTTAACGGACTCAGTTCGCTAAAATATGTGTTATATTGATAAGCAGATTTAGATTCGAGGTAATAATTATGGATGAGAATACAAAATGGTTATTAAAACAAATTGATGAATTATCTGCTAGACAAAATGATTATGAAAAAAGGGCTTTACTGTTAGCTTTAAAGAAAGTTGTCAGTGAGCAACAAATTAGAATTGAACAGGCTCAAGGTGAGTTAGATGGCAGACTTTGGGATCACGATAATTGGTAAAATAAAATAAGCTGATTAATTGTATTAACGTTAATAAGTTCATATAATCGGTTTTGAAAAACATGATAATAATCATTGCTTTTTATCGAAACCGGAATTTAGCTTTAAAAATTATTTAAGGATAAGATTGAGAGATAAAAGGCAATTCTAATTAGAGTTGCCTTTTTGTGTGGGAATTGATGGTTTCACAGGAGATAGTAAATATGAAGAAACTATCAATAATGTTTTTTTTTTTGATTTTGCTAGTGGCAAGTTTCTTTACAACGGATCTAACTACGGCACAAGCGGCTAATTTAAGTTATACCGTTTCTGCGGATCATCCGGATAACCAGATAGATTCAAATATTAGTTATTACGATTTAAAAGTAAAACCAGGTGATAGTCAGAAATTAACTTTTCATATTAATAACAGTGACAGTAAAGAACATAAGTATTTGATTTCGATCAATCGTGCCAGTACCAATATTAACGGTGTTGTAGATTATAGTAAGCATGGATCAGAACCTGATCCATCCGTTAAGGCAGATATTGAAAAGATGGTTCCGGAACCTAAGACAGTTACAGTTCCTGCTGATACTAATAAAGCTGAATCCTTTGAATTGAAAGTTCCAAAAAAAGAATTTGACGGAATAGTTTTAGGCGGTGTTCAGATTAAATTATTGGATTCTGCTCAAAATGCAACTAATAAAAAAGGTGTAACGATCAATAATCAATATGCCTATGTGATTGGTTTACAATTACGGGAAAATTCTGAAAAAATCAAACCTAATATTAATTTGAATTACGCTAAAACAAAACAGTTCAACTATCAGAACTATATCGTTGCTAATCTCCAAAATGATCAACCAATGCTTATTAATAAGATAAAAGCAGATGCTAAGGTTACTAAAGAGGGCAGCGGTACAACAGTTTATAGACTTGAAAAAGACGGCTTAGATATGGCACCTAACAGTAATTTTGACCTTCCAGTAAGTACAAATAATGCTCCATTGAAATCTGGAAATTATACTTTACATCTGAAGTTGTCAACTAGTGATAAGACTTGGAGTTTCACTAAGAACTTCACAATTACCACAACTAAAGCAAAGCAGATGAACAAGACTGCAGTTGGTGAAACAAATACTAAAGAAAATTGGCCAATGCTCGCAGTAGTTGCTTTCTTGATCCTAATTATCGCAGCACTTTTGGCAATTATCATTAAGAGTAAAAATAAGAAATAATATTAAATAACCCAACAAAATTTATATTTTGTTAGGTTATTTATTTATGTGCTGTTATTTTGATTACTGGGCTAAAAAGATGTATATATTAGGGCGGATAAGGGATTACTTATCCGAGATAAATCATGAACTAACGAGGGGAGCTCATGGGAAAGTTTCTTTTATGTAAGAAGATAGAGGAAAATAGTCATGATTAAATTTGTAAAAGGTTTCGCAGCTTTAGGTGCTTTAGCATTAGCTTTACCGGCTGGATTGATTACGGCTAAGGCCGCAACGACAGATACAACGGTAACGGCAACAACGCCAACTTCTCCAAGTCCATTAACCAAATCCACTGATGTTGGATTGCAACAAACTGGTTCTTTAACTTTGGATAGTGCTCCAGATATTTCATTTGGTACACAACCATTGTCTGTTGGCAAAACAACTTATACATCAAGTGCTTTTGATAGCACATTGCACGTTACAAACCCTGGCTTCCCAAGCGGTTGGTCAGTAAGTGTAGCTGGTTCAGGATTCGCAGATGCAACAAGTAAGGCTCCTTTAAAGGGTGCAACATTATCACTTGAAGCACCAACGATTGCTGCTGATGATAGTACTAACCAATCAACACCACCTACAACGGTAAGTCCCGTTACAGTTTCTAGCGCTGCATCAACACTTGTAAACGCTACGGCTGGTGAAGGTATTGGTGCATATACTGGTACATTTACAGCTGGAGATGCTTCATTATACGTTCCAGCCGGCAATATTGGCGGTAGTTATACTTCAACATTGACATGGTCATTGTTAGACGCTCCTGCTTAAACTTAAAAAATGAATAGTAATATAATTTGGAGATCGCTCTATTTTTCAAGGTAGAGCGATTTTTGTTTACTGTAACTTAAATACTGGTTGACCAATATGGTGAATTATTTAATAATTCCTAGAAGCAAATATTATTTTATTACATTTTTCATGGCATAAATACAGTTTCTAAATACTAGTTTAACAGTAAAATAATGTCCTAAATGAATAAGTAGTATTCTATTGACATGTTTGCAACCGCTTTATTTATGAAGTATGATACCTTTATCAAATGAAAAGGGGGATTGAAAATGAAGTATTTGGTTACAGGGGCAACTGGACATCTTGGTTCTAAAATTTTGGCAGAGATTAGAAAATTGATTCCCGACAAAGAGATTGTTGCTGGTGTCCACACAATTTCTAAGGCTAATGATTTGAAACGTCATGGTTTAGAAGTGGTTAAAGTGGATTATTTTGACAGAGATTCATTGGTAAACGCTTTAAAAGGGATCGATGTTTTCATTTATGTTCCTAGTAAAAGCCATGACAGTTTCACACGAATAACTGAACTAGAGTACGTTATCGATGCCGCAAAAAAGTCACACGTTGGGCATATTTTAGCAATGGGGTTCATAGCAGATCAAGTTGATGATCCATTTGCCTTATCAGCGTTTTATGGATATTTACCGAGACGATTAGCTGAATCTGGTGTGCCATACACGATTATTCGTAATTCTTTGTACGCTGATCCGTTAGTTCCTTATTTACCAGAATTGATTGAGCGAAAAAATGTTATTTATCCAATGGGTGATAAAGCTTTATCATTTATTAGTTTAGAAGATAGTGCCAAAGCTTTTGCTAAAGTGGCTGTTACAAGACGATTACGCCAAAATGGTAAAATCTATACGCTAACGCAAGAAAGAAATTATACTATGCCAGAGTTAGCTGAAGTGTTGACCAAAGTTACAGGTCATGAGATTGGGTATAAACCAGTTAGTTTAGATGAATTTGGTTCACTCTATGATGAAAATGGTGAAGGTCATATGTTGAGCTCAATGTATGATGCTGGTTCTCGTGGGATGCTGCAAGAGTTATCTAATGACTATAAGACAATTATGGATCATGAAGCCACGCCGTTAATTGAATTTTTAAAGAGTAGATTATCATAAACCGGTTTTCCAAGTCTTAAAAGATAACTGTGATATAACTATTCTTGTCTTAAATATGTAGCATAAACGTATAATAAAATATAGCTTTTTACGTTCAAAATAAATGGCTCCAGTAATCCAAAGTTGGATTACTGGAGCCATTTGCCTTAATGTTTTAAAGTTGACCATGTTTTGGCGAACTTTCTTTTAGTATAAATTAAATTCTTGCAAGTGTTTCTTGAGATATTTACCAGTGATACTATTGCTGGCACAAATTTCTCTAGGGCTTCCAGATGCAACGATATGGCCACCGTTAATGCCACCTTCTGGACCTAGATCATTGATGTAATCACCGTTAGCGATGATATCAAGATCATGTTCAATGACAATAACTGTTGCGTGATTGTCGATCAGTTTGTTTAAGACTCCAATTAGGACAGAAACGTCTTTGGGGTGTAGTCCGACACTAGGTTCATCAAAAATGAATAGTTGATTTTTCTGACTTCGTTTCATATAAGTGACTAATTTCAATCTTTGAGCTTCACCACCAGAAAGGGTGGGTGTACTTTCACCAAGTTCCAGATAACTTAATCCAATTTCTGAAAGTGTCTGAATAACCGACTCGATATTTGATTCTTCTTTGAAGAATTCAGCCGCCTCAGTAACAGACATATCTAAAATTTCAGCAATGTTTTTACCGTGCCAAGTAATATCGAGGATTTCTTTTTTAAAACGATCACCATGACATACGGGGCAAGTTTCAACCATATCAGGCAAATATTGAATGTCCAAGGTAATGACACCAGTACCGCCACAATTTGGACAAGCGCCTTGCTTATTGTTGTATGAGAAGTAACTGGCAGTATAATGCTTCTCTTGGGCTTGATCGGTCGTCGCAAAAAGTTTTCTGACTTTGTCTAAAATTTTGGTGTAAGTGGCTACTGTTGAACGAACATTTTTGCCGATCGGAGTTGAATCAACAGTGATGACGCTTTTAATACCACCATTATCAAGTGATTTAACATAATTTGGTAAAGATTCATTAGATGCTTGATCCAGAAGAGAAGGAATCAGACTGTCAAAGACTAGGGTAGTCTTACCAGAACCTGACATTCCAGAAACAACATTTAGTGATTCCTTACTGAATTTGGCTTTCATATTATGAATGTTGAAGCGATCCCCAACTTCAATACTTAATTCACCCTTTTCAAATGGTTTAACTTGATGGTGCTTGATGATGTCTGCTTCACCAGTCAAGTAAGGCTTGATGACTGAATTATTGTTGGTCTTTATTTCGTCAACACTGCCTTTAGAAATAACCTGTCCACCATTTTCACCAGAAGAAGGGCCAATTTCGATGACGTAGTCAGCTGCAGCAATGATACTGGTATCGTGATCAACAACGATCAATGAATTTCCTAAACGAACTAGTTCACGTAAGATCTTGATCAAACCAGTTACATTTGCCGGATGCAGTCCAACACTAGGCTCATCCAAAACATAGAGCACACCAGTCATCTGATTGAGAATTGTTCTTGCCAATTGAATTCGTTGCAATTCGCCAGTGGATAAAGTATTTCCAGCACGCATGATAGTTAAGTAATTCAAACCTAGATCGTCGATCGGTTGTAATAATTCCAATAATTCATTGGTTAGATTTTTACCCAATTTTTTCATTTCGTCAGGTAACCAATCCATGATTTTTTGGCAAAAGTCTTGTAGTTGGTCGATACTCAATTGACAGACTTGAGCAATATTTTTTCCGACTAATTCGTTATTAAATAACTTAGGATCAAAACGACTACCTAAACAATTTGGACATTCCTTAATGGAATAAAATCTACTTAAACGATTTAAAGTATTCTCATTTTTAGCGCTGGCAAGGCTGTGCTTAACAGCATCGTAGGCGTTTTCGTAGAGAGCATTTAGTTTAAAAGTTTTACCAGTCGAAGTAGGGACAATAACTTCACGTTTGACACCTTTGCCATTGATGACGATATCTTTTTCTTTTTCGGTTAATTCTGAAAAAGGAACATCGATTCTGACACCCAATTGTTCGACTAATTCAACTTGTAAAGAGCGTCCCGGTAAACGCCATGAACTGATAGCTCCGTCTTTGATCGATAAACTCTTATCAGGGATGATCTTATCGAGTTCGATACTCTTCAAAAATCCTGTTCCCTGACAAGTTGGGCAGGCACCAGTTGAGTTAAAAGCAAAATCTTCGGCACCAAAGGCCATAAATTTGGTCTGACAGACAGGGCAAGTGATCATTCCCATTTCATCATCATTGCCAGGAAGATCCATAGCTTGAGAAATCTTTAGAGTGGGGTCGATTCTGTGTCCATTGGGGCAGACAACTGAAGCTAGTCTTGAAAACATCAATCTTAAAATATTGAGACTTTCAGTCATTGTACCGACAGTTGAGCGGACACCCGGGACAGTCGGACGTTGTCTTAAAGCAATCGTTGAAGGCAGATTTTTGATGTTTTCGACATTTGATCGTCCCATTTGTGTGATACGACGTCTTGTATATGTCGATAATGCGTTAAGATACTTTCTAGCGCCCTCAGAATAGATCGTATCCATAGCTAAGGATGATTTACCAGAACCGGAGACACCAGTTATGGCAACAAAAGAATTCAGAGGAATATTGACGTCAAGGTCTTTCAAGTTGTTAGCTTTAGCACCTCTGACTTCAATATCGTCTGGAATATAGTTTTTATGTCTTATTTCCATGTTTTCCCCCTCAAAATTGATACTTTTAATTATAGAACAAAGTTAGTGCTTAAAAAAATCTCAACACTTGGTTAGTGGGACGGCCTCCAGAAATAATAATATTTACCTGCTATGCGGACCGACCAGAGCCGAGGTCTCTGGTCTAGATTCAAAGCCTTGTGAAGTTCGACAAGTCTTTAAATACTCCCGGTGGAGTAAATGGCTTGCGCCATAACTCCACATTCATAGCTGGTAAATATTATTATTTCTTCCGACTGATTTGGTGTCTCTATAATGGTTGATAAGGAAATATAAGTTTTACTGCAAGGTTAGGTAATTAAATAGTTTTGTACTGATTTTTTCTTATTTAAAAGGATTATGTAAATTCAAAAAATATTTATTTACCATTTTGATGTTGAATTATTTCCATAATAAAACCCTTAAATTTGAATGTTATATCCAAAGTTAAGGGTTTATTTGTACTATTCTATATATCTTAAATCAAATACTAATCAAGTCGGGACGTTCCGCATAGCAGGAGATTATTCTCAGTCCTGGAGACTGCATACAAAACTACTTCTGACTATCTTTATATTTTTGCTTAACCAAAATAGTTTCGATCACATCTTTTAAAGTAGTTTCGTTGAGTTTTCGTTGAGCAGATATTTTAGCCTGTTCATAGTAATCACCCAAAACTTCTTGAATATTACCACCGACAATGCAATCAGGATTAGTTTTTTTATCCAATTCAAATAACGGTTTATTACCTTCTGTAGCAAAATAAACATCTAAAAGAGTTATCTGAGAAGGATCTTTAGCAAGTTTAGGTTCAGCTGATCCTTGTTTGGTGTCAAGCAATCCAGCTTCTCTGAGATTTCCCATCAATCGACGAACTACAACCGCAGATGTTTCTATGCTACTGGCGATGACTTCACTGGATACTTTAATGTCTTTATATATCTCAATGAACGCTAAAATATGGATCGAATCACTGAAACGTGTAGAAATTCTCATTCTATCACCTCCAAAGCTTCATGTAACTTCATTACTAACAACTAGTAGCATAAGGATTTATTGATGAATCGTCAATTATTTTAGCCTCAATGCGAATTATTTGACTAAAAATATAAAAAAGTTATATGATTCGTGTAACTTATTGAGTTACATAAATGAGGGGTTATTCATGATTGAATTCAAGAATGTTTACAAAAAATATCAGGGTAATCAAGCAATTTCTGATTTGAACTTAACAATCAATGATGGAGATTTTTTTGTTTTGGTTGGCCCCAGTGGTAGTGGAAAAACAACTACCCTAAAGATGATCAATCGACTTATCAAACAAACATCTGGAGAGATTTTGATCGATGGTAAGGATATTGATAGTTTGGACTTACAAGAAATGCGTCTAAATATGGGATATGTATTGCAGAATATTGCGTTATTTCCCAATATGACAATTGAAGAAAATATCACTATTCAGCCAGAATCACTCAAATGGTCAAAAGATGTACGTCATAAAGTAGCGATGGATCTTTTAGAAAAAGTTGGTTTAGCACCAGAATATGCACAAAGATTCCCTAGAGAGCTATCTGGCGGTGAACAGCAGCGAGTTGGTATTATTCGTGCGCTTTCATCTAATCCTAAAGTTGTTTTGATGGATGAGCCATTTAGTGCGTTAGACCCAATTTCTCGTAATCAATTACAAGAATTAGTTTTGAAATTACACAAGGAAATGAAAATGACTTTTATTTTTGTAACTCATGACATGAATGAGGCTTTGAGATTAGGGAATACGATTGCCATCATGCGTTTAGGACACCTAGAACAGGTTGGAACACGTGATGAGATAATTCATAATCCGAAAAATAATTTTGTGGATGGATTCTTTAAGAACCAACATAATGATGATAAAAAAATCAAGTTGATCATCGACAGTCAAAATTGTCAAGGAGTAGACAAACAAGATGCCGATTTAAGTGAAGAAGATAATGTTTCTGATTTGGCTCGAGTTTTGGAGAATAAGAAATTTGCATTGATCGAAAGTTCAGATGAAAAAGTTTGGAAGCTAACTACTCAAAATCTCTTAAGTTATCTAGCAAGGGATGGTGAGAGTAATGAATAGTATTATTCACATTTTACAAACTCAAGGTAACGATATTTTAAGTTCTATTGGTCAACACATTACTATTTCTTTGGTATCACTATTAATTGCAGCGGTTATTGCCATTCCTTTAGCGATTATTTTAATGAATCACAAACGTGCTGCTGAAGTTATCTTGCAGATCACCAGTGTTTTGCAGACAATTCCCAGTTTGGCATTGTTGGGTATTTTGATCCCGATAGTTGGTATCGGGACTGTCCCATCTGTTATTGCTTTAGTTCTATATGCGGTAATGCCGATTTTCCAAAATACTTATTCAGGATTGACCACGATCGATCCTAATTTAGAAGAGGCTGCCGAAGCCTTTGGATTATCTCGAACAAAGAAATTAGTTAAAATTGAAATTCCTTTAGCCATGCCGATGATAATTTCAGGGTTAAGGATTGCTATGGTTATGATCATTGGTACTGCGACTCTTGCTGCCTTGATCGGTGCAGGTGGCCTTGGTACGTATATTCTGTTAGGTATTGAAACGAATAATAATGCCTTATTGATCATTGGTGCGGTCTTCTCAGCCGTTTTAGCATTGATTTTCAGTGCAGCTATTAAAGGTATTTCAAAATTATCACTACGGAAAATTGGAATTATCTTTACTGCGGTAGTCGTTTTGATGGGTGGATATTTTGGGTATCGGACAGTTGCCCAACCAAAGGTTTCAATTACTATTGCCGGTAAAATGGGTAGTGAACCAGAGATTTTGATCAATATGTATAAAGACTTAATTGAAAATGATCATCCAAATATGAAAGTTTCTACTAAGCCTAATTTTGGTGGTACATCGTTCTTATTTAAAGCATTAAAATCAGGCTCAATCGATATTTACCCCGAGTTTACAGGAACAGTTTTGGAGTCCTTAGTTAAAACCAATAAGAGTGCCAGCCACGATCCTAAGGCGACATATCAATTAGCCAAAAAACTGTTAAAAGAACAAGAAGATTTGGATTACTTAAAACCAATGAAGTACGAGAATGGTTATGCTTTAGTAGTAAAGAAGAGCTTTGCTAAAAAGTATAATTTAAAGACTGTTTCCGATTTAGTAGGTGTTGAAGGTAAGATACATGCTGGATTTGATCCCGATTTTTATCAGTTAAAAGATGGATATCCCGGTATTAGCAAGGCCTATAACTTAGAATTTGCTAGTGCTAAGACAATGGAATCTTCAATTCGATATAAGGCGATTGCTAATGGCAAGGTCAATCTAGTTGATGGTTACACGACTGATCCCCAGATCAAGGAATATAATTTAGTAGCGCTGAAAGACAATAAAGAATTTTTCCCACCATATCAAGGTGCTCCGCTGGTTTCCGAAAAGTTGATCACTAAGTACCCAGAACTAAAGACAACTTTGAGTAAGCTAGCTGGTAAAATTAGTGAAGAAGATATGCAAAAGATGAATTATCAAGTAGCCGTTAAACATGAAAAAGCCTCTAAAGTGGCACATGATTATCTGGTCAAACATAATTTGCTAAAAGGTGATTAATATGAAAGCAGTTGTTGTTATTTAACCTCATTTTATTCTGGACAAATAGACAAACAATTATTGCAAAATCTGCTTGATCTTATTGAATCTAGACACGTTGATGTTGCACCAACAAAAGTCTTTAAACTTAGTGAAGTACAACAGGCACATGAGTTTTTGGAAAGTAAAGATAGTTTTGGAAAAGCTGTTGTCATAGTTTAATAAAAAAAACACTCTCAAAAAATGAGAGTGTTTTTTTGCTCTAGACCAATGTATCGAAAAATGAAATGATAAACGAAATGATTCGTGATAACATTTAAATAAGTTATAGGTACTATAACTATATTATTATATTGAAATATAAATCACGAAAGGAATCATTATGAAAAAATGCGTATTCTTTTTTATACTACTTTTATTGAATATGACTTTATTTGTCATTTTTTCAGAAGATAAAAGTAGTGCAGCCAGCGACTATAATGATACTGAACAGGTAACAAGTGAAACCATATCTGGAACAGATAACATTGCTATATGGGAAAATATTAAGCCAAGGAATCCGCCTACGCCCAAGCCAATAAATGTCTTAGGTGAGTTGATGAGCGCTGGGTATAAAAAACAGCCCCGGAGAGAAAATTATGCTGAAATTGGAGATTCTATCACGCTGTATACAGACGCTGATCGTTCAGTATTTTCAAAATCCTTAAATTGGTTAGCAAGGCCTACATATCAATGGTATTTTTTACCACATTTGGGAACTGAATGGATTAAAATACCCAAAGATGAAGGTGGTAACGATAAAAATATAAAAATAAGCTTATATGATGAGAAAAAGTGGAGATTTTATCAACAGCAAGTCACTTGGAACACACTTCCGTTTACGACGATATACTCTAACTTAGCGTTTGTGTCATTTGTTGCAAAACATATTTCTGCTACAAAGATAGAAGCAGGAATAGAAGATCCATACTTATATATCAATGGATCATCATATGCACATGTTGATGTAACGCCCTATAATTCTACTGGCAAAATAACCTGGTCTGGAAGTAATGATAGTTTGGCAAGAGTTGATCCAGAAACCGGATTGATAACGGCTAATAATAATGGCATGATTGGAAAATTGACTATTACGGCAACAATAAATAATACAACTGAGGATGGCAAGCAAGAAACATTGAGCGATTCTTTTGAAGTTGAGGTCGGTAAGGGATTGGATCCTCAGACTGTTAAATCAGGTCAGACTGCTACATTTAGGATAAGAGGAGATATAGATCCAGATCAGGCAACGATAACGTGGTACAAGGTTCAAGATTCTAAAACTACGCAGGTAGCCACTGGTGGAGTAACTTATACAACACCTAAGACTAAGTTGACTGATAATGGCAGTCAGTATTATGCAGTCGTAAAAATAAATGAGCGTTCAAATTCTAAATCTATTACTACTAATAATGCTGAATTGAAAGTTCAAGCAGTAGGTAGTCCTAAAATAGATATGATCGACACGATTCATAATCAAACATATTCTGATAATACTAATAATGATCTGAATACTAGTTTGGATAATGTATCAGGTGGGGATGTTATCAATATTGAAAGCACTATGAATAATAACAGTGAAGATTCTTCCTTGGATAATGGAAACTTTGTCATGCCTTTATACGAAAATATGACTGTCCAAAGGGTGCTTATAGATGATAAAATTGTCGACTTGTCACGATATAAAACAGAAAATAATACCTTAGAAATAGATCAGTTAAATTTTTTAGGTAAAGAATCACACACTGTCAAAATTACAGCCACAATGGGAAATACGAAAAAAGGCAGCTTTACAACTACACCTTTTATTAAAGGAACAGACTCAGATGGTAATTTTTATCTGAAAAATGGCACTCCATTATCGATGAATCTGATTGATAACTTTTTAACTATAACGGTTAATAATATTGACTATGGAGTTCATCATTTCGTACAAAGGGACCAGATAGTTGATCGAGTTAATCATAATGACGAAAAAGACCCGATTATTGAAGCGGATGATCAACGACGCAAAATAGGAGAGGCCTCTATTTCAGTTTCTCAAAATGAGTATTTTAGAAATACTAAGGATAAGAATATAATCCTACCAGCTAGTTTAAGATATTATTATGACGATGGTAGTTTTGTTGATTTATCAAATAATGATGCGTCTGTCGCTAGATTTGAAGAGGGGGAAAAGGTCAAGCCAATTTATTGGAAGAAGTCTGAAGGATTGAGGTTGTATTTCAACTCATCAGATATTCAGCCGGGACAGTATCACACAACTCTCAGTTGGACGGTTTCATATAGTCTTTAGTAGAGTATACTGTTTAGTATTGACTTTTGTTTGGAGTGATATGTATTAAAAATACAATGACAGTGCGGATATCAGGTTTGATAATCGGACTGATTTTGAATGCCTTCGGTAATGGGCTTTGCATCTCAGCTAATATGGGAAGTGGAATTTGGACCGCAGCCGCAGTTAACATCAATATGATGTCTGGTTTAAGTGTCGGAATGATACTTTTCATAGTTGGGGTATTGAATGCTATAACTAATCAATTCTTAATTAGAAGACTTGATATTAAAAGAATGGTTGGAGAGATACTCTATATTTTATTCTTCAGTTCTTTTGTGGATATCTTTACGGATATGTTAAACAATCTTGGAGTGCCCAATCTTCCAATGATCGTTAGAGCCGTACTATCATGTTTGGGAGTTGCTTGTTTCTGTGTAGCAATTTCGTTATATCAACGTGCCAATATCATCATGCATCCTAATGATGATACGACAAATATTTTAAGATTCTTTTATCTAAAGGGTAATTCAACAGCTGCACAGATCATTGATTTTGTGCCACCAATTATTATCGTGATCGTAGCTTTTGTTATGACAGGTAAGATATATTCAGTTAATGTCGGAACATTGTTCTCGATCATTTTTAATGGGGTATTGATCGCGACGGCTGATAAGTTGATCTGGCCCGGTTTGAAGCATAATTTTGTAGTAAAAGATATTGTTGAAAAGTAAAAAGTTGAAGTATCTCCACTAATATAGTGGGATATTTCAACTTTTTTTGTTAGGATATTGCTAATTAAATTAGTAATTTATTTGACTGTGATTTTAAAAGTGCTAATCTGTTCAACATACCCATAAAAACTTTACTTAACAGTCATTTTTAAGTCGAATACTTAATTAAAAATAACGAATTATGCAAAATGTAGACGCTATCATTTTAAAGATGTATGATGACTATAAATCAAAAATAATTTTATAAAAATTATTGAGACTGGCAGGTGAAGGTCATTGGAGTATGAAGATCTAACGGCATTGAAATCGGCCTTATCGGGTTTATATAGTACTTTGGATATGTCCCGAGAGTGCGACAAGATGGCGGCAGAAAAGATACGAGATACATATTTAAGGCTGAACGATACGGAATTTTTGAAAGACAATACAATTGCCTCTTTGAAGTCTTATTTGGATCAATTATCAATAACCGAGGGATTAGAGTTCAATAAAGAGGCAAGTCAGTACATTCAAAAAATAGAATATTGTGTAGCGGAATTAGAACGTTCTTTAGGTAAAATCTATTAAAATAGGCGGTGTAATTTATGAAATTAAATGACAATTCGGAAGCTAAGAAGGTTTTATCAGAATTATATACAGATATGAACAACACCAAGGATGTTGATCAAGACGGGTATTGCAAAGAATTAATTCTATCTACATATAAGTTACTTGATGAAAATTATTCATTAACACATCTGTTTGGCAAATTAAAAGATGACAATAAAGTTTCAAAAGCTTTAGCTGGAATGGAAACGGGAGAGGATTATACACAGAAAATTGATTGGATGTCACGTAATCCAGGTTTCGCAGTAGAGTAGGGTGCTTCGGCGCCTTTTTTATTTGTCTTAATTTTGAAAAATAATGAAAATTGTTAATCAGTTTTCGTGTGATATGTTACTATGAAGTTCAATGCAGATGAATTGTTTTCTGTAAATTCATGGTAGAGGATAGAGTTATGACTGAAACAGTATTAACGATAATTCATGAATTATTTAGTGGCTTAACCGATAATAACTCAAATGAATTTAAGCAAGTGTTGATGAATACATACGTACACCTGCAAAAGGGCGGAAACGAAACAAGCCTTGTCGATCAACTACTTACCTTTGTACAATCAAATAAAAGTGAACTTAATGAAAATCAAACAGAATTAATTTCAAAGCTTGAAAAAATCGAAGGAATCTAATAGTAATGCTATACTTATGAAACTATGAGTATAGGAGAATCAGTATGGATGTCTTTGAAGAATATTTAGCTAAAATTGACGATGCAGACCATCAAGAACGAGTTGTTGAAATTCTTAATTGGGTACATGAAACTTTTCCCGACTTAAGTACAAGAGTAGCCTGGAATCAACCAATGTTTACTGATCATGGAACTTTTATAATTGGTTTCAGTGTAGCAAAAAAGCATATGTCGATTGCGCCTGAAGGTCTAGCGATGGAACAATTCAATAAAGATTTTGAGCAAAATAATTATAGCTTTGGTAAGAAGATGTTTAGGATTCAGTTTGATCAAGAAGTAAATTATGATTTACTAAAAAAGATCATTGAATTTAATATAGAAGATAAAAAAGACTGTACTAGTTTTTGGCGCAAGTAAAAAAAGTCATGGAAAATTTTCCATGACTTTTTATTTGTGCCGGCGATAACCGATCAAAGGAAGCAATAGAGCTATCATTAAAAATATCTTAGGTATCTTGATTCTTGTATTCGGTATTTTCATAAGAACTCCTTTTTTAAAATCATATCAAGTTTGGCTATGAAAGACCATAGATTGACATATTGGCGATATTTAATAAGCGATGATTTGTTTACTATATAGATAGAACCATAAAACGAATTCAGGGAGAACATCTATGCAAGAAGCAACGTCACAACAAGTAGAAATTAAAGGAACACCAGACGAAATCAAAGGTTGGAATTGGGGAGCATTTGCTTTTAATGTATGGTGGGGGATCGGTAATAAGACTTACTTACCATTGTTATGTTTGATTCCACTTTTCAATATTATTTGGGCATTTGTTTGTGGATTTAAGGGAAATGAGTGGGCATGGAATAACAGTGATCATAACGATATCGAGGGCTTTAAGAAAACACAAAAGACTTGGAATCTAGCGGGATTAGTTTATTTTCTAGTCAATGTAGTTCTTAGTTTATTTGTAATATACTGGATGTATTCATTGATTAATGGTCTTAATAGTTTAGGTGAGATGTATTAATCAGATTAACTTTCAGACCCTGAAAAGGGTCTTTTTTTATTGATTATTTGTTAACATATATGAATGAGGTGAAAAATGGATATTAAAGAAATGATTCGACAGGATCGCCCCTATGCTATAAGTTACAAAGATATGCCTATGGGTTTGCAAGATAAATCAAAGGAATTGTGTTTTGAATACAATCAAACTAGACCGACAGAAATTGATAAACGTAAAAATATTATTAAGAAATTATTTGCGGAATCTACTGACTTGACTATGATCGAGCCTAGTTTTAGATGCGACTATGGATTTAACATTCACAGTACAGGAATGGCATTTATCAATTATAATTGTTCAATCCTTGATACTTCTCCAGTTTATTTAGGGGATGGTGTTTTTATTGCGCCGGGTGTTTGTATAGCTTGTGCCAGTCATCCACTAGATCCAGAACAGCGTGCTTCTGGAATGGAAACGAGTGCCCCGATTCATATTGGAAATAATGTTTGGTTGGGTGCCAATGTCAGTGTTCTTGGTGGTGTAACAATCGGTAATAACAGTGTAATTGGGGCTGGTAGTGTCGTTAATAAGGACATTCCAGCTGGAGTAGTTGCTGCAGGTGTACCTTGCAAAGTATTACGAAAAATCACTGAAAAAGATCGTATCTCATTAACTAAATAGGAGGAATCCGGTGATATACTTTTTAGTCGTTATTATTGCCTTATTCGGGGCTTTAATGAGAACAGTTTTTGGATTTGGAGAAGCGCTGGTCACCATGCCGTTGTTGGCATTGATATCATTTGATATCGAATCATCAACAGCTTTGATAGGTGCTTTAGGATTGATCGTAGCGATTCCAGTAGCCATAAGGTATAAAGGAAATATTGATTATCAAGTTTTAAAGCGTCTGGTGATTGGATCAATTCTAGGGATACCGATCGGTATATTGATCATCAAATTGGGTTCTCCCAAAATAATTATGAAATTCTTGGGTACATTCATTGTTATCTATGGAGGATATAATCTCTACTTTCTTAATAGGAAGAGTCCAATAAATATTAAAATAAATGACAAATATGACTATCTAGCAGGAATGATATCAGGTATTCTGGGGAGTTCCTTCAATAGCCATGGCGTTCCAATAGTAGTTTATGGAACAGCAAAAAAATGGGATGCCTTCAAATTGCGAGGTATCCTGCAAGGACACTTTGTCTGTGTTGGTAGTATCGTTGTGCTTAGCCAGATATCTTCGGGGATGTGGAGTTTAGAAGTAGTTAAATTACTTTTAATAATCGTTCCCTTGTTGATATTAGTGATACCATTGGGAAATTGGGTCGCATCAAAAATAAATAGTGCGGATTTTGTAAAGTATGTTTACATGATCTTAATATTATTTGGAGCGATACTTTTGATAAAATAACATAATCAATTCAAAAATAAGGAGATTTCTTTTTGGAAGACTACTTTAGATGGATTTTAGGTGTCTTGGTGACTTTTACTGTCGTACCGTATCTGACCGCAAGAATTGTGTCGTGGATCGGACACGTTGCCAAGAAAACTCTAGTAGATAATTTAGGAAATAATAGTCAGTTAGTTGTCGGGGGACTGGGCGTTATGATCCATGAATTGGGTCACGCTATGTTTGCATTTATCTTCGGACATAAGGTTACCAAAGTGCAATTGTTGAATGTTCACTACCAAAACTCCGGTGCATTAGGGTCAGTTCAACATTCTTGGAACGAAAATAATATTTATCAGCGTTTAGGGAACTTCTTTATTGGCTTAGCACCATATTATACTTGTTCTGTTGCATTATATTTGTTGCAGAAATTTTTACTGAATGCCCAATTCAACTTCAGTAGTATCGGTACGGAAACGACTTTAAATGCCACTAATCTGGTTGAGTCAGTTTTGAATAATCTAAAGACCGCGTTCGCTAATGGAACTTGGTCGATGATCATTCTGTATTTAGTTTTGACGATCATGATTGCCAGTACCGGATATGATTTAAGTGATGCCGATTTTAGTACAGTTCATAAGGGAATAATACCTTGGTTGATCGTACAATTTGTAATTGGCAATATTTTTATCATTGTTGGGAAAATCGATCTATTAAATAGTTATTTGTTGTACTTCACATCATTTTCAATTTTATTCATGGTTCATGCTATTATCAGTATGGTTTTAGCTATTATCGTTATTAAAATTTTAGGAATATTTTAGACAAAGTAAAAGCCGCCAGGTCGGGGAATCTGGTGGCTTTTTATGTTGAGTTATAAAAATCAACGGGGGTGGATACAAACAGTTGGGGGTGCTTGTATCTACCATGTATTTTGTCAGGTTTAGCTAAATATATCTAGATTTTTGCTCAAAAAACTATAAAATTATTTGCATTAATGAATCAGGAGTATCCAATTTGTATTCCGCTTGTTTAAATTCGGGGTTATATTTAGCGCCCCAACTAGCCAATGCAAAGGGAAGATTTGCACTATGAGCGCATTTCATATCGTAAATCGAATCGCCAATGTAGATTGAGTTTTCAGGTGCTGCATTTAACATATCCAAAGCTTTATATATTGGATCAGGCTCTGGCTTATGTTTCTCTGTGTCAGATGCCGTTACGAAAATGTCAAAGTATTTATTCAAATTGAAACGATCAAAATCATTTTTCAATTCCTGATGGGTTTTAGAAGTTATTATTCCTAGGTTCATGTTAGCCTTATTCAAATTTATGAAAAGCTTTTCCATACCGTCAAAAACAGTTGAGTATTTAGCATAGTCAGCAATAAGTAAGCGCCATTTCTCCAATAAATCATCAAGATCCGCTTGGTTGTCAGAAAATTGACGTACGCCATCTTCGCCGGGAATTCCTAAAATATAGTAGAGATCCTCATCTTTAACAGTTAGACCTTTTTCGCGAAGAAGTAAGGCCTGTAAGGATTTTATGATCGTGTATTCTGTATCAGTGATTGTTCCGTCGATGTCGAAGAGGATATTTTTTAGCATGATTTGCTCCTTGTTATTCAATTCTTTTTAATAAACGCCATAAGGTAGATCTGGATATACCTAATGATTTTGCAGTTTTTGTTTTATTAAAGTTATTCATTGCAAGTTCTTTTTGTACTATTAGGTCAATGCTGTCATCTAAATTGTTCTCAATTGGAATGCTTAATTTATTTCTCTGTACATGATTGATTTTGCTAGTTTTTGTAAGATTATATTCAATATTTTCTTGATTAAGTCCATATTTTAAACTACTTAGGTCGATATAGGGAGATTTGGTAGCTTTATAACTTTCTGTTAGAACAGTTATAAATTGCCAATAATTTCTTTCCCACGGTCCTCTCAGTATACGATCAAAAGTTATATCAGTTACTCCAAGTATTTCTCGACCGTAACTTATATTCAATTGATTTATCAGTAAAGATATTAATAACGATATTTGTTTACTATCTAGATAGTTAAAGGGTCTTAATTCAATATATTTAGGTTGCTTCAATAATATTCTAGTTAAATTTACTCCGTTTTGTGAATCTAGTTCATAACTGAAAATGAGTTTATTTCTTTTGAAAAGTAATGTTTCATTTATAAAATACATTAGTTTGCGCTGAAGGCCAACATTTATTTTGTCTAAGTGATCAAATATAATAATATTTTGAGTATCCAATAATGGGGAAGATAGCGAATTTTCCAGATCATTTAGTTTTAATTCAGTTAATTCGCTACAATTTATTCTAAAAGTTTTTTTAGCTTCAGATGAACTTATAATACTTATTAACTGATTTTTTCCAGAACCGTTTTCTCCCGCAATAAAGAGTATATCATCGTTATGTTTGTATATTTCTAGAGCATTTAAGAACTTTTGGGATAAATTGCTTTTCAAATAGGCATTGAATATTTCTTCGTTTTCATCTGTTGGTGTATTTATCGCTTTGTTAGGCAGATAATTGTTCAATTTGCTTATAATATATGTAGAATTCCTTATTTTGTTCATTTGATAATATTTATTCTGGCTCATAAATATACTGGTTTTGTTTTCCTCCCAATTTATATATCGGATTCTTTTTTTTATGTGTGGAATTAACTTTGGAGAGTGGTTTAAATTAGCAGTGTAGTTTATCATGTTATCTTCGTCAGTCACAACAAGACTTTCATTACGGTATCTTAATAAATCAAGAAGTATACGGCTAGATTCTTTTTCAGAATACTTGTTTTTTAAGATGGTTAAGCAATTTTGTAGAGCCGAAATAACACTCTCATCTCCTGATGAAATGAGAATACAGTTAATACCAATTTTATTTGCCAGGCGACTGGTTATCCTATCTCCAATAATGACATCATAGTTATCCTCCTTCAGTTGAAGGAGGATTTTTTGTGCATCATCCAAGGATTCAATTTTAAATACGGATAAGTTCTTGTTGAAATCTTTAATTACATGTTCGGCATTTATACTTAAGAAATCAAATCCAACAACCGCAATTTTATTAATATGTTTGAGACTTTGAATTGCTTGTAAGATATCGTATTTTGATACCCCAATATCAATGATTGGTAAATCAAATTTTTGTTCTAATGCTCTTTTGGTTCCACCACGTGAAATAATCGCATCATAATTGTTTTCTTTTAATTGCTTAGTTGCTATTTCAATTCCGTAACTTAAATCACCGACAAAATGATCGATCTTTAATTCTGAGAATTTTGGTAATTGATTTTTGATTGATTGTTCTAATCCTGCGTATGGATAAATACCTAAAATCCTAAATTTCAATATTTTATCTCCTTATGTTTCATTATGAAACATGGTTTATTAATATGCTTAGATAAATGGTTTCTATTGAAGAAACCTGTTTCAATATGAATCATATTATGTTAGCGCTTTTATTTCAACCCTTCTAAACTATGTTATGAAAGATAAAGAGAGGGGAGTGAAGGTATTCATAAGGAATACCGATAAAATGAAATTACCTATTATTGCTATTACTATGGGGGACCCAGCAAGTATTGGTCCCGAAATATCTTTAAAAGCTTTTAAACATGAAGAATTATTTGAGAAGTGCCATCCATTTATTGTTGGTGATGTTTCAGTTCTTGAGTACGTCATGAAAAAAATACCGGAATTAAAATTAAATTTGAATCCAATTCAGAAAGTAAGTGAAGCAAAATTTGAATTTGGTTCGATGGATGTTTTAGATATGAAAATGATTGATATCAATAATCTCAAATTTGGTCAAGTTAGTGCTATGGCGGGAGATGCTGCATATAAATATGTAACGACGGTTATTGATTTGGCGATGAATAAGGATGTTGATGCAACGGTAACTAATGCACTTAATAAAGAAGCCATGAATTTGGCTGGTCATCATTTCGCTGGTCACACCGAAATATATGCAACAAGAACGGGTACTAAAAATTACACAATGATGTTAGCACATGAAAATCTTAGGGTGGTTCATGTTAGTACACATGTTTCATTAAGACGTGCAACAGAACTGGTTAAAAAGGATCGTGTATTAGAGGTTATTGAAATTGCTAATAAGGCTATGAAACAATTGGGAATTCCAGAACCAAAGATTGGAGTTGCGGGGTTAAATCCACATAGCAGTGAAAACGGATTATTTGGTGATGAAGAAGAAAAAGAAATTATTCCTGCAATAAATGTTGCTAAAGATGAAGGAATTAATGTTACTGGTCCAGTTCCACCAGATACTGTATTTCCTAAGGCAGCAGGTGGTTGGTTTGACATTGTTGTAGCAATGTATCATGACCAAGGACATATTCCTATTAAATTGATCGGATTTAAGTATGATCAAAAGACTAAGACATGGGGCAATGTATCTGGTGTGAATATCACATTAGGATTACCAATCATTCGTACGTCAGTTGATCATGGGACAGCATTTGACCAAGTTTTGACTGGTAAGGCCAATGATATTAGTTTGTTAAATTCAATTGACTATGCAACTAAATTAGCTGTTAACAAATAGGGGGATTAGCAATGAAGATTCTTAAAGGAATAAATAAAGTTCCTGGAGGACTAATGGTTGTTCCACTTTTACTAGGGACCACTTTTAACACCTTCTTACCACATTCACTAGAAATTGGTGGATTTACTACTGCGCTTTTCAAAACAGGTACTTTAACTTTACTATCATTATTCTGCTTTTGTAATGGTGCACAAATTTCAATTAAACAAGCAGGACAACCAGTTATTAGGGGTGCTGCATTAACATTCTTTAGATTATTATTAGGTCTTATTTTTGGATGGATCATTGGCTCACTTTTTGGAAACGGAACATTTCTAGGGATTCTACCATTAGCCTTGATATCATCAATGACTAATGCGAATGGTGGTTTGTATGGTGCACTTGCCGGAGAATATGGTGATGCAAGTGACGTTGGAGCAATTTCCATTACTACGTTAATGGATGGACCATTTTTTACTATGATTGCTTTAGGTGCAACTGGAACAGCAAAATTACCAGTTATGTTGTTTGTTGCAGCATTAGTACCAATCGTATTGGGATTTATTTTTGGTAATTTAGATCCAGATCTTAAAGATTTCTTTAAAGCAGGTACCGTTATGCCTATTCCATTCTTCGCATTTACTCTTGGAGCAGCCTTAAACTTTTCACAAATAATTAAGGCCGGTCTACCAGGTATTGTCTTAGGTATTTTAGTAACATTAATTGCCGGATTCGGTGGTTATTTAATTATGAAATATATTCTTCGTACAGAGCATCCAGCGGTAGGAGCTGCTATTGGTACTACTGCTGGTAACGCGGCCGCAACTCCAGCTGCAATTGCTGCGGTTGTTCCTTCATTTGCAAAAACGACAGCTGTTGCTACTGCACAGGTTGCTGCTTCAGTTATTATTACAGCAATTCTTTGTCCTTTGCTAGTTTCATGGTTAGTAAAACATGAGAATAAGGCAAAAAGTAATAGTGATGTTGAGAAAAAAGGTGTTATTGCAAATGGATAAAAAATATTTAATTATGGCTGATGATTTCACTGGTTCAACAGATACAGGAGTTCAACTAGCAAAACGTGGTATTCCTGTTCAGGTTAGACTTCATGACGAAGAGGGTACATATTCATCATTAGTCGTGGACACTGAGTCACGTAATTTAAGTCCTAGTGATGCTAGAGATAAAATTTCAAGAGCGGTATTGCAAACGGATATGAAACAATTTGATTACACAATAAAAAAAGTCGATTCTACTTTACGCGGTAATATTCCTGATGAGTTAAATGAACTAAATCGTCTTTATGAGAGTGACATTTTAGTATTTGCTCCATCACTACCATCTATCGGCCGTCAAGTTAAAGATAGTGTTCTTACTATTAATGGAGTGAAAGGATTAGATACACAATTTGCAAAAGATCCAGTTAAGCCTCTAAATGACGATAATATCTTTAGTATTTTAAAAAAAGCATTTCCTGGTGAGAATGTTGATGCAATTTCATTGGATGAAATAAGAAGTGGCAACATCAATATAGACTCACAAACTAAATTTTATGCAGCAGATGCTATGAGTGATTTAGATTTACAATTGCTAGTTAAAGATATTTTAAAATCTAAATTGAAGGTACTATGGGTTGGATCGTCAGGAATAATGGATGCAATTTTAAGTATTGAGAATCCTGTAGTACCAGCATTGGCTATTGTGGGAAGCGTAAGTGAAGTTACATCCAAGCAGGTTAAATTTGCTAGAGAAAATAATGTCAAAGTTATTTCAATTCCTATTTATGATGTATATAAAGATGAATCGTATTATAACTATGTTGATGAGGCCGTTAATGCCATGAAGGATGGACAAGATGTAATTGTTACGTCTTCTGCGACTATTAATAGAAATGAATTAAAGTATACTCAAGATAAATTAAAAGCAGACGGTCTTTCCATGGACGAAATAGGTTTAATAGTTCAGTCAATTTTAGGTGGATTGGGTAGACGGATAATTAAAAATATTAAGCCATCAGGGCTATTCATTACAGGTGGAGATACTGCCAAGGGCTTCTTTGATGTAGTTAAAGCAAATAGCGTTGATATTATTACCGAAGTTGCAACTGGGACACCAATGATGAAAATTACAGGTGGAGATTATGATAATCTACGGGTTATAACAAAAGCAGGTGCATTTGGAAATGATGATTTGATTTCTTTCTCCTTTAAAAAGTTAAAAGAATCAAATATGTAACATTTAGTTAAAAAGTTCATATCAACTTTTGATATGAACTTTTTTCTATTTTGAAAGATAATAATACAAAAAACATATTGAAATATTTTAAAGTATTTGGTTGATCCTAAATGACTTTTAAATTTTAATTTACCTACTATCAAAAGGGTTAAGTTAGTAAATCAAATTTTAGGGTTCATATGAATGATATCCATAATCTTAGTTTTCAAAATGATAACAACTGATTTATAAAAAATTTGCATAAATTCTTTGATAGAAAATTTAAATTTACTATTAAAGATGATTTTTGTTAGAGGAGAGTGCAATTAAGATTTATTCTATTTTTTTGTTGTTTTGAGATATATATTTCAAATATGACTATTCTAGAAAACTAGAATTACGATAAAGCAAATTTCAGCAAATGTATTAATGTAAGAGAAAACTATTAACAATATTTAAAAACTAAAATTTCATTTCCAAACTAACTAAAATTATTCAATAAAAATAAAATATCAAAAGATAAGAGAGTACAAAGATGAATCAAAATTTGTATTCTCTATTTTTATTGTCGAAATATTATAAATTAATTTTGATATTGTGAAATTAAACCGATATACTTTGTACTTGCAAACGCTTACTTATGTAGCCCATAGGCGTTTTCTAATTCACTAACGAGTGAAAGGAAGTGAGCAAGCAATGAAAAAGGTAGTATTATTGGGTTCTTTAATTTTGATATGGACTTTGTTATTTTTAGCCAGTATGATCTCCAGTTCTTCGAGTGTTAATGCCGATGAGGTAGGAGTAAATGAAGAGCAGATAGTTGGGTCTGAAGTTAAAAAAAATTCAAATAAGGATCAAGAAAAATCATCTTTTGAAGAAATGATAGCGGAGAATAAGGCATCAGATGACATTGATGATATTGACGGAGATGGTGAGGAAGGTGCTTCTCAAGGGAAGGGGAAGTACGTTCATCCTAGTCATCGGCCAGTAAAAGCGTTAGGGATGATTATTAAAGCCGGATTTTTTGTTCAACCAAATAAAGCATATTATGTACAAAAGGGTCGGTCAGTAATAATTAAATCCAAATTCAAAGAATCAATTTGGAATCGATTGTCTGGTTTATTAATTTTGAAAGATCCAACACCAAATTATCGGTGGCGTTATTCGGAAGATATGACGCATTGGTTGAGATTCAAAAAGAAAGTCGCCCATTCAAAAAATTATGAATTCAAGGCGAAAAAGGTTGGAACGTATTATATGCAGTCAAGAGCTTCATCAGGGGTGCTTTTGGGCTTGGGTGTAATACATTATTATTCGGATGTAACGACTATCCATGTAGTTGAAGATCCTAAGAATATTATTCATTTGAGTGTTGATACAGATGAAGATTATCTTTTCAATTTAAAAGGTTTAGATAATATAACTAATGCACACGAAACGGTAGATCCAATAGATGCGTCAGGGCAGATGACTTGGAGTGGGGACAATAAATCGTTGGCTAAAATAGACCCGATCAGTGGAGAAATTGAGGCTAATCAAAAAGGTATATCTGGGGAGTACACAATAACGGGAACCTTCATTAACAATGATGGTACGCAAATTAGCGCCAACAAGACGATTGAGATCGGCGGTGGTCTTGATGACGAAACAGTAGATGTCGGAGATGATGCAACCTTTGAAATAAAAGGTATTTATCAAGCACATATGATGGATGACTGGCATGTGGAATGGTATGAATCAAAAAAGGGAAAAGATATTAAACTGAAAACTGAAAAACAAGATCTTTCTTATACGATAAAAAATACAACTATGAATGATCACCAAAGACATTTTTACGCTAAGATTTATGCCAAAACTAACGGCGAAGGTAATCAAAAAGAGCACAGCTTTGTTACCAGGACAGCAGTATTAAATGTCTTGAATAATGTTGATCCAGAAATAAGTTTTGATGTAGAAGTTGAGAACTTAACTTACACGAAGGAAAATCATAAACATAATACGGATAAAGTTGTTAAAGGAGATCGAATCAAAGTTACTAGTATTTTAAATAATGAAAATCCATTAGGTGTTTTAAAGTATGGAGTTTTTGAATTACCGTTGCAGAATAATATAGAAGCAAAACATATTAAGAAAGTTGTTTTAGATGGAAAAGTTTTAAGGGAAGAAGAGTTTTCTATCTCTAATGACGATGAGTGTCCACATATCAGAATTGAGAATCTCGACTTTATCGTCCGCGGCACTGGGGAAGGACTGTTGCATAAAATTGAAGTTGAGTTTGATGCCAGAGAGCCGGACACAACTATGCAATTTATGACGAAGCCGAGAATTCATGGTAATACAAAATTTGAGTCAGATGATTCTTCTGATCAAGCACATAACTATAGAGCATATAGTGATAAAACATTATTGATTAATTATACAAATGATAAGCTAGTGATTAAACCAAACGATATTTCGTTTGGCAAAGTGTCAAACTTAACTTCCGGAGAACTATTGAATCGAACCAATTTTAATGATAAATCTAAGTCAGTGGTTATTATCGATGACCATAGAAGAAAAAACTGCAAACATAATTTGTTTGTCTGTCAAAAGAGTGACTTTAAGTGCGAAAGGAATGGTGACACACTGCCAGTTTCATTGCGTTACTACGATGAGGACGGCGGTTTTACACCGTTGACCAACACTAATTCACCCATTCCAGATGAGGATATCAACAGTGATAATGAGTCCGATACGGATGCTGTTGTCTGGGAAAAGAATTGCGGATTGTTAATGCACGTCGATGAAACTAACGGAAAAAACATAGCTTCAGGAATATACAAAGCTAAGCTTGAATGGACGGCAATGGATGTTTTGTAAAAGGGTCGGATTATCTCCTGACTTATTGAATGGTTAAGGTATAATACCTTTAGGGAGATGATGGCATGAATCAAACACCATATACTTTTCAGGATACTGATGCTTTTAAAAGTACGGAACAGTTAATCATAAAGGGACGTTACTTTGCTACGATGGTTCCAGACGATTTCAATTCGTTTGAACCACAAAAGAGGAATATTCATAAGATTCTGAATATTAAGAACAAACTACTTGTACCGGAGCTATTAGCGGTCAAAAGAGAACGTATGTCTAAGTCATTATTTGCTTTTTTTAGAGGAACAGCAGATGTGATGCATTACGATCTAGCCAAACATTCTGACAGTGAGATCAAAGTTTTGATCGGTGGGGATGCACATTTAGGAAACTTTGGTTTCTATGGTTCATCTGAAGGTCAATTATTATTCGATATGAATGATTTTGATGAGGCTCATTTGGGATATTGGGAATACGATTTAAAGCGTTTTTTGGTCAGTTCATTATTAGTGGCTAGATCACATAATTTTGAAGAGACTGATATACAAGAATTTTTATTGAGTGTTATTCATACCTACTTCGATACTTTAAAACATATGACTAAAATTTCAGAAATGAAACGTTTTATTTTACCGAATACGTTGCAAAATATTACCGAGATCTTTGGTAATTTAAAGGATAATGAGGAATATTTTCAAAATTCATTCGCTAAGATGATCACTAAGAGTATCAAGAAAGCTCAAAGGAGCAATTCTAAATTAGTGATCGAGAAATACACTACGTTGAATGAAAAAGGCGAAAGACGATTTGAAGAAAATAAGCCGGTCACGCAACACATAACTAAAGAAGATTTTGATTCCTTGGTTAATGGATATAAGGAATATAAAGCACGTCAGAGAAGCGATGTGAGATTATTTCTTGAGGACTTTAACATTATTGATGTCGTTAGACACAGTGTCGGCGTGGGGAGCGTTGGAACGCTGTGCTATCTGATTCTTTTACAGGATTTAGACAAAAACTATTTGGTTTTACAAGCTAAACAAGCTTTACCCATCTATAATGTTGAAGGATTATATTCCGACAAAAAAGTCAGCCAAGGTCAAAATATTGTAGACAGTCAATTGATCCTACAGAGTGCTTCCGATCCTTTCTTGGGTGCTTTTGACACTGATAAGTACAGTTTCTATATGCGTCAATTTAAAGATATGAAGACTTCGATCAATTTGGATAAATTGGACTATGCCTCTTTTGAAGATTATGTGACAGTTTGTGTGATCCTGCTTGCCAGAGCTCACTCACATTCACCAAACTATCCATTAATAATTGGATTTGGTGCAGAGTATCAAGATCTGGACAATTCTTTGATGAATTTTGCTAACAGCTATGCAAAGCAAGTAGAATACGACTACGATTCATTTAAGAAGGAACTGGAAAATGAAAATTAAATATTATAATAGGGATTTAAGCTGGTTATTATTCGACAATCGAGTTATTGACCAAGCTTATAACGACAAGGTTCCATTGCTTGAAAAACTGCGTTTCTTGTCGATTGCATCAAATAACTTAGATGAGTTTTTCAGAGTAAGAATGCACAATGTTTACAGCATGATAACTCGAAAAAAACGTGATCGCAGAACAGGGTTAGATGGGGTGGACCTGTTAAGTTTTATCTATGATTTCAATTCACGAAATATTTCAAAGCAGTATCAAGCTTTAGGAATTGTTCTGGATGACATCAAAGACAAAGGTATTTTTGAAATTTCTTACTTTAAAGATACTAGTGAGAAAGAAAAAGAATACCTCAAGAAATATTACACTGAAAATATTTCAAAAAGGCTCAAGGTAGTTGAATTTAGTGCGTCCAAAAAATCACATACTAATTTGAATGTCTTGTTATGCTCCAAGGATCAAATATTTACAGCTGAAATACCTGATGATTTAGATCGACTGGTCGAAACGGGAGTGCCTAATCATTTTGTTTTGCTAGAAGATTTGATCATGAATGCAGCTGAAGATCACTTTAAAAAACACAAGATCATTACCAGTTATGTTTATCGACTGACTTTTGATAAGAATAAGCATTATGACTTTTTGGATGAAGATCTTAGTGATGAAGAATATTTAGATAATATGACTGATTATTTGACCAATAAAGGTCACAGAAAGACCACTCGAGTAGAATTTATGAGTCATGATGGTGCGCGAGATCGAGTGTTTTTCAGTTCATTATTTGGTATCAGTAAGAAAAGTGTCTACGAAATTTGTGGACCATTGGATCTGAAATTCTTAGATAAGCTGTTTAAGAAATATCGGGATGATCCAAAATTAGTGTTTGCTCCATTTACAGGGTTAACATGGAATGATTCAAAAGATATTTTGAAATATTTGGATACTAAATCGTTATTGGTCAATTATCCATATGCATCATTTGATATCTTTTTGAAGTTTTTGAAGGCAGCGGTTAATGATAGTCGAACAACGGCTATTAAAATGTCGATTTATCGGACTGAGAAAAAATCACAAGTAGTTAATTTGCTCAGAACAGCTGCCGGCAAGGGAATTAAAGTTACCGTTATCGTGGAATTACGAGCAAGATTTGATGAGCAACATAATTTGATCGTAGCTGATGAGCTTGAGAAAGCTGGATGTAAAATTCTTTATGGTGATCGTGTCAATAAAGTACATGCTAAGATTTGTTTGGTTGAACAGGGTAAATCGGGTTATGTACAAATTGGGACAGGTAACTATAATGCAATCACTTCTAAGATATTCTCTGATGTGAGTTTCTTTACCAGTAATCCGCAGTATGTAAATGATGCTAAATCGTTTTTCGACTCGGTTGCTGGAAATTCAGCAAGTGATTTTAATCTATTGGTAACATCGCCTAATAGTATTAAGCAAATGGTTTTACATAAAATCAGAAAAGCAACTAGAAATTACCTACGAACTGGTAAGGGTAAAGTGTTCATCAAAGTTAATGGCTTGACGGATATTGATATCATTAATGGTATCTATGGTGCTGCCAGACTGGGACTACCTTTTAGAATTATCGTTCGTGGACCTTGTTCATTAAAGCTAGGACTATGTGGTGAAAAAGAAGATATTGTGGTCAAAAGTATCGTTGGAGAACTTCTAGAACACAGTCGTATTTATAATTTTGATTATGGAAATGGCGAGGACGAGATTTGGATCTCTTCAGCCGATCTGATGACTAGAAACTTAGATCGTCGTGTAGAAATTGCCGCACCAATGGTTGAAGAACCTACTAAGAAGAAACTTAGAAAAATGATCAAGATGTACATGAAAGATTCTGCTAATTCATACTATCTAAATGCAGATGGAGAATATGGCAAAATTAAGAGATTTTGGAATATTTCCGCTCAACAAACATGGTTGAAACGGATAAAATATAGAAAGTATGTTAAATAATAAAAACTTGTAGTGTAATGCTGCAAGTTTTTTTATATGGAAAGGTAAATACAATGAAATTCGACTTAGCAGAATTAAGTGATTTAGATGAGATCATGACAATAGAAAAGCAAGGATTTAATGAGGCAGAGGCTGGTAGTATTGAAAGCTATCGAGAACGTATTCAAAAATTGTATAAAACTTTTTTAGTTGTCAGAAATGACGAAAATAAAGTTATTGGATTTATTTGCGGTCCAGCAGTATCAGCCCGTTTTGTGGAAGATGATATGTATGAGAAGACTCCAGATAATCTTTTGGTTGGCGGACATCAATTAGTTTTCACAATTGCGATTAGTCCAAACTTTCGTGGACAGGGTATCGGTAGTAAATTGTTAAAAAAATTGGAGGAGAATGCTAAAGAAGATAAACGTGAGAGTATTGCCCTGACTTGTTTAGAGGATCGAATTCCATTTTATGAGAAAAATGGTTTCAAAAATATGGGACAAGCTAATTCTAATCATGGTAATGAGGTCTGGTTCAATATGGAAAAAATTATTTAAGTAAACGTATTCAAAAGTTTTACAATGCTTACTTTTTTGATGGGATAGCTGTTTAATAAAAGTAGTGATTTTATTGGGGGACTTCTGGTGAAAGAAAATAAGCGAACATTAGTTACTATTGCACTATTATTGTCAAATATCATGACAGGTATGGATGCAACAATTGTCAATACGGCTTTGCCAGCTATTACTGGCGATCTACATGGATTAGCCTATATGGGATGGATCGTGGCAACTTTTCTGTTGGGATTAGCCGTGTCGACACCGTTATGGAGTAAGTTTGGTGAACACCGGGGTAATAAACGGGGATATATTTATTCAACGATTTTGTTTATGATTGGGGCAATTTTTCAAGGTATAGCCCCAAATATCCAGTGGTTTATTATTGCTCGTACAGTAATGGGTATTGGTGGTGGCGGTATGAATACAATTCCATTTATTGTATTTGCCGATATCTATACTGATCTAAAAAAGCGTTCGCAAATTATTGGATTGGCAACAGCTTTGTTTAGTACGGCCTCGATCATTGGACCTCTACTTGGTGGCTGGATCGTCGATGTTTTGACATGGCGTTGGGTATTTTATTTGAATGTTCCAGTTGCTTTATTGTCAGTTACTATTTTGATGTTATTTTATAAAGATACTAAACGCAACGCTGCAGGTAAATCGGTTGATTATTTGGGTGCAACGTTGTTAGTTATTGGATTAGTATCAATTTTGACCGGTATTCAGATGATTGGAGTTACATCCATTTTTGTCATTGTCACTCTATTAGTTGTTGGAATTGTTCTGATAGCTTGGATGATGAAAGTTGACAGCAAGGCGGAAGATCCAATCGTACCGAGTCGCTTGTTGACTAATCGTGATCTGGTGGTCGACTTTAGTCTATTCGTTATTATTTGGGGTTCATTTATAGCCTTTATCACATATATTCCCATGTGGGCACAAGGAATCTTAGGATTGAGTGCCTTAATGGGAGGTATGACCCAGATCCCCGGTGCAGCAACTAATATTATTGGATCAGAATTGGTTCCTTTTTTGCAGACTAAATGGAGTAAATATCTGATTGTTACGGTTGGTACGATAACTATTTTTATATCATTTGTGATTATTCTTTTATTTGGACAAAAAACTCCCTTTTGGTTATTGTTAACAGCAGGAGGGTTTGAAGGTTTTGGTGTTGGAATTATCTTTAATATTTTGCAGGTAAATGTTCAAACTGATGCAGAAAGTAGAGATATTCCAACAGCCACATCTTTGGGCTATCTATTGAGAATTCTTAGTCAAACGTTGATGTCATCAGTTTATGGTGTTATTTTGAATCATGCTTTGATGAAAGGTGTCAGTGAATCAAACCATACGATAACCATGAGAATGTTGAATAAGCTAAGCGATGCCAGTGCCGCTAAGCAGCTACCGCAGAATTTAGTGCCAGAAATGAGGAATATTTTGTATAGTGGTTATCGAAATATTATGATCACTGGATTGTTACTGATCATTATCTCAATGATAATTGTCATTACTATGCTGGTGTATTATCACAAACAAAGTTTGGCTAAAAAAGTTAATTTGAATTAGGGGGATGTCATATGCAAACAAATGCAATTGTTATTGATAATTATGGAGATAGCAGTAAATTTAGAGATCAGATGATTGATATTCCGGAGTTGAAACCTAAACAGTTATTGATAAAAGTAGCTGGAAGTTCAGTAGCTCCATTTGATATTGCTGTTCGTGAAGGTGTTTTTAAAAATGATTTTGCTCTAGATATGCCAGCCATAACAGGAACTGATGTAGTTGGTAAAGTCATTGATATGGGTTCGGAAGTTGAAAAATTCAATATTGGTGATACCGTTTGTGGAATGGTCGGTGTCAAAGGATTCGGAGCTTATTCTGATTATGCGATCTTGGGACAAAGTAAGGCTGCTAAAGTAGCAGATAATATTCCAGTAGAGGTTGCAGCAGCTTTACCGATGACTTCTATTCCAGCTTACAATGCCTTATTTGATTTGGGACAATTGAAGGCAGGTCAAAAAGTACTTATTCATGGTGGCGCTGGAGGAGTAGGTTCGATGGCTATTCAATTGGCCAAAAACAGTGGTGCAACCGTGTATACGACTGCCAGTGACCGTAATACTAAAGCTTTGAAACAATTAGGTGCCAGTCGGGTAATTGATTATCATACAGAGAAATTTGAAGAAGAATTATCTGATTTAGATTTAGTCATTGATACAGTGGGACACTACACTTATAAAAATAGTTTTGAAGTGTTAAAGAAAAATGGTCGTCTAGTATCACTTGTAGAAGAACCAGATGATCGATTAGCTGCTAAGTATCAAGTCAACGCCATGTATTTAAGTGGAAAATTTGATAATCCGCTGAGCAAAGTAGTTAAATTAGTCGCCGATGGAAAGGTTAAATTAAATGTGCAACAGACATATCCATTAACTGCGGCAGGTGTTAAAGATGCCCAGGATTACTATGAAGATAATCATGTCTTTGGAAAAGTTGTGTTGTTGAAGTAGTATTTTGGATGCCACCTTGTGTACTCCGGCTGAATTGAAATTTAATTTAAAATAAAAATCCCCTCAATATACGTATTTGAAAATGTATATTGAAGGGATTTTTTATGTTATTAAAGGAAATCTTCAGCGACATCCAATGAACACTATTTGACCTTACTATCCAACCAATGAATCAACAAACTGGCTACGACTTTTTGTTGGTCAATATTTTTGATGCTAGATTTATTGTCACCTTTTTGTTTGCCATAACTACCAAATCCTGCATGATTACCACCGTTTATTACTAAATATTTAGTAGATGCAGGTAGTAGTTTCTTAGCTTTTTTATAGCTAGATTCATTTAAGACACCGTCTTGACTGGCAGTTATTGAGAGAACCGGTTCTTTGAGATGTCTAAGGTTAATTTTCTTTTCAGGATAACTGGCCAAGAAAAAGAGACCTTTTAATTCCTTAGTATTGTTATGCGCATAGCGAGCAGCCATAGTACCGCCAAGTGAATGTCCGCCGATAACATATGGTTTATTTGCCTGAATCTTTGACGCCGCATTTGCATTCATAACTGCTAGGTCCAAAGGAAATCTGACAATATAGACTGAATAACCAGCTTTTGCAACCTCATTAGCCCAAATGCTGTAACTCTTTGGTTCCACTAAAGCTCCTGGATAAAAAATTATGGCGGGTCTAGTATCGTCACCTTGAAATTTGATACTATTTTCAACTGTAGTAGTGGTTGTCGCTGCATTCATGGCAGCCGTTGAAGGCTCGTACTCTTTACTTTTTACTACCAAATAAGTAGATATTGTAATGATAAATAATCCAAGAATAATAGCAATTATCCACTTGGTAAATTTCTTCATATTAACTCCTCAATAAATAAAACTAATTAATCAGTAATGACAGCATTTCTGTGAATCCACTTATCATCATGAGCGGCGGTGCATAAGAAATCAGCGACATCACTACGACTGATCATGGGGATACCATGCATTTTAATATGATCGTCTGCTTTGAATTTACCCTTGGCACTTCCATTTGTTAGAGCAGAAGGGTAAACAATCGTCCAATTTAATTTGCTAGCATGAATGATCTGTTCAGAGGCTTTTTTATTAGCATAAATATTTCGCAAAAATGTTCTATAAGCGATTTTTTGAGTAGGAGTAGCATCTTTGAATGTATCGCCAACTCCAAAAGATGATAACCAGATCAAGCGTGGAACTTCAGTGTGATTACAGGAATTGACTACTGAAACAGCTGCGCGCGTAAATAGATTATGAGCATGGATCGATCCGCCACGTCCTAAAGTTGAAATAACAGCATCTTGTCCGATCATGGCCTTTTCCAAATCAGCAGTTAAAATAGCATCTCCAGGGATAATGTTGATCTTATCCTTGATGTCATTTAAAGATTCAGTATGTCTGGCAAATGCTGTTACTGTATCTCCTAAGTCGAGTGCGGATTCAATGACTTTTCTACCAGTCGGTCCGGTTGCACCAATAATTAATAATTTCATTTCATTCGCCTTTTTCCTAATAATTTCTTACTGTAAACCTGTTACTCATATTCTATTTTTTTGAGTAGTCTTTAGCAACTAAATACTGCTATAAATTAAAAAACAATCATCTATTTAAGATGATTGAATTAATATTCAAAATCATTGTTCTGATCATAATCTTGGTCAGATTGATCGTCAGTATGATTTTCCCATTGCATACCTTTGTCAGTCATATTTCCATTATGGTCCATTAGACCGCGATCCATTTGACTCTCTGACTGTTGTTCACCAAAAGTTTCCAGATAATTTGGAGTACTTTTAAGTGCTTCATAGGCTGACATACCACTGTTTTGCATCTTATAAGCAGCAGGTGACATACCATATTTATTAACAAAACCGCTCAAAGTATTTTCATCATAAGAGATACCATTACTTTGTTGAGTTGGTTGGGATTGTTGACTCGATTGGTTAGTTTGAGTCTGCTGATTAGCCGCTAATTGGTCAGTGGTTTGATTGTTAGTGGATGACGCTGTTTCTCCAGTATTTTTCTTCGTAGACTTTTTTGCTTTCTTCTTATGTGTCGACTTCTTCTTGACCGCAGTAGTTGTGTCCTTCTTATGCGTATCAGCTGATTGTTTGTTGCCGTTAGAACATCCGACTAACGAGAAGGTCACTGCTAAAAGCAATCCGGTGCTGATTAATTTTTTCATAGTTACCCCCATAACATATGTTTTATGTATAGCATAAATTATCAAAATATGAATGTAAATTGTTATATAATTTATTTTAAACAAGAATAGGGAATAGTGTGATTGGATGAAAATATATTTTGCAGGTTCGATTCGTGGTGGTAGAAAAGATGTCGATGTCTATAGAAAAATAATCGACTATTTAAAAATTGATAATGAAGTTCTAACAGAACATATTGGCGACTATAAATTATCCGTTAACGGCCAGGATAAATTGGATAATAGCCACATTAGAAATAGAGATATCGCTTGGCTAAAAGAGAGTGATCTAGTAGTAGCAGAGACCAGTAATCCAAGTTTGGGTGTTGGATACGAATTAGCATATGCCGAAAAGATCGAAAAATCGGTTATAATTTTACACAATAAAAATAAGAGTCAACTATCGGCAATGATAGCAGGCTCTAGTTATTTTGGAGATATTAATTATTATAGCGACGTAGCGGAAGCAATAAGTATATTGAAAAAGAAATTGCAATAGAGAATCGGTTATTTATTCCACTTAAATTCCTTATAGTTGGACATTTTGGAATGGCCGACATTTTCGCCATCACAAAAGATAATAGTGTAGACTCCTTCTTTATAGGTTTTCTGTTTTACTTTTTCGTGTTTTGCAAGTCCTATCAGCGCTATGTTTTGTGCTTTGAGAGCAACTTCATTTTTGTTAGCAGCGGGCAAATCTTTAAATTCAGTCACGACATGAACATTGATTCGATCTTTATCTACCATTTTTACTTTAACAACTCCGTTTGACCATGCAAAAGCATTGTTGGGAGTCCCGTTATCAGTTGGCTTACCATTTTCATCAAGAGTTCCATTCGCAAATCCTTTGTCCATCTTCAACTTTGAGGCTATCGATTTGTTTATTTTGGAATAATTCTTAGTAGTTTGTTCGGTTTTTGTTTCAGAAGTTTTACTGTTATTTTTTGGTTTAACAAGGCTGATAACAATAAATAGTCCAATGATTACGATTAAAATAATGAACCATATTCGTTTATAAAATGGTTTTGGAGGTTTACGCCTTCTATGCATTTCTGACCTGGAACGTATCCTTTGATTATCCATATTTTAAATCCTCCAGTAATAGTTCAATTATATCAGAGGTAAATAGAATATCTTCTATAGAATAACCAAAATAGTTGCGATCAAGTTATTTAGGAAATGTAAAAAGATACTGTAACGAATGTTTCCAAATCTGACATAGGCCAAAGATAGAACAACACCCATTAAGATGTATGGAATGATAGTCAAACTAAGACTTGTCACGTGAGCAAATCCAAAGGCCAACGAAGAAACCAGAATATACCAAAATGCAGTTTTATAATCAGTTATTTTAGGAAAAAATAATTTAGCAATCAATCCTCGAAATATTAATTCTTCAGCTATTGGTCCAAGAAATACCGACGTTAAAACAGCATTGATCGTATTATTATGCAATTGATCCAGAACCATTTTTTGATTACCGGATTCTGGAAAGAATTCGCTAGCATATCCAATCACAATAATAGCAACAATGAAGATAGCCAATTCTAAAGGAATCTTTTTAGTCACATTGACTTTAAAAGAGAAATCCTTTTTAAAATACTTCCAGAGTGAATAAAGAAAGAATCCAAAAATCACCAATGATATTGCAGTTATAATTAGATAACCGATGTGATTACTGATTGCCATACCCACGATAAAAGGAATGGTACATAATTGATAAACAAATAGATAAAAAATGATTGTTAATCCTTTACTAACTGAGTGCTTTTTCATAGGGGACCTCCTACAAAACAAATATTTTCAAGGAAGTTATACAACTTTTTTTATTGTTAGGGTTAGTTAACTGTTTTTGATAATTAATACAAATAAGGTGCTGTGACATAACTATTTTCACTTTAAACGTAACTTTTTCCGCTTAAGACAAATGGCTCCAGTAATCCAAAATCGGATTACTGGAGCCATTTGTCTTAATGCTCGAAAGCTGACCATGTTTTGTTACACTTTTTTATACTAATTTACTTTTTCTTTTATCTAAAAGTTCTCGTAGAGCTTCAATATCATCGAGAGTAGCTCGATTATTTATAAAACTCTTAGCTGATGACCGAGAATGTAAGTATCTTATACGTTCTTTATGATTTTCGTCCCATTTTTTATTTGCCTTGATCCTTGCAGTGGTTAATTTTTCTGACAATTTTACTACCCCCTAGATATTTATTCCCGAATAAAAAGCAATCTCCCAATCGGATGCCAAGAAGATTGCCTTAATAAATATTAATCAGAATCTTTAGAGATATGATTATGTTTTCTCGCATATGCGTAAACAGGCAATCCTAACAAAGTGATACCAAGTCCAAGTAATGCCAAGGATGTTTGAGTGAAGATCGTTGAAACGACAATGAAGACACCACCCAAAATGGCAACGATTGGAGTGAATGGATAGAGAAGAGCTTTATAAGGACGTTTTAGTTCAGGTTCACGTTTTCTTAAAATAATTGTTGCAGCAAATGTCATAGTATAGAAGATCCAAATTACGAAGACTAGCATATCTGTTAGTGTATTGAAATCTCCTAAGAATACCATGATAAAGGCAATGAATAATTGAACTAATGCAGCGGCAGTTGGAATACCGAATTTAGACAACTTAGATAGTTGTTTACTAAATGGTAAAGTCTTATCCAAGGCCATGGCATAAGGAATTCTTAATCCTGTCATTGTATAACCATTGATGGCACCATATACAGAAATCAAAATTCCGATTGTAACCAATCTACCACCGAAGTCACCAAAAATTACTTTAGCAGCATCAGCAGCAGTATTTTCGTTACCAACGATGCTACCAATAGGTAATGATTTCAAAAAGACAAAGTTAATAAATAGATAAATAACAGTAATTCCTAGTAATCCAAAGATGATGGCTCTTGGAAGATCCTTTTTAGGATTCTTTAGCTCTCCAGCAATATTACCTACTTGAATCCATCCATCATAGGCAAACATTGTGGCAAGAAGTCCATGACCAAGACCAGTTAAGAAATTGATATCTGTTCCGGCTTTAACTGGAAATAGAGGAACTGGACCACCATTTTTTGAGAATAATCCAAAAACAATTATAAGTGCGATAGGAATTAATTTAAAAACAGTAGTAAATGTTTGGAATCCACCACCGTATTTTGATCCGCATAAGTTGATCAAGGTGATTGATAATGCAACTACTAATGCCATAGGTATCAAATATTTAAGGTCCATACCTAATAGGTGGATCAGCTGTGTACTAAAAATAATTGATAAAGCAGAGATATTAGCAGGGAAGTAGATAACCATTTCTGCCCAACCGAGCATAAATGACGGTGTCTTCCCATAAGTGTGGTTGATGTATTCAACCATACCACCTGTTTCTGGAATAGCAGCAGATAGTTCTGCAGTAGTAAGTCCAGCGGCAATCGTTATTAGTCCCCCTAGTAACCAACTGAATAATGTAAGACTAGAAGAACCAGTTACTTCTGTAACAACAGGTGTTTTAAAAAATACCCCTCCACCTATTGCTGTTCCGATAACCGTTGAAAGAGCAGCCCAAAAGCCAATATTTCTTTTGAGCTGAGCATCTTCATTCATTATGTTGTACCTCCTTATTTCCGAAAACCGTTTGATAATGTTTTCACAATCATTCTAACAGATAATGAAAATATTGAAAGGGAAATTTAGACTTTCCCTTCATGAAATTCATTTTTTAGGTTTGAATACCTAATAAAATACTCTTTGAATGTAGCAATAGCAATGCTTATTTATCAAAAAGAGTGATGTTTTATTGCTAAAAATGCTCTGAAATGACTAAAATATTGTTCTTTTGAAATTTTTTATCGTTGATTTGACAGTGTTTACGAAGTTGATACACTGCTTATACACTGTACGTCGATGAACACTCTTAATTGTGACAAAAGCTAGCTGTTTCAGTGGATCTGCGTGATTATTTAACAAATACGAGTGTTCATTAATTATAAACATTATCATAAAGCAAAATCCAAATTTCAGAAAATGTTTGTTAAAACATTCACAAAATTTTGGTTAACATTTAAAAACCGTGCTATGATAAAAGAGATTTCAATTATAAAAAAGCTTGAGATAGGGTGATATTATGCGACGAAAGCCAATTGAAGATTTAATAAACGTTTCACAGGATAAACCCAAAACACTAGGGCTTTTTGATCTCACAATTATGGGGATCGGAGCCATCATTGGTACTGGTATTTTAGTTTTGACAGGTATCGTTGCCGCAACGGATGCCGGTCCGGGTGTAGTATTTTCATTTTTAATAGCAGCTTTAGCTAGTGCATTGATTGGATTGTGTTATTCAGAGTTAACAACAACAATCCCAAGTTCAGGTAGTGCCTACGTTTATTCATGGATAACGATGGGTGAACAAATTGCCTTCTTTTCTGGTTGGACACTACTTGGTGTTTATATTACAACGACAGCGACGGTTGCTACAGGTTGGACAGGATATGTAACGTCATTTTTGAAAGAAGTAAATATCTTCTTGCCAGAAAGTTTAGTGCAGTCTCCATTTAACGGTGGATTAATTAATTTGCCGGCCGTTATAGTTGTACTATTAATAACCTTATTACTAACTCGCGGTATGAGTGAAAGTAAAGTCGTTAATGATGTATTAGTTTTAGTAAAGATCGGTATTATCTTACTATTCGTGGTTGTTGGCGCATTTCATGTCAGGACTTCTAACTGGAAACCATTCTTACCATTTGGGGTAAAGGGAATTTTTACAGGAGCTTCAACGGTATTCTTTTCTTTCTTAGGATTTGATGCTTTAGCAACATCAGCTGAGGATTGTAAGAAAGTTCAAAGAAACTTGCCAATTGCTATTATTGCTTCATTAACTATTTCTACTATCTTATATATTATTGTCAGTTTAGTAATGACTGGAGACGTTAAGTATAATCTACTGAACGTTCCCGAAGCAATGTCATTTGTTTTGATTACTTTAAAACATCCAATCGTAGCAGAAATTGTTTCGTTTGGGGCTATATTAGGTATTCTTGCCGTAATTTTGGCATTTATTTATGCTTCTTCAAACATTGCTATGTCAATGAGTCGGGGGGGATTCTTACCTGCTAGATTTAGTAAGTTAAATTCTAAGACACAAACACCTAATGAAGCACTCTGGATCATCGGAATTATCACTGCAACATGTTCAGGATTATTAGACATCAAAAAACTGGCCACATTCGCCAATGTCGGCTCATTATGTATTTTCTTCCTGATTTCTGTCGCAGTTCTACTATTAAGAAAACAGCATCCAGAATTGAAACGTGCATTTAGGGTTCCATTTGGATCAATTATTCCAACGTTATCAGCATTGGTATGTATCTTGCTATTGTTTAATCTACCAGGCTCCGCATGGTTAAACTACCTAGGCTGGCTAGCCATTGGAGTAATCTTATACTTTGCTTATTCTAAGTCTCATGTAATCTATTGATTTTTTTATCATCAATTGTGAACTAAATCACTATATGAGTAGAAAAATCCTTTTTTAACCTTAGATGTGTTAATGCTCGATGAACACACCGATTGACGATCATTGATCATCAGATTATAAGAAGATTATAGATAGTTTTAGAAAATTGACAAAAAGTTTAATGTGTAAAGTAGGAAAAGAGGTTATGGTTCATATAAAACACTGCATGTGTAAATGCTGATATATTGGTATTTAATTACCATTAATTGGATTTTTTTAGACAATTGTTGTTGTACTGTAAAAGAATCAGTTCTCCAATTAATAAAATGGATTTTAATGATCTTTAATATAAAATAATTGATGGTTTTTTTGTAAAAACGCTTGCAAATCAATCGTTAATACGATATATTGCAGTTGTAAGAGAAAGTGAAAAAGTTAACAAAGGGGGTCTGAAGAATGGCAAATTTCCATATCTTGACTAATAATCCAATGGTTAAAGATAAGTATTCAGAATTTACCGAATTTGACCAGAACTTAACCGTTGCAGATATTTTTGCTCATAGTAGAGATTCCATTCATTTAGGAGCCAATTTGATTAATCATCCACTTGCTGGGAGCATCAAGCCTAATCAGAGTCCATATAAGAGTTTAGTTTTAAGCAATCAAAAAGGTGATCTTGATATGACTTCACTAAAACTAATAGAAGGATCAATTCAAGTACTTAGAAAGTTTCCTCCTTTAAACAGAAAATATGACGAGAGCGTTTTAGAGGATTTTCAAGTAATTGACTTAGACTTATTAGATTCCGCGATTGATAGTTTGCCTTACAAATACCATGAATAATTAAATTAATAATTGTCTTATGTATGGGAGGAGAGTTTTATGTCAAAGCTATATGATCTTTTAATTATCGGTGCTGGTCCTGGTGGACTAGCCGCAGGTATCTATGGTAGCCGTGCTAAATTGAGTACAGCTGTTCTAGATAAGAATGCTGAACCTGGTGGACAAGCCTCAACAACAGATGAAATGGAAAATTATCCTGGTTTTTATAACGGTACTACTGGTCCCGGTATTATGAAGGAATTTGCTGACCATGCTAAGTCATTCGGAACAGAATTTTTAAGGGGAACAGTTGATGAAGTTGACTTCACTGGACCTGTAAAGAAGGTTCACACACAACAAGGTGATACATATGAATCAAAGGTTGTTGTTTTATCACCTGGAGCTACACCAAGAAAAATCAATGTTAAAGGTGAAGCTGAGTTAAGAGGTAAAGGTGTAAGTTATTGTGCAACTTGTGACGCTGACTTCTTTGTAGATTTGGATGTTGTGGTTGTTGGTAACGGGGATGCTGCTATTGAAGAAGCAATGTACTTAACCAAATTTGCTGAGACAGTAACGATCATCGTTATTCATGAAGAAGGAAATCTTGATTGTAATAAGGCTAGTGCTGAAAAGGCCATGAAGAATCCAAAACTCAAATGGGTTTGGAACTCAACTGTTGAAGAAATTGCTGGTGATGAATTAGTAGAAAAAGTTGTTTTGAAGAATATCAACACTGGCGAGTTAACTGATCTTGAAACAAACGGTGTCTTCGTATTTATCGGAACAGAACCTCACACAGATTTCCTTAAAGGAAAGGTTGAATTAGATGATCGCGGCTACTTAGTTGCTAACGATATGATGGAAACAAATGTACCTGGTGTTTATGCTGTTGGAGATGCAAGAGTTAAATATCTTCGTCAAGTTGTTACAGCTGCAGCTGATGGTGCAATTGCCGCATCAGCCGCTGAAAAGTACTTGTCAGAACTCGAAACACTTCAAAATGATGTCCTAGATGTAAGCAACAAGAAACCAGTTATCTTAGCATTCTGGGCACCACAAGTTGAAGAAAGTATCGACTCGATTGCCGCAGTAGATAAAATTGTTGAAGAGAAAAATGGTGCAGTTGAATTAGTAAAACTCGATACATATAGAGCCAAAAAGACAGCTACACAATATAAAGTTACAGAAATTCCTACTATTGTATTGTTCAAAGATGGCAAAGATGTTGCTCGAATTGAAGGAGCAAAGAATATTACATCTGATGCCGTTGAAGATTTATTGAAAGAATCTGTTGAAGTTTAGACAGATCAAATAAAAAGTTTAGATTGATTTCTAAATTTTTTATCTTTGAAATTTAGTCCAGTATTAGATTTCAAAGATAAAAAAATTGAAGGGAGGCGAAAATTATGATGGAACATCTTACAAAAGAAAATTTTGAAGATACAATCAGTAATTCGAAAGGTTTAGTTATGGTGGATTTCTTTAGTCCAAAATGCGTACCATGTATGGCACTTATGCCAGATGTTGAAAAACTATCAGATGACAAATCTGATGTAGCAACATTCTATGCATTCGACACTACAGGAAATATGAGAATGGCCATGAAACAAAAAGTCATGGGAATTCCAGCATATTTATTCTATAAAGATGGTGAAAAAGTTGCTACTCTTGGCAAAGAAATCTTGGAAGATCAAGGTATGGCAGCCGTAACAGCTAAACTAGATGAATTAACAGTTTAGTTTCATCATTTAGAATAACTGCAAATATGCAAAGAATGGAGGGATATTATGCGATTAGAAATTGGCAATATCCTAATTAAAGATATTGCCTTCGGTGAAAAAACCGAAGTTAAAGATGGCACATTATTCGTTGATAAAGACGAATTGATCGAAGCTGCGACAGGTGGAGATGAAAGAATCAAGTCTCTTGATGTGTATTTAGCTAAACCAGGTGACAAGACTCGTATCATTCCAGTTAAAGACGTTATCGAACCACGTTGCAAAGTTGACGGCAAAGGAAATATTTTCCCAGGTGTTATTGGTGATGTTGAGCAAGTTGGATCTGGACGTACACACGTACTTAAAGGTGCAGCAATTGTAACAACTGGTAAGATTGTTGGATTCCAAGAAGGAATCATTGATATGAGTGGTGAAGGTGCTAAATATACACCATTCTCAAAATTAAATAATATTGTAATTAAAATGGAACCAATCGACAGCATCAAGCAACACGAACACGAAGAAGTTATTCGTTTAGCTGGTTTCAGAGCTGCCAATTATATTGGTGAAGCAGGAAGAAATGTTGAACCTGATGAAGAAAAGGTATATGAAACAAAACCTCTTCTTGAACAAGTTAAAGAATATCCTGATCTACCAAAAGTAGTTTATGTATATGCACTACAAACACAAGGATTGATGCATAATACCTTCTTCTATGGTGCAGATGCCAAGAAGATCGTTCCAACATTTATGTATCCAACAGAAGTATTTGACGGAGCCATTACAAGTGGTAACTGTGTTTCGGCTTGTGACAAGAATCCATCATATGTACATTTGAACAGTCCAGTTATTGACGATTTATATGAAAAGAATGGTAAAGAAATTAACTTTATCGGATGTGTTATTACCAATGAGAACGTAACATTGCAAGACAAGAAACGTTCATCAAATATGACCGCTAAATTGGTTGAATTACTTGGCGCTGACGCAGCAATCATCTCAGAAGAAGGCTTTGGTAACCCTGATGCCGACTTGGTTATGAACTGTAACAACCTTGAAAATAAAGGTATCAAGACAGTTCTTGTAACAGATGAGTATGCTGGACAAGATGGTGCCAGTCAATCATTAGCTGATTCAACTCCTAAAGGTGATGCTGTTGTAACTGCAGGTAACGCTAACGAAGTTATCGACCTTCCAGCTATGGATACAGTTATCGGTCATCCAGAAGTTGCCAATATTATTGCTGGTGCTTGGGATGGAAGCCTTCGTGAAGATGGATCAATTGAAGCTGAACTTCAAGTAATCACTGGTTCAACAAATGAATTAGGATTCTTCAATCTATCAGCTAAAACAATATAGTATAACGAAATTATTTAGTAAACATTAAATTTAATAAAATTGAAGGAGAGCACATTATGGGTATTCTTGAAAACAAAAAGATCGCCATTTTAGGCGACCGTGATGGAATTCCTGGCATGGCTATCGAAGCTTGTGTAAAAACAGCAGGCGCAGAAGTTGTCTTTTCAACAACTGAATGCTTTGTTTGAACGAGCGCGGGAGCTATGGACCTGGAAAACCAACAAAGAATTAAAGATCTTACAGACAAATACGGTAAAGACAATCTAGTAGTAGTACTAGGTGGTGGGGAAGCTGAAGCTTGTGGTTTGGCTGCCGAAACCGTATCAACTGGTGATCCAACATTCGCTGGTCCATTAGCAGGAGTCCAGTTAGGACTCAAAGCATATCATATGTTTGAACTAAAAGATGAAGTAGATCCAGCAGTTTATGACGAACAAATATCAATGATGGAAATGGTATTGGATAAAGATGCCATTAATAAAGAAGTACAAGAATATCGTGGATAGTTTTCACTACTTCCCAAACCTTTTGTAAAGGAGGAAATAAAATGACCAAAAAAAGAATTGTGCATTACATAAACCAATTCTTTGCCGGGATCGGTGGTGAAGAGAAGGCTGATGTTAAGCCTGAAAAGAGAGACGGTGTTGTTGGACCTGGTATGGCTTTTAAAGGTCAACTTACTGATGTAGCAGAAATCGTTGGTACCGTCATCTGTGGTGATAGTTACTTTAATGAAAATGAAGCAGAAGCTTCAGAAACTGTTCTTGAAATGATTAAAAGCTACGATCCAGATATCGTCATCGTAGGACCAAGTTTTAACGCCGGTCGTTATGGTGTCGCAGCTGGTGCAGTTGCCAAATTGGTTGATGAGAATTTACATTTACCAGTTGTTGGTGGTATGTATCCAGAGAACCCTGGTTTCGAGCTATACAGAAAACACGGATATTTTGTAGAGGTTGGTAATAGTGCCGCTACAATGAGAAAAGCAATTCCTGCAATGTCTGCCGTTGTTAAACAAATTATTGACGGTAATGAAGAAGTTACAGGTTATATGCCAAAAGGTCTCCGTGAAAATGTATTCAGAGAAGAACGTGGTTCAAAACGTGCTGTTGAAATGCTCGTAAACAAAATTCAAGGCAAGGAATTCACAACTGAATATCCAATGCCTACCTTCGACCGTGTTGACCCAGCTCCAGCCGTTAAAGATATTACAAAGGCAAGAATCGCTTTGGTATCTTCTGGTGGTCCAGTTCCAAAAGGAAATCCTGACCACATCGAATCTTCAAGTGCATCTAAGTATGGTAAATATAGCTTGAAAGATATCGATGACTTTACTCCAGAAAACGGACAAACAGCTCACGGTGGTTATGACCCAGTCTACGCAAATGAAGACTTGGATCGTGTCCTACCAGTCGACGTGATTAAAGAAATGCTTGCTAACGGTGAAATCGGTTCGTTACATGATTATTGGTACGCTACCGTTGGTAATGGTACATCTGTAGCAAATGCTAAAAAGTTTGGTACAGAAATTGCAGCACAACTTAAAGAAGACGGCGTAGATGCTGTTATTCTAACATCCACTTGAGGAACTTGTACTCGTTGCGGTGCAACGATGGTTAAGGCTATTGAAGCCACAGGACTACCAATTGTTCATATGTGTACAATTGTTCCTATTTCTAAGACAGTTGGAGCTAACAGAATTGTTCCTACAGTCGCAATTCCATATCCATTAGGTAATCCAGAATTGGATCCTAAAGATGAAAAAGAATTACGTAGAAAATTAGTAAGAAAAGCTCTTAAAGCGCTTGAAACACCTGTTACTGAACAGACAGTATTCAACTAGTAAGGGAGCTCAAGAGTTTCAACTAGGAGCCGAAAACAACTTTTCGACTCCTTTTTTTATAAGATAGTTTCAAATAATTATTTTGGGGGTGCAAAGTATGACTTTTCCAGTGCTTAAAGGAACCGCTTATACATTAGTTCATACACCAGATATCTTAGTTCATGAAGGTAAATTGCAAGAAAGTGAAATGAGAAATAGCCCGGATTCAGATTATCTCAAAGCTATTCCAGATCACTTGCGTTCATTTGAAGATGTTGTTGGGTATGGTCCTAATCAAGCTTATATAGGTAATATTCATCCACGTGATTTAAATAATATTGAGAAACCTTGGTACGAACATCCATTAGAAAACGCTTCAACCGAAGGAAAATTCGGTTCAATTATGTCAGAAGATATGTTTTATGGCTGCTTAAAGGCCGTTGATATGTTTGAATTAGTAGTTTTAGATGCAAGTTTTCAAGAGAAGATCGCTAAAAAAGTTAAAGAAGACCCAGTCATTGGTAAATATTGGGTAACTTTAGATAAGTTAACTGAGAATCCCAGCTCAGTTGATGAGATTAAATCTTTAATTGAAGAAAAAGATGCAAAACCATTGTATCTTGATAATGAATTAGTTGGTTGCATCAAGAGAGCTCATGAATTTGACGCCGCTTTGACAAGTGATGTCATGTTTGAAAACTTAGTAAGTAAGGCTTCTGGTGCCTATGCATTAGCTGAATTATTTGCTAAGAATGATCTCGAACCAGATGATGTTGATTATTTGATCGAATGTAGTGAAGAAGGTTGTGGTGACATGTTCCAACGTGCCGGTGGTAACTATGCCAAATCTATCGGTGAAATTTGTGGATGTGTCAACGCTACTGGATCAGATACACGTAGTTTCTGTGCCGCTCCTGCTCACTCTATGGTAGAAGCTTCAGCACTAGTACAAGCGGGCGTATATTCAAATGTCGTAGTCCTTGCCGGAGGTTCATCAGCCAAACTTGGAATGAATGGTAAAGATCACGTTAAAAAAGATCAACCCCTCATTGAAGACTGTTTAGGTGCCTTTGCTATTCACGTTGGTGAAAATGATGGCAAGTCCCCAGTGATCCGTACAGATATTGTCGGTAAACATAAAATTGGTAGTGGTGCCGCTCCACAAGCTATTATGCAAGCTATAGTTGCCGATCCACTCGAACATGCAGGTTTATCGATCAAGGATGTTGATGTATTTTCTGCCGAAATGCAAAATCCTGAAATTACTGTCCCAGCTGGTGCTGGTGATATACCTTCTGCCAATTACAAGATGATTGCCGCTTTGGGTATTATGAAAAAAGTATTTGCTAGAAGTGAATTAAATGAAGTTGTTGAAAGAATTGGTATGCCTGGATTTGTACCTACACAGGGCCACATCCCATCAGGTGTTCCATTCTTAGGACACGCTATCGAGATGATCGAAAATGGTGATATTCATCGTACAATGATCATTGGTAAAGGTAGTTTATTCTTAGGAAGATTAACAAACCTCTTTGATGGTATTTCATTTATTGTAGAAGCAAATGATGGACATGTTGAAGACGATTCAGTCGACAAAGATACAATTCGTCAAATGATCGCCGAATCAATGAAACAATTTGCTGATTCTCTAAAATAAAGAATAATCATCCTTAAAGGGGGGAGAAAAATGGAAAATAACGTACAAAACACGATTGCCGAAGTGTTTGACGAAATTGCTCAAGGTTTAGAGGATGGTAATTTTGGCTCTAGACCTCGTGTAGGTGTAACACTACTTGGTAGTGAACATGGTGAAGAAGAAGTTCTTCGTGGTGCTGAACTGGCTCAAGCTAACGATCCCTCCATTGAAGTTGTAGTTATTGGTACCTTAACTGATACAAAACTAGAGACCGTTGCTGCGTCTACCCCAGAAGATGCACATGATAGAATGGATGAATTGTTGGCTGCGGGCAAATTAGATGCCGCGGTAACGATGCATTATACATTCCCAATTGGTGTGTCGACCGTTGGCCGTTCAACTACACCAGGTGTCGGTAAAACCATGTTTATCGCTAATACAACTGGTACTTCAGATATGGATAGAACAAGTGCTATGGTTAAAAATGCCATTTCAGGTATTGCCGTAGCTAAAGCAAATGGTAACGAAAATCCAACAGTTGGAATTTTAAATATTGATGGCGCACACCAAGTTGAAAAGTCATTAAATAAATTAAAAGATAAAGGTTATAAAATAAACTTTACCCAAAGTCATCGTGCAGATGGCGGTATAGAAATGCGTGGTAATGATTTACTACAAGGTGTTCCTGATATTATGATCATGGATAGTTTGACAGGTAATATTATTACTAAAGTAATGAGTTCCTTCTTAACTGGCGGAAGCTATGAATCCGTTGGTGAAGGATATGGTCCCGGTGCTGGTAAAGGGTACGATAAGATTATTAATATCGTTAGTCGTGCCTCAGGTGCCAATGTTATTGCCGGTGCATTAAGTTATGCCGGTAGATGTGTCAAAGGTAATTTAGTAGATAAAGTAAATTCTGAGTATAAAGCTGCTGAAAAGGCTGGATTGTCTGACGTTCTGGCTAGTTTAACAGCCCCTCCAAAGAAAGATGACTCATCTCAAGAAGTCAAAGAACCAGCCAAAAAAGCTGTTTCAGAAGCTATCTTAGGTATTGATATCCTAGTCTTAGAAGAAGCTGTTACAGAGCTTTGGAAAGCTGATATCTATGCTACAAGCGGAATGGGATGTACAGGCCCCGTTGTTATGGTTGCTCCAGATGATGAGGATCACGCACGCGAGGTTCTCAAAGCCGCTGATTATCTCTAAAAAGTATTTAACTCTGGTGAAAGAATTTTAGTAATCAATGTGATAAGCACCTCCAAATATGAAACGATTCGTTGACGTTAAATCAAATAAGCCCTCAATGAAGTGAACCCCTTAGTTTGGACATAAAATCCAAACTAAGGGGCTTTTTTATGGTTAAATTCAATTTAGATTTAAAAACTAAAATAGTAACTGAATATTTCAATGGATGTGGTTCCACAACTCTAGCAAAGAAATATGGAATAGCTA
>NZ_RHOR01000001.1 GCF_003946625.1 Companilactobacillus kedongensis | reverse complement strand
GTTGCGGTACCTTTTATCCCATATTTATCCATTACTTGTTTAACTTTAATTCCGGCATTAAGATCATTAATAGCTTTTAGTTTTACATCTTTTGAAAACATAGAAAAACCCTCCTGGTTGGATTACTCCAACTAGGAGGGTGCGGTTCATATTTGGTTAACGACTATTTTTAGTTTAATCCACGCAAATCAATTGCTGAATCTTAATATCATGATCTTGAATATCCCATTCCGCACTGTCAAAACGCATTGCGGAAGGTACTAGTGCAACTGTTTTTCCAGAGTACTCAGCAAGAAAACGGTCATAATAACCGCCTCCAAATCCAACCCGATAGTTGGAATCTGTGGCAAAAGCTAATCCCGGAACGATTACTAAATCTGGCGCTTGATTTACTAATTCTTCTTTGTAAACTGGTTCAAGAATACCAAAATCACTTCTAACCAAATCGTTCATATCTGTAAAAGGTAAAAAAGCCATTTGACGATGTGGCATCGTTTTGGGTAAATAAACTTTTTTTCCTTCCTCCATAGCCTTTTTAATTATTGGAGTTGTGGGAACCTCAAATGGTCCGCTAATTGTTGTGGCAATGGACTTAGAATTTTTCCAAGCAGAAGTATCAGTCAATTTAGTTAATAATTCGGACACCTCAGATGTTGTTTTCACTTGGTCACCTTTTAACTGTTTGATTTGTTTTTGACGTAATGTTTTCTTATCGATCTTACTTACCTCCATATTGAATCCTTATAATCTATCTACAAAAAAATACTAACTAAAAAGTTAGCATTTTAATTTATGTGCTCATTTAATACTTTAACAAATTCAGCTAGTTCGGTTTCATTATCCTCTGTGAATCTATTTAGTGATGGAGAATCAATATCTAAAACACCAATTTTTTTACCATCTTTAGTAACTGGTACCACAATTTCTGAATTACTGGCACTATCACAGGCAATATGTCCTGGAAATTCATGAACATTGGCTACTCGATGAACTTTTTGATCATCAAAAGCAGTTCCAACAACACCTGAACCAATTTTAATATGCATACATGCTACTTTACCTTGGAATGGTCCCAGATCCAATTCCTTAGTATTTTCATTATATAGGTAGAATCCAGCCCAATTGAGATCCTCATATGTATCATTGATCAAAGCACTAGCGTTTGCCAAATTCGTAATTAGATTCGTTTCCTCAAACAACAAAGCATCTAACTGTTTATTCATAAGTGTAGTTGCTATTTCTGACATGTTAAGCCCTCCCAGATATTTTGAATAATGTAAAAATTATACCACTTGAGAGATTATTATCATTCCACTTTGATTCCAAAAGTTCCAATTAAAATAGCGGCCTGATATTGATTCACAATTAAACCACGGGCTAGTTCTGGACTAATAACAATGCTATCAAATTCAGCATCCTTTAAATTAAAGCCCTTAAGCTTGGTTTCACCAAAATTGGCATCAGATAACTCTGATCCAGCAAAAGAAATCTCATTTTTAACCTTCAGTGCTTGGAAGTAACTACCGGCTAAATCACAGTCAATGAAGTTTATCTTTTCAAACTTACTTTCGGTAAAATTTGCGTAGGGCATTTTACAAGCTTTAAACTCAGTATTCTTAAAAAAAGAATTATTGAAATCAGCTCCAGATAATTGCATACTGCTGATCTTACAATTATACCAATTACTCTCAGAAAAATTTCCACCAGCCAATTGACTATGATGCCATTCCACATTGCCAAAGCTGATTTTACTAAAGTCAGTTTGGTCAAATTCGCAATGATCAAAAACAATATCCGTAAAACTCATCGTGTCACTGTAAGATCTGAAGTGACATCGTTGATAGTAGTTGCCATCTTCTAATTCGTTCAAGTTTAAAGTTTGGTCAATTATTTTTTCAATTGGTTCAGTCATTAATTGTTCACTCCAGACAGATTAGTAGTTATTATTATACAGAAAAATATAATAATTCATAACTACACGTCCAGATTATTAGTTCTTCTTACGATAACTCAAATAATAAAGACCTGAAACAAATACTGCTCCACCAACCACGTTACCTAAATAAACAGGGACAATGTTTTGAATAAAGTCTAGCCACGATAAACCACCTTCAAAGATTGCTGCAGGAAGTAGAAAAGCATTGGCAATACTATGTTGTAATCCGATCGCCACAAAAATCATGATTGGAAACCAAATCCCCATAATTTTACCAGCTGCATCTTTGGCACCAAATGATAGCCACACAGCAATGCCAACAAACCAATTACAACCTATTCCCGAAACAAAGCTCTGCCAAAATGGACTGGCCACCTTGGCTGTCGCCATATTTACAACAGCATCCCTGAAAATTCCAACATGAGTTAGACCAACAAAATGTCCCAAGAAATATGCAACGCAAATGGCACCAATAATATTCCCAAGCGTAATAATAAATAGGTTCTTAATATAACCCCAAACAGAAACTTTTTTATCATACATAGCGGAACTAACGGCCATCATGTTACCTGTTACCAATTCCCCACCAGCCAATAGGATCACGATCAATCCAATTGGAAATACCGATGCTCCAACCAGCGCACCAACACTGCTCAAATTAGCAGGAATTGAAGCCGAAACTCTGATATCTGCCAAAAACCCCATAGCTATCATTACTCCACCGACAAAACCCAATAACAATTTTGCCAAAATAGTTTTTTTGACCTTTTTAGTTCCTTTATCAATACTTTGTTCTAAAATCTGTTCAGGACTGTACATATTTTTTCCTCATCTCCCATTAATGGTTTAAAATAACCTTATTGTTTTATTTTTTCATTATACAAAAGAAGGTATTTTTATGAGTAAATTTTCGGTATTAATTACACTATTTGCCGCATTGGCTACCCCCTTGATTATGGCGAAATTTCGTATTACTAGAATTCCCGGGACGGTAGCTGAAATTATTATGGGAATAATCATTGGTAAAACAGGATTAGATTTAATTCAGCCTAATGAAACTTTAACTTACTTGGCTAATCTTGGAGTTATCATGCTGATCTTTTTAGGTGGTATGGAGATAGACTTCTCACTCTTTGAAAAAAAGCCTAACGAAGACGGTAAGAAATCCCCACTAGGTTTAGCTTTTGGAAGTTTTATGTCAGTACTGGCCATGTCAATTGTCCTAAGTTTGATACTTTACTACACGGGACTGTTCAACAACATTATCCTATCAACCATTCTGGTCAGCACAATTGCTTTAGGAGTAATCATCTCATTGCTGACAGAAGTTGGATTGTTAAAAATTGAATACGGTCAAACTTTACTGTTGATATCTGCCATGGGTGAATTCATTCCGTTAGTAGCGCTAACAATTTATTCTGCAATTCAACAAAAAAATTACTTCTCTGCTTTACTTCTACCATCAATTTTTATCGTGGCAATTATCCTATTGAGACGTTTTCAAAGGGTTTATACGTTCTTTGATAAAATTGACAAAGCTACTACTCAACTAGACATTCGTTTAGCATTCTTTCTAATATTTACTTTAGTAACCGTGGCTGAACAAATTGGTGCCGAGAGCATCTTAGGTGCATTCTTAGCCGGAGTCGTTATGAAATTATTGAATCCTAAACCAGATACACAAGAAAAATTAAGTTCAATGGCGTACGGATTTTTCGTACCAATATTCTTTATCGTAACTGGCGTAAACTTGAATCTGAGAACCATGCTTAAAGATCAGCAAGCGCTGATTTTGATACCAATTTTCTTTATTGCCTTCATTTTGGCAAAATCAATTATCTTCCTAGTTCTACGACACAGGTTTGGCAATAAGTTCTCATTTGCAGCAGCAATATTAATGTCGACCACTATCACATTGGTACTACCGATCCTGCAAGTTGGTCAAAATTTAAAAATCATCACTGAAGCACAAAACGGAGCTATTACTTTGGCAGCTATTATCACATGTATCGTCTGCCCTATGATTTTCAATAAAATATTGAGTTCTGTTAAAAGTGAAAAATATCAACCAGCTGAATAATACAAAAATGCAGTGTCAAATTAATGACACTGTGTTTTTTATGCCTGAAGTTTTTCCTTTAATCCTTCGACTAAGATTTCTGAGAAGTTAATATGTCTCTTCTCAGCCTCCCTTGCAAGATCGCTTGGAATTCGTGTATTTTTTGAAATCATTGGGATTTTCACAGATTTAGATACTTCATCTAAATCTACACTAACCAGACTTACTACACATTCAGGATTTGAATTTGAAATATCCTTCAAGCTTGAAGAACCTGGTAAGTTTGGCTCATCATAGAGAATTAATCCCAATGCCTCCGAAGCATTTATAATTGATTCCGCTAAACCATTACTCTCATCAAATCGATGATGATCACCATTCATCCTTACTTCATAAAATCCATGATCTTTAAGAAGTTTAACAACATCTTTAGCCAAGTATTCCATAATTATCTCTTTACATAAATCAAACTATGCACTCTATATGCGCATAAGCCAATTCTTTGGAAAACTAAAAGAGGAACTCAGATTTTTCTGAATTCCTCTTTTAGTTTATATCTCTTATTTATGTAATAATTTAGCGTGCTTTACATCATCAATTGTTTTTGTGCCTGCCAATTGCATGATTGTCTTAAGTTCGTCGTTTAAGTGTTCAACAACTGAATAGACACCATCAGCTCCACCCAATGCTAATCCATAAATCATTGGTCTAGCAAGCGCAACGATATCAGCACCACTAGCTAAAGCCTTGAATACGTGTGATCCACGACGTACACCACTATCAAAAATGATTGGGACCTTGTGGTTAACAGCTTTAGCAACATCTGCCAAAACGTCAAATGATGCAGGTCCACCATTTAATTGACGACCACCATGATTTGATACATAAATTCCATCAGCTCCACCACCGATAGCAAGTAAAGCATCTTCAGGACTTTGAATACCTTTAACGATAACAGGTAGACCAGAAATATCCTTAATACGTTGAATATCATCAGGGCTGATCTTTTGAGCAGCGGCAGCATAAATTTCGCCAATACCTTTACCCTTACCATCGCCTTCACTAAATTTAGTCAAGTTAGCCATTGGAATTGGAAATTGGAAGTCATTAATAACATCAGATTCACGATAACCATCTACTGTGGCATCTGCTGTTAAAATAATAGCTTTGGCCCCAGCTTTCTTAGCTTCATTTAATAGTTCCTTATTGAAATCCCAGTCTTTACTCATATACAATTGGAAAAATTGTGGTGAACCATTACCTGCAGCAGCGGTATCAGCAATTGCAGTTGATGAATAAGTACTTTGACCCATCAAAGCTCCAGCTTTTGCCATACCTTTAGCGGTATCTTTTTCACCTTGTGAATGAGCCAAGCCCTGTGCTGCAGCTGGTGACATCATAATTGGTGTTTCTACATTAATTCCAAAAATACTTGTTTTTGTTTGTGGATCATCAATATCACTTAAAACTCTAGGTACAATTTGCACATGATTAAAAGCTTCAGTGTTTTCTTTTAAAGTCCAGTTGTCTTCTGAACCACCACTAATATACCCAAAACCACCGGCTGGAATAATTTCTTCAGCACGTTTTTCTAAACTAGTTAAATTCAAAACGTCAATTTTTCCCTCTCGATCGCTTTGAATGTATCCATTAATTTCTGTCATATGATTGCCTCCCATTTAAGTACCAGATCAATTTAGCACTACTTGTATGGGCTTACAACTAATTATTCTCGTAACACATATAAATTTTTTAATTGACCATATAATTGGCTAAAAGATGGATTATCCACAAATGTGCTGGATAAAAAATATAGAACAAATACTTTAGTTTACGTCCCATTTTACCCTGTTGCCCGCTATAAAAATGCAACATTGGTATGATCAAAATGAAGAACATGCTGCTGGCATTCATAGCAATTCCATCATAAATAGACAACCAATCACTAAGATTTATTAAAGGTATACTCATTGATAATTCTAGGATGGCAAAAAAAACTGCTAAAACTAAATAAGATAAATCACGTCTTTTAACATTCTCATAAGTTAAATTAGTAATAAACATGAATGGTAAAAGTAAGTAACTACCTTCCAAGAATGGAATACAACCAATCAACAACAAGGCAAAGGAAATAAATTTATTGCGACGATTATCAGAATTCCATAAAGTGACAATGAATGCCCCTAGCGCTAATGTGATAAAAATATTGTCACCCAAAATTGACATTTGATATTCCGATTTTAAGAACTGATTCATCACAAGATTTCCAATAACCATGAAAACTCCCCAGCCAGTTAGTCTGAGTAAATATTTTCGTTTACTATGGGTGTAGTAAAGTCCTTCTATTACCAAATATCCAAATCCAACTGCCACCACTCTAGTTATAAGGTGGAAAGTATCGGCCAAGTATGGTGAAATAAAATAAGGTATATGATCTAAAACCATTAATAGCATCAAAATGATTTTAAAAACTTCTCGATCGTATTTAAATTTCTGCATGTATCTCTCCTCTAAGTCGTTATAAACATTATTATGGATAACGTAAAAAGAGTAAATAGACCTTGCAGAGGTGTTCGAGCAGCTTACAAAAATGTAAGGAGAATTTATATGATAGCTTTTAATCAATTTGCCATCGCAATTTCACTGATAATTATTGCAGTAACTTTGATCATTGGCATTATTTTAATTGCGGCTAATACCGCCAAAATAAATAAGAATCTCACCAAAAACAATCAGTTACTAGAAACTGTTAATCGCCCCTTTCTAACGATTTCACTGCACAAAGATAAACTGGCTGTTAAAAATACTGGTAAAACTCAAGCTACGATTGACCTATTGTCCATTGATGATGTTGAAATTGCTGACTTTTCTGGTTTAGTAATAAACCCTAAACAAGAAGTTATTGTTAAAATTGAAGAATCTGGAAATTTAACAGTTGAGTATCATGGCGAAACAAAATCGTATCGTGATAAAATTTCAGCTATTTAAAAAGGTTTAATTTTCTATTGTATTTTGAGAATATACAGGGAAAATTAAACCTTTTTAAATACTATTTTATTCAGATTGTTCAAATTTCTTAGTCTGCTCACTCCAAGATTCCAAACTGTTAAAAATTGTCTTTAAATCTTCGTCATTCGTGTCAACTAGCATTTGATCCCATAATTCCATTTTAATTTTACGGATTGCCGTACAAGCATTCAAACCTTGCGGAGTAATATGTAGCCAAGTTGTGCGATGGTCAGTATCGTCAGGTGTTTTAATAATATATCCTGCATTCTCAAGTCGCGTCATCTCACGGCTCACTAATCCTTTGTTTATAGCCAGTTCAGCCGTAATTTGTTTAGCAGTAATTTGATCATGATCACTGATTAAAAGGAGAAAATTAGCATTACTGGCATTTAGTTCAGGAAGGGTCAGTTCATGATTCATAGCTATCTGGAAGCGACGATGTATTGCCCCAATAAATTTTCCGAGTTTTATAATATCCATGGCAGCGACCTCCTTTGTTTCAAAGTATAGCATATTATATAGTTGACAAATAAACTAAATCCGGTCATTCTATATTAGTTGCTTTGTCAACTATAAGGAGACCTAATTATGAATTTTAAACAACGTTTGCTTTTTATATTATTTATGTCTATTGGTATGGGAACAAGCATGAGCTGGCTGGGAATGGCCAATAAACAAGGTATTAACAGCTCAATGTGGCAAGTATTTTTTATTTCAATACTACCAACGATTGCCTTCGCCTTCGTATTCAATTTATTAGTTGTCAATAATTTAAGTAATTGGATAATTAAATGGAGAACTAAAAAGATGAACAATGAAGTTGCTATTCGTTTAAAAAATGACAATATTCGTGGGTGGATAATATTACTTACAATGAGTTTTACCATGAGTACCAGAGCGCTTCTGATCAACGGAATGCTATTTCACATGACCCCAGTACAATTTATTTTCGGATTCTTTGGAACATTAACGACTGCTTATTTTATTCGTGATGTCTTCATCATGCCAATAGTAAGACGCCTTGTATTTCGAGTTAAGCCGGCTTAATTGAATATAAATATTATTCCGCTTAAATAAATAACAGTCACAGGAAACTTATATTCCCGTGACTGTTATTTATTTTGAAATATTTTATTTTTGTCATTCTAGCAAAATACTCTATTCAGGAGAAATCAACATAATCAAACGATTTACCAGTGTAATAATACGTTGAGTGTCAGCCTCAATATCTTTTGAAGCTCGATTATTTACCATTGTCTGGTTAACTTGCAATAAACCAACCGAATCAGTCTCATCGTTAAATTCAGCAATTGGTAAATCAACTTCATGGTCATACATCGGTACCTTGCCATGTGAAACTTTTACAATTTTTGTTCCTTCAGGCATGCTCAAAATGTAACTCTTAATCCGCTTAAAACTAAAACTATCTCGATAAAAATCATAGATAACACCGAGTTCATCCATAATAAATTTGATTTCGGTATTCATCAGCCTTTACCACCTCTTAAAAATATCTCTCCAATTAAGTATCACGCAACTAACCCGACTTTTACAAGCAGAAATTTCTTAAATGCTGTGCTGTAAACGATGTTTCAACTTTCATTAGATCGACTGGATATCCTTGAAAAAGTACCTGTCCACCATAACGACCACCGCGAGGTCCTAAATCAATGATCCATTGTGCTTGCGATATAATCGACAAATTATGTTCTAAAACAATTAATGTCTTTCCCATGTCTAATAATTTTTCAAATAACTTCAGTAGTTGGTTGACGTCAGATTCATGTAAACCTGTACTTGGTTCATCTAAAATCAACAAATCACTCTGCTTCGACTGACCAAGACTCTTGGCAATCTTCAGACGCTGTAACTCACCACCTGATAAAGTATCTAAAGTCTGCCCTAAATTTAAATAACTCAGATTAGCATCTAATAAATTATTCAAGACTTGATCAACCTTTTTGGTGAACAATCCAACTGCATCTTGTGCGGTCAATTGTAATACGTCAAAAATATTCAAACCGTGATATGTCACGTCTAAAGCTTCATTATTATATCTTTTCCCGTGGCACTTCTCACAAACTTGCTTAACATCCCCCATGTAGGCTAAATCATACTTTATATAGCCTTTTCCATGACATTCAGAACAGGTACCTTGACCATTGAAACTAAATAATGATGCCGATTTGTGAGATATTTTGGCAAATTGTTTACGAATTTCGTCAAAAGCTCCCAAATATGTCAAAACATTCGAACGATTGCTTCCTTTAATAGCACTCTGATCAAAAGTTACTGCCTGCGAATACTTTTGCGTGAACAACTCTCGAATCAAAGTACTTTTACCCGATCCAGCCACACCAGTGACCACCGTTAAAGCATTTTGGGGTATATTGATTGTCGCATCTGTAACATTATATTTGTGAACATGCTCCAAATGATAAAATTTTTCAAATGGTATTTTACTTTCATTTAAGTAATGATGTGCTTGTAAAGCTTGGCCAGTAATCGTTTGAGAGTTTAATAAATCTTGATAAGTTCCCTCAAAAGTGATTTGACCACCTTTTTTACCCGCTTTGGGACCCATTTCAATCACATTGTCAGAAATTTTTATCACATCTGGATCATGATCAATTAGTAATACTGTATTGCCCTGATCACGTAACTTGGTAAAAATCTTGTTAATACCAATTAAATCCTGCGGATGCAAGCCAACACTTGGTTCATCAAAGATATAACAAACATCACTCAAGGCACTATTCAAATATTTTGTCATCTTAATTCGTTGTGATTCCCCACCAGAGAGTGAAGTCGTTGAGCGACTTAAGGTTAAATAATCTAAACCAACTACCTTTAAACTGTTCAATCGTTTCAAAATGTTTTGCAAAACTAGCTCAATCTCTGGATTACCTTTAACTTGCTTTAAAAAATCTATCAAATCATCAATTGCCATTTCACTACAGTCAGCAATTGATTTACCATTAATTTTGGCAGATCGAATTAAATCGTTAACCCTTGTTCCATGACAATCTGGACAAACTTGCTCATTAAATACATCGTTCAAAGCTTGCTGATAATGAAGACCACCTTTTTCCATTATGGTAGTCTTAATCCGTTTAACAACGCCAACATATTGAGAAGTTTTGGGCCACTTAGAAGTTGGATTATCTGGTTTACTTCCTTGGTCGAATAACAAACGTTGCAACTCAACATCTGAATAATCTCTAATTTTCTTATTGTTGTCAAAATTACCAGTCTCTGTATAACGTAACCAACGAAATCCACCTGGTTGAAAAGTTGGAAATTGAATGGCACCTTCATTGAGTGATTTATCAAAATCAAGCAATTTGTGAATATCGACCTGTTTGGTTACACCCAATCCTTGGCATGTTTGACACATACCAGTCGGATTATTGAACGAGTAAACCATCGAATATCCCACAAAGGGCTTAGCGATACGAGAAAACAATAATCTTAGACCCGTATAAATTTCGGTAATAGTCCCAACCGTTGAGCGAGCATTCCCACCAATCTTTTTTTGATCAATAACAATTGAAACTGGTAAATTTTTAATTGACTCAACCTTCGGAGCTTCAAAGTTGGGTAGCATTTGTTGGATAAATGCCGAGTACGTTTCATTTAGCAAACGCTGAGATTCTGCAGCAATCGTATCAAACACTAACGAAGATTTACCCGATCCTGATAATCCAGTAAAAACAGTAATTTGATGTTTAGGTACCTTGACTGAAACGTTCTGTAAATTATTATTTTGGGCACCAATAACTTCAATATAATCTTTCAATTTTCATCCCTCCAACTCATCTGGACAATTAGCATACTTCAATAAAAAATCTATTTCAAATATAAATTAAAAAGTAAAGTGTGATAAAACATAATCAGCTTTCGAGTATTAAAACAAATGGCTCCAGTAATCCGATTTTGGATTAACTGGAGCCATTCGTTTTAAGCATAAAAATCTATGTTTTGTTACACGTTTAAGATGAAAATAGTTATATTCACGGCCTCCTTTATTTACTATAAAGGAACCAAAGGCAACAAGAATACTATTTAAAATACCTCAACGCAAAGTCATCAACTTTACGCACATAATTTTTCTTATCAGTATTATACGCTCTACCATGCTCAGCGCCTTTTACGATCCAAATCTTCTTAGGATCATTAGCATTCTTATAATTAATATAAGCATTTGATGTTGGCACATAAGTATCTTTTGATCCATGAATTATAAAGATCGGTACATGACTATTCTTCAAAGTTTTCTTGGTATCTGCTTGATAAAAATTATATCCAGCAAATATCTTTGAATAAATTGCTGCGGTCTGAACTAATGGAAAACTAGGTAAATTAAACATCTCTTTTAATTGATAATTCAATTCTCCAGAAATGGTTGAATAACCACAGTCGGCAATTGCAAAGTCAACATTTTTGGGATGTTCCCCTAGAGTATACATGACTGTTGCGGCACCCATACTTATCCCATACAATCCAATTTTTGAGTTAGGATTTTTTTGATTCAACCGATTGATCCAGCCCATCATATCTTTCCGATCTAACCATCCATAACCTGCGTACTCACCTTGACTCATACCAAACGAACGATTATCTGGAGCTAAAACATTATATCCTGCCTGATGAAATATTTTAACAAACGAACCCATATATCTGCTGGCACTACCATACCCATGAACTACCACAACTGTTTTATTAGTCTTATTTTCAGCCGGCAGATAACGAGCTTTTAACTCTAGTCCATCTTTAGACTTCTCCGTCCATATAGATTGTTTCTGTGATGCAAACCATTTATTATTGCCTTTTAATTCAATATTAGCATCCTTACTACTGTAGTTACCCTTCTTGAAAGCAAAGTTAAACAAATAAGCTCCCCCAGCCAAATCAGCAACTAGCAGTAGTCCTATAAGGACAACCAAAAATATTTTTAATCCCTTTTTCATATCAATAGTCCTTTTTTCAATTTTAATTGATTCTAAACCAAAAAGATCTATTAGTGAACAAAAAAATTCCATCTTTGCGTTAACAAAAATGGAATTTTTTTAAATATTAATCTGCTTGTTCTTCAAGTTTTTCTTCACTAACTTCAGCTGGCTTATGGAACCAGTGTGTATGTGAATCAAAGAAAGCAATCATATCATTCATAAAGTACATGATATATGTTAGGAACAGTACAGGGCTGGCGTCGCCTTGCATGGCTGTAACACCCCACAAAACGATTGACATAACACCTTGTGCTGTCCAGAAATAATATTGTTCACGGAAGCGCAATGTACATAATAATGCACCTGTAAATCCGATTGCACTAGCAACTGAATCAATAATTGGTCTTGGACTGATGAAAATATTTGTATCCATCAAATAAAGTAATCCCCATGATGCAAAGAAGAATAATGCCGTTAAAAGCCACTTAGGAGCTGTTAAACCATGAATATGTTTTTCAGCATCTTTAGCCCACTGTGGACTGATCAAAACAGGAATATCCAAAAGTACAATATAACTGGCTTGTAGCACAACATCAGCAAAGTTTTTAGCATCAATAGCTACAACGATATAAATGAGGGCTGAAACTAGTCCTAAAACACCATTTAATGGTTTAGCGTTGGTGATCGCTACAGTACATGTAAAGCCAAGAACTCCGGCGAACCATGTTAATATCGCAATAGATGTAATATGGCTGGAAAGTGTTGAAGCAGTGATAGCTCCCAATCCAAACATCAAAAGCATATAACTCTTAAAGCTCCAATGTTTCATTTGTTCGACATACCACTTGGGACTGAAAATACTCGTCATAAATAAATCTTCTCCTCATTTTGAGAATGCCACAAAACATCCTCCCTCGAATTGGTGATAGGACCTAATTAATTAAGATAGCAAATCTAAAATAACTCGGTTCTTACAATCAAACGTCTGTTCACCTAATCAGACAACGATTAAAATAATACCACTAGTACCCGTACCTAAATCAAGTCTTTTAGCATAATTAATTTTATGATTATTTTAATGATTTTGAATATGCCTAGAGGGACAAGGAGTTATATAAAATTTATCGCTGTATAAATCTTTTAGATAAATAAATACCAGATAAAGTATGCTAGAATTTTAAAGGCACTATATCTAGCCACAAAAAAAGTCGGAACAAGTCCGACTTTTCAATTAATTTAAATTTTACCAACTAAGTCAGCACCCGGTTTGATAGTCTTTTCACCGGGATGCCAGTTAGCAGGACATACATTATCACCGTTTTCGGCAACAAATTGTGCTGCTTGAAGAGTTCTAAGGATCTCTTGTGCATTACGACCAATACCCATGGCATTAATAGTATATGACTTAATGACACCTTCTGGATTAATTATGAAGACGCCACGATAAGCGCGACCACTTTCCTCTTCTATCAAATCAAAGAAATCAGCCAACTCATGTTTTTGATCTGATAGCATTGGATATTCAATCTTACTGATCGTATCAGTATTCTGAGCCCATGACATATGTGAAAATTCACTGTCGACAGATACTGAATAAATCTCAGCATTATTCTTCTTAAATTCTGAGTATGAACTCTCTAAATCTTCAAGTTCGGTTGGACAAACAAAAGAAAAATCAGCTGGATAGAAGAATAGGATCGACCATTTACCTAAAAGGTCATTCTTCTTATAATTTACTAGCTCACCCTTGTGATAAGCTTTAACATCAAAATCAGGTAGTTCTTTATTAATGTAATTCATTACTAGTCCTCCCAAATTCAATTAAATGATTACATGTATACTTTATCACTATTAATACTAAATATATTTCAAGTTTGATAAGATATTTATATCAAAAAAGGAGAAAACTTATGGAACTTAGTCAACAGATCAAAAAAATTCGTGATTTTGCATATGGAAAAATGCACAACGACGCCACGGGGCACAACTTTGATCATATTGTGAGAGTTATAAAATCAGTCGATACCATTCTCTTAACAGAACACGCCGATCATCTAATTACTTACGGCGCCGCCTATCTGCATGATGTTGCCGATGATAAATTGGTTGACGACCCGGCCGAATTGGAAAAAGAAATAGCTGATTTTTTGAAGAGTATTGAATTAACCGCTCAACAAATCGAAGAGATTCTTTACATAACTCATAACCTTTCCTTCAGCAAGACTCTAAGTCCCAATCCTCCTAAATTATCGTTAGCTGGACAAATTGTCCAAGATGCCGACCGTTTAGATGCTATCGGAGCAATCGGAATAATTCGTGCAATTTACTATGGTGGCGTTAATGCTCAAGTTATTTTTGATCCCAAAATGAAACCTAGAACTAATATGGATAAAAAAGAATATCGTAATTTAAAAGATGAAACTATCATTAACCATTTTTACGAGAAATTAATCAAATTAAGAGCTATGATGAATACGGAAACTGCTAAAAAAATAGCTGACGGACGTCATGAATTCATGTTGCAATTTTTAGATGAATTCAAGGGCGAATGGAATGGCGAAAAATAGACCCGAGGGAGTGTTTAATTTTGACATCATTCAAACAACAGGATACGGAGTATTACAATCATATCGTTAGAAATCTCAAGGAACGTGGGGTTCACTTAAATGACATCGCTGAAATAGTTATCTTCTTGGAAAAAGACTATATCAACGGATTAGATGAAGAATTATCGATCCATGCCATCAATAAAGTGCTACATAAACGTGAAGCACAAAATGCCATTATGACCGGTATTGAGCTAGATGTCTTGGCCGAAAAAGGACTATTATCATCCCCCATGCAACGAATCATGGAAACTGATGAGTCTACTTATGGAATTGACGAAAATATGGCTATCACCTTAGCTAGTTTGTATGGGTCTGTCTCTGTTACTAATTACGGTTATGTCGATAAATTAAAACATGGCGTACTAGCTAAACTAAACGACAAATCAACTGGCAAGATCAATGTCTTCTTGGATGATCTAGTTGGTGCGATTGCCGCCGCTGCCTGTGGTTGGTTAGCACACAATGAAGAAGCCGTTCAAGAATGGCTAAAAAATGAAAAATAAATAGTATTAAAAAAGACAACTTTCTTATGAGAGTTGTCTTTTTTATGGCACAAGCATGACTGGTAAATCAACGTTTTCAGAAACATACCTGGCGACTGACCCCATAAGTATTTTGGTGATCATTCCTTTACCAGTCCTACCCATAACGATTAAGTCGGCATCAACACTTTCGGGAATCACCTTAGCTATTAATGACTTTGGGTCTCCTTCTTTAAAAATAAGCCGATATGGTATCTTAGAATTAATTAGTTGTTGTTCTGCCGTTTTCAAAATTTTATCAGTTTGATTTTTTATATCTTGAATTAAATCAGGCATATAATCTACCCCGACATTTACAGGTACGCTATCGACACCAGCAATCGAAGCAACGACAACTTCTGATTCACTCTTCTTAGCCATTTCGATACTAATTTCTAAAGCACGAAATGATACTGGGCTTCCATCTATAGCCACTAGAATTGTTTTGAACATTGTTCTTACCTCCTATAGTCATCCTCTTATTATTAGGATATTTGATTCAGAATTTTCTCACAAGAAATTACTCAACCACATCTAGTCAAGTTAGATGCATATAACCATTCTCGGTAGTAAAATTCTAATCACGAGGTAAAAGACAATGTTTAAAAACTCAAAAAGTCGCTTTGATGGTATTTCTGATGGAATATTCGCGGTTGTTCTCACAATTATGGTTTTAAATATTAAGGTCCCTCAATCAGTCTCTGATAGTTCAATCCATCAACTGATTAGAGAAATCCTGATTTATTTAACTAGTGTCGGTGTCGTTTCACAATACTGGTTCTTTCATCAAGAAATGTTTAATGCAATCAAAAATATCAAAAGTCACTTGATGATCCTTAACATGTGTTTTCTTACTACTGTTTCACTGATCCCATTTGCTACAGCTTGGCTCAATGATAATTTATTCTCAAGAATAACTGTTATCACATTTGCATTAGTCTTAACAGTTGCCAATTTCTTTCAGTATTTAATGTTTAGACTGATTCTGAATAATTGCTCAAAGACAAACAAGCACGACTTAGAAGAAAAAAGATCAGCATTGATTATGCTGATCAGTAGTTTTATTTATTTGATTGTTGGCGGAATATTCCCACCGATTCTATTAGTATTAGTCGTTTTAAGCCTATTTATCCGTTCCAGTGTAGCCTACATTATTAGACACTTCTGACGACCAGGGAAAATCTAAGCTTATATTCTGATTGAATTTTTCCTGAGTCAATAACTTCTCCATCCGTTCAGACTGACGTTTTTCATAACCTTGGCAAACGTATTCAGCTTCTGGATTATCAGGATGGATCATTGGCAATTTGATATCTTTATCAATAACTACAAAGGTCGAAAAACATGTTAATCCCAAAAATCTTTCACCTGTTTTTAGATGTTCACCAATAATTTTAGTAAAAACTTCAATCGAACGACTACCTACTCCTGAAACATAAGATTCAGTACACATTGAATCCTGCAACTTAAATGGCAAAATAAAGTTGACCTGATCGATTGAAGCGGTGACCGTTTCGATCCTAGCAACACGCGATGCTGGAATCGAAGAATTATCATCGATCGTAGCCAGAATTTTCCCACCAAAAACCGTATTATGTTCGTTTAAATCTGATGAAAATACTCGATGATTACTAATAGATAATGTTCTTGAACAGTCAATTGAATTCATATATAATTTCCTTCACTTTTAATCATTTTATTGTCCACCCTCGATTGTACTATGAATCAAAGACTTTTGATATTGTGAAAGATAATTTAATATTCATTTGGATTGGCACTAGCAGGTTTATAGGAATCCATTTCATTGTCACGATAATCCCACCACTCATTTTCGTATCCAACAAATCCTGCTTTTCTCATGGCTTTATCAAGAATTTGATAATTTTTTTCGTGAATTGCGGAACGTTTAGCATTTCTAAAAGCAGACGCTGTAAAATTATCAAACTCCGTCTGCATAGGTAATTCATTGCCCTCTAAATCACAAACAGTTAGATCAAAGGTTACACCTTTTTGATGTGAAAAGTTAGGATTTGGTCTGGCAACAAATGACGGGTCTGGATAAACTTCAAACAATCTCTCTTGTGCAGATACAGGCCGATAAGCATCCCATACTTTAAGCCGATATCCCTGTTCTCTTAAATCAGCACTAGCTTTAGCCAATTTTTCGGCGGTTCCTGTCCGAGCAATTGCCGTCGAAAAATCATAAACGATTTGTCCTGTAAAATTATTTGTGGTCGCATATCTTAAGTCAACAATAATACTAGGATCTAGCGATTGAATATTGGTAAAGCCTGATTTTGATTGTGACATTAGGTACCCTCCATAAATACGTATTAGTCTTCAGTATACTAAGCTATATTTTAGTTAGCACTTTTGTTGCTCATGGTATTGCATCAGCGTTGTAAGCGCTATAATTAAATAAATAGATTATCAGGGGGGATTTATATGAAAGTTGCAAAATTAGTAGTCGGAATTATTCTTATTGTTTTATCACCATTTATCGTTTTTCAAAGTATCGCTGCACTGTTCGTCTCAGCCGTTTCCAAAAGTAGCCAAGCAAGTGGTCCAGCTGGGGTCTTAATGGCCTTTTCCTTTCTAGTTTCTGGCATAGTTTACATTGCCACACACAATAGTGACAAACTAGGCGGCGATATCGCTAATGCCATCATTCTAGTCCTATTCGGAGCCATCGCTATGTTAAGTGCCGGTGGTGTTTTCGGTGATTTGATAATTTGGATCTGGATCGGATTCATTGTCGGATTAGGATTTTTGATTTGGCATTATATAATACATCGTTCTGCAACAAAAAATTCAGTTCAACAACAAAATTACAATCAGAATAACTATTATCAGCAAAACCAATCGGCACCAACTAGGATGCAGACTAGATCAGCTAGACATCACAGATAGAAAAAGCTTCTGAGAAAATATTTCTCGGAAGCTTTTTTACGACAATATTTTATATAAATTTTCTTCAAAACTAACCGTATTTTTTATCAATGGGTTATGGAATAAGCCTACGCTCTCACTTACAACTTCACCAATAACTAAACCACGAATCCCCCTAGTGATGGTCATCTGTTTAGCCTCATCTTGAACAAAAACATCCATGAATTTTTCCATCATTGAGTTGATCTCCAAAACATATTTGAAATCCTTCTTGTTTGTTAAATCAGAAGACTTAATCGCCACCAAAGATAAGGAAAGATTCTCAAGACCAAACTCACGCATGACTTTGGCGATCTTAACCACCCCCTCTTTACCGCTGTATCCCAAACATTCATTTTTTATAGTTTCAGTTAATGTCTTGAGATAATCTTGCGCAATGGCAGAATTCAATTCATCTCTATTTTTGAAATAGAAATAAAGTGCTTGTGTTTTGCAATCTAATTCTTTGGCTATATTTGAAAAGGTGGCCGAATCAGCATTACCATTTAAAACTAAGTCTTTTGCAGTTTGAACAATCTTTTCAGCAGATAAATCACGTTTTTGTGTCATTTACTACGCTCCTCGCTTTACATTTTACACCTTGTAAATTATAATTACTAGTTGTAAACAAGGAGATGTCGAACATGACTTATATATCTTTAATCGTCATCGGTTTTTTGATCGGTGTATTAGTTCTTTCAACTGGCGGTGGCGGTGCTGCTATGTACCTAGGTGTATTGACCACTTTCTTCCACTTAAGTACACCAGTCGCCGTTGCCACTTCAATTTTTACCGCGTTTCCATCATTAGTAGTTGGTGCGATCGGACACTACCGCAATCACAATATTCGCTTCAAAGTTGGTAATAGAATGTTGATTGCTGCCGTTCCAGCAACCATAATTGGTTCCCTCTTATCTCCTTATATTCCTAAAGACATCTATACTTGGATCGTAGCAGTTATTTTTGTTTTACTTGGGATACAGATTTTTATTCAAATATTTTCACCAAGTAAGAGTAAAAAGCACTCTAAATATGACAACTTAAAGGCAACCATGTTCGGAATTATCAGTGGTCTAATGGTCGGAGTTGCTGGATTAAGTGGTGGCGGTCCTATTTTAGCAGGATTATTACTGTTGAATCTTGACATGGTCAGAGCCGTTGCTACCTCGGCCTATATCCTAGTTGGAACTAGTGGTGTTGGTCTGATCTTTCATTTAAATAATAATATAAATTGGTCAATTGGATTTAGTTTGATGGCTGGAGCGATTCTTGGAGCCTTAGTAGCACCAAGATTATTAGCCAAAGTTGATCCTATTAAATTCACTACCTACGTCAAACCAGCACTAGCTGTTTTGATTATCTTTATGGGTATTAAAATGGTCATCTAAGCAAAAAGACACAGGACAAAAAATATGTCCTGTGTCTTTTTATTTAAGTTCCTTTTTTAGAAATTCTTTTAAATCAGTTGCTGGATGTCCCATGATTTCTTGATAGTCATCTGTAATGATGTTCAACAATCCCATGGCACCGGCTTTATACATTGACCCTAGCATATGACCCTCGCCACCTTGATTATACATATCAGAAAATTCCTGCAACGTTACTGGTTGATAACCAATTTCATGACCTGATACATCTGTTAAAACTTGTGCTAGTTCAGGCATCGTATAGTTCTTCGATTGCGTTAACGTATATACTTTGCCGTCTTGACGTAAATCATCTGAAGTAGCGACCTTCGCAAAAGCCTCAGCACTATCTTCCAAACTAATAAAACTCAACGCCTCTTTACCAACCGGATAGATAACATTCTTACGCTCGATCAACTCCGGTAAGTATGGAATCAATGGATCCGCATAAAGCGCATTTTTAATAATCGTAAAGTTCAAATCTGATTCTGCTAAACGACGTGGTAAATATCCATAAAATGCTGATAGATCAAAAGGATTGTTCTCTTGATCAGCAATGAATCCCATAGCTAAGATATGTCCTACATGAGCTTTTTCGGCTGCTTTGATAACATTTTCTAGTTCTGTTACACGACTGAAGCTATCGTGACTTTTGCTGGGAACGTATACGAATACATCTTTATTGATTAACGCCTCGATCATCATATTTTCGTTCAAATAATCTATTGGTAAAACTTCTAACCCTTGATCGGACAAATTTTTAGCCTTGCTTACGGTATGAACACCAACACTTATATCTGAGTTAGGCACAAATTTTTGAATTTCTTTTAAAATTTGTGACCCTAAATGACCTGTCGCACCAGTAATAATATATTTCATATTTATCCACTCCCTTAATTCGATAACAACATGTTACTTTATTTATTACAGCTTTTCAAGTGTTTTATTTTGATTGGCCCGCATCCGGTGTTGAGTAATTTCACCTGCTAAGTTGAAGGTATCGTTATTCAAAAAAAGAAAAAAACCAATAATATCAAGTTATCTCTTGACTAATAGCAGAAAAAAACCATATCCTTGATATTTCTGGATATGGCTATAAATAATATTACACTTACAAAAATTAAAGTTGTTCTAAAAGAGCCGGAGGACACGAGAAAAGTTTGCCAGCAGTGACAATGGCGTTAGACCAGCGATTTTCTGGTCTTACACCATGAACGATTTCGAGATTTGCACCGCAAAGCTCAAAATCGAGATCCCAGACCAAGGCTAGGATCGGTTCCACAGCAGGCAAACTTTTCTTGTGTCCGTAGGCGGAAACTATAGTAAATACTTAGCGTCATGCTCTTTATCAAATGATGTCAAAATCTTAGGACCTTCATCTGTAATAACAATTGTATGTTCATACTGACAACTTAAACTGCCATCAACTGTATAAATAGTCCAACCGTCATCTCCGGGTTCACTACATCTCCAGTCACCCACGTTAATCATAGGTTCGATTGTGATAGTCATTCCCGCCTTTAAACGTGTTCCGTGACCAGCTTTACCATAATGTGGTACATCTGGTAGTTCATGCATTGTGGGTCCAATTCCATGTCCAATATAATCACGGACAACTCCATAACCTAGACCCTCTGCATATGTCTGAATGGCATGTCCGATATCGCCAATACGATTACCAACAACGGCTTGATCAATTCCTAAATAAAGTGATTTGAGCGTCACGTCCATCAATTTTTTAACTTCTGGTGATGCATTTCCTATAACAATTGCATGACAAGCATCACTCATATAACCGTCATATTCAATAACCGTATCCAATTTTATCAAGTCACCATCTTTAACGATAATATCCTTACTTGGACAACCGTGGCAGATCATATCATTGACACTGATACAAGTTGAATACTTGTATCCTTCAAAATTCAACTCACCAGGGATGGCATTATGGCCAACGATATACTCGTATGAATATTTATCGATCTCCCACGTACTCATACCAGGTTTGATAAATGTTTCTAATTTGTGGAATAAACCAGTCAAAATCTCCCCTGCTTTTTCCATGCCTTCAATTTCTCTTGTTGATTTAAGTGTTATCATCTCTAAAATCCCCTACAATTTTTTATTAAATAGAAAACAAGTCATTTTTTCATTAGACTTTCTTCCCGGTTCCAACATTCTTCTAGCGTCAAACTGTTCAAAGTTCCGATGTTGATAGAATTGATAAGAACAATTGCTGTCAGTAAATAAGTATACTTGTTTTTCTGGAAATTGTTGTTCCAAGGACTTCAAAAGTTTACTCCCAATTCCTTGATCTTTTCTAGCGGGATCAACCGCGAAGAGTGTAATTTCACCATCAAGACTAATTTTTGATTGCAGATCTTCTAACATTGCCTGATTGACCTGCTCATACGTATAAGAGTTTCGATCAAATACCATCCCTATTATCTGTTGGAATGAATCAACATAAATTTTATCCAGAATACTTTGACCAAGAAGAACTTCATTTTTGAATCTCGTCATTATGGCGCCACACAGCTGATCATCTTCGTATGCCGCAAGCGCAACGGTTGAATTGATCCATGCATCACGGACAAAATATTCAGCGTATAATTTTTCAGCTGTTTTTGAATCCGTGTAGCGGTTAAAGTTCATCCCTATTGCTGAAAAATTGGCTAATTTGGATAGATCTTGCTTTTTAAGTCGTTGAATTTTGATGGTTTGATTTCCTCCTATTTGGGTAAATAAAAAGTGATAAAACTCAATTAATAGTTTTATCACTTTTATAATTTTTAAGGAGAGTACAGGATTTTAAAAAGCCTATATATCAATCCCCATTTGAAATATGCGCAAAATATGCGCAAAGTCTTACTTTTTATTATGTTTTTCTACCCATTATATGGTGAAAACATTTAGAATTGATAGTCTTTCAACAGCTCAAATTATATCACAGCTATATCTTTAAAATTAAGTTTTTTAAATAAATAAAAAAAGCCCACCACCTAAATTAATAGATGTGAGTTGTTATAATTTTGCAAATAAAAAAAGCCCTACTTGACAAAGGCAAATGACAAGCTAGGCTTCTACTAGAACGGCAAGACTACTGAGCGTTGTAGTCAAGAGATACGAAACATTCAAAGCTTAATACAATTTTTTGTTACACATTGATTCGAGTTGTTCACATTTGGCATAGCTATCATTGCCGAGTTATTAATCGCAATTTTTATTCATTAGTCAGCAGTGCGGCAGATGTGGGATTGAGCCCCCGCATCTGCTTTTTTTGTGTTTACACAATAACACATACTTTAATTTATATCCAATAAAAAAACCAAACCTAATTTAATAGGTATGGTTAATTCAATATTACTTTTCAGACTTCTTGTTAATTTTTTCAGCAACCTTATCAACAATATTGTCGGCTTTTTCTTTGGCTTGTCCAACCTTTTCTTGAATCTTACCTTTTAGCTCTTTCTTATCATCGTCAGTTGCTTTTCCAACTGTCTCATTAGTTTTTCCTTTAATCATATCTTTTTTGCTATCAGTACTCATATTAACATCTCCTTTTGAATATATTCTTAATGAACCTTTTTTTGCAATTCATCGCCAGCTTTATCAATACCTTTAGCAGCAACAATAGTTCCTCCTATAAGTACACCTCCAACGATCAATGTACTAACAGCCATAAAAGCAAAAACATTCTTTAATATACCCATGATGTGATCCTCCTCAAGCTTTTTTTCTTACTACGAAGGATACAATCAATACAAGAATGATTGCTCCAATCAACGATGGAACGATTGCCATTCCTGCAAGTTGCGGACCCCATGATCCTAATATTCCTTCACCAATGAAGGATCCCACAATACCAGCTATTATGTTAGCAATCCACCCCATAGATTCTCCTCTATTGGTAACTGCACCAGCGATTGCACCAATAACTGCACCTACTATTAGAACCCATAACCAATGCATAAAATCACTCCTTTTTATATTTATAATTAGATGCTAATATATTGAGACTATTTTTGCAAATTATACACAAAAAAAGCTCACACCTAAATTAATAGATGATGGGTACTTTACTATTCTGTTGACAATTTTCTCAAAGCCTCAATTATACTAGGCTGACTCAAAATATTGTTCAAAGCCTCTTCTTTAGTCTTTTTTATAGTTTCATCTGTATAAATATTTGTTTCTTTTAAGTTTTTCATTTTATTTACCTCTCATAATGAAGTTTTCAGTAGATCTGTCAATATCATACTTTACATTATTCCAAATAAAAGCATAAACATCATACTCTGACATTTTTTTATTAGCAATATTCATGGAGACTTTTTTATATAAATCTGATTCTATATCAACATCTCTACTATCAAATATATAAAAGTTTAAATACAAGAAAACCATCGCTGCAAGAAGACCTGTACGTTTATTTCCATTAGAAAATGCTTGATAATACGCTGTTCTATACCAATATTTAGAGGCCTTGCTTATAATTGTTGGACAAATATCTTTCCCAAAGGAAATAGAATTTTTAACATTGTCCACCGTATATTGTAGTGTTCCAATATCAGTTACGCCATATTTGCCATAAACTCCACTTTCTTTAAAAATTTTTTGGGAATCCGAATTGAATTTAATAAAATCGTTAATATTTAAATATATCGTACTTACGCCTACTACCAAATATTGTTTAAACTTCATGCCATCTAGTTCTGCAATTATTTTACCATGACTCACATCAACTTGCTTTGAAAAGACACTTAAAGATGCTCCTTTTGGTATACGAAATTTTTCCATTAATTGCCTGTGCATTATTCGTAACAAGTTTTTAAATTCTTCGTCACTTCTATAAGTCCAATATATTACACCTTGATAGGTACTTTTTCTATACTTTATTTTATATTCCTTCATAAAGTAAATATATCACAAAAAAGCCCACCATCTATTAATTTAGATGATGGGCTCTTCTAACACTATCAAAGCTAATTCAAAATCGAGGTAATTTATAGCGTTGTCCACGTCAATGAGCAACCTTAAGATAACGCATATTATTTAATTTGTCTAGTCTTTACTATTAAAATCTTGAGCCAGAAGTGTACTCAAACGGAATAAATTGATCAGTAGCAATTTTTGCCATTGGAATTCCATTAATGATTCGAACTCCATCGGTTTTAAATGCTTTCCCAGTGCTGACAGACGCATTCTGCGCCCTGTTTCCTTTTGAATCAAAGACAGGTGCAGGTGAATCGTCCGTATATTTAACGATAATAAAATCCTTAAAAGTCGTTTTTGAAATGGGAACAAAGATATCGGTAGCGATTTGGTAATGTGGTTCATTATTGATCATAACAATATCTGAACTCTTCCAAGTTGAACTTGCCTCATACGTTTCAGGTCGCTCAATACCTAATCTATCCACTGGTTGTGTTTGCTCCGTCAGCTTGATAACATTTTCTACTTTAGGCTTTTCGGGTTCAACCTTAGGTTGTGTGGTTGCTTCAGTTTTGACTGGTTGCTTATCAAAGATACCCCAGTCGTAGCTCATGTCTTGAGAACCACCGCCCCAGCTTGATGTGTACTGCCAAGCGACAATGTTACCTCTAGTACCACAATCAGATGATCCATAATTAGCTACCCAAGTCGGATATTTATTAGCATTTAAGATACCTTCGTTGAACCAGCTTGCCATGCTGTATTGGAATACGTTTGTATAGCTTTGTGTTTTAAGATAATTAATGAAAGCATCAACATAGCTTGCTACTGCCGACGTATTAAGTGATGGATCTTCGACATCAACACATAGTGGCGTATCTTTTTCAAAGCCAAGATTAACAACTGATTGTTCAAAAAATTTTGCTTCATTAATAGCATCTGCAACACTTGATGCTTTGAAATAATGATAGAAGCCTACATTCATACCTGCTGCTAAAGCATTTTTAGCTTGAGTTCTGGCTTTTGGATTCAAATAGTTAGATCCGTCTGCACTACCTTGCGTAGTTTTAATGAAAACACTACCTACTCCATGACTTACAAAGTTTTGAAAAAATTGTAAATCTGAACGTTGATAACTAGAAATATCTGCAAAATAATCAGTCATGTTAGTTCCTCCTCGTATTGACGCTAGTATCATATTTTGGAGCTGTGACCTCGTTCAATTGTGGAGCTTCGTCAACCTTTGTGGAGCTACTCTCCAACTCGTAGCCACCTAATGCACCCTTAATACCAGTGAATAGACCAGCAGTCCAGCCACCAACAAGGAAACCAGCTATACCAGCTTTGATAAAGTTAGTATCTCCAAATGCCTTGGCAACTATTAGACCAACTAAAACACCTACAACCATTGATATGAATGGCATGTAGGTGTTTTTAATTCTAGTAGTCTTTGCGTATCCCGTTGCAATATAGCAACATACTGCAATCAACAATAATTGACTAGCATCAATCAAATTTAAATTTTGGATTATATCCATTAAATGACCTCCTTATCTATTTTTCTTTTTAATTCACCAATCTGTGTAGTTAATTGGTCGGTTACTTTCTTTTGTGTATTCAAATCGTCCTTGACCTTTTTTAACTCTGATTCAAGTTGCGAATTCTTACTTTTTAACTCGGAACGTTCATCAACCAAGGCATTAATCTTGTCTACGTTTTCAATGTAATGATCTGCATACACACTTTCGTTACTACCATCATTTCTTAATTTTTGAAGCAATAATCCAAAAACGCCAGTTACAAACGCACCACCTAACGCCGACACGATAAATTTAAAATTATCTACCAATCTGGATTGCTCCAAAATGCTTCTAAAAGAATCTTAATAATGATAATGAATGAAATCATGGTAGTGAAATTAGGACTAAAATGAACGATTCCAATAACTTGCATCATAGCTATGTCATGGAATAGAAACATTAAAAAATAGAACGTCCAAATGAAAAGTGGTAGAAATGTAACTAACTTTTGATTAAGTCCTCGTAAATAATGGAAGGAAGAAATAATTACATACAACCCCACAGTTACAACCGGAATCGAAAACATTGGTTCATCAATATGCATTACAAAATCCGGTGGACGATCAATAAAGTTATTAGATAGGATCATAGTTATTCCTAGTGCTAACGTTTCAAGTCCATTAATAAACCAAGCTCGATTGAGCCTGAAATAGAGCCAGCAAGTGGACCTCTTTGGATTATCCACTTAGATCACCCTCTTTATATTAAAATAGCTAGTCTTTCGACTAGCCTGCGTCCTCTGTATATTCATCACCGGTGATATTTTTGAAATCATCTTTTGAAATAATTGAAGGTACATATCCGATAATATCTTCCTTCTTTAGTGTTCCCCATCCGAATTCCATTTTTAATAAGCTAATCATATTATTTTCCTCCGTTATCTGTTGTAGTTGATGTATCTGTATCAGCACTTGTCGTATCTGGTTCTTGTGCCGCCTTAATTCCAATGACTTCTTTAGTCAATTGTGTAACAGCTGATTGAAGTTCATCACTAGTATTCTTTTGATCAGCGTTATCAGCCATCAAGCTCAAATTCTGCTTGGTACTTGTTGTTAAAGCTGTCTTCAAATCTTCGATAATTTTAGTTAGTTGCAAATTTTGAAGAGTTAACTTAGTTAATACATCGTTGTGTTCTTCGCCTGGTGTCATATTAGTTGATTTGTGAACCAGTACATTATCAGATGGGCGAATTGTCCACAGAAATTTTTCGTCAATAGAAAAGGCTGGTTCATCTTCTACGACGATCCAACCTTTTGATTTGTTTTGATACAACGATGATGGATATTCAGCAACATCAGTAATATTGCCATCACTATCTTGTTTAAAAGCTAATTTAACCATTATTCACCCTCCTTATATGCTGATACCGAAGCTATTTGAATACTGAACGTACCTTCAACTTCGCTATTCATTAGATCAATCATATTAAATGTAGAACTCAAGTCAACAGATCCACCCTGCGTAGAAATTTTAACATCACAGCTTTGAATTTTGTGTGGGAATGAACCTGAAGTTACATCTGGTTTACTCCAAACTCCATTTTTATATTGTGGAACTAACTTAGCGCCAATCATATGACCAAGAGCATCACTAAATCCGCCACTTATATCTATGTTGGTAACACCGCTAAAAATTTCTTTTTTGGGAATTTTAATACTTCCTAAAAATCCAAAGTCACTTAAGTGAAACTTATATATTGAAGAGTTATAAGTCCATACAACCTCATCTACGAATTTAATCACTAATCCATCTTGAATATTATCAAAGTTCTTAGTTACGTCTCTTAACTGCGCAGTTGTTGATGCTCCTTCAAATAAAATATTTTGAGTAGAAATTTGATCTACCGCACTTTGTGATGTGTAGGAGTTAATGTAATTAAGAACAATATCGTACGTTGATAAAATATTTCCAGAACTGTCTTTAACTACTCCTTGTACCGGTTTAAAATCCATAGTTCCATCATCTTTATACTGAAAGTTTGCTTTCGGAACGCTAACAACATCCGTGTCAGAAATTAAATGTTCGTTAACAATAGCAACTGTATAACCAGAATATTTTGAACTTGGCTTCAAATTGCTAACTTCAATATAATTATATTGATAATTGTTGTATGAAACTAAATTACCATCGGGATCAAAAACTGCGATCATACTTCCGTCAGTATAATTACCAGTAAGCGTTACATCCAAAGAAAATCCCGTAGAGTAAGACTTTACTGCTGAAAAGGTTGCTTTAGAAATATCGTAAATAGAATCGGAATCAGAATAGTTATTTGCTGTACTAAATGAAGCAACGTCAACGTCATTAGATACTTTATTACCACTAATATCTTCAAAATGAACTTTAAACTCCCCAGTAACGTATGATTTTAGTGGTTTCAACCCTTGTACAATAACCTTGGATGCAACTCCCTTTGCAATATTTTTACCATCTTTAGTTACTACTAAAGAGACACCCGTACATTGTCTAGCCAGACTAATCATAAAACCATCATCAACAACCTTTGATGGCACAATTGTACCGCTGCTAGATAGCTCAGTAGATGGAAATTCAAAATCATTAATAGTTCCCGGATATTTGTCTAATGTCGTAAAATCAGCCAGGCTCTTTTTTCCACTGACGTAGATAATTTTATTGTTTTTAACGGATAAGGGAATTGAAAGACTATTTTTTGTAGCTAAATTTTCTTTCTTAATTGATATAGGAAGTGGAATATTAGTTAAATATTTCCAGTTATCACCATTGTTAGTAACAATAGAAATAGTTCTTGATGTCATAGCCTTACCGGCAAAATATGGTGTTTCAACCATACTAATATCTGCTTGTAGACCATCACCAGTAACCGCCAGATCAGTACCTAAATCTTGATTAAAATTGACAACCGTATTCGAATTTAAGGCTGAGGGTCCTTGCCAAAGCTTATATCTTTTAGTAACTTCACCCTTATATAGATCACCTGGATAAGTATCAAAACCGATGCTTTCATGACCGGGATTGGTTGTAGTTCCACCTGTGTCACCACCATCATCTCCACCAGTTCCAGTGTTTCCGCCTGTGTTTCCACCTGTTGAACTACCGGAACCATTTCCTAACCATGACGAATATAATCTTATTCTGTTTGTTGTAGGATTACCTATTGACTTATGTATTACATTCCCGTCGTCGTCAGCAATTTCAACAGCAAGTGGCATTTTCTTCAATAAATTTCTTGCTTGTTCGTCTTTAACAATAGCTGTATTAGTATCTGACATTTACATATCTCCTTCTAACATTTTATTCATCTGATCCATTTTTGAATCAGTAGCTGGATCACTTTTACCAATTGATAAACCGCCGGTATCAAGAATATCTTGCATAACAGTTTTAGCGTTATCTTGCGTTACAACACCGGCAGACTTAATATCTTCGGCATTAGCAGCGATATCGGCCTTATTTTGAGTTATGTCATCATCGTTCTTTCTTTGGCGATCTTCGAGATCATTTAAGGACTTATCGACCTCATCTTTATGAGCGGTGCTGTCAGATACCAATTTATCAATTTTGGCTTGGCTATTTTTGGTATCGGTGTCTAACTGTTCTTGATTGGCTTTGATAGCAGCGTCCGTTTTATCATTCATATCCTTAATAGCCTTATCGGCGGTATCGTTCAAACTAGCAATATTGTTCTGCATAATACCAACGTATAAGGATTGGTAGAACGCTAATTGCTTTTGGCCAGATTTAATTGATTCATCAAAATTAACTAATAATCTATTTAATTCCGAAACATAATTAGCGTGTTTCTCTGGAATGGCTACATCATTATTAATAATTTCTAAATCGAAATCCAAAGTTTGAATTACTTTAGTGCGTTCTGGATTCTCAATAAGGAAGTGTGCCGATTGATAGTGTCCAGCATTTTGAGTGATAGCTGCTTCCGGTTGCCAGCTTAATACGCCTAAGGACGCTTGAGTTCCGTCAAATCCTTCATCTGAACGGACATAAGATCCTGTTGCGTCTGTACCCTCAAAACTAATTAATTTATTAATTAAGGTACTATCGTCCATATCAAAACTGGATAGATCATATAGAGATATGCCACCCCAGTTCTTATTTGATTTTAAGAAATTAATCTCAAATGTATTACCGCTCGAAGTACCTTGAATTAACCAAGCATGTTGAAACTCTCGACTATTTAATAAAATGTTCTCAATTCCGTTTGGGCCTAAATGTTCATGCTCGTCTTGAGTATATTGTGCTGGTAAATGGAACCCTTCTGCTAGATCAACACAGAAAAATAATGGTTCAACCGCCGGAATATTCATCTTCATTTCTACATTTTCCATTAAATATCACCACCCTTATTTAATTCTGAATTCATTTCAGCTAACTTACGGTCAACTTCTAGATCGTCGTCAGAATACTGTTGACCGTTTCCGGTATAACTTGGAGGAAATACGCCAATACCAGGTGAACTATTCACTTGACGTGAAGCAATATTATTGATTGCTTCATTAAAAGTAGAAAGCTTATTATCAATTTCAGATTTATCATAATATTTATCATTCAAAAATTGAGCAACAGTAACATTAATTATCTTAATGATCATTGATTTTAATTCATCAGTAGAGCCAGAAAACTTGCTGAAGAAATCCTTTTGAGAAATCATCCAGTTAACAATGTTATTCACTGTAGTTTGAATATCTTTCATGTTAGATCTGTAATCATCTCTAGCGTCCTTATCAATATTTCCATCCCAAGAGTTTAAATCTAATGTGGCTAAATAATCTGGTAGTTTTGGAAAACTTGGCCAAACTAATTCATCATTTAAACTATTGAACTCATATACGTCCGAACTATATGTTCCATCTGATTGTTCCTTAGCAATTGCAACACGCTGTCCATCTTCAAAAGTTAGTACTACTTTCTTACCGTCATTTGAATTTAAAGATAGCTGAGGAAATTCCTTGTTCAAAACATCTGCTGGCAAATCGTTTAAATACAATATCTCACGTCCTTTCTTTAATATTTGAGAATACCCCATTAATAACTTCTAAATATTTATTAGTGGTCATTATTTCGATAATGCCATTCTTCTTATCAATAAATACTGCATTTAAATATCCAGATGAAATATTTTCAGGGATATTCAATGTATTTTCATCAAAATAAAAATGACCCGAAGTATTAACTGACTTCAAGTCATCTATACGTTTAACCATATTTATTTTTTTATCCACTAATTTATTAACAAAATCCATTAATCCAATTACTGCTAAATAATGGGTTTGTGGATAATAAATTTTTTTGTCAATTGGATCAGCAACACTTCTAATATCAGTCATCCACTTCACCAACTTTTCTAGTGATTGTTCCTGATCCCCAAGAATTTCCGGCCAAAGTATCAACTGCAGACATTGCAGAACTTGCAACACCTCTTACACTTCTGATTGAATTTTGAATAGACAATTCGTAATCTATTAAGGTTTGAGGCGTTGAGTCCAAACTAATTTCAGGCTGATTATTATAACTTAATGGATTGTCCTTAACTGCCGTAACTGTAGCCCATGTGGTGAAATTTTCGGGCTTAACTTCAATATAAGCCATATCACCTAATAACAATTTTTCATCACCATTATAAGTAATTGAAATATTTACCTCAGGTTCAGATTTCATTGAACTAAGTGCATATTCTTTCATTGAATTAACGTCGTTAAATCTCTCATCGGATATTGGTGCACCAGGCCTCGATCCCCATTCATCAATTGATTTCTGATCTTTAACTATAAAAGGATCAAAATAATATTCAGTTTCGTCATCACTTGTATCATCAACATCATCTGTATCTGGTTTATCTAATTCTTTTGGCTGTATATCCCCATCACCAGAAAAATCAAAATCCTCTTCGGCAACCCACTCATTAGTTGAAACCCGGTACCAAGTTTTACCTAATGCACCTTCCGTTACTTCACCATTAATTCTCCAAGGCGTTCCATTTGCTAGAATTCTAGTTTTTGTCTGTGGACTCCACGGCGAATCATATACATTTGCTTCAGTTGGTGCTTGGTGTTCCGTTGTTGAACCATCATCCGTTACTGTACCTGTATTATCTGTTGCTGAAGTATTATCTGCAGCTTTGATGGTGCCACGTCCTAAAACGTCTGTAATGATATGATTCTCAGGCTTAATATCTCCTGTCTTATCAAAAGTAATATCTTTATCACTAACCCAACCATTGCTAGATACTCGGTAATAAACATTACTATCAATTGTTCTTTTACTATCAACTAACCAATGTGAACCATTTGGTAGATGTTGAACAATAGTAGCTTCATCTCCCGGCGTACTATATACTGCAACGCCATCTGGATCCATAGTATTAACAGTACCAACAGCGGTTCCTGTTTCAGAATCAACTGGATCACTTGTTGAACTAGAATCTTTATCCTTGGTTTTTCCGTAACACATTACAATATTTTGCAACTCTGTTGTATCTATTGAGACCTTAAATTCTGGAGTGTCATGAATATATCTGAAAGCTTTATTAGTTTTATGTTTCCAATTATCCATAGCAACTAATTTGATATGCTTGTTATCTGGAACAACGACTAAATTGAATTTTTCAATACAATCGTTAATGCAGTCTAAACCAGATTTCTCACCATAATCAGTAACTTGTACTTTGGGAATGTCACCAACTATTTCCCAGGTAAAACCATTATTTCCTAAACTATTTTTATCAAAGACAAAACTCATAAGATCAGCGGCAGTTACAGTTTTATCTCCCTTAATTTTGTCATATTGATATACATATTGAGAATCAAACCAAATGTGAGTAGCTGATATTGAACGTTTGATATCCCTATTTGAATCTTCTTTATCAGCCTGCTTTATATGATATTTCTGATCATCAAAAATCAAATAGTTCTCATTTTGAAGTAATTGATAACCTAAAGAATTGTCATTATTAGCGGTAAATTCAATTTGGTGTGTTTGATTCATTTCTATGCTTCTACTAAATGATCCAAAATCAATACAGGTTAGTGTTTCATCATACTGGCCTTTACTATCCTGTACTCTAACTCTTGGTAATTTAATCATTAATAATAAATAAAAGGAAAATCAAATGAAACAGTTCCGGTATAGCCAGTCATGCTGAAACTATTATTTCCTTTGATCAAATCAACTGATCCATGATCAGTATCAATCTCACAAGCAACTCCATTTAAAAATGGATGGACTCCTTGTAACACAAGTTCATCATCTTCCTTCAAATTCCCTTGATAATGGAAGGTATCTCCAGTCTCATTATTAATAATTAGCGGGCTACCAGAACCGCCTTTAAATATAATGTTTAATTCATGATCTTGTTCATAAGGCTGTATATCAAAATCTGATGGATTATAAATATAAAAATCCCCAGGAGGACTTTCATAAGTTAAATCGGTACTTGGCAAATTTAAATTAGTGTTTATCAAATCTTTAGAATTCTCTATGTCTATTGGAAATTGACTAGATCTTACTACCGAATACATATAAGCAGATGGAATATCAAATTCTACTGAAAACGTTGAATCTAATACACCTATTCTGCTGAATTCAAAAGGTTTCGGAATACCATAAAAGCACCTAGCAATATCATCACTTTGACGTACACGCATAATATTTCTACTAAAAAGCTTGTTATAAATAGTATGTGCTACGTTTTCAAATTCACTAACGTCATTAATTTCTAAATAAAAATTTGCCGTTGCCGTTCTCGATCCAAATAAAATTGGACCACGTTGAATCTGACCGTCAATTCCTGCTCTATCGATTAAATTGGTCTGAGATTGGGGTGCAGATATTTTTAAATCTAAAAAATGCAACCCACGATAATCTTGGATTGCAAATTCATTTTTATTGCTAGATTTTATTAATAGTGTATTTACTCTAAATCTATTTTGTAAATTACGAGACATTTTTTACCCCCTATCTTTGAAATTGAGTTAGCTTTCTTTTTTTCAATCCAAGTTTATCAAGCACATTAGACAGTTCACTCAAAGAAGCATCACTGTCATTATTATCTAATAACAATCCCAAAATCTTTGTTAATAAATTATTCTGAACTTGAGTTAATACCATTTGTTGTTTTTGATTATCTTCAATATTTGAAGTATCGACATTTGTTACAGCTTGAGAAGTATTATTTCCAAATGTTGCTTGAGCTTCAGAGAGAATCTGCATTGCCCTAGTTCTATTAGTCAATGGTAATACTACTTCTGGGCCAGCTTCACCAACAATGGCATTAGTAGCTTGTGTAATTAAACCACCCATTGCCATCAATCTTGGACCAGATGGTCCAGAGGCTTGACCACGCCATTCACCGTATTTACCATTGTAACCCATACCCATATCACTTCTCCAGGTGGCATCATTAAATAGTGCTATCAATTGATCCATGGGGTTCCAAATATTGGTATGTCCTGGCATCGCATAGTGTCTAAATGTTTGATCAATATATTGAAGAATACCTTTGGATGGATGTCCTGCTTTAGCATTACTATCAGTTAAGTTAATAGCATACGGATTACCACCAGACTCATTCCCAATAATTCTTTCAATCATATCAACATTAAAATCTGTAATACTTTGATGCATATAAGCTGCAGCGGCTCTGATCATTGGCCCATATGCTTTAGCTGGCATAGAACCACCGCCACCCATTGATTCAATCATATTATCAAACACACTTTGCAAATGATCCTTGACCCAATCACCGGCCTTGCCAGTAGTTTTATCTAAGGCTCCCTTAGCAAAGTCAGCATATGCTTGAATCTTAGGCATTACCTTTTTAGCTGCTGATTCCATTAATGACTTAGTATTCTCAATTGGATGTTCTAGGAACTTAGACATAACTTCTATCTTATCCCCAGCCCATGAACCAATATTTTCAAGTGAACCTTTGGTCCAATCGATCATTGAGCTAACTCCATCCTCAATAGAACCAACAATTCCGCCACTAGCATAATGACTAATACCAACAGAGTCCATAATATCCTTGGTATCATCACCATTATAAATTCTAGTTCCGGAAGGTAACATTCCAGTCCAATTACGATCCTGGCTCATCATTAATTCACCATCAGGAAGTTGAACTAATTCCTTCCAGTTAGGACCTTTACCATCATTAATAACTGATAAATGTTGTTCGACAACACCACCTTGTTCAAAATGAACTTTACCAAGATGTGGCACATCGGTCTTTTTACCAGTGAAAAACTTCCATACAGAATTAATGGCATCAACACCTGAATTAATTACACCAATTACACCGTTAATACCGTCAGCAGCAGCATCTTTAATGCCTTTCCAAATGGAACTGAAGAAACTAGATATCCCACTCCACATTGCGTGCCATGTACTAGATATTCCATTTAATGCATTAGAAATAACATTCGAGATAGAGTTCATAACTCCACCAATGAAATTAGACATAGCATTCCAAATTGAAGTAAAGAAGTTTGAAATAGCCTGCCATATGGAGTGCCAGAAACTAGATATTCCACTTACAACATTTGTTATGACGCTTGAAATTGCATTAATTATTGGAGTAAAGAAATTAAGCATTCCTGTCCAAATTGATCTAAAGAAATTACTAATACCTGACCAAATAGTTCTCCAAGTATTAGATATTCCGGTCATTGCCGCTTTAAACCAATTGGACATTGTCTGCCAGAATGCTCTCCATACAACTCCGACTACGTTAAATATGGGTTTTAGCCAATTGACAAGTGCCTTCCAACTATTTCTAATCCAAGTAATCAATGAAGTAATAATCAGCTTCAATGGTGCCACTAGTGGTTTAGTAATAAGTATTGCTATTCCAACTGGTAAAGCTAAAGCATAAACGGCTAATTTTCCAAATCCTTTTAAAACATTTACTAAGGCATTCAGCATGTTCTTACCTACCTTAGCAAAATCACTAACCCACTTTGAAGTTACAGTTTTAACACTATTCCACATATTTTTGAACATAGTTGGAAGTTGTGCAAACCATTGTTTCATTCCATCAAATGCTGCTTTAACTTTTCCTGGCAAATCAGCAAGCCACTTAACTAAATTATTAAAGGTCTGTTTAATTAATAGTCCTAATTTATTAACTGCATCATGAAATGGTTTGATTTTGTTATAAGCTAAAACAAAACCGGCTACCAATGCTGATATAGCAATCACTGCTATTCCAATTGGACCGGTTAGTATTGTTGCAATGGCACCTCCACCACTCAAAAGTCCACTTATTGCTCTCACAGCTCTAATCAGGCCACTTATTCCCATCATTATTTGACCAATTATCATTAATATTGGACCAATTGCGCCTACAACTAATCCAGCTGTGATAATAAAACTCTTTGTACCTGAACTTAATTTAGAAAATGATGCCACTAAATCAGTCAATTTTTTAATTAAAGGTGTAATACTTGGAAGCAACTTAGATCCAATCTCAATAGACAAAACATTTAATGATTCCTTAAACTTACTGACATTAGCCTTTGAAGTATTGTTCATGGTATCAGCAATCTTTTTAGTTGAACCATTAGCCTTCTCAGTTTTTTCAGTTAGTTCAGATAATTTGTCTCCACCTTGTGAAACCAAAGCGTTCATCCCCGCTTGGGCTTCGGTACCAAAAGCCATAGCAATAGCAGAGGCTTTTTGCTCTTTAGTCCAACCTTGAGTGTTGTTTTTTATCTTATCCAAGATTTGAGGCAATGTTAAAGCATGATTTTTGAAATCCTCGGCATTAATACCGAGTTCCTTCATACCTTCAGCATTTTGTTTTGATGGTTTCATCAGTCTTGTTAGAGCTGATCTAAGTGCAGTACCAGCAACTGAACCCGAAATACCTTGATTAGACATTTCACCAATTGCTGCTGCAGTTTGTTCAAGTGAGATACCTGCAGCATGTGCCGTAGGCCCAACATAGGTCATTGCATCACCCATATCAGTAAATCCTGCAGCAGTAGCATTGGCCGTATAAGTTAAACTGTCAGTGACTCGTTGAGTATTCTTCAACATCCCAGAAGTGCTGTTAGATTTCAATCCAAATTGTTCCAGTGTTGAAGTTGAAACTTTCATTACTGAATTAAAATCATCCCCAGATGCCTTAGTGGCATTTAAGATTGATGGCATGGCACCTAAAGTTTGTTTTGCAGAATAACCGCGTTTTACAAGTTCATCCATACCAGAATTAATAGAAGTTGTAGAAATTCCGTATTGAGTTGCCCATTTTTTTGAGTCATCAGACATCTGAACAAGCTCTTTATCAACTTGTTTAACACCTTCTCCGTTGGCCTCTAATAATGGCTTGATATTAGTTATCTGTGATGAAAAATCAGTAGCACTCTTAACGGCATACCCCATTCCTGCAACTATTGGAACGGTGAAATGTGTGGTCATTGTTGAACCTACATTTTTTAAACCTTGACCAACAGTATTCAACTTAGTCGATACTTTATTAAGGCTATCTATGCTTTGAGCTTGACTTGTTGATAGATTCTTTACTTTTTTACCTAATTCATCATATTGATACTGTGCCTTATCTTGGGCCGCAGATAATTCGACGATTTTTGTTTTTTGTTCTTGAGTCTCTTTGGCATCCAGACCCTTTGATTCTATAAGATCTTGTAATTTTGCTTTTTCACGAGTAAGAATTTGACTATAATTGTCAACTTCTTTACCAAGTGATCGATACTTAACTAAATTAGATTCCGTTTGACGACCTTGAACCGTTAAACTATCTACTTGAGCCTTAGATTCACGTTGAACTCTATTTAATGCTTCACGGTAACTATCAGTTCCACGTTCTGCATCTCTCATTGCTATCTTGGCATTTTCAAGTTTCTTTTGGTATTGAGCTTGTTGAGTCTCTGCCTTATTTAATTGAGTAGCTATTTTATTAGCAGAATCAGAGTACTCACCATTAATTTTAACGGCAGTATCATATCTCTCTTTTAATGCTTGTATTTGTTTCTCATTAACACTCATCAGCTTTGATAGTTCTTCAACTTTTGTACTTGCTTTTTCATAAGAAGTGCCGGTCGTATCAAGAACTGATAAGTTAGCTTTCATTTCCGACTTAGCCAAACGAAATTGATTTTGAATTGATTTCAAAGAATTTTCAAACTTTGTTGACTGAAGATCCAATTCAATAATCATTGAACCAAGTGGGCGTCCACTACTTGCCACTAACTGACACCTCCTTAAAAGTTGTTATAGAAGTCTTGAGCTGACATCATTTGAGTATCTTCTGTTGTTCCACTATCATCCGCTGTTAATTGTCTATGTAAAAAGCTGAGAAAACTGTCAGCATCTGCATCATCAATCTCTTTAAATGGCACACCATTTTTAAACTGTTGCTTTGTTATGTCATCAAGAATCTTAAGAGCTTCTGCTGCAGTTATTTTTTTGCTGGATGATTATTTTCAGCTTCGACACCACCCATAGCATCAGCAAGAATATCTTTAAGCGCTGAGATACCATTCGCTGGTAAACCTTCATCAATTGCTTGAACTGTTACTTTTGGGTTTTTGAACAATTTGGCAACTAATTCTTCAAGCAAATCAAGATATGTATCATCCTTACCTGATAATGTGATATATTTTTTTTCTTCATTAGGCGTCAATATTTTTCCATTATTCATTTTCATATTTAGAATTTTTAATTCAGCAGCATCTTTTTGCTGGATTTTATTAAATTTAAGAATAGATTTTAATTCACCAAATGAAATATTATGTTGCTCATAATGTTTAGTTTCTTTTGTTTTTTTATCAAATAAATTAATTGAAATCATATTATGCAGTAGCTCCTTCATTTGTAGTTGATCCATCAGTCTTATGACCCTCATCTGCAATTACTTGAGTTGAAGAATCTAAATCACCAGTAAATCCAGGGAACATTACCTTAGCAAATTGAGCTAAAGTAGTACCGTTCGAGTTTGAAGCCTTAGTTTTAACTAGTTTTCCTAAACGTCTAGTAATTGCTGACCCTGTAATAGATGGTTTCTCAGGTGTCATACCTTTATCTTCACCAGTCTTTAGATCATTACCATCAGTTGTTGCAAATTTAGCTTTAGCAATACCAATCCACATTGGTTTTTGATTAAGGTCTTGTGCTTCAGCAATGATAGCAACATAAGGTTGTTTAACATCTGAAGTTGTCATATAAATTCCGTTTTCATCAACGTCATCCCCAAGAACTTCAGTAGATACGTCTGAAGGAAGCTCCATCATTGATAATTCAACCTTTCCTGTTCCGGTTCCGGCATCAGAAACGAAATAAGCAATATTTGATGCATACTCAACATTTAATTGACCTGAAAATCCTGAAGTTTTGAGTTCGATAGTACCACCAGAACTTTCATCAATCGTTACTACCTTAATGACATTTTCGTTGTCATCCATAATTCCGATAAATATACGTCTGAATCCCATGGATCCAATAGCTTTTAAATCTTTCACAGCCATTTAAATAATCTCCTTTAAATCTTGATTTTTTCTGACCCTCAAAATAAGACGTTGAATGTCATAGTCTTCATCAGAATCTTGAGAATCTAAAAAGCACTCAAACAAATGAGTGCTTAAATTTTTTTCTATTAAATTATGAAATTTATCTATTTCTTTGTTAGTCTTTGCCCAAACATTTATTTGACAACCAACTAATTCAAAACGTTTAGTATTGCTAACATACTGAAACTGGCTTGTCTGTAAACCATCAATTCTAATTATTGGGAATGATTTATTTTGTAGTAATTCCTCAGGAATTTTCTTTAATACAAATAAATTTGAGTCATCAAATCCTATCTTCATATCTTTAATAAGATTTCCAACCTGTATAGCAGCATTTCGAATCATAATCCCAACTCATTTCTGGCTGTTTCTTCAATTACTTGTTTATATTCTGATTCAGAATCTTTCAAGGTTGATTCAATAAATGGATTGGCAGCTTGATGAATTGTTCCTAATTCAACAAAATGAACTCTCCAAAATGTATCTTTTCCGAATCCGACTTTAACGGCTCCCTGAGAATCGACTCCAGAATAAACAATGTCATCTTTCATATGCTTAAATACAGTCTTATGACCACTGACTTTATCCATCTCACGTTGACCTTTCCAAGAACGATCTGATGAATTTTCGTAGGGAGTATTATTCTCTAAATTATTTACAACAATATCCCTACCAGCTCGTAAAGATTTATTGCGTATTGTATTTCCCTTATTTCCTAATGATGAAAGTTTTGAAGTTACATCATCACTAATATTAAAACTCATACTTGACCAGTCCTTTCACAAATAATTACATCCCATTCCCCATACTGTGTATCGTAATCTACAGTCTTTATTCTATATTCTTTATTTTGAGGTTTAATTAGATGAATTAGGGTCATGTCAGACGTAATGAGAGGCTCCGTTCGTCTTCTATGACGGATAATGAACTGTACTTGATCTCTGAGAACTTCAAGATTTCCAGCAATTTCATCAGCTTTTTGGGTTCGTTCCATAGCAAATAATTTTGTATAAATTATCTTATTTTCTCCAGGTATTGGATCCCCATACTCATCAGTTGATGACTTCCCTTTTGAAACGATCTGAATTCTTTCATTTAGATCACCCGTTTGAGCTATTGCCATTGTCTTGAGCCTCCTTCCAAAACTGGTATTCTGGTTTCAATTGCAAAATAAAAGTCTGCACTCCGTAATAAGTTTCTTTTTCCTTATTTGAAGTTGTTGCAGACTTATTTTTATAGTAATAATCAGTTAGCATTTGAACTGCTAAATCAAATCTCTTATTATCCTTATAAAACTCATCATCCTCTGAACCACCAATTGCTGAAACCATAAAATCAATTGCTACATTACGATAAAATTCAATTTCAGAATTATCTGTATTGTCAAGCCTTAGATTATTTATTAATTCGTCCACATTATCAGACATTCAATCACCTTCCTATTAATCGGTTGGTACTAAACCTAATAAATCATCTTTGGTTGTCTTACCAGTAGTATCAATACTATGTGACTTTAACCAAGATGTAATTTCAGCCACCGTTTGAGATGATGTTGGTTTTATATCTCCATTGGGATCAAATGTATCATCCCCATCTGTTGATGGGGTATTTATTTTCCCGCTGTCACATTAGCCAAACGGAATGCTGATGACAATAGAATTTGATGATCAAACCATGCTGTAAGTTGGAAATAGTTAATACCTTTTTCGTAATCCTTCCATTGTTCATATAATGTTTGAGAAATTTCGTAATTCAATTGGGCATATGAGAAATTACCAACTACTGGTTTAGTTGCAAGTTCACTAAATCTAACCGGATATCCAAGAATCTCTTCAGGTTTCTTTCCAAATAGATCACTGCTACTATTTGATAATTCTTTAATCATTCCCAAGTAGTTAGGACGTGTCATATATATCTTTACTCCATTTTGGAATCCATCAGCAATATCAGCAACAGCACTAGTAATTGCATCAAATAAATCCTTACCATCAACTGATTTAATGTTATTTTCGGTTGAGTAGAAGCTCATATGTTCTTCACCAGGATTTGGTGTTTTAGAAAAGGCAACGCGCTTCTCTTTAACTGCTAGTCCAGATTGCAATGCAGCATTAGTATATGAAACTAATCCTGTATCAGTTCCTAAAAGAATTGCTTCTGTAATTGCAGCCTTAATTTTTGTCTTATTTCTTCCAAATGTAACTGAATCACCTTTTAATGCTAATTCCTTAGCAACTTCTTGATCCTTTACGAATCCATCATCATCAATTTTGAATCGTACACGAGGCAGAATTAAATTTGTGATTGCTGAAACAGTTTCATCTTGTCTTAATGGATTATCATCTAATGGTTCTGTAATAATTTGATTAGAGACTGTAACAGGTAAAAATGATTGTCCTCCTGTTTGTTCAGAATTATCATCCCCAAGAACTTGGAAGATTTCTTCTGATGGGGCTTCATTGTGCATAACGGAACGGATTAATTGTGCATAAGCATGAGTCTTCTTTTTCTTTGGATCTGAAGCTTCTTTGAAATCTTTGCTTTTACTTAATTCAATTTTTTCTTTTTTATCAATTTGATTCTTTAACAAGTTATAACGTTTTTCTAGGCCATCTGCCTTTTCACTAAGTTCATCTAAACTTGTATCTGGAAAAGATGGATTTCCTGCCTTCGTTGAAATTTCATCATTAACTTGTTGTAATTCTTTTCCTACTTGTGAAAGATTATCTTTCATTTGATATAAAGTAACTGGCATTAAACTAGTCCTCCTAATGTTTCTTTTATTTTTTTATTTTGAAATTTGGCTTTTTCAATCATTTTTAATCGTTCATCGGAAATAGTATCTTTTTTTTCTTGAGAAATTTGAGATGGCAAATGTTGAAACATGCTCTTGAATTTGTCAGGGACAATACAAGCTACCGCTTGATTTGCTTCAAGAACTTCATCTGCTAATCCATAATCAACTGCTTCATCAGCGGACAACCATGTTTCATCATCCATCAACGTACGTAATTCATCTTCACTAATTTTTCCATCTGACTTTGAAAGATAAGTTTTAACTGATTGCTCACCAACTCGATCAAGATCATCTGCTTGTTTTCTAAGTTCTTTAGCATTTCCCATGCACATTGTCCAAGGATTATGAATCATTAACATTGAATTTTGAGGCATAAAAATAGTGTCACCACTCATAGCAATGACACTTGCAATTGATGCAGCTAACCCATCAACGTACACGTTAACGTTAGCTTTATTCTGTTTTAATTGATTATAAATTGAAATTCCCTCAAATACAGAGCCACCTGGTGAATTGATGTGAAGATTAATAGTCTTAACATCACCAAGCTCCTTTAGATCATCTCTAAATGATGCTCCTGTGGTATCAGAATCATCCCATTTATAACTGACAATCTCACCATCAATATTTATATCAGCACTGTCATTACTTGTCTGGTTCATTTCCCAAAACTTCTTTGGTGTCTTCTGTGGCATTCTTTGTCACCCCCTTTCGTTGAGTCGGATCCATATCAATTGGATAAAGATCACCTGAAACAAATAATTTATCAGCAAACTTATCTTGAGATTCTGGTAAATCTTCCAAATCTAAGATGTCGTTTGTTGTATAAATACCATTACGACGCATAATTTGATAAAAGTTAGCTCTTGATTGCATATCACCACGCAATAATGAATTCATGTTGAATTTAAAATAACTTCCATTAAGTAAATCTTTGTTTATTAAAAGTTTCTTCTCAAATTCTTGCTCATACTGTCTAACAATTGGGGTCAATGTCATTTGAACAAATTGCGTCATTAATTGTTCGTTTGAACTAAATGTTCCACCAGTACTTGCATTTAAAAACTGAAGTGGAACATTAAAAGCGTTGGCAATACGTTTATCCGTAATATCATCTTCATTTTTAAGATCAGCAGATACAAAATTACGATCAATAGATGTTATATCAACACCTGGTTCCCGAAACAGAACGCCTGAATTTGATTCATAATATTTTTTGAACATATCAATAATTTTTTCTTGTTTTTCACTTGAAACATTCGAGTCATATTTCAATATAAAACTGTCTTTTCGACTCATTTCCCCAAGTGAAAACTCTTTAACAGCATTGTCAAAATCTAATGCTCCTTTTAATACATCTAATGGTGAAATACCAGAATATCTTGAGGCTCCAGTTATATGTTTAACATGGATAATATCTTGATTAAAAACATAAGTATCAATATTAAATAATGCAGATGTCACATGATACCAAAGTGAATTATCATCCCTATTAATTACTGGTTCTACATCTTGTGGATTAATAGGTATTAAACTTTGTGGAAGATTATAAATGTCTCTTTCAATAACTGCATAGCCATTGCCATAAGTATTTCTATCGGTTTCAAGCCTATTAATAAAGTCGTATGCAGTCATGTTTTCATTTGGCCTATGTTTAATAAGATTACTTACGTCATCATTAACATCTTGTCTGTTTTTTAATTCTTTAACGGGTAAAGATGCCAATGTATTTGACAATCTAGTAATAACGCTAAAAATAGTTTCGTTATTTTCTAAAACATGTTGTTTTGAACCGTTGAAACTTTTACCAAACCAATCTGAAAAGTTAAATGACTTTCCAGACCATGATTTTTTACTCGAACTAAAACCAAATAGTTGCTTGAACCTACTCATTAGGCCCATTCAATCACCTCCTTTACTAATTGAAATTAATCAAATGACAAGAATTTAATATCACTACCTTGTTTGCTTATCAATTTGTCAACAACATCAACATGAGCATCAAGTAAAGCCGCAAAACCATCAATTTTACGTGACATGGTTTGCTTCTGTGGCATCCAGTTATCATTACGATCCTTAATAAGCTTGATATTATTCAAATACCATCTAAATAAACGTGACTGGTTATATATTACTTTTCCACTTAATAACAACTCTTTAATATTTTGCATCGGTCCACCAAGTGTCATAAATCCTTGTCTAACTTCTTCTGTAGTAAATCCATAATCTGTAAGGGCCTTATTAAGAAATAATGCCTTAGCCCGATCATACATAATTTTTGTTATCTGATATTTCTTACTCATTTCAATAAACCAATTTAAAACATATTCATACTTCACATAATCACCGGGTATGATTTCTATATCACCGGCCTTTTCCCATATCTTAATACGTTCTGGATTCTTATCTCTTAAATATCTGGACTTAGGAATAAAACTCTTTTCAAGAACAAAAATACTTCCATCATCCAGAGGAAATTCTAAACAGGCAGCAGTAAAATCCTCTGTTTCAGAGAGATCATATCCACCTGTACATTCTCTTCCTTCTAACAATTTAAGATTAAGAATTTTATTGTTTTTCATAATTGTATCTGTTGTTACAAAACTAAGTTCATCCGTTTCACTAAAGATATTAAATTGTTTAGTAACCCAATCGGCTAATTCAGATGGATTCTTACGATCCTTTTTATAGTCAGTAACCATATCAACCATTTCCATTAGACAGATATTAGGGTTGGCCTTAACCCACATCTCTGGATCATTAGATTCTTTAGCATCATCTAGTTTTGCTAAATAATAGAACGTTCTCTCATCAATGTGATCATCATAATTCTTTAAACAATCCTGACCATTATCGACAAAATCCATCAAAGGACCATCTAAAACAGTCCCCGCTGTTGAAATGTACATAATTAATGGCTGTTTACGTGTACCACGTGATCGTTTCATAACGTTTATTAGTGTGTAATCTTTATATTCATGAATTTCATCAAAAACAGCAAAATGTAAATTCTCACCATCTTTATTATTTTTTTCGGCTGACATTGGGACAATCGTACATTTATGTTTTGGAAAACGAATTTCATTACGATTAGCAACAAACCTTTTGGTTAAAAAAGGTGATGCCTCAATCATTGCTTTAGACTCATCAAACAATTTATGTGCCTGGCTTTGGGCATTTGCAAGAAAGTAAACATTAGCACCACGTTCACCATCAAATCCGGCCATATAATCTGCCAATCCTGATTCAAGAGTAGTTTTACCATTTTTACGACCGACAAATACAATGCCTTCACGAAATCTACGATAACCTGTATCTCTATGAACCCAACCGAACAAAGAGCCAACCACAAAATGTTGCCATGGTTGAAGTACCAATTGTTTGAAATCACCCTTAGACGGTTTACATTTTGATTCAATAAATCTTATTGGTCTCCAGGCTTTTTCTTCATCAAATACCCATGGGAAATCATCTGTCCCTTGTCTCTCTAAATCCTTTAAATGTCGTTCACAGGCAGCAATGATTTCTTTACTTGCGGGAATATCACCTTCAACAACCATATTTGCATAATAATTAGTTAACAATATGGGACTAGGATCCTTTAAATAAGCCCAACCTTTTCTTTGTTCACGATATTCTTCCCACCAATTGGTTAGCTGTGTATATGAGTAATCTAGAATATTATTCAAAGTCTTCATCTTCATCCTCACCACTATCCATATTGATTGCTAAAGAAGCACGCGATCCCGGTGTTAATCCAAGTTCATTTGCTAGTTTATCTAATAACTGAGCAGCATTTCTTTTTTCACGAATGAACGGATTGACTCGTCCTTTCATCATTACGCCTTTTTGCTTAATTTTTCGTGAATATGAACGATAATCAGCCAATGTATCACAATATAAAGCCAATGTATTTACATCCCCATTTGTTAGTAATTTAGTGGGTTCCATCATTGAAACTATTCTATTGAATTCTTTTGCACCTGTTGCAGTTAACCAAGTCGGTGGATTTAAATCATCATTTGGTAATGATAGTTTTTCTTCATTATTCTTTCTCTTATACAGTTCTTTTTTTGATTTATTATTGGGGTTGCCCTCATAAATATGAATCAATGCACTTTTTGCATTCTGTGGCATAATATTCTCCTTTCCCACTCACACAAAAAGCCGTTAATTACTATCATTAATAGCATTCAACGGCCTTGCACGTGTGTTATTTTTTTGTTGAAAAACGAATTTATCGTAAAAAAGGGACTACACCGTTGTTTCAAAATGAATCAAAAAAATTTTCAACCCAGGGGGGCTATCAAAATATTTTTTCATCATCTTTGTTTGAAGAAAATTTAAAAATGTCATTTCTCTTTTTTATTTGTTTTTCTCTTTTATAGTATTTCTTATTACTTGATGCTTTTTCAGGATGTTCTTGATTATGATGCTCCAAACATATTACTTCTAAATTATTCTGATCGAGTCTTTTTGACCAGTCATCTCTTAAAGGAATGATATGGTGGACTGTATTAGCTACTGTTGTCTTGCCTTCACGTAAACAATCTTGACACAAGTAATGTTGACGCACGAGTGTCTCCTGTCTTGCATCGTGCCATGCCTTAGTGTGGTAGAACCTTACATACTTATCAGTCTGTCCAAACAATGTTAGCATCCCAATTGATTCGAGAACCATCTGCTGGACTGACATGCTTATATTCTCTTACTCTCAATGCATTCTCTAATGCTGACTTACTAACCGTGATGGTAGATCTAATGAACTTACCATCACTTGCCTCATCCCTGTCGGTTGTGAAAGGTATGCCATCAAGTCCTTGCATTGCCATATCATATTCATCTTCAGACATAATAACTACTCTATCTGCCATTAGTCATCACCCCATTCATCGGGATGTTCTAAGTCATAGATAACACCAGTGTGTACCTTGACTGCATCACCATACTGATCACTAATCCTATTGAAGTTATCTCTGTTCTCCTTTAAACCAATACCTTCCATATACTTAATAATCAAACGATACATAACATTAGTTATCCCCATCTCTAATTCATTTAGACTAACGTCATTACCAACTGTTACATTGAATGTTCGTTGTTCTTTAGCACCACTCTCAGTAATATGAAGTATTACTTTATTATTTTGTTTCATCATTAAACCTCCAAAATAAAAAGACCACATATAATATGTGATCTAATTGCTACAACTTTGAAAGTTGAATTCAAAATTGTATAAAGATTCTATTATAAATGCAAAAAAGATGAGCCTTAATCACTCATCTCAAAATCCTAAAGAGGAAGATTTATCTATAGAAGTTTCTCTTTTGAAAATTTCTACACTATCATAGTAATACTTTGAACATGGAATGTTATGGCAGGTTTTTGGCAGATTTATGGCCGAATAGAAATATCATTTAAAGAATCTGCTCCGAAAATCATTACAGCAATATCATTAATAGCCGATTTCTCATACTTATGAACCGTACTTGGATCTAAATTATGCTTATTAGCTAACTGTATATAAGTCATTCTGTTATCTGACAAATATAAATTATAGATAATATCGTATTTCCTACGTTGCTTATCATCCCCTTGAGAGCAAATGTCCTTATATCGTTTTAGAATTATATTAACAAACTCCATAAGCTCCTTAGATCTAGCCCTATAACCGAGTAATGAATATAAACTTAACTGATTTTTTGATAATGGTGTTTCACTTTCGATTTTTGGCAGATCAACATCTAAATGATTTTCAAGTAATGGGTATTTAGAAAGTAATTCCTTAACATTTCGTAATTTCTTTTGTGAGGTTAATTTTTTTATTTTTTTATCCCCACTAATTAATCCATTTACAATTTTGGCTATTGTTTCATCAGTTAAGTTAATTGGTTCCAAAATAGTTCCTTCTCTCTAAAATATTATTTATTCAATTGACCTATCATTTTTTATCATCCAATGACTCTGCCTTGACACTCGATCTATATTCTTTAAATATCATCCCAATAACCCTTTAATCCTATCTTCAGCCATACGTTCCTTCTCTTCTAAAATATGACCATAAACTCTAAACAACATTTCTGTACTACTGTGTCCCAATTGCTTCGCCACTATTTGTGCTGGTACGTCCTGATATAAAAGATAAGACGCATAACTATGTCTCAACTTGTGCATTGTTAATAATGGTAAACCTAATTTTTTCTCTACTTTATTTAGGAACTCATTTATAACCGAATCATGAATTCTAGTATTTTCGTTTAACAATGGTCTATTTGAATCATTAGGAATATCATTTTTATTTTTAAATTTGTTATATCTTATTAATAAATTGTATAAGGTATCATCAATCATTAAATTTCTAATTGAACCAAGGTTTTTTGTATTTCTAAACCCACCAGTTCTATGATAATTCCATGTTTTATTGATATTAATTCCTGCGTTCGTTACATCTGAAAATTTAAAACCTAATATTTCTCCAAATCTTGCTCCAGTATGAATTCCTACCGATATGATCATTAATTTTGTCTGGTCACTCATTGATAATTTCTTTACTGATCCGTCTTTTCCACCGTAAATTGGCTTTCCATCTAATAATTCGTCAAGTTTAAAATCAACATAAGATTTAAATTTATTAAATTGCGTTGCATTAAATGACTTGATTTTATTCTTCTTAGCAGCCTTTTGTTCAGGAGTCCACGTTTCCTCGACAGAATTAATTATTAATCCAGTTTTGGCATACCCCTGAATATAACCGTCATCAGTTGCATATTGCAGACTAGCACATACATGAATTTTAAAGTCCTTGACCGTAGTATATTGATGATTTTCTCCATAACCGTCTAATAGATATTGCATATTAGATCTATTATTTTCTAAATCAGTCAACAACCTAGTCGGAGCAATTTCTTTAATATTTTTTCCAGACATATAATACTTATCAAGTTGAAAAATTTCATCTGGCTGGCAACTGCCTATAATACAGAAATTGCTTAACATATTTTTATTGAGGTAACTACCATCATTATTTCTGATCAGTTGCACATAATATTTTTGCTCTGCAAACTTAGCCTTATCAGTATAGAAGTCTAAAATATCCTTAATAATTGAAATTCGCTCGTCTGTCTCAGCCTTATCATATTTTTCCCAAATTTGACCACATTCCGTGTCTGGCACAACACCAGTTATGATATGTAAAAAGTCATTAATACCTATTTCTTTAACGTTCTTTAGTTCCTTTTGTTCATCCTCCAAATAATTTAATTGCTTTCTGTACGTCTCGTTCCGGCTCCGTGCTTATTCCTTCTAGCATTCAACCGCTGCCACTCAGCGTCTTCTCTATATAATTTTTTACCGATCCTATTATTTTGACGCTGAAGATTGCTGATATAGTTAAGCTCTTTATTCATAGCCTTCGCTATTTCAGTCAATTTGTAATTATTTTCTCGCATTTGATAAACCGCTAAATTATCATCATTCATGGTTGAACCTCCTAGAATGGTGTAATAATTTTCCAAATGATGTCATTCTTTTCACCAGAAGTTAGATGTCGTTTCGCTTCTTTAAAATCAGGCTTCCACTCATATATTTTTGCTTGATTAGAATTTATATATGAGATAGTTGCTTCAATATCCCTGTTGTGTTCTTCAAAAATTGATTCAATGAAATTTGAATATATTTCTTTATAATTCATTTTTTACCTCCCTACCCATTTTCCACTTAACATCACTAAAAATTCCTAATTTAATGTCACGTGCTAATGCTGTTGGGCTAATTTCAAATATCTTGTAGATGTCTTTCTTTTGCATTTGTTCATCTAGTGCTTTTTGGATTTCTTGAATATTTCTGTCCGATAATTTTCTTCTCTTCTCGTCTGGATGTGTTATATACCACTCATGTAATTTTTTCAATCTTAAATCATCTTCAGTCCAATCATTAGAGTTCATTCCATAATCGTTTTCGATTGATTGAACGGTCGAAATTATATCCATATTTTTACCTCCTTTATCAAAATGGCAATGAATCATCTGATATATCCATTGGTTCACTATTGCCAGCAAATGGATCGCTCATATTAGTGTTTGAATTGTTAGATTGATTATGGCTAGGTGCTTGATTTGTATTATCATGAGTGTTATCGCTTGAATTATCATTTCTACTTTCAAGCAACGAGAAATTATCCACGACAACTTCCGTTACATAAACCCTGTTACCCTGCTTATTCTCATAGTTACGTGTTTGAAGTCGTCCATCAATTCCAACAAGGGAACCCTTGCTTGTAAATTTAGCAAAGTTTTCTGCTGCGTTTCTCCAAATAACACAATTAACAAAGTCGGCTTCACGTTCACCTTGAGAATTAGTAAATTGTCTGTTTACAGCCAATGTAAAACTAGCAACTGCTGTACCACCTTGCGTATGTCTAATTTCTGGATCACGTGTTAGGCGTCCCACTAAAACAGTTCTATTAATCATTTATGCTTCCAACCTTTCATTTTCTGATAGGAATTTATTAACAAAATAATTTTGACCTTTGCCAGTAACTTTTGGTGTCTTAGTAACAACTGTCACTCCATCTCCATTAACATGAGAAGATTCTTTAATTTGAAACAATCCTAAATTCATTGATTTTTGAGTAGGAGAATTGTAGTCAGCACCCTTACGTTTGATTAAATAGCCATTATCTCTCATCCATTGGAACAGCCTTCTTGCACCAATATTGATACCATTGCCTTTTAGAATCTTTGCTAAGTCGCCTATAAGAATAGTTGTATGCGAAGTTGATACTGAATCCGCAAATATTGCCTTAGGTTTCATCTCCGTAATTTGAGCATCTTTCCATTTCAATTGTTCACCCGCTTGTAGTAGCAAGTCAGCAAGTGAATTCTTATTGTGAGTTATGTCGTATGCTTTCTGATCAGTCATGTAAGCCCCATACTTACGTATTGACGGTAGAACTTCTGATGTAACCCAATCTTGAAACTTTTCAGCTGTTGCGTTATTAGCTTTGATTGCTAATTTATAAAACTGTGGTTCGGTAATGAAATCACCCTTTAAAACATGAGCGCCACTTTTGGCGCTACCAAGATAAGTATTTAAGCGTGACCAGCGAACCTTAATATTTCCCTTAGATGTATCAACAATTCCCAATCCAATAGCTGCTTTTTCAGCATCGAATTCAATGTCACCGTTTTCTTTTGTTCTAACTGGTAATTTGATATCACCATGATTAGCACGTCTCTTATACTCCGCTTTGGATAATCCTTTTTGGATTCTTCTGTAAAAGCGTATGTGTGCAATGAGAGGAGCGCCTTTTTTAAAAAGCTGTTTGTTATGGTACTTATCCCAGTACAGCACTTTGATTCCATTTTTGTAAATCCGATATTTTTTGTCTGTATATCCCCACTTCTTGCCACCTTGTGAGCTAAAACGAGGACGTGAGGCTGGTACTGGTTCACCATCGATTATTAATTTCAGTTGATTAGTCAAGTTGCACGTCCAAAATGTGTGGGTTAGCATCAACAAGCTTTTTATCGATACGTCTTTGAATATGATTGATCAAGGAAGCAGCTAAAATGATGTCGTTGTTTAGTTGCATGTCACCTTGAAACAGCTCACACTCATCGTCTAAGGCTGTTAGATTCTCAAGGGTGCCATATAACTGCCCGTAAGCGGATTCAACTACATCACTGGCAACAATCAGTGTTTGGTTCAAGTTATCGACGCTATTACGTGAATAGCTTCGACTTGTGGGAAGCAAAAGCATTTTTAGCTCTGGAGTTAATTCAATATTTTTTTGTTTTAGCATTTTAATTTCTCCTAATTATTTCTCATATCGTTACCGCTAAACTTGATTGTGTTAGCGGCTTTTTTTGTCATTAAGCGACTAATAATTTTTGGATCGTATAATTGCTGTAGCTCACGTCCTGTATTGTTCGTAGTTATAATATTTGTTTTATTTTTTCGATAATCAGCAAACCTAAAAAGTATTCGCTGAGCATAGTTAGTTGCTTCGTTCGTTTCGGATCTTAGCGATGATTCACTGCCCAGATCGTCAATGACAAGCACGTCACAGTTCTTAACACACTCTTCAACCTTGTAGTTGTCTTGTTGTAAGAACTGATCTTTAAACGCCATTTGTGAGTTATTAACGAACATCGCAAAACTCAAGAAGTAGCATGATAATGTGGTATCTTGGCTATTCAAACCGTTCAAAATACTAACAGCCAACATAGATTTACCAAGTCCTGGCTCACCAGTAAAAAGAAAGTTACCTGTTTCACCGACATAGATCCTATTAGCAATATTCTTAGCCTGTTTAAGCTCGCTTGCTTGATTAGGTGTATCAGTCCTAAAATCTGCAAAATTGTATTGTAGGTCGCTGAAATCACTCACTAAAGAGCTTCTAAATATTCCCTCACGCTTAACTTGAATATTTTTTTTAGTGAATTCGATAGATCGTTGCTGTTCTCGTTTATCACGCTCAGAAATAACTTTTTTGAAGTCAATTCCTGAATAGTCAACACCGTGTTTTAAGGCTATTTCACGGGAAACTTTATCCAATCCAAACATTGATTCCATAGCTACCCCCTAGTACGGCAAGTCATAGAGTGGTTTTCTACCACCCTTGTTGCCATTAAAATTATTTGGTGCGTCTGCTTTATCTATCAACTTGCCAAACTGCTTTCTAAGTTTTGAAGCAGATAAGATATTGTTCTGCCAGAAACTGTCTTGTTGACACCATTCAATAATTCGTTTGATATCGTCGTAAGAACGTGCATCACGTTCGTGTATTAGTCTGATGTCATTAGCCCATTTCTGTGTATCAGGTGGGTTCTTGGAATCAGTCGGATAGATGCTAGAGTTACGTTCACGTATCTTAGTTAGCAAGCAATTTGCTAGTTTCAAATTAATGTCGTCAGGCTCGTAAACACGCTTTGCGGGTTTCGAGTCGTGACTATCTTTATTAGTTTTGTTTATGTTTCTGTCTTGTTTAATTAATGTGCTACTGTTATGTGTACTGTTATGTGTACTGTTATGTGTACTGTTATGTGTACTCCTATGTTCACTATTATGTGTACTATCTTCGTTATAAAGTACACATATCTTATAAGACGTGGCTTTGCGATTGCCATTACTCTCAAAATCGACTAGTCCAAGTTGTTTAAGAACATTCCTGTTCTTATTGATACCTGACCGGCTCAATCCCGAAAGTGTTTCAAGCGTTTGATTAGCAGCAGTAAACCATTCTATCCATGAACATTTATTGTTTATCTGCAAAAGCGCGTAATATAAAGCAATTTGTCCACTGGATAACTCGGTTTCAAACATTTGATAATCTCTAAACGCCTGTAACTGTTTTAGGTAATTCATAAAGTCACCTCCTAGTCTATTAAGTCATCCATGCTGACAATCTTTCCTAGTTTTGCGGTTGACTTACAATAATCACATTTACCACATCTTGTTGGCTCAACACGTCCAGCCTTAACATCCTCAATGTGATCTTGATACATGTCTATCTGTGTTTCAGCTTCTTCCATGCGATAATCTGGAATAAAGATAACCATCTTATCAGGAACCTTCTCCTTAGAAACCGAAATGGCATTTAATCGCTTGTATTGTCCAGAACGTTGAGCCAATTGGATATAACCTTTGTAACCCATTTGAGGTTGAGCTTTACCACTATATGGAACCAAATACATATATCCAAAGCTTTGATTAATCGGTAAATCTAAAGATGCTGCTACTAGTGCCGATGAAATAACACTTGTCTGATCAACGTTCTTTAAATCTTGATTACTATTAACAATATTCACGATTGAGGAAATGAATTGTGGTGCTCTCTTACCTAAAACATCATTGAATTTGCTCTTAATCGTATCTGATCTAACTAACTCTTTAACTGGTATTCTTGCTAAGTCCTTCATAATTAAAATCCCTCCGCTCTGTCTGCTTTAATATCGTCTTCCTTGGCTTTCTCTTCGTAATAAGAATCAGCCTTAATAACGCTGTCTTCATCAGATAGCCAACTATCAAAATTACCCATTTTAACAAAATCATCCATTTCAAAAACCTCTTAACGTGTTAAAATAAATGTATAAATATTTTGTAATACCTTGGACTCTCTATTTAGTGGATAGAGAGTCTTTTTTTATGACTTCAGGCGTGTATTGGGTATAGGTACCAATGCTACCTAAGTCATTTTTACTAAGTAGATTGTTCAATAAGCGCTTAACAAACTCGTTCAATACTTTCACTCCCTTTGTAAATAAATGTGTACTCGTAGCTAAGAACATTTCTATATACGTCTTTTTTCATTCGAACTTTAACAATTACATGATTTGCTTCACCTAGCGGTCTAAGGACCTCATCACTAAGTGGTTCCTCATAAATCTTTCTCATTTTAAATGTTCCTCGGCTGACCAATTCAGCGAATTGTCTAGAAATATCTTCTAATTTTTGTTGATCATTACCAGCTTTTTCAGCCTTAACGAGCATTGAATCAATGTAATCTGCTGTTATTTGCATCTATACTTCCTCCGATTTCATAAACTCTTTTTTGTGTGTTAAAACAAATTCTTTAAATTCGGGTGCTGAAAACTTCCAAGGGCTACCAGAACCAGTAGAATATCTAACACACCCGCCCTTATCCATATCTAGGATGTCACGGTATCTGTCTAGTTTCTTTACTAAAGTTGGGGCTGAACAACCAGCAATTTTACATGCCCAAGGAAGAAATTCGATACCCTCTTCAGCAGGCTTGCTGATCAAATCCTTCAGTTTATCTTTTCGTACCCAAGTCAGTACGTATCCATCTTTTTCCGGAATACCAAATGGTAAAGTCTCTGGTTCTTGCATTTATTTCACCCTCTTTCGCCTAATGCAACTTGTTTAAGTGATATATGGTATCTATGTGACATTGCTGCTGCACATGCCTGCATAATTGAACTTGTTCTTATCATCTTAAATATTCCAAACTTTATTACATTCTCATCAGGATTGCTTTTGCTTATTTCCTTAAGTGCATTTTCGATTGCACTATCACTATTCAAATCTTCAATCTGCGTACCTATCAGCAATGATGATGTTTCTTGGTTATACTCACTAGAAATATTTAACAAAACCGGCGGTAGATTGAATAAGTAGCAATTAACCGCCAATGAAAATCTTGTATCATCAATGGCATTAGATAGATTAACTAAATATTCATCTTTGATTGGAGTTCCTTTAAACCATTTACCAACAGTTGTTTTTGACGTTCCTGCTATTGCAGCCAAATCGGTATCATTGAAGTTTTGACGATTTTGCATGTTTAAAACTTCCTTAACAATGTTTATGTCGCCCATCAGTTATCACCTCCTTGATAACTCCGGTTTACAAAACTGACTTCATTTGTAAATCGACTTTTTTGTACTCTTAATGTATTGATACTTAATGTTTCATTTTGTTTTTGATACTTTTTGTATCATTAGAAAGTAAAAAAATATCCGGAAAAATCTCATCCATTGTTTGCCCCAAGGTCAAACTAATTTTTCTTGCGGTTTTATTACTTGGATTACGCTGACCGTTCTCAATCTTTCTAATGGTAATTGTTGCTATGCCAACTTTTTTAGCCAAATCATTTTGAGTCAAATCTTTGTCTACTCTATAGTGTTTTAACATTCTTTCCAAAATAACCTTCTCCTTTCTTTTTGATACTTTTTGTATCACAAGGAATATAATACACGATACTTTTTGTATCGTCAATAGTATTTTGAAACTTTTTGTATCATACGATACTTTTTGTATCCGTTATTGTTATTATTAATTCATAAAAGTCATTGAGGTGAAATATGAAATCAATTAGACTAAAAAATTTACGTGATACTTCTGGTATGACTCAACAGCAGGTTGCAGATAAATTAGGTATAACAAGGGCGAACTATTCTCACATTGAAAATGGTAGAAATGAGCCTGACGATGATACAACTGTAAAAATTGCTCAACTATTTAATGTTTCTACAGATTTTTTGCTTGGAAATGATGTTGATCCAACTTGGGCAACAAAAAAAGACACCGTAGATTTAAAATCCTTCTTGGACAGAAATCTAGTAGGTGCCTTCTATGATGGTGACGAATTAACTAAAGAGCAAAAAGATAAATTAGAAATTGCTTTAACTCAAATCTTTTGGGATCAACGCAAGAAAGAAAGAAGCGATACCGATGACAGCAACAAAGGAACTAAATAAATTAGTCTTCAATATCGGTAAACGCTATAACACTTTTGATCCATTTACTTGGGCCGATGAATTGAACGTTCAAATATATTGGAAGGAAGTGGCAGATAAACCACTTGCAGAAACCTTATATTACGGCGATACACCAATTATTATGATGTCCAATACGATTAGATACAGTACTCAGAAATACTTCGTATTGGCTCACGAGCTGTGTCATGTAATCGAACAAGATGGTTTATCAGCATATTATTCTTCAAATGTGAGATTTAAAAATAAATCAGAGAATTCAGCTGATGAATTTGCAATGTCTGTTGTTACCAATCTATACATCGAGGAACATGGTCGACTACCTGATACATATTCTGATTTGAGATGGAATTACGGTCTTCCGGACATGAGATACTAAAATGGAAAAGATACTATCAAATATGCCAATGTTTTGGATTAGATGACTGGTGGGCTCGATTTATTTAAGAAAACTATATTATTTTTAACAAGAGGAACTATTATGGCAAAAAAGCAATGTGCAATTTGTGGAAAACAATTTAAATTCATGGATAACAAATACAATTTACAAAATAACGAAAAAATGTGCGGTGATTGCGCAAAGAAAATTGGATTTAAGCATATGAGTATTAAAGAACTATCAGCTGCACAATTAATGACATCGAATCAAGTAAAAGAATTCATATATAATAAGCAGATTATTGATCCTAAAATATTTATCAAAGATAACAAATCCAACATTGATGGTATTGAGAAAAAAGAAAATCTCATGGGAATAAATAAGGATTCTTCAAATGAAAGATTAGACGATATTCTTAGACAAATGTCTGAAGCCGGCGTGAGCGATACATTTGGGACTAAAAAGGAAATTCGTGCTTTGCCTAATATTCTATCTAACGATGAGATAGTTAAATTTGCAACAAGCGGACTTGTAGATGGAAACACCGTCCTTTGCATATGCACGGACAAACGTGTCTTATTCATTGATAAGGGACTAATTTACGGAATTACTTCAACTGAAATTCCGTTAGATATGATTAACGGAGTTTCATACAAAAAAGGATTACTTTTAGGTTCTATCTCTATAACAAACGGTGCAAAAACATCAATCATTGAGAATATTACTAAAGCTGATACCATAAAAATGGCTGACACGATAAAATTAACGAGTGAACAATTTAAACAATCACTTAGAGAAAATACATCAAATGTTGCCCCTATCCAACCTGACTCATCATTAGATGATCTGCCTAAACTAAAAAAGCTTCTTGATGATGGAATCCTAACCCAAGACGAATTTGATGCCAAAAAGAAACAAATTTTAGGACTTTAACAATATCAAGATATGGAGGATATCAAGATGAAACGTATTATCACATCTGCTCTATTAATTGCTACTACCCTTTCGCTAGCAGCATGTTCAAATAACAAGTCAGCCAGTTCTTCTGCTGAAAAAAAGGATAAGACTACCCTAGTTTCTAAGAAGAAAACTGACAAAAAGAAAAAGGCTTCTTCAACTAAGAAGAAGTCCCCTAAGAAATCTGATCAAAAAAAGGATAGTAACAATAATCAGCAAGCAACTGATCAGAATGACGCTCAACAAAATAACACCAATCAACAAGCTCAAAATCAGACTTCTAATCAATCTCAACAGACATCAAATACAAATGCTAACAATCAGCAAAACCAACAGCAAGCTACTCAGAATACCCCAAACACACAACAAGCAAGTAGTGGTATTTCCTATGATGAGAATACTTTATCCGGATTTGTTAATAAGTATGGTGTCTCACCTGCTCTATACAAAGAGCAACAAGGCATGTCACCATTACAAGCCTTGCAAAGTACACCAGATGATATGAAAACCTTTGGTGAGAAACAAACACAACAAGGTATGGAAAATGGTACCTTAAACCCTGATGGTAGTGCTTCTAACCAATATGGATATTAAAAATACTATTTGAAATTTGGATATATAAAAAGCCATGCTCTCGCATGACTACAATTAAGAGAAATAAATACGCAACTAAAAACGAACTTAATAATACTAAGGACCTTTTGGTTGAAAAATTGAGCATCGCGCTGATGTTACAGATGCAAAAATTGATAACTTAGATCATAAAATCAATGTGGTTATTACTATAATTGCATCCTGCGTGGCAGCAATCTTGGTAAAAGTTTTATTCTTTTAAGCCTTAATTGGCTTTTTATTTTTAACGTCAGAAGAACATATGTGCCCCATAAATTGACATTTTCTTCATATTCGTCAATAGAACTATAAAAAATACTCAAAACAAGACAAATCTTATAAAACAAGTTTACGAAAGAAAGGAAATTGTAATTATGGCAACAATTCATAAACGCAATGGAAAATGGGAATATCGTGTTTCCTATAAAGATCTTACTACTGGCAAATATAGAAATAAAACTAAAGGCGGTTTTACTCGTAAAACAGAATGTGAAGAAGCGGCAAGAAAAATTGAATTACAAAAATCAAATCATGCTAACTTAGCAAAGCAAGATATGCTCTTCTCTGACTACTTTAAAGAATGGGTTGAATTATATCGCATTAAAGGTAAATCACATTCTACAGTTAATAGATACTATTTTGCGATAGATGTAATCAAAAAATACTTTCCAAACATGAGGCTGGTTGATGTTACTAAAGCAGACTATCAGCATTTTTTAAATGAGTTTGGTAAAACTCGTACAAAAGTAACAGTTAGCAAATACAATAGTTTCTTTAGATCAATGTGTGAAGATGCAATAGCTGAACAATTAATCTATACAGACTTCACTAGAAATACAACCATCGTTGCCGGTAAGGAATCAAAAAGCCCCGATGAAAAATTTCTTGAACCTGATGATTACATAAAACTGATTGAAGTTGCTAAAATGCATACTTCTATTAATGATATATCATCAGCTGAAGTATATTTAGTAACACAAACAGGAATGAGATATGAGGAATGCGCGGGGCTTACTTGGAATGATATCAATTTTAATAAAAAAGTAATTCGTGTCAATAAAGCCATCGAAAATGATACTCGTAATCAAAAAACTACCAAGACACCTGCCGGTGTTAGATATGTCGATGTTAGTAGTGACTGCATTAATGTACTTAAAAAGCTCAAAATTGGTCAGGAAGAATACTTTAATAGAATTAATTACACTGATCCTTATAATTATGTTTTTAGAAGCAGACGTAAAGAAACTCCTACTTCTCAATCAGTCAATCAGCAATTAAAGAAATTGCTAAATGAAATAGGGTCAAGCAAAATAATTAATTTTCACGGGATTAGACATACTCATATATCCTACCTACTTGATCAAGGCTTTAATCTTAAATATGTATCAAGACGTGTTGGTCATAAAACAACCGCTACTACATTAAAATATTACACTCATATGTTCGATTCAACATCGCTTGAGCAAAGCAGTGATCTTAGAAAATTATTTAACGGCATTGAAGAAACTAATAATAATGATTAGTATTAATGCAATATTTTGCGCAAGGCGTTTTTTATGATTTCTTGCTGCGCAAAATGGGACAATGAATCTTCCGCTGCGCAAAATTCTGCGCAAATAACATTTAAATTCTCTTACATTTTTTATAAAGCAAAAAAAGAGGAACACCGTTAATTCGGTGTTCCTCTAACTGTTTTTGAGAACTTTTGTTCTCTTTTATTCTAAAAAAGGAGAGTACAGGATTTGAACCTGCGCGCCCGAACTAACGGGTTCGCCGGATTTCGAGTCCGGTGCATTACCACTCTGCCAACTCTCCATAATAAGGGCATTTTGCCCACTATTATTAATATTGCATCAAAGTGAACATGTCGTACCCTTTGATTTTATCACGACCATGCAGGTCCTTCAATTCAATTAAGAAAGCTGTTCCAACAACTTCACCGCCGAGTTTTTCAACTAGGTCGATGGTAGCAGCTAATGTGCCACCTGTTGCCATTAAATCATCTACTACTAGCACTTTCTGTCCAGGTTTGATCGAGTCTGTTTGCATATACAAAGAACCTTGACCATACTCGAGATCATATGTAACTGAAACTGTCTCACGAGGTAGCTTACCCTTTTTACGAGCTGGTGCAAAACCAGTTCCTAATTTGTAAGCGACTGGGCAACCAACGATAAATCCACGAGCTTCGGGTCCAGCAATCATTTCTGCCCCACGACTCTTAGCATATTCAACTATTTTATCAGTGGCAGCAGCATAAGCCTTGCCGTCTAACATCAATGGTGAAATGTCACGAAATAGTACACCTGGTTCTGGGAAATCCGGAACATTAGCAACGTATTTCTTAAAATCAATATCCATCTTAAATTTCTCCATTCAATCTAGCTATGGCAATCATACTCACTCATCCATGATAAAAGACTGCCGAAGTCAGACTCAATTAATATTTTTTCAACATCATTACGTTTCAATCTCTTTAAATAAGTCGGAGATTCAATTAATTCACGTTGTTTTGAAGCATTTGCTTTTTCAACAAAACCATTTACTATTTTAACAAAATCCAGCTCAAAAAACACTTTTAAATAGAAATCTACGTCATTTTTTTGGATTCTTAAATAATCCGCTACGGTTTGCATATCATTTTCAGCAATATTTTGATGTGTATAAAGATATTTCAGCAGCACTTTCATTTTACTCATATCCGGTGTCAGATAACGACTATTGAGGTCAGTATGGAAATATAATGCTGTATGCAAAGTCTTATTTTGCTTGATAAATTCTTTAAATAAATCAATGTTATGTGGACGATCATAAATCAAAATATTTTCACCATTACAGGATTGATCGTACATAACCAATTTAGCACTGGAGTCATGACGTTTAACTGCTTCCAAATATGTTTCATTGAAGAAAATAACACTGTCAAACTTATCAAGAATTGAAGGTGCAATTCGTTTATTTCGATAATCTAAATAAATCGACTGCAATTTGGCCATTTTTTTAGCTTCTTCTGAAACTTCAAAATCATCCAGCATTAATTGCAAGTTCTTACGTCCAGCCCACTCATTGATTCCTAGTTCTCCATAAACATCGCAGACATTATTCGAGATTTCTTTAGCCTTTTGATACATCCCAAAACCAATTGCATCTACTTGATTATTATTAGATGCCACTTTGGTTTTCAGATGTGTTCCATCTTTACCGATCGATTGCATCTGCGTTAAATTGACATTCTTCAATTTTATAACTGGCTTAGGATTTCCTACTCCAAATGGTGCCAGATTACTGATTGATTTGATCAAATTAAAGTTCAAATCTGAAACATTTAAATCGAGATCAAAGACCTCTTTTACAGAACCTTGATAATCAAAATCCTGCTTGGCAGGTTCTTGTTGTAATTTCTCAGTTAATTCTGAAAGTTTATCTTCAGCAACTGAAAAGCCACAGGCCTGTGCATGTCCACCAAAAGCTACGAATAAATCTCGATAACTGTCGAGTGCTTCAAACAAGTTGAATCCTTCCGGACTACGGCCTGAGCCTTTATAGATTCCAGAATCAGCATCCATCTGCAATACTAAAGCTGGCTTGTGAGTTTGTTCAACTACACGACTGGCAACAATACCAAGAATTCCTTGATGCCAATCAGTTCCACTTAAAACCAAGACACCATTATCCTTTTGAGCTTCAACTTGTGCTTGAGCAGCTTCATAAACATCCGCAACGATTCCTTGACGTTCTTTGTTGATATCTTCAGTTTCATCAACGATTTCCTTGGCAAAACCCACATCACCTGTCGTCAACAATTCCACAGCGGAAGAAGCATTGGCCAAACGACCCAGGGCATTGATCCTTGGAGCAATTTTAAAGCCAATATCTTCTTCACTCATATTATTTGGCTTTAACTTACACTTCTTGATCAGTTCACTTAGACCAACGTGATTATTTTCGGCCATTCGTTTGAGACCTTCAGTTACAATGACTCTATTTTCACCCAATAAAGGAACTGAATCAGCGACTGTACCAATAGCGGCCAGATCAATAAACTCTAATGCGTCATCACCTAACAATGCGTCAGCGATCTTAAAAGCCACACCAGCACCAGACAGATAAGGACAAACGTACTCAGATCCAGGAATTGTCGGATGTACGATTGCATCCGCCTCTGGCAATTCTTGTGGCAAATCATGGTGATCGGTCACAACAACTTTGATACCTTGATCTTTAAGATATTTGATTTCGTCTTTACCACTGACACCGTTATCAACCGTTATCAGCAGATCGATATTTTGCTCAACCAAAAACTTATAGACACTCAGATTAGGTCCATATCCATCTTTAAAGCGATCCGGAATATAGAAAATCGGATCGATTCCCAATTTTTTTAGCGTTAACTTCATGATAGAAGTACTTGTCACACCATCGGCGTCATAATCGCCATAAATAGCTATTTTGCTATTCGACTCGACTGCTTGATCGATTATTTCTAGAGCTTTATCCATATCATGCAGACCGAATGGATCTTGCAATCCCCCAATATCAGCATGTAAAAAATCCTCAAGTTTTGTATCATCAGTCAAATCTCGTTCTAATAATAATTCTGATAATACTTTGTCAAAATTATGTTTTTTGGAAAAATCGTCAATCTCACTTGGCGACAATTCTTTTCTTTTTATCCAATTTTTAGAAACCAATACATCACCTACTATTATTTCATTATATATTAAGACAACAAAAAAATAAGCCTATTCGGCTTATTTAGAAAATACTGCTAAGGTCGTTTTATTTGCTGGAAGTGTTCTAACTAGTGAGCCTTGGATCGCCCAACGGTTAGTTCCACCATCGGCACAAGTTATCAAAGTTAATAGAATCTTATTTTCTTCATCGTCTAACAGATAAACTGCGGTCGGAGCCACAATTTTCTTGTAGAAGACTTTATAGACATAAACTTTCTTCATATTAGTTATGTAGGCCAAATCGCCAAGTTGAACGTTCTCAAGTGGTGAGAATAGTGCTCCATTTTGAGTCATGTAGTGACCGGCTAAAGCGTAGTTACGTTTTCCCATCTTCTCGTCTTTCTTCATCGTTCCACCACCGGTTGAAAGTGAATCATCACTTAAGCCTTTTACAATAGGTAGATAAAGATTTACAGAAGGTACAGCCATCTTGCCGATCGGAGCCGCAGTGTTTTTCACTGAGGCTTTGGCAACTTGAGAGGCGCTTATCGGTTTAACTTTTTTGAAGTCATATTGCCCTTTTTTCTTTTCATTGTTTTTAACTTTTTTAGCGGTTAAAGAACTCATATGCTGTTCAGACATATAGTTAACAGCGTATTCTTTAATTGGCTCGTTGAAGATCAATGCTAAAGCTATCAATAGTAATAAGATCGTCCCAAATATTGAGAAGAATTTTTTCATGAGCTTCCAGTCCATTCGAGTAATTAGTTATATTAATCATAATAAGGCATATTCAACTAAAAGTTAAATTATAAATCCAAATTTTAAGGTTAGTCCAAGGTAGTTCTGATAAATTACGATTATAAGCTATAATGGAACTATAAAACAGAGTTTAAATAATTTTGGAGGTGCTTTTATGAGCATTCTTGTCTTAGGTGGAGCCGGATATATCGGTTCACACACTGTTGACCATCTTTGCGACATGGGTTATGACGTCGTAGTGGCTGACAATTTGGAAACGGGTCACAAACAGGCGGTCAATCAGAATGCCACTTTTTATCAAGGTGATATTCGTGATAGAGAGTTCCTGATCAAAATTTTCCAAGAGGAAAATATTACTGATGTGATCCACTTTGCTGCCTTTTCAATTGTACCAGAGTCAATGAAAGATCCACTAAAATATTTTGATAATAATACATACGGAATGATTTCTTTATTGGAAGTTATGCGTGATTTTGATGTTAAACATATTATTTTTTCATCAACGGCTGCTACATATGGTGAGCCTAAACAAATCCCAATTAAAGAATCAGATCCAACTATCCCAACTAATCCTTATGGCGAAAGTAAATTAGCCATGGAAAAAATTATCCATTGGTCAGAAGTAGCTTATGGAATTAAATATGTTGCCTTGAGATACTTCAACGTTGCTGGTGCTAAACCAGATGGCTCAATTGGTGAAGATCACGATCCAGAAACTCATTTGATCCCAGTTGTCCTAGAAGTGGCTGCTGGCCAAAGAGATGAATTAACGATTTTTGGTGACGACTATGATACAAAAGATGGTACCAATGTTCGTGACTATGTACACGTTGAAGACCTTGCTGAAGCTCACCGACTAGCTATGGAATATCTACGTTCTGGTAATGACAGTGATATCTTTAACTTAGGCTCTTCTACTGGATTCTCGAATAAAGAGATCCTAAAAGCTGCTCGCAAAGTGACTGGTAAAGAAATTCCTGCCAAAATTGGACCTAGACGTGCTGGTGATCCTAGTACTTTGATTGCTGACTCTACCAAAGCTCGCAAAATCTTAAAGTGGAATCCAAAATATGATGATGTACATAAAGTTATCGAAGATGCTTGGAATTTTAAAAAACAACATTTGAATGGTTACGGCGAAAATTAATCTATTAACGACACCTTTGGGCGTCGTTTTTTATTTATTCACTAAAAACTAATGGTAAACTATTTAAAGCTTAGTATTTAAATTTGAGGGAGAATTATATGAGATTATCCAAACAGGAATTTATACGTTATGGTGTTTTGATAGCCATATTTTTAGTTCTTTTAGTTTATCCTGCACAAATATTCAATATCTTCAATGTCCTATACAGCGCAGCTTTCCCACTTATAATTGGTGCGGCCTTAGCCTATTGTATTAACTTGTTATCTTCAAGTTTGGAAAAGTGGTTCTGGCCTAAGGCAAAAAACAAATGGGCGGTTGGATTTAGAAGACCTGCCGCACTGCTTGTTGCACTCTGCTTAATAGTTTCTATTATCGCTTGGGTCATGCGCCTAGTTCTTCCACAATTTATCACCGCTATCAGTGGTTTCTTTTCAAGTTTACCTGACGTGATCAACCAGTTTAACAAATGGCTCAATAATTCAAATCAGGCCAGTGCGATTACTTCACAATTACAGACAACTAAAATTGATTGGAATACCATTCAAGCTAAATTGATGAAGTTTATCTCCACCGGATTAACTGGTGTATTCTCGTCTACGATTTCTATCTTTGGCAGCCTTTCTAAAGGGTTATTTAACTTTATTCTTGCCTTTACTTTTGCGATTTATATTGTTAGTGGTAAAGAGAGAATTGCTTCCAACCTTAATCGAGTAATGAATGCTTTTGTTTCTCCAAAAATCATTAAAAAGACCCATTATTTTTTAAAAATAACGGATAAAGCCTTCTCTAGTTTTATTACGGGTCAGGTGATTGAAGCCTTTATACTGGGAACTCTCTGTGCATTAGGTATGTGGATCTTTAAATTTCCAAATGCCCTATCGATTGGCGCACTCGTCGGTATAACAGCTTTAGTACCAATGATCGGTGCTTGGATCGGTGGCGGTGTTGGATTTGTTCTAATTGCCGTTACCTCACCTCTTCAAGGAGTGTTATTCGTTGTCTATATCATTGTGTTACAACAGCTTGAAAGTAACCTGATCTATCCTCGCGTTGTTGGTGGTTCGATCGGATTACCAGGAATACTAGTCTTAGTTGCCATTACAGTTGGTGGTGGATTAGCCGGAATTGTCGGCATGCTAATTGGTGTTCCGATCATGGCTACAATCTATCAATTAATTAAAAACGCTACTTTGAAAAAAGAACTACCAGACAAAAAAATACCGACCCAAAAATAACTGGATCGGTATTATATGAATATCGTTTCTATCGTTTGGTAACACGTGGTTTCTAAAGGAAGAAAGCTATCTCTTCCTCACCATTAGTTTACGACCACGAGATACTCGTGACAAATAAAATGACTGACAAATTAATTTATAAAAAGTATACCTTCGGGTATGCTTTTTTTAGAAATTAGCTGTATCAGGATCAGTTGCTTCACCAGCCAATCCGTGAAGACCATCAATTGTCTTCATATCTGAATCAGAAATTTCAAAATCAAAAATGTCTGTATTTTCCTTAATTCTATCGGCATGAACAGACTTTGGAAGTGGTAAGAATCCATGTTGTAATGACCAACGTAAAACCAATTGGGCAACTGTTTTACCGTATCCTGCAGCCATGCCCTTCAATTCGGGAACACCAAAGATCTTACCTGTACCAAGTGGACTGTAAGCTTCACTCAAAATATCATGCGCATCATTATAAGCTACAACTTCTGGTTGCAACTCACTAGGATTTAAGAAGATCTGATTGACCATTGGAGTAACATTGGCCGTCTTCAAAAGTTCATCCATATGGTGTTGACGGAAGTTTGAAATACCAATAGCACGTGTCTTACCAGCTTTTAACAATTCTTCCATTGCACGCCATGTTTCAGCGTTAACTTCTTGCCAATTATCACGGAACTTCTCTGGATTTGGCCAATGGATCAAATATAGATCAACGTAATCAACACCTAATTCAGACAATGACTTATCCATAGCCTTCTTAGTTGCTTCATAGCCGTGATCTGCGTTCCATAATTTTGTTGTTAAGAAAAGATCATCTCTTTTAATGCTTGAAGCCTTGATACCCTCACCAACACTGTCTTCATTACCATAGGCAGCTGCAGTATCAATATGGCGATAACCGGCCTCAATAGCTGATTTAACACTCTCTTTGGCAACTTCACCATCAGGAGTTTGCCATGTACCAAATCCCACGATAGGAATTTTTACACCATTACTTAAAGTGTATGTATCTGTTAAACTACTAATTTTTGTCATTTGCGAATCCTTCCAATTTCCCACTAGTTAATATATTACATCATTTTATTTTTAAACTCTTTTAAAAAGACTCGAGAAAAAGAGACTGTGATATAAATATTTTTATCTTAAACGTGTAACAAAACATAGATTTTTTTGCTTAAGACAAATAGCTTCAGTAATCCAAAATCGGATTACTGAAGCTATTTGTCTTAATACTCGAAAGCCGACCATGTTTTGTCGCACTTTCTTAATTATTTTATCCGTGGATTCCTAAAGCAATTTGTGCGAAACGACTCATCTTACTCATATCCCATGTTGGATACCAAACAAGATTGATCTCACAAGTTTCTAGTCCGTCGACAGACTTAACAGCGTTATTAATATCATCATTGATCATGTCACTTAAAGGACAACCCATAGTTGTCAAAGTCATCGTTATTGTACAGTGATCACCTTGAATATCGATTCCATAAATCAAACCAAGATTGACAATATCGATTCCCAATTCTGGATCAATAACACCTTCCAATGCTTCAGTTACTTGTTCTACTTCTGCTTGAACCTTTGGATCTTGTGCTTTTTCTTCACTCATAATTGGACTCCTTTAGCTAACGATTCTTCTACTACCAGAGATATAAATCTTCTGTAGTAATACTAAACATATTATACCAAAAATAGCTATAAGATATATTCCAATTTTATAACTTCCTGTCATTTGTTTAATTAATCCTAGAATAATTGGTGGGAAATATCCACCAAGTCCACCCATGGCACCAACAAAGCCAGTAACAGCACCAGTATTACCAGATGAAACGAAAGGTACCATCTTAAAAATAATACCGTTACCTAGTCCAACAAGAATTGCCACTGCAATAATCAAAGTTGTAAAGATTCCTTTAGTTTCTAGGAATATTCCTAAAACAATTGCCGCAACAATAATCAGAATAAAGTCATAACGAAGTAATGTCATTGGTCTAATTTTATCTGATAAGTAGCCACCAATAGGACGAACTAATGTACCGACAACAGCGAACATTGCTGCCCACAAACCGGCATCAACTAAACTATCATTAAACAAATTAACCATGAAAGTTGAAAGAAGATTAGTCATTGACATAAACATCCCAAACGTTAAGAAATAGAACAGTGCCAACAACCAAGTATCACGCTCTTTTGCGACAGATAAGGATGCGCCAAGACTAGCATTCTTATTTGTTTCCGATTCAGGACTGAATAATAAAAGAATAACGAATAATATCAACAATCCGATCAGAACGTAAAACACTCCATTTAAATTGATCGTTTTGACCCATCTTGGGAAAAAGAAGGCTGAAAAAGCTGTACCAATATTACCAACACCAGCAATTCCTAAAACCAAGCCTTGCTTCTCTGGTGGGAAAAATCTTGTAACATACGAAACACCGATGGCAAATGATGTACCACTCATCCCCAACAATAAGGCTGAGAAAACTAACATCCCATATGAATGAACTCGTGGAATCATCAAAACTGGAATAATCAAGAATAACATTAAAATTATATAAGTCTTTTTACCACCAAATCGATCACTCATGATCCCCATTGGAATTCTCATGATAGAACCTAGCAAAATTGGTGTAGCCAACAGTAAAGATCTCTGTAATTCTGAAACTTCTACACCTGCATTTTTTAGAATAATATCGATCATGGGTGCCAAACTAAGCCATACCATAAAGCACACCATCATCGCTAACGTTCCCATTGCCAAAGCAAAATAAGATCTGGATTTACTTCCCATAATAAATATCTCCATTCGTTATTAAATTCTAACCCCCACTAACGGGTGGAATGATTGCTATTTCAGTTACATCAGCCAATTTGAATTCTTCATCATCAGCATATTCCTCATTAACGGCTACCAACGATTGATCCAAAATATCAGAAAAATCAGGATATGACTTTTTAATACTATCTTTAACATCTTTAGCATAGAAATTATCATTTAATTTCAAATCAACTGTGGCACCAATCTCTTCTGCTAAAATCGAAAATAGTTTTACCTTCATTCGCCTAAACCTCCCCAACGTATTTTGTCCCGATCGTACTCCTTTTTCCAAATCGGTACGGTCTTTTTTAATTGATCAATTAAAAACTGACAATTTTCGAAAGCTTCTGCTCGATGAGGTGCAGCTACTCCAATAAATACTGCCACATCAGCCAAATTTAATTCACCAACACGATGAACCATGACAACATCCATTCCCTTAGCTAAAACTTGATCGGCTAACTTTTGCATTTCTTTTTCAGCCATTTGCTTATAAGTGGTATATTCAATCTTTTCAGTTTCGATCTCGTCAGTAAATTTACGAATATTGCCGATAAAAATATCTACTCCGCCAAATTCAGGATGAATCAGACTCTTAGTAAGTTCATCCGTATTAATTGGCTGATCAGTTATTTTGATTAAACTCATTTAATGACCTCCCCGGATAAAATCTTATCCAGTTGTTTGTCAGTAAACTTATGATCAAAGTATTTCACATAAAAATTACTGAATTTATTCTTCAAATCAACATCTTTCATCTGTTGAGGATGGAAAATTTTTGCGGCCCACCAGATTTGCAGATCTTCTTCAGCACTATACCTATCTAAAGCAAAGATACCTGTTGGATTCCCATAAACTTTCTTATTCTTAACTGCCTTCAACGATGAAAAACGAGAATCCTTCTTCAAAAGTTTCAAAGCTTTTTTACTCGTAGCCCCGCCAACAATAATAATATCGGGATTTGCCTTAATGATCTCTTCAGCTGAAATCTCGATCATATTACCTTTAGTTCTGATAGCATTTTTTCCACCAGCTGTATTGATCCATTGATCCACGATCGTTTTTCTGCCATCGACCTTAGTCAGATCCGTCTTATTAGCGATATGCAAAACACTAGGTTTGTTCTTTGCCTTTGAAACTCTCTTCTTAACCTCTTTTATATCACTGTCCAACTGTTTATTATAAGTTTTAGCTTTTTTATTAGCCTTGCCACCTATTATAGCACCAGTTAGTGTAACCGTTTTCTCAAGACCAGCAAAATCATGAAACATTGAATTAACGGCCGGAATATCGGCTTTTTTGATTGTTTCTATTTGTGAAGTATCAGAACTGATAACTACATCAGGTTTTTGTTTGATCAATTCCTCTAATTGAAAACTGTCACCATTAAATGGGACCGCTTGTTTTTTAACACTAGGATATAGATCCGTTAACAAGGCATTATCGTGTATCAACTGTGTTGTCGCAACCAATTGGTGTTCTCCACCAAGCATTAGAAAGATAGGATTATTAGCATGCCATAAATTTGCAACACGTTTAACTTTTTTAGGTATTTTCACCTTCTTACCAGTATTATCGACCACGATTCTTGTCGATGCCGCCTGGACTTTCGACCCTCCTATAAGAATAAAAAATATTCCTAAGGTCAAAATAATTATAGTTTTTATTTTCCTCATAAACTACTCCATCTCTATTCCAAACACATTCCGTTGTAATTGCTTATTGAAGGTTGAAATAATCGGTGTTTGATACAGTCTTGATAAATACTCATCATTCAATATCTGGTCGATTGATCCTTGATGATAAGTTTTATCACTCATCAATAATCCCACAAAGTCTCCAACCATTGTGGCTTGATTGGGGTCATGTGTGCTCATAATAATTGAGATACCTTGATCGGATAGTTTTTTAACTAATTTCAATACTTTGACCTGATTTTTATAATCCAAGGCTGAAGTTGGTTCATCCATAATTAAAATTTCCGGTTCTTGAACTAGGGCTCGACCAATATTAGCTAGTTGTTTTTGACCGCCGCTCATATTTTGTAAACTAACAAACTTCAATTTTTCTAATCCGATTTTGGTGATAATCTCATTTACTAACTTTTCATCTTCCTTATTTGGTTGACTAAATATCGAATGAAAGGCGCTTCGGCCTAATAACAAATAGTCAAATAAACTCAGATTAGTATTGATATTCACACCTTGACTAACCAAAGCCAATTTATGCGAAAGTTCTTTACTGCCAATATTTCTCAGCTCACTATTATCTATTTTGATACTACCTTGATAGTTAGAAAAGACCCCGCTCAAACAGTTGATAAGCGTACTTTTACCTATACCATTAGGTCCTAAAATGACCAGTACCTGACCAGATTCTATCTGCAAGTTGACGTGATCAATAGTATTTTTATCCTTATACGCAAATGACAAATTGTTTGTTATTAAACTAAACACCGAGATTCCTTCCTTTTATCAAAATAAATATAAATATTGGTACACCGATAAATCCTGTGACGATACTCAAAGGAATATCATTTACAGAGATACTTCTAGCTATAGTATCGGCAATTACCAAGAGTACTGCACCAACAATAGCAGACATCGGCAAAGCATAGCGATTGTCATCCCCGACTATTTGTCGACTGATATGTGGAACAACTAGACCGATCCAACCAATAACACCACATAGACAAACTGCGGCAGCGGTCAATAATGTAGCAAAGGCAATCATAACATTACGATTTAATCTAGGATTAATACCAATCGTTTTAACGGTTGCTAGGTCCAAACTCAAAGTATTTAAACGCCAGCGTGTTACCAATAGAAAGATGATCCCGACAACAATTACTGGACCAACTGAATATAGTGCTTGTTTATCTACTTTCATAAAACTACCCATTTCCCAATAGACGATACTTTGCAATTGGTCTTCTGGATCAGCCACATATTTCACCGACCCCAAAACAGATTGCATCAAACCGGACATAATAATCCCGGATAATATTAAACCAATACTAGACTTACTGTGCAAAAAGCTATCAATGATAAGGGTCAAGACAACTGTTACAACACCCATAATAAATGCTGCCAATTCAATAATATAAATTGGTGCATTATTTAGGATCGCAATAGCCGCTCCCACACTAGCACCCGTAGATACTCCCAAAATATTGGGTGATGCTAGTCCATTATTAAAGACAGACTGAAAAGTGGCGCCGGCCATAGACAGACCAGCGCCAACTAAAATTACAGCAATGATACGAATAAATCTAAGATTTAAAATCAATTTAGTTGCGCTATCAGCGTTACCCAAAAAGAACTTAGAAACTTCGGTCATTGATAAGTTGTATCGTCCAATCATCATCGAACAGAATATTAGAATTATGAGTAAGATAAACATTAATGTAATTAAGATTTTATTTTGATGTTTTCTGATTACTATTTTGATCTCCCTCTTAAGCCCTTTTTTCTGTAAACAATTGGGCGTCTAAAGATATACTGCCATGGCAATGTCAGGGCATGAACTAATCTCGTATATGGGAAAAAGGCAAAAATTAATAATCCACATATAACATGTATTCTAAAGACAATTGGAACTTGTAACATTAAATGATAATTTGGGCGGAAATAAAATAACTGACGTGCCCAAACTGAAAGATTTAAACGATAGTTAAATTCTGGATGAAAGACTGTTCCTTCAATCAAAGAAGCACTCAATCCCAAAACAATAACGATCAAGAATGAAACATTTACGACTAAGTCACTGAATGAACTAGTCATAAAGACACGTTTATTTGTAAAACGGCGATATGACAATATTATCATTCCGGCTAAGGCCATGAATCCAGCCATACCACCCATAAACAAAGCACCCATGTGGTAGACCTCATTCGGTATCCCCAAAAAGTCTGTGAATGATTTCGGAATGAAAATTCCGACAACATGTCCAAAAAATACGAAGATAATACCGATGTGGAATAAAATACTCCCGATCATTAATTGTTTCTTTTCCAATAATTCACTGGATTTGGCAGTTATATTTCCACCATAGAATGCCAGACGAATAATTGTACCAAAGAAGAATGATCCTAAAGCAACATAAGGGAATATGACCCACAAGATATAACCCCAAACATTATCCATTACTCTTTTCCCCCTCTTGAATAGAATCTTCTTCAAGACAAGATTTGAACTCAGCTCTAACGATCTTAATAACTTCAAAGTACATATCCTCAGACTGCACTTTAGAATTCTCCAACAAATTAAAGGTTCCATCCTCGATCACGGAGAACAATAACTTTAAATCTTGTTGGCGATCGTCGTTTTTCCAATCACTGAAAGCTAAGAACTCTAACATCAGTGGCAAATAATCAGACATTTCTGTCCCATTGATCCGCACTCCAAACATTTCATAGAGCATCTTTAGCTTGGCCAAAAGTTGGCCTCTTTGTCTTGAATCCGTCATCTTATAATAACTCATATATAAAGTATAACGGTTGTTCAACTCAAAAAGTGAAACATAATGTGTTTTTAAATCTTCTAGAGAATATCTTTGGATTTCATAAATTATATTTAGCAATTTATCTTTTGAAGGTGTTTCCGCGTATTCAGCTTTAAAGTCATTTACAAAGTCATCAGTCAGAAGAGACTCATTAGGATAATCCAACAATCTAGAAAGATAAACAAACCCTTGCTTTAAGGAATTTAACTTTTCAATATTAATCACGCCAAATTCCTCCGTAGAAGCTTTCTGCGTAGATATCTTTAGTGGATTCTCCAGCTTTGGCTTTACGAAGCATACTGCCATGAACTGGGGCTAGTGCACAACCATTACATTGTTCGAAACCAAGTCCACCTTGATCTTCAGCAACAGGAGCAACTTTTTCTTTCTTACTTTGTGGAATTACAAATCTGTCTTCATATTTAGCAATGGCTAGCAAACGATAAAGTGATGTTGCTGAATCTTCTGTTAAACCAACACGATCAAGTTTTTCAGCATCAAAGTCTTTACCACTTGTTCTGGCTCTCATATATAATCTCATCATCGCTAACTTATAAAGTGCATTCTTGATAACTTCAGTGTTCCCACCTGACAAGAGATTTGCCAAATATTCAACTGGGATACGCATCTCATTAATTGCAGGGAAAATCATTTCTGGGTATTTAATTGAATTCTTACCTTCAAAATAATTCATGATCGGTGACAATGGTGGCACATACCAAACCATTGGCATTGTGCGATATTCTGGATGCAATGGGAAAGCAATTTTTTGTTCAACTGCCATCTTGTAAATAGGAGATTTTTGAGCACATCTAATTGTTTCCATATCAACGCCATCAGCTAAAGCTTGTTCAACGACTTCAGGATCATTAGGATCAAGGAACAATCCCAATTGTGCTTCATAAAGTTTTGTATCATCGGGTTCTTCACATGCTTCTGCAACTCTGTCAGCATCATAAAGAATTACACCGATATATCTGATCCTACCAACACAAGTTTCTGAACAAACGGTTGGTAAACCTTCTTCGATTCTTGGATAACAGAAAGTACATTTTTCTGCTTTATTAGTATTCCAGTTGAAGTAAACCTTCTTATAAGGACAACCAGTCATACAAAATCTCCAGCCACGACAACGTTCTTGATCGACCAAAACAATTCCGTCTTCATCACGTTTATACATAGCACCACTCGGACAAGAAGCAACACAAGCAGCGTTCAGACAATGTTCACATAATCTTGGAAGATACATCATGAAAGTTCTTTCAAAGTTACCTTTGATGTCAGATTCAATGTTTTGCATATTAGGATCTTCACCAAAACTACGGTCTGAACCGGCTAAGTCATCGTCCCAGTTAGGACCATTTGTTAGATCCATGTATTCACCAGTAATTTGTGATTTAGCACGTGCTACTGGTTGATGTTTTGATTCCTTGCCAAAAAGTGTTTGGTAGTCGTAAGTCCATGGTTCGTAATAATCATCAAGATTAGGCATATCAGGATTATAGAAAATTTTAGCTAGGGCAACTTTATTAAGTTTGTTACCTGCACGTAATTCCAACTTACCCTTACGATTTAATTTCCAGCCACCTTTATAGTGACTTTCATCTTCCCATTTTTTAGGATAACCAACACCAGGTCTTGTTTCGACGTTGTTAAACCACATGTACTCAGCACCTGGTCGGTTAGTCCATGTTTGTTTACATGTTACTGAACAAGTATGACAGCCGATACACTTATCCAAATTCAATACCATGGAAATTTGTGCTTTAACTTTCATGCCACTTGACCTCCTTTAATTTTCTAACATTTACATATAAGTCTCTTTGATTACCAATTGGTCCGTAATAGTTAAAGCCATAACTTAATTGTGCGTATCCACCAACCATTTGAGTTGGCTTAACGTGAATCTGCGTTGGAGCATTATGACTACCACCACGATTACCAGTAATTGTTGATAATGGTTCTTCTATTTCCATATCTTGAGCATGATACATATACATAGTTCCATCAGGCATACGTTGCGAAACTACAGCTCTGGCAGTAACGACACCGTTCTTGTTATATAACTCTACCCAATCGTTATCTTTGATATCGATTTTTTTAGCATCATCCAAACTCAACCAAACTGTTGGACCACCTCTAAATAGAGTCAGCATATAAAGATTATCTTGGTAAGTTGTATGAATATTCCACTTACCATGCGGTGTTAAGTAACGCAATGTTAATTCTTTATCAGCTGGTTCTACCTGAGTATCAGCAGGTCCTAAGACATGTGGTGGCAAGGTTGGTTTATATGTGGCCAATTCTTCACCATATTCTTGGAAGATCTCGTGATCAAGATAGAATTGTTGACGCCCTGTCAATGTTCTAAATGGAACATTTCTTTCGATATTAACGGAGAATGGTGAATATCTGTCACCATCATGCTTAGCACTTGAAAAGATCGGTGTTGGAATAGCTTCTTTTGGTTGAGCAGTGATATTAGCAAATGTCATCTGTTTCTCAGTTAAACCTGCTGAGATATCGGCCAATTTCTTACCAGTTACCTCTTCAGCATCTTCCCAAGCCTTCTTGGCAACATGTCCATTAGAAGCACTTGATAAATGAAGAATTGATTCAGCGACATTTTTATCTTCATCCAATTTTGGATATCCTTTATCAACACCTTCAGAATATGTTCCGATGATATCTTTTAATTCATTGTATTCAGTAGAAACATCATAACTATAACCATTACCGCCTACTTTACCGCCGGCATTAGGTCCTAAAGCAATATATTTGTCATAAACGGCTGTATAGTCACGTTTAACTAATGAAAGACTTGGCATAGTCTTACCAGGTATTGGTTCGATCTCGCCACGTTTCCAATCTTTGATCTTACCGTAAGGCTGTGAAATTTCACCCATTGAATCATGACCAAGTGGTTGGGTCTTCAAATCATATTGTGGTTCACTGTAATATTTCTTAGCCATTTCAGAGAAACTCTTTGAAATATGCTTGAAGGCTTGCCAATCACTCTGTGATTCCCAAAGTGGATCAACAGCTTTATTAAATGGATGGATAAATGGATGCATATCAGTACTTGATAAGTCTTCTTTTTCATACCAAGTTGCGGCTGGTAAAACAATATCTGAATATAGCGGTGTTGTTACCATTCTGAAATCAAAGGCGACTGCTAAGTCCAATTTACCGGTAACACTCTTTTCATCCCATTCCATATCAACTGGCTTGAAGTTTTCACTCTGCTTAGCCAATAGACCATTTTCTGATCCTAGAATATGTTTCATGAAATATTCTTGACCTTTACCAGATGATGAGAATAAGTTAGAACGCCAAACGAATAGAGCCTTTGGTTGATTAATATCCTTATCTGGTGCTTCAGCAGCAAAATGTAAACTACCATCTTTTAGCTCTTGAACAACCTTCTTAGAGATTTCTTTAATATCAGTTGTCTTGTAATCTTTAACAAAATTCAAGTTATTACGATCAAATTGTGGATATGATGGCATCCATCCCAATCTGATAGCCATTTGATTATAATCAGCTGGATGTTTGTAACCATCCTTAATAGTTTTAACCGGTGACTTCATACCTTCATTATCAAGCTCATCGTACTTCCATTGATCACTTGCAAAGTAGAAGAATGATGTTCCCTGTTGTTGACGAGCACAACCAGGTTGCCAGTCATTAGCAAAAGCAATATTAGCCCAACCTTCTGCGGGACGTAACTTTTCTTGTCCAACATAGTGAGCCCAGCCGCCCCCTTGAACACCAATACAACCAGTCAACATCAACATATTAATGATGGCACGATATGTCATATCACTATTGAACCAGTGATTAATGCCGGCACCAACGATAATCATCGACTTACCTTTAGTATCAGCGGCATTCTGAGCAAATTCACGTGCTATTTGAACGACTAGATCAGCACGGACACCAGTAACTTTCTCTTGCCAAGCTGGTGTAAACAAACTGTCTGCATCGTCGTAACCTTTAGCAGCAAAAACATCAATTTTCTTACGTTTGATACCGTATTGAGCCATGATCAGATCAAATACAGTCGTAATGAGTTTCTTTGAACCATCTTTTAAAGTTATCTCACGGCAAGGAATCGTTCTGCTATAAATTGAATTACCTTCGTTATCAAAGTTTGGTAGATCAATAACTTTGTATTCTTCGCCTAAGAATGAAAGTTTAGGACTGATCTCGCGACCAAATTCAGAAGTTAAGTCAAGGTTCCACTTCTCACTCTTATCCCATCTTTGTCCGATAGTACCGTTTGGAACGACTAACTTATCTGTTGGCTCATCAACAAGCATTGGTTTCCATTCAGGATTTGCTTCATTAGTTTCTTTAAGATCAGATATTCTCAGGAAACGACCTGAAACAACATGTTCTTCATTGTTCTCACTTTGATCCAACATAATGACAAATGGTAGATCAGTAAACTTCTTAACATAGTCCGTAAAGTATGGAACTTGTTGGTTGTTATAATATTCATTCAAAATAACATGTGTGAATCCTTGTGCCAAAGCAGCATCAGATCCAGGATTTGGAGCTAACCAATTGTCAGCAAATTTAACATTTTCAGCATAATCAGGACTGATAGAGACAACTTTCGTCCCCTTATATCTAGCCTCAACCATAAAGTGAGCATCAGGCGTTCTAGTTAATGGAACATTTGAACCCCACATCATCAAATATTGGCTGTTATACCAATCACTAGATTCAGGAACATCAGTCTGTTCACCCCAAACTTGAGGTGATGCTGGTGGTAGATCGGCATACCAATCGTAGAAACTTAACATTTCCCCACCAATTAGCGACATAAATCTAGCACCAGATGCATAGCTCAACATTGACATGGCGGGAATTGGAGAGAATCCCGCAATACGATCTGGACCATATTTTTTAATTGTATATAAAAGCATGGCAGAAATAAGCTCTGTGGCATCATCCCATTTAACACGGATCAAACCACCATGTCCACGAACACTCTTATATGATTTAGTTTTTTCAGGATCAGTGACGATTGATTCCCAAGCATCAATGGGATTATCAAATTGATCCTTGGCATCTTGCCACATTTTCCATAGACGTTCACGAATATATGGATACTTTATTCTCAAAGGACTGTATTCATACCAAGAGAAACTAGCACCACGAGGACAGCCACGTGGTTCAAATTCTGGCATATTTGGTCCACAAGATGGATAATCCGTTGACTGATGTTCCCACGTAACAATCCCTTGTTTAACGTAGACATTCCAACTGCACGATCCTGTACAGTTAACACCATGAGTCGTTCGAACCACCTTATCATGTGCCCAGCGTTCTTTGTATAATTTTTCCCAACGACGTGAATCCTCTTCAAGTTGAGTGAAATTACCATTGAACTTTTCTACTTTTTTAAAAAATCTCGATTTTAGCATATGTAAATTCCCACCTAGTTCTACATACTTTGTTCTAACTATAAATCTAGCACTTATCCTAATTGATTTTGATTAGGATTTTCCCTAACATTTTGTACAGGCAGGTGATCAATATGACAAATAGATACGACCGACAACTAAAAATAAAGCAAATTGGTACAGTCGGACAAGAAAAGTTTGAAAGCTCACATGTATTGGTAATTGGAGTCGGTGGGCTTGGAAGTTTTGTTTCATCAGAATTGGTAAAGGCTGGTATCGGTGAAATAACACTCTTAGATTTTGATGATGTGGAGCTCACTAACCTTCATCGCCAAAACCTTTATGTCGAAAGTGATGTTGGAACTAACAAATTAACAGCCATCAATAATCATCTTCAACAAGCAAATAGTAATGTTAAAATTAATACTGTGAATAAAAAATATTCCGCTGATATATTATCAACGAAATATGATCTGGTAATTGATTGTACTGACAATTTCCCAGTTAAATATCAAATCAACGAAGATTGCCAAAAAATGGGAATCAAACATATCTTTGGCACATGTGCTGCCAATCAAGGTCAAGTAATGTTTATTGATCAAGATTCAGCCTGCTTAGAATGTCTCTATCCCAAGGAAGATATTGCTAGGCTTGGTCTAAGCAAGAATATTGGAACAAACCCAATGATCGTTGCGATAACTGGTAGCTTACAAGCTTCAATGGCCTTTAAATACTTAACTGATCCGCAAAAGATTTCAGCTGGAACCCTTATAGTAGTAGATAATTGGAATTTTGATTTTCGAAAGATTCATGTCAAAAAGAGAAAAAATTGTTCTGGAGGTAAATAGATGAGTGATTTTGGAATTATTACAGTCAGTGATACTCGTACTGAGGAGACTGATAAATCAGGGCTTTATATTCAAAAAGCCATGACAGAGGCTGGCAATACTTTTATAAAAAAATATATTGTTAAAGACAATGCCGAGCAAATAACGGCAGCTTATAACAAGCTACTAGTAACTTCCTGCAAATTGATTTTGGTAAATGGCGGCACCGGGATTGCCCGTCGTGACGTTACAATTGACACTTTGGAGCCTAAATTTATCAAAGTCATTCCAGGATTTGGTGAGTATTTCCGTCAAATAAGTGTTGCTGATATTGGATTAAAGGCCCTAGTTTCAGGGGCTGCTGCTGGGATCACTGACAGCGACCAAATTTGCTATTTACTACCGGGATCAACTAATGCCTGTAAAACAGCTTTAGAAAGAATTATTTTGCCAGACTTAAATCATTTAATTAAGGAGATCACTAAATAATGTATAAACCAGTAGATCAACGAAACGCTATCACGATCGATGAAGCTCGAAAAGTTATCATCGATAATATCAATAGTGTTGAACTTAAAACAGAAAAAATTCCTGCCCAAAAAGCAAATCATCGAATAATTGCTGAAGATGTCACCGCACCTCACGACTTCCCTACTTTTAGACGTTCGGGTTATGACGGTTTTGCCATGTTGCAATCTGATCTCAAAAACTTGCCAGCTAATTTAAAAGTTGTTGGTGATATCCCAGCTGGAGCTGATTTTGACCGTCCACTTGTTTCTGGAGAAGCCGTTAGAATTATGACCGGCGGTTATGTTCCTGATGGTGCAGACATCGTAGTCATGCTAGAAACAACTAAAATGATCGATAATAATACTGTTCAGATAACTGAAATTCAGAAAAAGGACAATATCACTCAAATCGGCGATTACTTTAAAAAAGGTGATATTTTACTAGCTAAAGATACTGAAATAAACCCAGGTGGTATCAGCTTACTTAGTGCCTTCGATGTTCAAGAAATATCTGTTTACAAGAAACCAACGATTGGTATTATCACTACCGGTTCTGAACTTTTGAATCCTGGCGAAAAAATCGTTAACGGAAAAATTTTTAACAGCAACGGACCGATGATCAGAGAACTATGTCGTGAAAATGGTGCTGAAATCGTCAGCTATACGCAGATCAAAGATGATCCTGAAGCCTTGAAGAAAGCTATTAATGATATCTTAGATAAATGTGACGTTATTATTACCGACGGAGGTGTTTCCGTGGGTGATTTTGATATTATTGCTGATTTAGCCAAATCATCCGAAAAACTACTCTTCAATAAACTAGAAATGCGCCCTGGTAGTGTAACTACGGCATTCATTTATGATAAAACGCTTTTCTTTGGACTTTCTGGAAATCCTGGAGCCTGTTTTACTGGTTTCTACCTATATGTAGAGTACGCCTTGCGTTTGATGCAACATCAAGCAAGTCGTTGTCTAGAATGTAGCGGTATCCTTAATGCCGAATATACAAAAACTAATATGTACGATCGTATCCTGCGTGGACAATATACATTTAAAGATGGTCATATCGAAATCGGTCGTGTCGGCGGGGATGCCTCTGGTAACCTCAATAACTTGCAACGTGCTACTTGTATGTTTGAAATTCCTCGTGGCAAAAATATTACACCTGAAGGCAGTGTCTTAAGAACATGGCTCTTACCTTTCAAATAGTTGGTCACAAAAAGAGTGGTAAGACAACGCTGATCAAAGACTTTCTAACGATGACCGATTACAAATTCAGCGTAGTCAAACATACTCACCTACCAATCGATATTCCAAATACGACCGACACTGGAAAATTCTTTGAACATTCTGATGACGTACTGCTCTTAAACAATGAACAAACGATTCATTATGAAAGAAATCCGCCTACAACTGAATTAGATAAAATAAAACTCATACAACAGAGTACTTCGGCCAGTTTTATCATTATTGAAGGTATTAAAGAATTAGATTTTCCTAAGTTAGTCTTATTGAAACCAGACGAAGCAAAAACTGAATTTGCAAATATAACTAATATAAAAGAATTCATTTCAATTCAGGGAAATAAGCAATCCATTGATATTGAGGACAAAGACACTCGCAAACAATTTATAAATAACTTTTTAAAGGATATTAAAAATGATCGATAGTTTGATATTGGCAGGCGGTAAATCTACCCGTTTCAAAAGTGATAAAGCCTTAGCTCATTTTAATGATGTAGTAATTCCAAATGTAAAATATACCGCTTCTTTAACCGATTCTTATGTCGACAAATGTTTTGTTTCTACCAATGTGAACAATTATCATACTATTCAAAATCTATTCAGTAATAACGTAGAGGTGATAAAAGATATTGAACCAATGGTCGACTGTGGTCCAATGTCTGCCCTCTGGTCATACTTCCAGCAAACAAACAAACAAGAAGCGGAATTATTAGTTATTGCTACAGACTACATTATTGATTCAGACGCAATAAGTTTTCTTAAGCAAGACATCGGTTATATCGAAATTAAGCGACTTCCCTACTACACTTGCTGTCATTTAAAGATTAATATTGAATTATTGAAGCAACATATTGACCAAAAAAATTATCGTTGGCGTAGTTTGTTAAAAGAGACAAATTGCCAACCGAGAAATTTTTCGGGCCACTTAAAAAACATTAATTATCCGGAGGATCTACAATGAAGTCAAAAGAAGATATGAGCAACGGGGATTTTCAAAAATTATTAGCCATTAGCTTAAATGACTTGAGTATTCAACGCACATTACTAGAAAATGAAATTCAACATCAACGTGAAGATCTAAGAACACTTGAACAAGATCAAGCTATCGAAAAACTAGAACGTAATATCATGCTGATCAAAAAGGACTATGAACATTTCCAAGAATTCTCTGCTCCAACCTTCGATAAGTCAGAAGCAACATATGACGTAGACTAAAATTATTAAGATAAGTCATATTTTCCTTGTCCAAAATGTAATTTAATAAACATCAAATAAGAGCTGTATCACACTTAATATTAAATGTGATACAACTCTTATTTTCATATAGATAACTATTTAGTCGAAAGGACCGAGAATATTTACCAGCTATGAGAATGGCGTTAGAGCTTTAGCTCTTACACCATCGGGCGAGTTTGGAGACTTGTAGAACTTCACAAGGCTTCAAATCAAGGAACGAGACTTCGGCTCGATCCGTCCCGCATAGCAGGTAAATATTCTCAGTTCTGGAGACGGAATGACTAAAATAACCCACACAATCTAAAATCAATTGTATGGGTTACTTAATTTCATATTCAGAAATGAATACTATCTATTAATATGCACGGGCGATCCAAACGGTATATTTAGCAGGTTTGCCACTTACAATATCAACTTTCTTTTCCATTGGTGGGTTGAAAGGAATATTTCTAGTTGTGAAACCAGTTGCTTCCTTGATCTTAGCCTCTGTTTCAGCTGTTCCATCCCATCCGATCAAGACAAATCCAGGAGTTTCATTAGCTTCTTTCTTTGTCTCAATATGTTTCTTCAAATCATCGAGTGTATCAATATCGTAATATTCGTTAGCTTTATTACGTGCACGAGCTGATTCAAGTAGACGCTTTTGCATTGTCTTCAATTCGTCAGAAATCTTATCACCGATACCATCTAGTGAAACGGATTCTTTATCATCCAAATCACGCATCTTGATAACTGCAGAATTATTCTTCAAATCACGTGGTCCAAATTCAACGTGCATTGGAACACCTTTTTGTTCCCAATTATTGAACTTGTAACCAGGTGAAGTATCAGTATCATCAATTTGTACTCTGATATCTTTAGCTTTAAGATTTTCTTCCAAAGCTGTAAGTTTTTGCATGATATCAGGATTCTTTTGCCATGGACCAACAGGAATCAAAACAACTTGTGTTGGGGCAATTGCTGGAGGTAATACTAAACCAGCTTCGTCACCGTGTTCCATGATCATAGCACCGATCAAACGTGTTGAAATTCCCCATGATGTCGTAAAGACATGTTTCATTTGATTATCTTTATCAAGGTATTTGATATCAAATGATTCAGCAAAGTTATTACCAAGATAATGTGAAGTACCAGCTTGAACGGCCTTACCATCACGCATCATTGATTCAGCTGAATATGTATCAACCGCACCAGCAAAACGTTCTGAAGGTGTCTTTTGACCCTTATATACAGGAATATCCAAGAAGTTTTCGATCAAGTCAGTATAAGCATCTAAAACGCTCAAAGTTCTCTTTCTTGCATCTTCTTCTGTAGCATGTGCTGTATGTCCTTCTTGCCATAGGAATTCAGAAGTTCTCATAAATGGTAGAGTCTTCTTTTCCCAGCGGAACACGTTAGCCCATTGGTTAATTTCGTATGGAAGATCACGATATGATTGGATCCAATCGCTAAAAGCATTACCGATCATAGTTTCTGATGTTGGACGTAAAGCGTAAGGTTCTTCAAGTTTTTCATTACCAACTTCTGTAACCCAAGGCAACTCTGGTGCAAAACCTTCGATATGTTCCTCTTCTTTTTCAAAGAAGTGCTTAGGAATAAGCATTGGGAAGTAAGCATTTCTGATTTTTTGTGTCTTCAAGTAAGCATTAAATCTATTTTGAATTCTTTCCCAAAGTTCATACCCGTCCGGCTTGAAGATAATACATCCTCTAACTGGTGAATAAGACATTAAATCAGCATTTTGAATCGTTTGAATATACCATTTGGAAAAATCTGTTTTTTGTAAATCTGACATTTTACATCCTCCTAAATTTATAGAAAATAAAAAAGCTGCTCCATCCTAAAAGGACGAAACAGCTTCCGTGGTACCACCTTAATTAATCTTCATTATAAAGATTCACTCAAATCATTAACGCCGATATGCGTATCGTCATTACAACGATAAAGTCAATTGGTAGGTTCGTAAACGACTTCGATACCTGATTCCAGCAAGACAGGCTCTCTTTGATCGGTTCTATTTACTAATGATCCAAATGTTAATTCCTGACACAACGATATTATTTATATTTAATTTTGTCAAGTGAAAAAATTATTTATCTAAACAAATGTCTCAGTATAATTGACATTTTTTCCATGTTTATTGACACCCAAATCCAGTTTCGTATCAACATTTTCAGAACTTATATCAACATTAGCAGTGGAATTTGAGCCAAATAAGTTATTGAAAACTTTACCAGTGGTCTTCCCTTCATTTTGAAGTGAAATTGACCAATTAATTTTAGCATCACGATTCAAAAATCCTTGTCGTTCAAAGTGGACTTGCGTATTATTAGAAAATTTATCCAAAGATTCATAATTAACCACACTGTTGGCTCTAGCAACTATTTCGACAAAAGGTTGAGCAAGATTATTCACCTCACCGACGGTCTTTGAACTCTGTTTAAAAGTTACCTGACTACCCTCTTCGGCCACAATCAAGACATGACTAACAAACGGAACATTCACCGTACTATCTTGAATCATTTGAAGATCTATTGGTAAGTCGATCTGAATGTTTTTGGGAATATAAAGAAAGACTCCAGAGTTTATCATTGCCAAATGATATTTAGTAAAATCTGATTCGTTAGCATCAATAACTTTGTCCATAAAATATCTCTGGATCAAGCGAGGGTGTTCACGAAAGGCACTAAAAATATCGGTTAGAACTACACCCTGATCATCTAGTGCATCTGGCAACTCATTTTTAATAATTCGTTGACCAAGTTGAACAATCTTAATTCCTGGACTATCCGTCACTTCAGACAAATCTTTATTCGAACGTTTGAAATTAGGAGCATCAAGTAAAAACTCATTCGGTAGATTCATTTCGATTGTTTGCGCTGCATCTAATCTACGATCCACAAACCAATGCGGTTCTCCATGATCATTAGCCGCTGATGCAATATCTTCTAGAATTTCTTTTTCCATAACGTCCTCCATTTAAATTAATTATTCGTCATATACTATTAAATCGCTTTTGTTCCAAACTTGTACAGTTAAATTAAACGTTAAAACAATAAATATTCTTATAAAGATAGGCCATTTCCCTAATATCAGATAAATAGGCCATTTGCTATACTTTAATCAATGAAATAAATTCAAATTTTACAAAAGGAGGTCGTCAAAATGGATAAGCTAACACATTTCAACGACCAAAATAGAGCAAAAATGGTTGATGTCACTGATAAAGATGTAACCTCAAGAATTGCTCAAGCCACTGGTAAAATAACAATGCATCCAGAAACCCTTGATAGGATCCATGAAGGAAAAATTAAAAAGGGTGACGTTTTAGCGGTTGCACAAATAGCTGGAATTATGGCAGCCAAGCAAACCAGTCAAATGATACCAATGTGTCATTTGATACCACTGACGGGTGTTGATATAAAGTTTGAAGATGACAATGATAAAACCATCACGATCACTACCATTGTCAAAACAAAACATGTCACAGGTGTAGAAATAGAGGCTTTATTAGCAGCTCAAACTGCATTATTAACTATTTATGATATGTGCAAAGCAATTGATCGAGGCATGATAATTACAGATGTACACTTAGTAGAAAAAGATGGTGGTAAAAGCGGCCACTTCGTATACCAGGATCAATAATGATCGGCATAGTACTCAATACCAATAACGCCTCGATCACTGATCTTCAAACTACTGCCAATAAACTTCTATTAATTTCAAATCAAGTGATCATCACCTCAGATGATCAAAATATCCAAAACCATTTTAGTCTGCATCCAAGTATCAAAATCATTTCACAACAAAGACCATTTAAACATAATGATTGTTTAAGTGAAATTTATGCAGCTAGCTTATACTGCTCTGGACAGTCTGATTTTGTGACCCTTTCAACCAAATTTAAGCAATTGAAACCGGCTATTCTATCCACTTTAGCAAACAATTCCAATTGTTACGCTGCAACAATAAAACAAAGTTATTATTCTATCAGTCATTTTAATATTGATAATTATGACCTTTCTCAATACCTTAGTCTGGACAACTTCAGTCTGAGACAATTTATTACACAAGAAATACAATGTTTACCACTTACATTTAGCACTGGGGATATGTTTTAATATACAGATATTTGAATTAAATATTCCATTAGTGAATAAATAATATCAATTATTGGCTTTATCAGCTTTTAAACAAAATAAATAATGTTATTATTAGGAGGAACAAGACGTGAATCCAGAACAATTGGATAATCCAAGTGACTATCAATTAATCGTCAATCAAATTTACCAAAATGAAAAATTTGATTTTGTTGGGATCGCTTTACAATCTGCACAATCACCCCACCCGATCAAATGGAGTTTCGTTGCTGGTAATACTAACGAAAAATTTCGAAAAATCGTCTTGAGAAGTGGTATTGGGATTGCCGGACTTGTTGTTAGAACTGGTAAACCATTTTGGGATAATGATTTAAATCATTACGAATATTCCGATGAAATGTATACACCCATTGCTAAATCTGAGCTACTGCAATCAGCTGTTGCAGTACCGATAATTTCTCCATTAACCAAACTAGTACGTGGGGTATTACTAGCCGGATATCGTTCAAATAATAATCAACTCTCAGAGCAAACTGCCCTGACCCTTTCTCAATACCTGTAATTCAGTTATTTGAGGAGGGGTATTTTTTTGCTTGAAACAACACAATGGATCAATGAATATTTTAATGATTCTTCTGATGCAATTATGATTTTCAAAGATGAAGAATTGATTTTGAGTAACCAAATAGCTAAAGATCTACAGCATGAACTTAATTTAAATCCACAATACTTAGTTGAGGTCGCCGATTCATCTGTTAAACAAAAGTTTTCTCCAACCGACAACTGCTTTAGCTGTATTATTCAAAATAAAATGAAAGAAATTTCTATTCCAATAACTTTAGCTAAAAAAATGCCACATCCCTTAAATTACTTCATGATTTATAACATCATTGATCAAGACGAAAAGGTCTTTTCTCTAACGCTTAAAAATCGCGGCACGATCGATCGAATGGATCAATTAGCACAACAAAAGAAACTGACCCAATATGTAAATCGCGCTTACGAAAAAGAACGTAAACGTATTTCTGAAGATTTGCATGACAGTATTGCTCAAGGCGTTTATTCCGCAATCATGGGCGTCAGAAGATTAGAAAACAATCAATTTTCTGCTGAAGAACTAAACGAACTGACTACAGTTATTGAGTCACAACTAAATGATACCTTAACTGAAGTTAAAGAGATGGCACTCGATATAAGACCATCCGTCTTAGATAATTTTGGTTTATTTGCAGCCCTAAAAGTCCTCGCTAAAAGACTCCAAGAAAATTCCGGCGTAACGATCAATGTAGCGGGAAATGCTAATACAGAAAAATTATCAAACGATATTCAGAGTGTGCTTTATCGTATTGCCCAAGAGTCGATCAACAACGCACTAAAACATGCAAATGCCGATGAAATAACAGCTTTATTAGTAGCTCATGACCACTATATAACTCTGGAGATCATTGACGATGGTGATGGATTCGACGTACCGAAGCATCAGCGTTTCAATGGAAGATCCATGGGCCTAATGAATATGAATGAAAGAGTCAAAATGTTCAATGGTGCTTTTAAGATCAATTCAAAATCCGGTGAAGGAACTACTATTACCGTCAAGTTTCCAATTGCCTAGAGGGGGAAAATATGTATAACGTTTTAATTGCTGACGATCATGCAATCGTCAGATCTGGTTTATCATTTTTAGTTAATCAGCAAACTAATTTTAAAGTTGTTGATGAAGAGGCAAACGGGACCGACACTTATTTAAGAGTTGAGCAAGGTGGGATCGATATATTGATCATGGATCTTAGCATGCCACCTGGTGAAAGTGGCCTGATCACTACCAAAAGAATACATGAACATTATCCTGATGTTAGAATATTAATACTTTCCATGCACGAAGAACAAGAATATATCAATAAAGCCATTCACAACGGTGCCATGTCATATGTACTCAAAAGTTCTTCTGATGACGAATTGCTTAAAGCATTAAAGTCATTATCAAACGGTGAGAATTATATCGATCAAAATATAATGATCACAAAATCAGATATTCAGCAAATTAATTCTGACGGTGTCGATGTTGATCTGGAAGGATATAACGGCCTATCAAAACGTGAAAAAGAAATTTTCCCACTGATTGCTTTAGGCTACTCAAATAAAGAAATAGCTAGTCAAATGTTTATTTCCACTAAAACAGTTGAAGCGCATAAAGCTAGTATTATTCGTAAATTAGAACTAGATTCAAGAACAGAATTGGTTCGTTACGCTGTCCACCATCATTTAATTGAATTCTAAAAAAAGCAGTTTGGAGTTGTGACATATGTTTTGTCACACTCTCAAACTGCTTATTTTGTCTTTTCATATTGTTTTTTTAAAGCTGCTAATCTAACTTCAACCACTTGATTATTATTGATTCGACCAAATGCCAAAGTTTCACTCATTAGTTGCTCGATTAAATCCCTCGGCTTACTTTGATTAATCGCATTCTGAGTTTCCAATAATTTTAATCTTGGTAAATAATAAGTTACATGATATTCGGAACAAAGTTGAATTCCTAATTTAACTAGACTATCACTGGACCTGAAATCTTCTTTTTGAGCATGATATTCGGCTGTAAAGAAGATCAGAGTTAATATTCTCAAATAATAGTTATCTTTATCATCTTCATCAGGATTGGCATTTTGCCGATATTCATCAATAAATTGACAAATCTTGTCAAAATAGAAATCCGCCTTACTAAATTGCTTTTTACGTGAGTACATAATCCCGGAACCTACATACGCTAATTGCGTGAAGATAGTTTTATGTTCATCGTCAAGTTCATCAAGAATTTGTGAAAAATCAAATAGTACATCTACCGGTTGTTGATTAGTCAAGGCATTCAATAGTCCGCGTAAATAGTAAAATTGTGTTTTCAATGGTGCAAACTCAATTTTTTCTGGATCGATCTCCCCTAATAACTCAATAACTTCTTGGTAATCTTCCATCATTAATTTCTTCTCAGCATTGTCCAACAATTCATGCAATCTGGAAGTATTGGAAGTAGAGCTTTGATATAAATCATCGACTATCAAACCCAAACGTACGCACAACTTATTCAAGATCGATAATGAAGGAACTCGTCCATTATTCTCAAATTTACTGAGCGTTGCTTGAGTACATATTCCGTCACAAAGTTTTACCTGTGATAATTTTAGTTGCTTACGACGTTTTACGAATACATCAATATTTATTTCTTTCAATGTTATTTCCCCGAAATCTGCCTAGTTGTGTAGACGATTTGTCGATCTGAAAAAACTTACTATTATATTTATAATATTATAAATCAAACCAATTTTACAGGGTAAAACCTAGTTTATAGGTATTTTCTCAATGATTTGTACTATCAAGATACCTTTAACCACCAATTTGACTCATATGTCTCCACGTTGGAGCTTTATCAATTATTTTATCTGCCTCATCCATTGCCATTTCATGATTTAAAGGCTTGTTATTCAAGGATTTTTGAATCAAGCGGCGAAACTCCTTTTTGTCAGGGATCGCTTCACGAATACTTATTTCCTCATTCCAGTATAGACAAGCTTTAACATAGCCATCAGCAGTAATCCTCATTCGATTACAATTCTCGCAGAATTTGGCACTGATCGGATGAATCAGACCAAAACTACCTTCAAATCCAGAAATTTGATAGTTATCTGAAGGGCCATTTCCATTTAATTCTATTGGTTCATATTTAAATTTGTTTTCCGCACATATTTTGAAAACATTTTCCAGACCAACATATTCTTTACGCCACATTTTCAAAGGATTACCGATCGGCATAAATTCAATAAATCTGACATTAACATTATGATTTTTAGTATAGTTCAAGAAATCCAAAACCTCATCGTCATTTTGTCCCTTGATCAAAACTACATTTAATTTTATTTTTTTAAAATTTAATTTGCTGGCGACTTCTATTCCTTCTAAAACTTGGTCAATATCTCCACCACGAGTGATCTCATTAAATCGATCCGCTTTAAAGGTATCTAAGCTAATATTCAGACGATCTAGTCCAGCCTCTTTTAACGCCTTGGCCTTCTTTGCCAAAAATAATCCATTGGTAGTTATCGAAACATCTTCAATCCCATCCACTGCTTTGATCCGACGGACTATATCAACAACATCTGTTCTTAGTAATGGTTCACCACCAGTTATTCTAACTTTTGAAACACCCATCTCTGAAAAATTTTCAATTAATTGCACTATCTCATCTTGAGATAAAACTTTATCAGTGGGGAAAAATGGTAATCCCTCTTTTGGCATACAGTAAACACAACGCAAATTACAACGGTCAGTAATTGAAAGACGAACATAATCATGCAAACGGTCATAGCTATCATATAATTTTTCCATAATAATCCCCCACTATCTTTATATTCATTATTCCAAAGCAGACTGCTGAATTGAATTAGTTAATTCCCTAAAAAAAAAGCATATCGAAAATTCGATATGCTTAGGCTTTATCAGCTTTAGTAAATGTCACGATTGCGGTTGAAGTAATTAATAATAAAGCTCCTATGATAATATTCGTTGTAATCTGGATCGGGAAAAAGAAATATGAATAAATAATAACTATGATCGGTCCCAACGCACGAACAATGTTAGCTTTCCCAGCTGTTATATATTTTAAACTAGTATAGAACAACAATAATGATAAGAATCCATTAAAGAATGCTCCAAAGAAGTTGAAAGTAACCGCTCTAGCTTGAATACCGGCAAACGTTCCAGGAACGAATAGAGCATAAACAAGTAACATAGCAGCAGATACCAAATGATTATAGAATAAAACATTTCCCGGATTGTTATCCTTAACCAAATACTTAGCAATAATATTGTTAACGGCATACATCAATGGGTAAATAAAAGCACATAAGATTCCCCAGATACTATCAATCTGAACCCGACCTTGAGAAACAAAGATCGAACCGCCGATACATAAAATAATGGCTAAATAATCTAATTTGGTCAATTTCTCTTTCAAGAAAATATACGATAACACAAATACATAAACCAAATAAATTCGTGCAATCAAGGTTACTGTTACAGGACTCAATAATGACAAAGCCACATACTGCAAGATAACCCCAACTGCATTGGATAATCCCAAAAAGATCACCCATTTATTTTTAATGATCGAAAAATCATGATACATTACATAAACTAAAATCAAATTCAGAATTGCGGCGAAAACACTCGTTAGCAAAGCTCCCAATATTGGGTTCAGGCTAACCAGTGAAAACTTATTCAGTACTGGACTAATACTACTAAACAATAGTGAAATTAAATTAAGCTCAACTCCTAGAAGTTGAGCCTTTTTAGTTGATCCGGATCTCATTAAGCAATTTCCTCAACGGTAAATGGTTTACTGCTCAAAGCAGCTTGAATTTTCTCTAAATCCATATTACCTGTTAAAGTTAGAGTCATTTTGTCCATATCTTTCTCTTGTTTCTCAACTCCAGGTACATCCTTGATCAATTCGGCAATGTGTACCGGACACTTCTCACAATGTAATCCACTAATTAAAATTTTCTTTGACATAATATTCCCTCCATATATCAATTTTATTACTTTTTTATCATAACAGATGGATAATTTATTTTAACTTAGGAATTTTACTAATTTTTTATTTTTCTAGTTTTCGGTAAACTATAATTAAATAGGAATGGAGAATCAATTATGACAATTAATGTGACTATGGAAGAATCTATCTATCAATTATTAAAAGATGTTGATCGCAATTATTTTACTTCTAATCGACAACTGAATAAAACATCGATGTTATATAAAACTGTTAAAGAAGTTCAAAATAGTGGTTGGTTTGAAAATCTCAAGATCGAAGCTATCGAGAATTACTCTTTAGCAACCGTTACTTTAAAGGCTGCTAGCTTAACTAATGAAGGTCAAAAGAAATTACAGGAACTAAAAGTTAAATATGATACTAACGAGGAAGATAAGTAAATGGATATTAATGATTTAAAAAAACAAATAAATGATCGTTTTGAAAATTCACCGATCCAATCTTCAGCCTTTTACGCTGATCCTGAAGATCAATTAGATAACCAAAAGAAATTACGTGTAACTTTGAAGTCATTCATTGAAACACAAAAAATCACCACACCCTTTGCCCTACAAATTATGGCAACACATTCAGATATTACGATCATGCCTTTAGGACTACTTGATCTTAACGAATTAAAAGAATGGGAAGATAAACAGCGTAAAGAAAGCGGTGTAACTTACGGCACTACCGATAAAAAGGAAGGTACCCCTCTTGTTATCCAATTTGAATCTCATGTAAAAGATACAAAATCCGATCGACAAATTTTGAATACTTATACTGACGACCTATTCAATCATTTTCACGACACATTTAACAATGAAATCTGGCCAGTAGTCATAAAATATCTAAATGAAAATCAGACTATTCTATACAATTTGGAAAAAAGACTGGTCGAAGAAAGTAACGAAATAAAAGACAATACTCTCAAGCAATTAAAGAAAATGTCTAAAGATGAAATCAAAGAGAAGATAGGTATGGATCTGGAAGAGGCACAGTGGGATCACTACTCTAACTATATTGCTGATATGAGTCAGGTAAACTCAATCATTGTTTCTTCAAGTACTTTCACTAAAGAACAAATTTTGAAAGACAAAGTCTTTACTCAGATGATGAATATTGCACAATTAAGAAATACTTTCTTCTGGATATTGGATAATACTTTTAACGAAATTATTTTCTTCTACATTCAAGCATACGGTGCCGTTGATCCAAAACTCAAAAAACATTTACACTCTATACGTAAAAATTTGGCAACCAACATGCGCAATGCTGCTTGGAAGAGGTGTAATGACATCATTGAAGATCAAAAGAAATTTGATTCTCAAAAATTCTTTACTGATGTCTTCTTACCTATTGCTGAAAATCTCGAAGTCGAAATTGATAAATTCAAATAAAGGAAGTACTAACTAATGGAATCACCCTTCCAACAATTTCCTAGATTAAATACCAAATTGATCAATCTAGAAGATTACATGTTGAGATTGATTGAATTGAATAAAAACGACATCATCAATGAAGCCAAAGGATATTTACACTCTGGCAGATTTTTACACGCAGCTTTCTTTTATTTATTTGCCGGATTTGGTGATACAGATAAATTACGTGAAAACTCACTACAATATGCTGCTGCAGCTTCGCAAATGTTTTATATCCGGAATGAATTAATGCGCAAACACCAGGCAGGTCCTGATGCTATCAATTTAAATTTCATGGTGGAATATTTCTCTGACTTGATCGACGTTGAATTTAGAAAATGCTCCGCTGACGATGACGATCTTCAAGGAAAAATTGATGCTGTTCAAGAAATTACAACTAATCAATTATTGGCTGACGAGCAGATGATCAAACCGGTTGAAGATATTGCTGAATATATCAAACGAGTCGAGGCACGTTCAGCAGTCATGTTTGAATTTGCCTGTCGTTTTGGTACTCAAGCCGCCCATGCTTCCGACGTTCTAGTCGATTCTGCTGGCGAAATCGGTCGTACCATTGGTATTGCTTATCAAATTAAAAGCGAGATCTTTGATTTAATTGGCATAAATACCTCAGAAAATGAATTTGGACCACTCTATATGCTGCAAAATGGTGAATTTACTTTACCAGTCATATTTGCAATTGGTAAGAATGGCAATGATTTTATGAACAAAATTGCCGAGGCTGGTAAAACTGGTGACAGAGCTTTGGCTGAAACGGCTGAACAGGTTATCGACGGCGGAGTTGATGCTGCTCAAGTTATGGTAAAAGAATATAAAGACCAGGCTATCTTTGACATCAACATGTTGCCTGAAATACCTGAAAAAGAAGATTTAAAAAAACTTGTAAATATGTTGCTATAAAAAACATCTCTAGGACTGATCTAACAACAAAAATAGGAGTTGTATCTAGCTTGGATAACCAAGTTTGATATAACTCCTATTTTTTCATTTAAAAAACAGCCGAATAACTTTTCATTAAACTATTTTTTAGGCATATTTTTTCGCAAAACTTTAGCTGGACTTCCAGCAATTATGACATTATCACCAAAAGATTTGGTAACGGTGGAATTAGCACCAACAATTACGTTATTACCCAAAGTAACGCCTGGCAAAATAACCGCATTGGCTCCGATCCAAGCATTATCACCAATGGTAACTGGTTTACCCAGACCAATAAAATTAGCTCTATCCGTTGGATCATAGGGATGATATGCCGCATAAATCTGAGCATGCGGTGCCATCAGACAGTGATCCCCGATAGTGACTGGTGCAATATCTAAAATTACATTGTCATAGTTGCACAAAAAATTATCACCTACATGAATGTTATAGCCAAAATCACAACGAAAATTAGGTTGGATATATGGATCTTTCCCTACTGAACCAAATAATTGGCGAATAACCTTATCTTTTTGTTCAACTGCTGCATCATCCAACTCATTCAATATCTTACATAATCGTCTTGATCTGGTTTCATCGGCAGCTAATTCTGGATCCATAATTTGATATGGTTCACCAGCTAGAAATTTTTCTTTTTCAGTCTTCATTAATAATTTGCCCCCCATTTATAAGGATCATTATACTACGCAATTAGAGCAAATATTCTAGATCACTAGCTGGTGTGGGATAACTAAAAATTGTATTTGCAATCTTATCATGTTTCATTTTTTTATTGATAGCAATTGTTAGATAATTGATAACTTCGTCAGCTTCATTACTTAAAATAGTTGCTCCAACTATTTGATCATCGTTATCAAATACAACTTTGGCCTTAGCAACATGTTCACTCGTACGATAATATGTAAACCACTTTGTTAGATCCTGATCGACTACTCGATAGTTATCAGGATCTTTTTTGGCTTCAACAGTACTGATGCCAACTTTAGCAAGTTCTGGTCCGCCATAAACTAGTGTTGGAATAGCTGGATAGACAATTCCATGACTTTGACTACCGTTGATAACGCTCGCCACATAGCTAGCCTCAAAGCCGGCCACGGGTGTTAATTTAGGTGCTACTTTGTCCAAGACATCCCCAATTGCATAAATTTTAGGATTAGTCGTCTGTAAATGATCATTAGTTTGAATACCCTTGTTATCAAATTTTACATTGGCCCTATCCAAAGCTAACTCTTCAACATTAGGAATTCTCCCAGTAGCGCCAACGATTAAATCACTATCTAAACTAAAATCATCGGCCTTCAAAGTATATCCCTTAGTATTATTCTCAATACTCTTGGTATCAACATTAAAATGGAAATTAATGCCACGATATTGTAATTGTTTAACTAGTTCATCAACATAAGAAGCATCAAACTCTTTTAGAGGACGATCATTATGGTGGACAATATGTACTTCAGCCCCAGTTGCACTGGCAATTGTTGCTAACTCAAAGGCAATATAACCAGCACCAATAAATATGATCTTTTTAGGCATTGATTTCAAATTCATAAAGTCAGTACTTGTTAATAGATTTTCCTTACCAGTAATATTTAAGCGACTAGGCCTTTGTCCTGTAGCAATCACAAAATTATCCGCCTGATATACTTCACCATTTACTTCAACTTGATCAGTAGAAATAAATTTAGGTTCGCCATCAATAGCCGTTATGCCAGCACTGACGATTCCATTGCGGCTACCTGCAGGAATTTTACTTGTATAAGTCTCTTTAAAGGTTTCAAGTTCAGTCCAATTTACCCAAGGAATATCCGAGAATCCTTTACCTTGTAATTGTTCAATTCGATCTCGTGCTTGAACGCCACTCAGTAACATCTTTTTAGGATCACAACCTCGATTAGGACAAGTTCCGCCCCACTGGTAGTTCTCGATCACGGCAACATTTTTACTTGCGGCTTTTAAAGCATATGCTTCTGCCAATCCAGCTGGACCACCGCCAATTACAATTGCATCATACTTATTATCTGACTTCACCATCAAAATACCTCCCAAATAAAAAAACACTTATAACATTTTCATTATAAGTGTTCTGATTAAATTTAATTATATATTTGCTTATTCGTCGCCTTTACCTTTATTCAAGTTAAGAACAGTCATGAAGGCTTCCTGAGGAATTGCTACTTTCCCAACTTCCTTCATACGTTTCTTACCGGCTTTTTGCTTGTTCAACAACTTATCACGACGAGTTCTGTCACCACCATAAAGTTTAGCAGTAACATCTTTACGATAGGCTTTAACGGTTGCACGAGCAACGACTTTATTACCGATCGCAGCCTGAACAGGAATCTCAAACATTTGACGCGGAATAACTTCCTTCAAGCGAGAAACAATGTCACGCCCACGTTGATAGGCAAAGTCACGATGGACGATGAAACTAAGGGCATCAACGATCTCACCATTCAATAGAATATCCATTTTGACCAAATCGCTAGCTTCATAAGCATCAACATCATAATCCAATGAGGCATAACCTTTAGTATTAGATTTTAGGTCATCAAAGAAATCAAAGATGATTTCTAGTAATGGCAACTTGTAAATGACATTGACACGATATTTGTCCAAATAATCCATTGTAACGAACTGTCCACGCTTCCGTTGGCACAATTCCATAACTGGACCAACATAGTCTTCTGGGACCATTATTTCAGCTCTAACGTATGGTTCACGCACTTCTTGGATCTCTGAAGCATCAGGCAACTCCGCTGGATTATCAACAATGATCTCCTCACCGCTAGTCGTCGTAACATGATAATCAACAGATGGCGAGGTGATTATCAAATCGAGATCAAACTCTCTTTCCAAACGTTCTTGGACAACATCCATATGCAATAGACCTAAGAATCCTACACGGAAACCAAATCCTAATGCTTGAGATGTCTCTGGTTCGTATTCCAAGGCAGCATCATTGAGTTTCAACTTCTCTAAAGCTTCATGCAGATCCTCATACCTGGCATTATCAACTGGGTACATACCAGCATATACCATTGGTGTACTCTTACGATAACCAGTCAATGGTTCCTCAGTTGGATTGTTAGCCAAAGTAACTGTATCACCAACTTGTGTTTCAACAACTGACTTGATACTAGCTGTAATATAACCAACATCTCCAGCCATCAAATAGTCACGAGAAACAGCCTTTGGTGACATAACACCAACGTCGGTAACTTCAAAAGTCTTTTTATTACTCATCAATTCGATCGTATCACCGACTTTTACCAAGCCTTCACGAACTCGAACATTCAAAACAACACCACGATAACTGTCATAGACAGAATCAAAGATCAAGGCCTTTAGAGGCTTATCAATGTCTCCTTCTGGTGCAGGAAAATCAGACACGATTCTTTCCAACAATTCATCAATACCTAAACCAGTTTTAGCACTAGTCATAACAGCATGTTCGGCATCAATTCCGATCATTTCTTCAATTTCTTCTTGTACCTTTTCAGGCTGAGCAGAAGGAAGATCAACTTTATTAATAACTGGCAATATTTCCAAGTCATTATCAATAGCCAAATATGAATTAGCCAAAGTTTGTGCTTCGACGCCTTGAGCCGCATCAACAACCAACAAAGCACCTTCACAAGCAGCCAAAGAACGTGAGACCTCATATGAAAAGTCCACGTGTCCTGGTGTATCGATCAAATGGAAAATATAATCTTTACCATCCTTGGCCTCATACTCCAACTCAACCGCATTTAACTTAATTGTAATTCCACGTTCGCGCTCAAGGTCCATATCATCTAGAATTTGAGCCTTCATTTCACGTTTTGAAACTGTTTTTGTCTTTTCTAGAATACGATCGGCAATTGTTGATTTACCATGATCGATATGCGCTACGATAGAAAAATTACGAATTCTTTTTTGTCGTTCTTTTAATTTATCAAGATCTAGATCCATAAATTATTCCCTTCTATCACTTATCTCATTCTTTCTATTTTACACTATTTATTACAATACCACCACGAAACAAATCATTCTTATCATTCGCAAAATATCAAAAACAGAACATAGCTTTTTCCGCTTAAAACAAACAAGACTAGCAATCCAAAATCGGATTACTAGTCTTGTTGGCCTTAATGCTCGAAAGCTGATAATGCTTCGTCACACTATCTTTTTAAATTTTATCCTTTAAAAGTATCCTTCAATTTATCAAAGAAGTTACTATCTTTTTCTTTGACTTTGTCTCCGCCAGCTTCAGCAAATTTCTTTAAAGCTTCTTTTTGTTCGCCGGAGAGCTTGCGAGGTGTAACGATATTAACAGTAACTTTTTCGTCACCGACTTTGTCACTATTTAATACGGGTGCACCTTTGCCACGCAATCTAAATGAAGTACCCGTTTGAGTACCACCTGGAACAGTTAACTTAACTGGACCATGAACGGTATTAACTTCGATCTCATCACCTAATGTAGCTTGAGGGAAACTAATATTTACCGATGTGTAAATAGTTCCACCGTCACGAGTAAATTCACGACTGGCTTTAACTCTAAAGACAATATAAAGATCACCGTAAGGTCCACCATTTTCACCGGCTTCACCTTGACCGTCAAGTCTCATTTGTTGTCCATCTTCAACACCAGCTGGAACTGTAACTTTAAGAGTATGTTTGTTATTTACTTTACCCTTACCATGACATGTTGGGCACTTTTCTTTGATTTCTTTACCAGTACCATTGCAGACATCACAAACAACTCTAGTACGCATACGGCCTAGTGGAGTTGCACGTTCTACTTCAACATGTCCTGAACCGTGACATTTATGACAAGTTTCAGGAGTAGTACCAGGTTTAGCACCGTTACCGCCACAAGTCTTACACTCTTCTTCACGATTATAGTTAATGTTTGTCGATTTACCGAAAACTCCTTCTTCAAAAGAAAGATCCATTCGATATTGCAAATCTGAACCTTGTCTTGGGGCGTTAGGACTCTGTCTAGCAGTACCGCCACCAAAGAATTGACTGAAAATGTCATCGAAACCGCCGAACTGTTCACCAGCTCCGCCTCCGAAACCGCCAAATCCTTGTCCACCATTCATACCTGCTGATCCATATTGATCAAATTGGGCACGCTTTTGAGGGTCCTTAAGAGTTTCATATGCTTCATTTATTTCTTTAAATTTCTCTTCAGCATCAGGTGCTTTGTTAATATCAGGATGATATTTTTTTGAAAGTTTACGAAATGCCTTTTTTATCTCATCTTCAGAAGCGCTTTTATCAACGCCTAAAACATCATATGGATCTCTATTTGCCATTAAAAATCACCTTTGTGACGGGACAAACTGTCCCATTTTATCTTTTTCAAGCTCAAAAGAGCAGTACATTTTTATACTATACCATTAACAGTCTAGTAATTAAATCACTGCTCTTTATCACAAAACTTATTTTTTATCTTTGTCTGGATCTACTTCTTCAAAGTCTCCATCAACAGTCTTACCGTCGTCACCCTTGCCATCAGCACTCTTTGTACCTTCAGCAGCGTCACCACCAGCAGCCTTTTGTTGATCTTGAGCTTGTTGATAAAGTTTTACAGATAAATCTTGAACAATCTTATTTAAGTCGTCACGTTTCTTCTTCATGTCTTCAAGATCACCAGAGTCTTGAGCTTTCTTCAAAGCATCACGAGCATCTTGTGCCTTCTTGATTTCATCGTCAGAAACTTTACCCTTAATATCTTTAAGAGTCTTGTCAGTAGCAAACAATGTTTGTTCAACATCATTCTTAACGTCTACTTCTTCCTTACGCTTGTTATCTTCGTCTTCGTGTTCCTTAGCTTCTTTCATCATCTTATCAATTTCTTCATCACTCAAACCTGACGAACTCTTGATAGTGATCTTTTGTTCCTTGTTAGTACCAAGGTCTTTAGCAGAAACATTAACGATACCGTTCTTATCAATATCGAATTTAACTTCGATCTGAGGTACACCACGTGGTGCAGCAGGAATATCTGTTAATTGGAAACGACCTAAAGTCTTGTTATCAGCAGCCATTGGACGTTCACCTTGCATAACGTGAATATCAACAGCACTTTGATTATCTGCAGCAGTTGAGAATGTTTGTGATTTGCTTGTTGGGATAGTTGTATTTCTGTCGATCAACTTAGTAAATACTCCACCCATTGTTTCAATACCTAATGAAAGTGGTGTGACATCAAGTAGAACAACATCTTTAACATCACCAGAGATAACACCACCTTGAATAGCAGCACCTAAAGCAACAGCTTCATCAGGGTTGATTGAGTGGTCTGGTTCTTTACTTGTCCAGCTCTTAACAGCTTCTTGAACAGCAGGAATACGTGTTGAACCACCATTTAATATAACTTTGTCAAGGTCTGAAGCTGAAAGGTTAGCATCTTCTAAGGCCTTGTCAACTGGGATTCTTGTTCTTTCAACTAATTCTGATGTCAATTCATCAAACTTAGCACGTGTCAATGTTTCTTCCAAGTGAAGAGGACCATTAGCGCCAGATGAAATAAATGGCAAACTAATTGATGTTTGGCTTACACCAGATAGATCCTTCTTAGCTTTTTCAGCAGCATCCTTTAATCTTTGAAGAGCCATCTTGTCTTGTGACAAGTCAACGCCATTCTTATTCTTGAATTGTTCAACTAACCAATCGATGATCTTTTGGTCAAAGTCATCACCACCAAGATGTGTATCACCATTTGTTGAAAGTACTTCAAACACTCCGTCACCTAATTCAAGGATAGAAACATCAAATGTACCACCACCAAGGTCATAAACAAGGATCTTTTCGTCACCTTTGTCATTATCAAGACCATAAGCAAGTGCTGAAGCTGTTGGTTCGTTAACGATACGTTGAACGTTCAAACCAGCGATCTTACCGGCATCTTTAGTAGCTTGTCTTTGTGAATCATTGAAGTATGCAGGGACTGTGATAACAGCATCTGTAACATCTTCACCAAGATATTCTTCAGAGAACTTCTTGATATGTTGTAAGATCATAGCTGAAATTTCTTGTGGTGTGTATGACTTACCGGCAACAGTTACTTTGTAACCTGGTTCACCGATGTGTCTCTTGATTGATGAAACTGTATCTGGGTTAGTGATTGCTTGTCTCTTAGCAACTTCACCAACTTGGATCTCACCATCTTTAAATGCAACAACAGAAGGAGTAGTTCTAGCACCTTCCTTGTTAGCAATAATCTTAGGTGATCCACCTTCAAGTACCGCAACAGCTGAGTTTGTAGTACCTAAATCAATACCAATAACTTTTGACATAAACTAAAACCTCTTTTTAAAATTTTATATTACAGAGCAACAATGACCATTGCAGGACGCAATACACGGTCTTCTAATTTATAACCCTTTTGTAAAACTTGGACGATAGTATCTTTAGGATGATCATCATCGGCAGGAACAGTTTGGACTGCTTGACTGTCAGTTGGATCAAACTTGTCACCAACACCTTCGATAACAGTTACTTTGTTATCCTTCAAGGCTTTCACCATGTGTTGTTGAACCATTTCGATACCCTTCTTCAATTGCTTGCCGGCGTCATCGTCGACTTCAACTGTTAAGGCACGTTCCAAATTATCAATTACTGGAAGAATTTCGGTAGCCAATTTTTGACCATCATATTTTAAAATCCCAGCAACTTCTTTTTTATGACGATTATTCATATTTTGAATTTCAGCTTGGCTTCTAAGAAATTTATCTTCCAGTTCTGAATTCTTAGCCTTTAGATCCTTCAAAGCTGCATCCTTTGGATCAACTGTCTCTTTAGGACTTTCTTTTGAAGAATCAACTTTTGTTTCCGCTTTTTCTTCAGGCTTCTTAGAATCGTCTACTTTTTTCTCTGTATCTTCTTTATCTGCCATTACTTCCTCCTAAGTATCAAGAATCATCATACCGTGAATAGTAGTCAATCAATCTCTTAGCCAATTCTTGTCTGAACTCTCCTAATAATCCGATCAATTGTGAATAATGCATTGTTGTTGGTCCCAATAAAGCAATAACACCTTTACCATGATGACCAACATCGTAATTAGCAGTAATAATACTGTAATTTTTAAACGCATCTGAACCTAATTCACTACCTAAACGAACACGAATGCCGTCATCAGCAATATCAGGATCAAGCAATTTCTTCAAATCATTACTTTCATTAATAATTGAGAAAAGTGATTGTACTTCCGATAAATCTTCATTATTAGCATAATTCAATAAATTAAGTTGTCCATCGACAAAATACTTTTCTGAACCTGCCTTTTTAAATAGCTGATCGATCATGTCGATCAAACCATCGTTTGAATACATATACTCAGATAGAATAGCCGGAATATCATTATGCAACATCTTAATGACCTTCGGTAAAGGCTGACCGACTAATTTATCATTAACAACTCTAACGATTTTTTCTATAAGTTCTGTATCAAACTCTTCATTTATTGTATAAATGTTACTTTCAACATTATTATCACTGGTAACGATAATTGCCATTATTTGACGATCATTTAATGGCACGATCCTAAAACCAGTTAATAAAACTGCATTGCTTTCAGGACCTAATGTGATTGCTGTATAACTCGTTAAATGAGAAAGGATCTTTGCTGACTGTTCGATGATGTCATCGATTTGATGATATGTCTGACCAAAATCCTCATCGATCCTCTGAGCAATATTTTGAGGTACTGACATAGGTCGAACCAAATGATCAAGATAATAACGATATCCCATTGCAGATGGAATACGACCGGAAGAAAGATGGGTTTTCTCGAGATAACCTATTTCTTCCAACGTTGCCATTTCATTTCTGATCGTCGCCGAACTGACATGAAACGTCAACGCATTCATCAATGTCTTTGAACCAACCGGTTGGCCGGTATCTGTAAAAATGCGCACGACCTCTTTCAAGATAGCATCTTGACGTTCCGATAACATTATACCGTCCTCCTTTTAGCACTAATCAACTATGAGTGCTAACAATGTAAAATATAACAATCTCTACTAGTAGTGTCAAGTGCTGAGCACTAGAAAACCGAAAGAATTTACTGAAAATGAAAACATAAAAAGAGAGCTAGAACTTAGACCGTTCTATCTCCTTTATTTTGATCCTTAAAGTACTTCAAAGAATTCTCTTTATCTAAATGCAACTGCTCAATTAAGCCATCTGCACCGTCAAATTTCACTTCACCGCGTAAATAGTGAAGCCACTCTACTCTGACTGGTTGATCGTAAATATCTTCATCAAAATCAAATAGATTAGCTTCGATCGTTACACCAGTATCCTCTTTAAACGTTACATTATAACCAACTGATGTCATGGCCTTGTACCATTGACCATTAACCTCTATACGCGTCACATAAACACCGATAGACGGCTTTACTTGATTTGTAGACGTCTTTATATTAGCCGTTGGATAACCTAGCGTACGGCCTCGTTGTAGACCGTGAATAACAACACCTTGATTTTGGTAGTTATATCCCAGAACTTTGTTGGCTAGATCGACCTTTCCAGATGTGATCAATTCTTTGATCGAGCTAGAACCGATTTTTTGACCGTCATACATTTGTTCAGGTATCGTTACGACTTCAAATCTACCTTTGGCATACTTGGGTAAATTCTCCATATTAGCGATATCACGTTTTCCATACGTATAGTCAAATCCCGCAACAACATATTGTGCACGCATCTGAACCATATATTGGTCGACAAATTCATCCGGTGTTAGGCGTGAAAATTTCAAACTAAATTCCATAACGTACAAATAATCTACATCCAGCTTTTCAACTAATTCAGCTTTTCTAGCTACTGTTGATAAATATTGATAATTTTTTTCATGTTGATAGACTTCTCTAGGTGATCGGTCAAATGTCAGTAAAACAGACTTTAAACCTTTTTCTTTTGCTAGCTTTACACCACGATTAATAACTTTTTGATGTCCCTCATGCACACCATCAAAGTACCCCATTATCAAAACTGTATCCTCAGAAGGGATCTGGTCTGATTTCAAGGGATGTTTTACATTTAAAATCTTCATAATTAATCTTTTCTACTCATTGTTTAGTAACATCGTTTCAGGCTTCCACATTGAATCTTTTGGATCATACTTATATATTGCCTTAGTAATGTTATTCTTGGTAACTCTGAGATTCTTTTTAGTATCGTATTGTGAAAACTCCAAGAAGCCTCCGTGAACGACATTTACTTCCCATTCCTCATCTGTCAGTTCATGTGCTGGAAGATCCTCCAAGACATCATCAATACTCTTTAGGAAACCATACTCTTCTGATTCTATCATTGACTTGATATCTGACAACTTATAAGTGTCTTTCAAATCAAAACCTGCACTTTGAGTTCTGGTGAGTTCTGACATGAATGATGGAACACCTAATAATGAACCGAATTCAACCGCTAAGGTTCTAACATAAGTACCCTTAGAACATCTGACATGAAATCTAACAGTTTGTTTGCCAGTTGCTTTTTCAAAGACTGGTTCACCCATCATATAAAAGTCATATAGATGAATCTGTCTTTCAGGACGCTCGACTTTCAATCCTGCACGAGCATATTCATAAAGTTTTTTACCATTGACCTTAACAGCTGAATACATCGGTGGTATCTGGGTTAAGTCACCAATCATACTGGTAAACGTTTCTTGAAGTTTCTCATTAGTGAATGCTTGCTCCAATTTAATATCTTCAACAGCATCCCCTTCACGATCTTCAGTTGTGGTTGAAGTACCTAAGGTTATTTCGCCTTCATATTCCTTAGGTGAACCAGTTAAGCGATTAACTAACTTGGTAGATTGACCTACACAAATTGGCAAGACCCCATCCACTAAAGGATCTAAAGTTCCTGTATGACCTACTTTTTTTGTATGTAAAATTTTTCTTAATTTATAAACACAATCGGAACTAGTCAGCCCGATTTCTTTATGCAAAGGAATTACACCATTCATGTATTTAATCTCCGTAACTATTAATAAACAACTTTATTAATTATAACAAAAAAACTTCCATTGAATTGGAAGTTTTGCAGACTATCGATACAAGTCAGTGATGAAAGAGGTCACTTGAATGGTACAAGTAATTCTTGCTTGAATTCCGGAGCATCACTGTCATAGAAGTTAGTAGTGGAATCGTTATCATTCTTAGAATATAAACTGGTTGAACCAGTCCCTTTTTCATCCCTTATTTGGAGCATTCTGTCCATTTGATTTAGATAATTATATTTATCATCATTGGGATCTACTGGTACAAATCCACTAGGCGTATAGAATCTCAAGAGATTTTGATTATTGATCTTATCTGATATTTTTAGACGCTGATCAACTTGTTTGCCCCAATTTTCTATTTTTTTAGATAATATCTTATTCTCCGTTAAATCTAATTTTTCACCACTGGAGTTAAGATAAACATCATACGATCCCTTACCTTTCTTTAAAACTGTATATTCCGGAGTCACATAACTGCCATTTCTAAAAGACACGATTTGATTGTGATCCTTAGATAATAAATCTTCGCCTAATTGCAAATAATCTTTAGAATTGACTCCAGTAAGATGGAGAAGCGTTGGTAACACATCTATCTCACCACCATAAGTGTCCTTAACTCCACCTTTTAAACCTTTCATATGTATCATAAATGGTACTCTTTGAAGTTGAGTATTATTAAAATCAGTCCACTGATCTTCAGAATAGCCCAATAGTGGTGCTAAATCAGGATTCTTATCGTTTGAGATCCCATAATGATCTCCATACAAAACAATCATAGATTTGTCGTACAACCCACTTTTCTTCAGATAATTAAAGAACTCTTTTAATGAACTGTCTAAGTAGTGCGCCGTCAAAAAATAGTTATTCACAACACTATTCTTCGTTTGAGTAGTGACAAAGCCATCATTATCCTCTGCTGGAAGATCGAATGGATAGTGATTAGTTAGCGTAATATACTTCACATAAAATGGTTGTTGCAATTGTTCCAAATACTTAGTACTTTCAGCAAACATCAACTTATCCTTTAAACCGAATCCAACGCTGCTGCCATCAGAAGTATTGAACGACTTTTGATCAAAGAAATAGTTATATCCAAAATTAGGATAGACTTTATCCCTCGAATAAAAACTAGCAACATTTCCATGGAAAACTGCACTAGTGTATCCTTCTGACTGATTCAAAATTGCGGGTGCAGCCTGAAAAGTATTACTAGGCCCTAACTGAGGTAAAAATGAACCCTCTGGCAAACCAAATAATCCAGTTTCCAGCATTGTTTCAGCATCACTTGTTTTTCCCTGTCCCACCTGATGAAAAAAATTACTGTATGACAAAGTATTATTGTCGCTATATAGTGAATTCAAAAAAGGCGTTACTTCTTGACCATTTACCTTAAAGTTAATGAGAAATTGCTGAAAACTTTCCAGATGAATAATTATCAAATTCTTCTTTCGAGCTACGCCAAAGTATTTCTGATTCGGTTTTGCATAGTTTTCTTGCTGATATTTCAAAGGTCCATCAATACTAGTATTTTCAGTATTATTACGCACTCGATCTGAATTAACCGTTTTAATTGAGTCGTATACAAAGAATGTATTAAGTCCCAAGTATTTTACAATATAGGTCTGATCAAACATACGAGTTAACAATTGTGGTCGATTCATTTCCGCCAAAGCTAGATTAAATGAAAATATCATCACGCCAAAGATAGTCCAAGCTGTGGCATTCAGCTTACGTGTCAGTTGTAATTTTTTCTTTCGGATCATGATAAATAAAATAATGAAGACAAATAATACATCGATCAAATAAACAAAATCATAGTATTTAATTGAATTCATTACGCTAGGACCAAGGCTTTTAACAGCTTTGGCAGAACTAAGAATCGTATTTAACGAAATAAAATTTGTAAACTCTCGATAATAGAGAACATTACTATATAAAAAAATAGATTCGATCAAGTAAATTAAGGTCATGGCAAAATATGCGATTTTTGACCTACGGAAGTAAAGTCCAAAGCTTAATAAGATGATACTTGTACCTAAAGGACTTATTAAAAGAATTATATTCTGCAGTAAGCCCTGTACTCCCAAAGAGAAGTCAAAGTAATATGCAAACACACTCTTTTCCCAAAGGATAAACACTAAGATAATCATAAATTTGAAAATGTTATTTAGGTTACTTAGTATATCCCTCATTAAATGATCCTCCAGTAAGAACATTGCAATTATATATTGTTCCATTAAATATAACAGATATAAGCATTATCAACAGTTGATTAATTTATATTGACAAAACGACAAAAAAATCATATCAATTATTTTAATAATCAATATGATTCTTTAGCTTAAATCAGAGCTGAATCTTTTCTACTTGAATCTTTAGTATTCAAATCATTAGGGAGTTTATCAATATCTAAATTATCCGCTACTACTTGATCATGTGCTCTTGTTCCAGCATAAACTGAATCTTTCAAAGGATTTCTACGTAATTTAACAACTCGATAAATATGTAATCCTAAAACAGCTATATTGATAATTAATGCTAATGCACTGATCGTCATAAGTGCCGTACTGCTATGAGAACTCTGAACTGCAAATTGAGAATCGGTTACAAATGCTGGAAAACTCATTGTAAACATCATCCAAAATGCTAAAGTCTGAGCACGTGCCTGCAGCCAGGAACCTTTCTTGATAAAGAATGCGGCAATGGTACAAGAAAGAAGTAATGCAGCTCCTGCGTAGAATGAATGGTCACCAACACAATTGTAAACATATGCAAAGTTCCACACATCATAAGCAATAATCCATGGCCAAATTTGATCAGGCCAAATCATATCCTTTTGCTTATCACGACTTACAATAATCCCCATCCAACCGGTTATCGTAATGATATTAATAATACCGGCGATACCATTCATGATATTCCAAGCGCCACCATTCATAAATACGCCATCAACCATTCCATGTAATCCGTAAACTTGAAAATCTCTGAATACTGCTTCCATGATGTTCACTGACAAAATAATCGGTGGGAACATTAGCATCCACTTATTATTTTGCAGCTTGGGAATAAATCTCAAAGCCATGAATCCTAAACATCCTGCTAACGCCGAATAAACTTTTACCCAATGAAACCATGTACCTGTACTACTACCAGCTCCAGCAGTCCTAGGCCAAACAAAAATCGTTAGAATAATCGGTACAGCAACAAAAAGTGCCAATCCAATCCATTTATTAGCTCGTGCGGCTTCGTTCAATAGCATTAATGCTGCAATAACAGCAATCCACATTACCCAATCTATTGCGGTAATATTTTGAAATAAGAACATTATAATCGCCTCCAGTCACCTTAGTTATCTAATTCACAATTAAATTGTAACCGGTTTCCAGAGTTCTTAATATGGTCAAAGACTATCACTTGTCCAAACTTTGATAGTTTCTTTTAACAACAGCTTCAATTGTTCCGCCAAGCATACGCTCCATTCGCTCGACAAATTCACATTCTGATTCTTTCATATCAGTTACCAACCATTGAATAACTTGACTTGTTAAAGCACGTCCATAGAAGTTACTTATCTCATCACGTAAATTAGTATCGCAGTCAGGTTCCAGATCCATAACAACACCAGATACCATATCAAAAGCCAAGCGATAAAGAAAATGTTCCAAGAACGATCGATTAGTTGATCTAAATGTATTCAAACAAAATTTACGATTCTCATAAATATAACCCAATAAGGTTTTAAAACCGTCGATCCAGTTCGATTGTCTTTGATAAACGGCTAATTGAACGACAATTTCACGGGCATAGATCCACTCCAAGATTGATTTGATATCATCAAAATGGTAATAAAAAGTATTTCGAGCAACGTTAGCTTCACCTGTTAAAATATTGATTGTAATTTTATCAACTGGAGTTTTATTCATTAAATTTTTTAAAGTTTGCGCAAGTATATCTTTAGTATTCATATTTGTCTTACCTCACTTTATAAAATAGTAACATTAAAAAGCAAAAAAACTGATGCCATCTCGACATCAGTTTTTTTACTTATCTAATTTCTCTATATCAAACTAATACTTTTTACGATAATCGTTATGCCTTTGATAATGGTTATAACTTGATTTCTGGTCTGAAACTTCCGGGACCCTCCAATTTCTGTCAATTTTGGATCTTCCAGTAACATAGTCAAATTTCACTTTATCTTGCACATTCCACAAGTAACGATTGAACTTCAAACTGCCATCTGTCGACAAGGCTTGAACCCAGACACCTCTAGCCATTAATTCACGCCCATGAAAAATTGGCGTTACTCGATAAACCACTTTTTTATTTTGAGCCAAAGTATTGCGAACCTTTTGTTCGATTTGAGTCATCGTCTTCTGATTTGAAAATTCTGTTTGTGTAAATAAATTATAAGGATTATCGATGCTACCAAGTTCACCTTGTTGTGCCTGACCCGATTTATTTAGATTAAACGTCATTGTATAAGCAATCAAATGTCCACGATTTTGTGGAATTATTCGAGTTCCATCAATATATTTAGCTTGATTATGCCAACCAGTCGGACGCCACATTTGTTCAGTTCTTGTATTCGAACGTCCTAAATTATTTCTGGTCAAGTAAGCAGTGGCTGTCTTTGTGCGATTGAGACTATCTAAGCCTCCATAATCAACATGTGATTGATCAAAATTGGCTTTCTTGATCTCTGTTGGCTTATCATTATTCAAAATCTTGACTGATTTCTCACCCGATCTATAAGTCCAATTACTAATTCTTTTTGCAGTCAAAGTTTGATTTGTATTTGTTGATGTAGCCTTAATAGTGGTTGTTTGGCTATTCAAGCATCCTACTAATAAAAACAGGATCAACCATAAAAATTTTTTATGCACTTTCTTCTCCCTTAAAAACTTTTTGGAAACTAAAGTGAATTTTACCTGACTATCTTCTAAATAGAAATCAGCCTTTTTAAATAAAGAACAATTTTTATTTTGATAACTATAATTGCCTACTCGAAGATAAAAAAATACCTGCAGAAATTTTCATTTCGGCAGGTATTCTTTATTTTAACGATTTGCTTCGTCTTGATGTAATTTAGCAATTAAACGGTCAATTTTTTCACCGTAGCGAATAGACTGATCCTGTTTAAATTCTAATTCTGGAACTTTATATAGTGTTAGACGTGAACCTAGTTCTTTTCTGATCAGACCTTTGGCCTTATCTAAACCGGCTTGAGTCTTTTCGACATCGCTAGCTTTCTCAGAAAGGATACTGTAGTAAATTGTGGCTTGTTGCAAGTCACCTGTCATCTCAACACCGGTTACAGTTACACCTTGAACTCGTGGATCACGAATACGTTTAAGTAAAATATCATTTACTTCTTTTTGTATTTCTTGTTCCACACGACCAATTCGATGTTTTACCATATTATCATCTCCTATTTGACTGGAACTTCTTCCATCACATAGGCTTCAATTTCATCACCAATTTTAATGTCATTGTAGTTTTCGATTGTAACACCACATTCGAATCCTGCTTTAACTTCTTTGGCATCGTCCTTGAAACGTTTAAGTGAAGCAAGTTTTCCTTCGTAGACAACGATACCGTCTCTGATCAAGCGAACGCCTGAATCACGAGTGATGCTACCAGTATTCACAATACATCCAGCAATTGTACCGATCTTAGAAACATTGTATGTTTCACGAACAGATAAGTTACCAGTGATTTTTTCTTTATAAACTGGTTCAAGCATACCCTTCATAGCGGCTTCGATTTCATCGATTGCTTGATAGATAACTCTATGTAAACGAATATCAACATTTTCATCCTTAGCTTGAATACGAGCTTGAGCAGTTGGACGAACATTAAATCCAATAATGATAGCATTACTTGCAGAAGCAAGGTTAACATCACTTTCAGTAATAGCACCAACGGCTTGATGAATAATATTAACACGAACGCCTTCAACTTCGATCTTCTTCAAACTTCCGGCAATGGCTTCAACAGAACCTTGAACATCGGCTTTAATAATAACGTCGACCTTCTTAAGTTCTCCTTCTTTCATTGTTTCAAACAAGTTATCAAGAGTTACGGGGTTAGTATTTTGACGTTCCTTTTGAATAGCACGACTTGCACGTTCCTCACCAGCTGCACGAGCAGTCTTTTCATCTGTGAAGACAACGAACTTGTCAGCTGATTCTGGTACATCATTCAAACCAGTGATTTCAACTGGTTCTGATGGTGTAGCTTTCTTAACTTCTTTACCATTGTAGTTTGTCATAGTTCTGACACGACCAAAGGTATTACCGACAACGACTGGATCTCCAACATGAAGTGTACCTTGTTGTACCAATAGTGATGCAACTGGTCCACGACCCTTATCAAGTTTAGCTTCGATAACAGTACCGACAGCCTTTTGATCAGGGTTAGCCTTCAATTCAAGCACATCAGCTTGTAGTAGAACCATTTCTAGCAATTTATCAATGTTGGTACCCTCTTTGGCAGAGATCTCAACAAAGATCGTATCACCACCGTAATCTTCAGGAATAAGTTCATATTCCATCAATTGTTCGATTACGTGTTGTGGGTTTGCTCCTGGCTTATCGATCTTATTAACGGCAACGATAATAGGATCATTTGCGGCCTTAGCATGGTTAATAGCTTCAATTGTCTGAGGCATAACACCATCATCAGCTGCAACAACTAAGATAACGATATCAGTAATATCAGCACCACGAGCACGCATATTTGTAAAGGCGGCATGTCCTGGTGTATCCAAGAAGGTAATTAAACGTTCTTGTAATCTTACTTGATAAGCACCGATATGTTGAGTAATACCACCAGCTTCACTAGCTGTAACGTGAGTATGTCTCAAGTGATCCAATAGAGTTGTCTTACCATGGTCAACGTGTCCCATGATTGTAACAACTGGAGGTCTTGGAACTAAGTGCTTAGTACTCTTAGTTTCTTCTTCAAAGTATTGGTCAATATCAGCGATATCTTCTTCAACTTTTTCTTCTGCCTTGATATCATAATCAGTTGCTAATAATTCGATAGTATCTTTATCCAATGATTGGTTTTGGTTGATCATAATTCCAAGCATAAATAGTTTCTTAACGATCTCAGCTGGTTCACGATGCAACAACTTACCAATATCTTGAGCATTCATACCAACTGAATAAACAAGTGTTTCTGGTAATGGACGTTCTTTTCTTTGTGGCATAACCTTCTTAGGTTCATTGCTACGTTGACGTTGTTGTCTCTTTCTTTCCTTCTTCTTCTTACGAGATCCGAAAGGATTAGCCAAGTTTTGCTTATGACCAAAGTCACGATTATTTGTTGCCTTTGGCTTCTTGTATTCTGGCTTTGGAACTTCAACTTTATTTGTTGTCTTTGGAGCGGATTGTGATTTATTAGCTTCAACAGGTTTTCTAACATTATTGTTATTATTGCTGTGGTTATTATTTGGACGATTATTCGTATTATTATTGTTATTAAAACGTCTGTTGTTGTTATTGTTAGGACGGCTATTGTTATTACTATTGTTGTGATTATTACGGTTAGCGCTGTTATGGTTATTGTTGTTTCTAGGACGACTTGGTGTTGTTGCACGACTAGCATCTTGAATATTTGTCTTATATTGTTCTAGATACTTGTTACCAGCACTTTGTCTTGGTCTTGGAGCTTGTTGTGTTTGTGTAGTTCTAACATTTCTGTTATTACGATTGTCACGTGATTGGTTATTGCGACGATCATTATTTGGTCGATTATTATTTGGACGACCATTGTTATTGTTAGAACGGTTGTTATTATTATTGCTGTTATTATATGGACGATTATTTGTACCACTATTATTAGTATTGGTACGATGATCGTTTCTATTGTTATTGCTGTTAGTATTTGTATGTTGTCTACTATTACTTGAATTTACCGAACCATGGTTATTATTATTTTCACGATGGTTGTTATTGTTACGATTATTGTTGTGATCGAAATGTCCCCTATTATTCTTAGTGGCATCTCTTCTTACAGCTGTAATCTTAATCTTAGTCTTGTGTTGACCATTGCCATTATTACTGTTATTTGAAGAAGTCGTGCTTTCTTTCTTAGCAGTATTAGCAGTATTTGTATGAGTATTATTAGTATTACTACTTGTACTCTTTACACTGTGGTTAGCAGGTTTCTTAAGACTGTTAACAATTTTTGATTCACTATTTTCATCAACAGATGACATATGATTCTTTACATCCATTCCTAATTTTTCGGCGGCGTCGATTACAACTTGGTTATCAACGTTATTTTCTTTTGCAATAGTATAGATTCGTTTTTTGGCCATCCTATCACTCTCCTTAGTTTTCCATAAGTTCACTCAACCTTTTAGCCATTTTTAAGTCCGTTATTCCAATAACTTTTCTATTTTTTCCAATAGAATTTTTAATTTCATAACTTGTAAACTCTGTTATTAATGGTACTTGATAATAATCTGTCTTATTAGTTAGATCTTTCTTAGTTCTATCACTGCAGTCACTAGCCATCACTACTAGTTTAACACTCTTATTGCGAATTCCTTGAAGTGTTAAATCTGTACCACTGACCATATTACCAGATCTTAGAACTATTCCTAAAAAGCCTAGAAATTTATCTCTCAATGTTTCTTACCTAAATCCCCAAATAAATCCATTCTGGCTTTTTGATGATCTACAAAATCGAATAGTTCATCATAGAATTCACTTGGTACGGCATGTGAAAATACTTTTTCCAAAATCTTTTGTGATTTGGCTTTTTTCACAGCTTCAGGATTCAAACCTACATAAGCACCTCTACCGGCTTTCTTTCCTGTTGGATCAATGGAAATATTTCCGTCCTTGTCCTTAACAATTCGAACCATTTCTCTTTTTGGATACATCTTGCTTGTTAAAATATCTTTACGCATGGGTATTTTACGAGTTGCCAAATCAATCACCCCCTAATTATTCAGAATCAGAATCGTTTTTATCAATATCGTCAATATCTACGTCTTGGTCGTTATCATCAACGAATTCAACTTGTGATTCTGGTTTGATATCAATCTTATAACCAGTTAATTTAGCGGCCAAACGAGCGTTTTGACCTTTTTTACCAATTGCTAATGACAAATGGTAGTCAGGAACAATAACCATACATTGTTTCTTATTATCACCGTCAAATTGAACTGCAATAACTTCAGCAGGATTCAAAGCATTAGCAATGAAATCAATTGGATCGTCAACATATGGAACAACATCAATGTTTTCACCATTCAATTCATCAACGACTGCTTGAACACGGGCACCCTTAGGACCGACACAAGTACCAACTGGATCAACATCAGCATTATCTGATTTAACCGCGATCTTAGTTCTGTCCCCAGCCTCACGAGCAATCGAAACGATCTCAACTGTTCCATCATATATTTCTGGAACCTCTTGTTCAAATAATCTCTTAACCAAACCTGGATCAGTTCTTGAAACGAACACTTGTGGACCCTTTGTAGCATTTTCTACCTTAGTAACATACACTCTGATACGATCGCGAGGATTATATATTTCGCCAGGCATTTGATCAGCCTTCGACATAACAGCTTCGATCTTACCAAAATTGATATAAACAAAACGGTTATCGCTTCGTTCAACTATTCCTTGAATGATTTCATGTTCATATTGGCTGTATTCATTATAAATTACATCTCGTTCAGCTTCTCTAACACGTTGCATAATTACTTGCTTAGCTGTTTGAGCGGCGATTCGTCCGAAGTCCTTTGGAGTGACTTCTTCCTTTATATGATCACCGATCTCGTATCCCTTACTCTTTTTTTGAGCTTCAGGAAGACTGATTTCTAGTCTGTCATCAACTGATTCTTCAACCACTTCTTTGACAGCATATACGTGAATGTTACCTTTTTTAGCATCAAACTCAACATCAACATTTTGAGCTTGATTATAGTTACGCTTGTACGCTGCAACTAAGGCTGCTTCTAAAGATTCGATCACGTATTCTTTTTTAATACCTTTTTCGGATTCCAACGCATCAAGTGCATCGATCATTTCTTTACTCATGCTATTCTCCTTAACGAGTTTTTAAATCTCTAAAAACTCTCAATCTTAGAACTCAATTGCAAGTCGAATTTTAGCAATTTTATCTCGACTTATCTCAACTTGCTTGTGAATATTTTTGATTTTATAGTCTAAAGCTATTTGTTCTGCGGTTACCTTTGTCAAAGTTCCTTCAAAAGCCTTATTTCCATCTATTTTTTGATATAAAGAGACGTTGACATAATCACCTTCATAATTGGAAAGACTTTCATCATTTTTTAAAGGACGTTCTGCACCTGGTGAAGAAACCTCCAAGTAATAAGCGGGATCAATTGGATCTAACTCATCCAACTTCTCTCCAAACTCCTCACTAATTACGGCACAATCATCGATACTGATTCCACCCTTTTTATCTGCATAAACTCTTAAATACCAGTCGCCATGTTCGTGCACAAACTCCAAATCAACTAAAAAGAAATCATGTTGATCCAGGATAGGTTGTAAAATGGCTTTTAATTCATCAACTTTTGTATTCAAAAACACTCCTCCAAAGTAATCGGCAATAAAAAGAGTGAGCATTGCTGCTCACTCAAATCAATAATTAACTAGTAGTAATTTAACACATTTGTGAAACGAAAGCAACCTGAAGCCCTGATACTAGAAGAGGGAGAGTTGATTTTCGTCTGGCATTCCATCTAAAACATGATTATCTGTCATATATTCAATGATGGTTTTAGAAACTTTACCACGAGTACCAAGGTCCTCTTTAGATAAGAATGGTTGTTCCTCACGAGCAGCCACGATTTGTTTAGCAACGTTATCACCCAAGCCAGGAATTGCATTGAATGGTGCTAACAATGTTGTATCATCGATAATCTTAAACTCAAAGGCATCAGATTTTTCCAAATCTACCATTTTAATATTAAAACCACGTTCAACACATTCATTAGCTAATTCCAAAACAGTTAACAAATTCTTTTCTTTAGTAGATGCGTCCATTCCTTTGTCGTTGATAGCTTTCATCGCGTCTTTGATAGCTTGCTTACCTGTTGTCATAGCGACAAGATCAAAATCATCAGCACGAACTGAGAAATAAGCACTGTAATAATAGAGCGGATAGTGAACTTTAAAGTATGCAATACGTAAAGCCATCAAAATATAAGCTGTCGCATGAGCCTTAGGAAACATATACTTGATCTTCAAACAAGACTCAATATACCAATCTGGCACATCGGCATCTTTCATTTGTTGCTTCCATTCATCAGGAATACCACGTCCTTTACGAACATGCTCCATAATTTGGAAAGCAATTTGTGAATCCATACCCCAGTGAATCAAATCCATCATGATATTATCACGACAACCGATAACTTCCTTTAGTGTAACAATTCCCTTATCAATCAGTTCTTCAGCATTACCTAACCAAACATCAGTCCCATGTGACAAACCTGAAATCTGTAATAACTCGGCAAATGTCGTTGGATGAGTTTTTTCCAACATTCCGCGAACAAAACGAGTACCAAACTCTGGAACGCCTAATGTACCTGTTTTAGAAAAGATCTGTTCAGGTGTGACACCTAATGACTCTGTTCCTGAGAAAAGTGCCATAACTTCTGGATCATCAACTGGAATAGTCAACGGATCAATGCCAGACAAATCTTGCAACGTACGGATCATAGTAGGATCATCATGACCCAAAATATCCAGCTTTAGGATATTATCATGAATTGAGTGGAAATCAAAATGAGTTGTCTTCCATGCAGCATTCTGATCGTCAGCTGGATATTGAATCGGCGTAAAGTCAAAGATATCCATATAGTCTGGCACAACAATGATACCAGCCGGATGTTGTCCAGTAGTTCTCTTGACACCCGTTGATCCCATAGCGAGACGCTCTTCTTCGGCATTTCTGAATTGTTGTTCAGTCAATTCCTCATAATTTTTTACATAACCAAAAGCTGTTCTATCAGCAATTGTACCGATGGTTCCGGCCCTAAACACGTGATCTTCACCAAATAATACCTTCGTATAATTATGTGCAACTGGTTGGTAGTCACCAGAGAAGTTCAAATCAATATCAGGAACCTTATCACCTTTAAAACCTAAGAAAGTTTCAAAAGGAATATCTTGTCCATCTTTTTTCAATTCGGTACCACACTTGGGGCACTTCTTATCTGGTAAATCAAAACCTGAACCAACTTCACCTTTTGTAAAGAATTCAGAATACTTACATTTAGGACAACGATAATGCGGTGCTAACGGATTAACTTCAGTAATACCCGTCATCGTGGCAACGAAACTTGAACCAACGGAACCACGGGAACCAACTAAATATCCGTCTTTATTTGATTTATAAACTAAACGTTGAGAAATTAAATAAATAACCGAGAATCCATTACCAATAATACTTTTAAGTTCTTTATCCATACGTTCTTGAACAATTTCTGGTAAATCATCACCGTATAGTTCATGAGCTTTATTCATAGTTAAACTACGAATTTCTTCTTCGGCACCCTCCATTTTTGGAGTATACAACTTATCTTTAACCGGAGAAATTTCATCGATCATATCCATTATTTTTGCTGGATTATCGACGATCAATTCTTGTTCAGTCGCTTCATCTAAGAAATCAAATTCATCAAACATTTCATTAGTAGTTCTAAATTGAACATCAGGTAATACCTGACGTGCTAGGGGATTACTCTTAACTGCCTTAATAACAATGTCTCGATAAACTTTGTCATGGGGATCAAGATAGTGAACATCCCCAGTAGCAACAACCGATTTGTTGATTTCTTTACCGAGTTTGATGATATTTTTAAGAATTTCTTCCAAACCTGATTCATCCTTAATCAATTTGATGTCTAGCAAATGCTGGTAAACAGGTTTTGGCATAACTTCAAGGTAATCATAGTACTGCGCAACTTCACGAGTATCTTCGTAACCTTTTTGCATCATAGTATTGAAGACTTCACCGTCTTTACATGCTGAACCGACTAAAATACCCTTTCGATACTTATTTAAAAGTCGCCTTGGAACTCGAGCTGTTCGATAATAATACTTGGTCATTGAATATGAAACAATTTTGAACATATTCTTCAAGCCCTCTTGGGTTTGAGCCAATAAGATCGCATGACTAGGACGCGCCTGCTTATAGGCTTCATCCCCGCCAACATGGTCATTTAGTTGAGATATATTAGTTGTATTGAAGTTTGCTTCCATTTCTTCAAACAATTTATACATCAAATATCCAGTGGTTTCGGCATCCGCATTAGCACGGTGATGGTGTTCCAATACAATATTGTAACGTTTAGCCAATGAATCCAATTTATGATTACGATATTCAGAATGAAGTGTACGTGACATTTCCAAAGTATCAATTACTGGAACAGAGACTCTAGCATGATCCATCCGCGTTAAAGCTGAATTTAAGAAGCCAATATCAAATGTAACATTATGTCCAACAAGTACATCATCACCAACAAAGTCAATAAATTTTTGAATAATTACTTGCTCGTCAGGAGCATCTCTGACCATATCATTAGTAATACTCGTCAAATTAGTTGTGAACTCAGATAATTCATGATGAGGATTAATAAATTCATCAAATGAAGCGACAACTTCTCCGTCTTTCATTTTAGTTGCAGCAAGTTCAATAATGCTGTCATAAACAGCCGAAAGACCTGTTGTCTCAACATCAAAAATTACATATTCAGCATCTTTAAGATTTTCATCTCGTAAATTATAAGCAATTGGATTTCCTTCATCTACCAAATCAATTTCGACACCGTAGGCAATTTTGACACCAAACTTTTGACCAGCACTGTAAGCTTCCGGAAAAGCTTGTAAAGCACGATGATCAGTGATGGCGATTGCCTTTTGACCCCATTGACTCGCACGTTTTACCAAATCAGTAGCACTAGGGATAGCATCCATCTGACTCATATTAGTATGTGCATGTAATTCAATTCGTTTATTATCATCGTCAGCAGTATCTTGGCGTTCTGGATGCTTAATAATATTTATATCATTTGCCATAATTACTAATTCACGCGAGAAATTGTCTTCTTGAATACTTCCTCGAACTCGAATCCAAGCACCCTCACTAAGTTCCTCAAAAAAGGCCTCATCATCTTCACCGTTTGAAAATTTCTTGATACTAAATGAAGAAGTATAGTCAGTAACTTTAATGATCAACAATGAACGACCGGATTTTAGTTTTCTAACATCTTTATTGAAAATATTTCCTTCAACGACCTTATTGCGATCTTCTTCAATAATATCGACCATTTGGGTTATTTCTTGATCATCTGGAATCTTCCGACCAACTTTAGAAATATTACTTGGAGCTTTTTTAGCTTTACTTTGACTAATTTCTTGAACCTTAGTTTGGAATTGCTTAGTTTTTTCTTCATTAGCAGATTGTAAGGCCTTTAAACTCTCCTTAGACTTTTCTTCATCAACATTGATATGAAGTTTAAAATCAGGGAATCCTAGGCTACGATACTCATCTTGAATTTGTTTTGTCAGATCACCATTCATAAAATCGGCTATGAATCCATTAGATACTGTCAAAAAAAGTTGACCATTCTCCATTTTTGGAGGAGTTTGTCTCATTAATTGAGAAACCACAGGTGAATTCAATTGTGCCGTCTGTAAAACAAAATCCCAATAGTCACGGATTTTTTTCTCATCTAGATGAGCCTTAGTCGTCGAAATTTCCCAGTCAACTGTGGCAATTCCATCAAAGGAATCTTTTAGTGATTCGGTGAAGACCTTAAACTCATTGAATGGCAATACATCCTCAAACTCAAAGAAGAACACCCACTTTTTTGAAACTTTATGGACATCTAACTTATTTAAAATAGCAGTATTAAATAGTGCATCTTCTTCTAACAAGTTATCTAGTTTGATTTGTTTAATTAAAATTTTAAAAAGTTGATTTTTATCTGACATATTTTACCCTTCAAAAAATAAAAAAAGGCCTAAGCCTCATTTACTGATTCTTAAGCAATATTTTTACTGAATTTACTAATTCATCTTTATTAACTTCAATTGTCTCATCAGTACTTCTGATCTTCAACTCGACAATTGAATCCGCTGCTTTTTTACCAATAGTAACTCTGATCGGTATTCCGATTAAATCTGAATCTGCAAATTTTACACCAGGACGTTCATTTCGATCATCTAATAAAACATCGAAATTTTCAGCCTTTAACAATTGGACGATCTCATCACTTAATCGTCTTTGAACATCGTCAGAATACTTGATCGGTATCACATGTACTTGATAAGGTGCCAGACTAGCTGGCCAAACGATACCACTTTTATCATTATGCTGCTCAATAACTGCAGACAACACTCGAGAAATACTAATGCCATAAGACCCCATGATAATGGGTTGTGACTTGCCATCTTCATCTAGAAAGTCAGCCCCAAAATCCTCAGAGAATTTGGTCCCTAGCTTAAAGATACTAGCAATTTTGATACCATTAGTGAACTCAATCTTTCCATGTCCATCTGGAGAACCTTCGCCCTCTTTTACAACACGTAAATCATGAAAAATTGGTTCTTCATCGGTGATATCTTCAAAATTAGCATTCATAAGATGCTTATTTCTAATATTAGGACCAACGGCAAAATTGGTTAAGCCTTCTAAAGAACTATCATACAATATTTCAACATTTTGATTTAACCCCTTAGGGCCAATAAAACCTGGAGTACTACCAAATTTTTTGACGACCTCCTGAGGAGTGGCTGTTTCTAAGAAATTGGCTCCCAGATAATTTTTAACCTTGAAACTGTTAACTTCAAAATCTCCTCTGATCATAACCAATATAGGCTTATCATCAGCCATATACGCAACAGCCTTCATAATTTTGGCCTCATCTATTTTCAAAAAAGAGGCTAGTGCGGCTATCGTATGTACATCCGGTGTTTCAACTAAAGTAGCTTTTTGATCGTCCTCAACTGGATTATCCTCCAGCCTACTTGCAGCCATCTCGATATTAGCAGAATAGTCACTTTCATCTGAATAGACAATCGTATCTGAACCGATATCAGCCAAAGCCGAAAATTCTTTAGTTTCAGTTCCGCCCATCAAATCAGCATTACCTTGAATAACTCGAAAGTTCAGACCTAATTGTTCAAAAATATTACGGTAGGCTTGTTCCATCTGAGTGTACATGGTATCCAATTGTTCAACATTAGCACTGAATGAGTACGCATCTGCCATTAAAAATTCGCGACTTTGTAACAATCCAAATTTAGTTGAATCACCATCACGATACTTATTCTGCATTTGATACAGAACCATTGGCAATTTTTTGTAACTATTTAAATGTTCTTTAATAATCGTTGTAATTGTTTCTTCATGAGTAGGGCCTAGTATGAATTCTCGCTTGTGACGATCTTCCAATTTAAACAGACCTTCACCATAAGTCTTAATACGTCCACTCTCTTCCCACAATTCAGCAGGTAAAAGAATTGGCATACGTAATTCTGCAGCATCTATGTTATCCATTTCTCGACGAATAATTGTTTCAATCTTATGGATAACCGACCAAGCAAGCGGTAGAAAAGCATATATCCCAGTAGATACTGGTCTGATATATCCTGCCCGCAACATCAACTTATGACTGATTGCTTCAGCATCGTTAGGTGTTTGTTTCAATGTTGGAATATAAAGTCTGGATTGTTTCATACCTGATTCTCCCCACCTATTTTATAAAGAAACGTTGAATATCATTCCAAGTCACGGCAACCATTAGTAATACCAGGATGCCGACCCCGACCAAGGTAATAATATTTTCATACTCTTCAGGGATTGGTTTACGTCTAATTATTTCAATTATATTTAATAGGATCTTCCCACCATCTAAGGCTGGAATTGGTATTAAATTAACAATCCCTAAGTTAAGCGAAAGCATCGACATGAATAGAATAATATTGATTATCCCCTGTGATGCAACCTGTGAAGTCATTGAATAAATCCCGACTGGACCAGACAACTGGTTGATATTAAATCCACCCGATGCCATCTTGCCAAGCACTTGGAAGATAGATACGGTTGTTTGCCAACTAGATGTGAATCCATACTTGATTTTTGCACCTAAACTGTAATCTTTCTTGGCCATGATCCCCAACTGTCCATACTTCTGACCAGAAATTTTAACCGTCTTAGGTGTGACTGACACGTGTTTGATTTTACCTTTTGACTCAACCTTTAAATCGACTTTTTTACCTGGATTGTCTCGAATTGTCTCGGTTAACGTAGTCCAATTCGAAGTGGTCTTATTCCCTACTGCGAGAATCTTGTCATTACTTTTTAATCCAGCAGTCTTAGCAACACTATTACTTTTAATATGTCCTAATTGATTAGTACCCATAGGAATACCATTCATCATAAACGCAGCAATAATTGCACAGACGATCGCCAAAATAAAGTTATTGAATGGTCCAGCAAAATTAGTGATCATTCTTTTCCAAACAGAAACTGATTGTAACTGAACATCTCTCGGAGCAATTTGTACTTCAGTACCATCTTCTTCAACTATTGTCGCATCATGATCAACATCGTAATGTTTCATTTCTGACTCATCACCGTTCTCATAACCTTCAATAGTCAAATCATCGACCAAATCAGCCTTTGATATTTGAACAGGTACCGCTTGTGCATCATAAACTTTGCTTGATGTGATGATTTTTGTAACTTTATCACCATTGATCAATAAAGAAGCCATCGTTCCTGGTTTGATCTCAGAATCGTCCTCTTGTGCTCCGGCCATTCTGACATATCCACCTAACGGTAAGAGCCGCAATGTGTATGTTGTATTATTCTTTCGATAAGCATAAAGCTTTGGGCCCATACCAACTGAAAACTCACGTACCAAAATACCTGATTTTTTAGCAGCATAGTAATGTCCAAACTCATGGACAACAACTAATATCCCAAAGACAATAATAAATGTAATTATTGCGGTCATTTTAACCTCCACAAACCTCTAAACTAAACCAAAAACATGTAGTAATGGCAAGACGATCAACATACTGTCAAATCTATCTAAGATTCCACCATGTCCAGGTAAAATATTTCCTGAATCTTTAACCTTGTAATATCTCTTATAGGCAGACTCGATCAAATCTCCCATTTGTCCAAAAGCTGACAACACTAAAGCAATCAATAACATTGTTACCAATGAATACTTTTGAGGTACAAAATACATATAAATACCTGACAATACCAAGGCAGATATAACTCCTGCAATTGTACCCTCCCAAGTTTTATTAGGACTGATTGCAGGCCATAACTTATGTTTACCAATCTTACGGCCAAATGTATATGCGAAAATATCTGTTGACCAAACAACGATTAATGCAAACATCAATAATCCTAAACCGCCGCTAGAATTTCTAACAGAAGCTAGATAATGAAATCCTGTACCAATATAAATCATGGAAATAACCGACACAGCTGCATCTTCAAAATTGAATTTGTTTTTAGTTAAAACTGTAACTATTAGTAAAAGTACGGCAAAAACATAAAAAGTATCCAATCTTGAGAAGCTTTTTGGTGACCATCCACGATAAAAACTAATTGGAACTGCCAAAGCTAGTGTTCCCAAAATCGTTAAAATAAAATCAATTGACACGATAATTCTTTTTCTCATGATATAAATTTCAAATACACCGACCGCTGCAAGTACAACGGAAGCAATTTCTAACCAAATCCCACCAAAATATAGAATTGGAATAAAGATTGCTAACGCTATTACTGCAGTAATTACACGTTGTTTCATAATATTCCCCCAGTTAAACAGATCCGAATCTTCTGTCTCTATCATTAAAGATCTTAATATCCTCAACTAAATTATCAGCTGTAAAATCTGGCCAATATGTTTCATCGAAAACCATCTCACTATATGCCATTTGCCATAACATAAAGTTAGAGATTCGTTCCTCACCACTAGTTCTGATCAACAGATCAGGATCAGCTAAATCACCTAAAGGACCAGTCAATAATTGTTCAGAAAATGACTCATCATCGATATTCTCTGGATCAATTTCGTCATTTTTTGCTTTAATTGCTAGTATTTTGGCTGCATGAACTATTTCAGCTCGTCCACCATAGTTAAAGGCAAAATTTAAAATCATGCCAGTATTTTGCTTGGTATCTTCTATTGCATCAAAAACAGCCTTCCTAGTTTTGGCAGGAAGTTTATCAGTAAATCCGGTTACCATTACCCTAATGTTTTCTTTGATCAAATCGGGCATAAAAGTACCAAAAAAGTCTACTGGAAGACGCATTAAAAAATTAACTTCTTTGCTGGGACGAGTCCAATTTTCAGTAGAAAAAGCATAGAGGCTCAAAACATTGACCCCAAGATTATTTGCGGCGATCGCAATACGTTTGACATTATTCATGCCCTCTTTATGACCAGCAATTCTTGGCTGACCTAGACGTTTTGCCCAGCGTCCATTACCGTCCATAATAATTGCTATGTGTTTTGGAACCCTCAAATCAGAATTTTGTTTACTATTATTTAGATCTGCCATAAATAAGAAACTGAAGGTTACCCTTCAGTAATTTCCTTTTCTTTAGCCTCAGCAAGTGCGTTAATATCAGAAACTGCCTTGTCAGTAACCTTTTGAATTGTATCTTCTAGATCATGTAGGCCGTCTTCTGTAATATCACCATTTTTTTGTTGTTTTTTAATGTCATCCATAGCATCTCTTCTAACATTTCTAACAGCAACACGTGTTTCTTCGGCTTCCTTACCAACTTGTTTGGCAATCTCTTGTCTGCGTTCACCAGTTAGTTGAGGGATTACCAATCTAATAACACTTCCGTCATTAGCAGGATTTAAACCTAAATCTGAAGCATTAATGGCATGTTCAATGTCATCTAATGCTGTTTTATCATAAGGAGTTACTAATAGAACACGTGCTTCAGGAATATTAATAGATGCCACTTGGTTAAGTGGAACTTCTGTACCGTAATAAAAAACTTTGATGTTATTCAAAATTGACGCATTAGCTTTACCAGCACGGATGTTAGCAAGTGCTCTACTTAAAACGTCGATAGATTTTGTCATATTTTCTTTTGCTTTTGAAACAGCTATATTATCAGTCATCTTTACCACCCTTTATAATAGTTCCTATATTTTCTCCTTGAACAACACGTTTGATGTTCTCGGGTTTGTTCAAATTAAACACGATCAATGGAATGTTATTGTCCATTGACAATGATGATGCAGTAGAATCCATTACACCTAAGTTCTTATTAATAATATCAAGTTGTGTTAATTCATCATATTTCTTAGCATTTGGATCTTTCTTAGGATCAGCTGAATAAACACCGTCAACATTATTCTTGGCCATCAAGATAACGTCAGCTTCAATTTCAGCAGCTCTTAATACAGATGTAGTATCAGTTGAAAAGTATGGATTACCAGTACCACCAGCAAAAATGACAACACGGCCCTTTTCGAGATGTCTAACAGCTCTTCTTCTGATATAAGGTTCAGCAACTTGACGCATTTCAATAGATGTCTGAACGCGCGTAGGGACGTCTAATTGTTCCAATCCATCTTGTAATGCTAAACCATTCATAACAGTGGCCATCATACCCATATAATCAGCTTGGGCACGATCCATTCCCATTTCAGCACCAGTCTCTCCACGCCAAATGTTACCACCACCACAGACGATAGCAATTTCAACTCCTAGTTCATGGATACTCTTGATCTGTTCCGCAATCTTTTTAATAACAGGTGGGTTAATTCCAAACCCTTTTTCTCCAGCTAAAGCCTCACCAGAAACTTTTAAAATTATTCTTTTATACTTGATATCAGGCATAGTACTCTCCTTTAAATTTGCTATTAAACATTTTAACATAATAGATTAAGCTAAATTATATTAATCAGCTATTTTTCACTAAAAAAGGCTGATTATACAAGAAAAGACCGTTTAATTCATATGAATTAAGCGATCCCCTATCAAAAAAATTAATTACTTGATTTGATTCATAACTTCATCAACAAAGTTATCTTGAGCTTTTTCAATACCTTCGCCGACTTCAAAACGAACGTAAGATACTAATGAACTCTTCTTTGATTCAACATATTGTTGAACAGTCATATCTGAATCCTTAACAAACTCTTGATCAGCCAAACTAATTTCTGATAGATATTTGTTTAGACGGCCTTCAACGATTCTTGGAACGATCTTTTCAGGCTTACCTTCAGCTTTTGTTTCTTCAGTGAAAATCTTCTTTTCATGTTCCAAAACATCAGCAGGTACAGCATCACGGTTAAGATATGTAGGATTAATAGCAGCAACGTGCATTGCAACATCTTTAGCGGCTTCTTCATCAGAACCGTTTAGAAGTGTAAGTGCAGCGATCAAGCCACCATTATGTAAGTATGAGCCGAATACTTGTGAATCATTCTTTTCAACGATGTGGAAACGTCTCAAAGTGATTTTTTCACCAATAACGGCTGTTAAACCTGTAATAGCGTCATTAATTGTTTCGCTATCACCTGTCTTAAGTGCTAAAGCTTCGTCCATTGATTTTGGTTCGCCTTCAACAAGAGCTTTACCGATCTTAGCAACAAGATCTTTAAACTTATCATTTGAAGAAACAAAATCAGTTTCTGAGTTAACTTCGTAAATAGCAGCTTTGTTACCAGAAATAACAATTTCAGCTAATCCTTCAGCAGCGATACGACCGTTCTTCTTAGCAGCCTTAGCAATACCTTTTTCACGTAATTCGTCAATAGCCTTTTGCATGTCACCATCAGCGGCAACCAAAGCCTTTTTAGCGTCCATCATACCAACACTTGTTTTATCACGTAATTCCTTAACTTGAGCAGCAGTTATTTTAGCCATCAATTATCCTCCAGTCGTAAAATAAAGCCATCTTATTCAGATGACTCTATTCACAGTTATTAATTTTTATTTTGCGTTACCATTATCTGATGATTCAGCAACATTTTCAATAGATTTGTCATCTTGTGCTTGATCTTTATTAAAATCATCACTTGAGATATCGTCTTCACCTTGACGGCCTTCAACGATAGCGTCAGCCATCTTAGAAACGATCAAACGAACGGCACGAATAGCGTCATCATTTGAAGGGATAATAACATCAATATCGTCAGGGTCTGTATTTGTATCAACCATAGCAACGATAGGAATGTTAAGTTTCTTAGCTTCGTTAACAGCAATGTTTTCTTTATGTGGATCAACAATAAACATAACATCAGGAATTCTTGGCATATCTTCGATACCACCAAGGAACTTCTCTAACTTAGCTTGTTGTTTTGTTAGTAGGGCAACTTCTTTCTTAGGTAGGCGTTCGAATGTACCATCTTCAGCCATTGCCTTAAGATCCTTTAATCTCTTAATACGTTTTTGAATTGTGTTCCAGTTAGTCAAAGTACCACCTAACCAACGGTGGTTAACGTAAAATTGACCAGCACGTGTAGCTTCTTCTTCAATAGCATCTTGTGCTTGTTTCTTAGTACCAACGAATAAGAAGATACCATCATCACCGGCAACAGCCTTCATATAATTGTAGGCATCGTCGATCATGCGAACTGTTTTTTGTAAATCAATGATGTAAATACCATTTCTTTGTGTAAAGATAAATGGCTTCATCTTAGGGTTCCAACGTCTTGTTTGGTGTCCAAAATGTACACCGGCTTCAAGTAGTTGTTTCATAGAAATAACTGACATAAAAAATTCCTCCTGGTTTTTACCTCCACTTAAGTCGTGTTCTATTGATACGCATAGCGCACCGTCAACAGAATCGTTAAGTGTGTGTATTCAATACAAGCAAATATTATATAGAAAAAAGACTATTTAATCAAGTAGTTACGCCAATTTATTCCAGCATTCAATAATAATTTTTCTTTCTTAACACGAGTAAATTTTTTTAATTCTATTTCTCGCTTTAAGGCTGACGATTTGTCGGGTAATGTTTCAGTATAAAGTAACTGGACTGGGCGTCTGGTTTTAGTATACTTGGCCCCTTTACCTGAATTATGTGTTTTAACACGTTTTTCAACATTGTTACTAGTTCCAATATAAAAAGTTTGATCCGCACACAAAAGCATATAAACATAATAGCTATCCTTCAATGATCGACTTTGCCTCCTTAGTAAACTCTCCATCTTGATAAATGACAAGATCAGGTTCAACTTTTAGCGAGGCTGACTTAACCGTTTTAATAGCGTCTATTAGAACCAGGTTGGCATCTTTATTTTTGGTGGATCTAACAAAACGAACTCTCTTAGGTTGCAATCTATTGTCCAGCATATTTTTAAACAACTCACTTAACCTTTCTGGTCGATAAACCATGAATAAATGAGAATTTTCTTTCAGCAACACTTTAGATGCATATAAGACCTTCGACAAATCAGTTTTGATTTCATGTCTGGCAATTGCTAGAACCGGATTGTCCTTCATTTTTGAATTATCCTCAACCGCGAAATAAGGTGGATTGCAAACAATTGAATCAATAGTATCATGTGAAATATAATTTTGAACATTCTTCAGATCATCATTGATCAGTTTCACTTGAGCATTCAAATTATTTTCATTAATACTTATTTGAGCTAAATCTGACAATTCTTTTTGCAATTCAACCAGATATATTGTTGCTTTAGTTTTATGTGTCAAAGTTATCCCGATGGCACCATTACCTGAACATAGATCGACAACAGCACCTTTTTTTGCAGGTTTGGCAAAGTTATAGAGTAAAATGGTATCGAGATTAAAGGAGTAGAGTTGCTTATCTTGAAAGATACGCACACCACTGTTTGAAATGATATCTTGAGACAAATTAGACATTATGTACCTACTTTATGGTATTTTATTTAAGTAAAATTAATTTTAGGGAGAATGATAACTTTATGTTTTATAAATTTATCCGAGCTTTTGTTAAGGGATTAGTTTTCATTTTAAATGGTAGATTTAATGTTGTTGGAAAAGAGAACCTGCCTGATGGCCCTTATATCATTGTGGCACCTCATAGAACTTGGTGGGAACCCGTTTTCTTTGCCCTTGTTATTGCACCAAGAGAGGCCACTTTTATGGCCAAAATAGAACTATTCAAAAATCCAATTATCCGCTTTATTTTAAATCATGCACATGCCTTTCCAGTTGATCGTAAACATCCCGGACCTTCAGTTATCAAGACTCCAGTCAAAGCACTGAAGAAAAAAGGTCAAGTTTTGATCATGTTCCCATCTGGAACACGTTACTCTGAAGATTTAAAAGGTGGCGCATCATTAATTGCCAAGCTTTCAAAAGCTCCATTAGTACCCTTCGTTTATCAAGGACCTTTAAAATTCTCCGGACTGCTAAAACATCAACAAATAACCATTGGTGTCGGACCAGAGATCGATTTTGATTTTAAGGCAAAACTAGACGATGAGCAAACTAAAAAAGTAAATGAAGATATGGAACAAAGCTGGAAAGATATTGATAAGGAAATCGATCCCAGCTTCAAATATGTTCCCGTCAAAAAGAACAAATAAAAAAACTAGACATTGTGTCTAGTTTTTTTATTTCTTTTTCTTTTGTTGGGCTTTCATTGAGCTCATCACTTGGTTCAACTTCTTTTGTGAAGGCTTCTGTCCCATTTGTGCCATCATTTGTTTGATCATATCTGGACTGATTGGTGGATTTTCTTCAAAGTACTTCTTCATGTACCATCTAGCAATAAAGAAACCTGCAGCCAATCCCGCTAATAAAGCAATGATTGCGACAAGAATAATTGTCAACATTTATCGTTCACCCTTTCTATACATTTAATAATACTACAAAAAAACTCACTAAATTAAAAGACTAATCGTCACGTAATCCCTTTTTACGTTGAATTTCTTTAACTTTATTAGGAGTTACTTCTTTTCCTTCTTTATCATACACTTTCATCATTTCTATTTGTGAACGAAAACTTGCACGGAAATTCTCCAAATACTTTTCACGCAAAGCAGCTTGCTGTTTCTCTTCTTCATGTGTGATCGTGCCATCTTTAGCTTTATGAGCTAGCTCATTTATCTTAGCAATTAGTTCTTCTTGCTCTTTCATTAATAAACACCCCTGTATAGCGAACACTTGTTTGAATTTGTATCATAATTTTGATACAATCTAAATAAGATACTAACAATGAGGTGTTTTAATGTCAAAAGTCGAGATTTCTAAACAATCCCAAATTTTACAATGTATCCATGATTATTTAGATGATCACGGATATCCTCCAACAGTCAGAGAGATCTGTGAAGCAGTTGATTTATCTTCAACATCAACTGTACATGGTCATTTATCTAGATTGGAGAAAAAAGGTTTCATCCAACGAGACCCTACAAAGCCAAGAGCCATCGAACTGACTACTGCTGGTCTAAATTCAATCGGCATCAAGTCAACACAAATTCCTATTCTTGGTGCTGTTGCCGCTGGACAACCTATCACAGCCGAAAGAAACCCAGATGGTTACTTCCCCGTACCACCTGACTTGAACCGCGATTCAGGTGAATTGTTCATGTTGGAAATTCACGGAGAAAGTATGATCAATATCGGTATTTTTGATGGAGATTACGTAATTGTCCACTCACAAAATACTGCAAACAACGGTGAGATCGTTATTGCGATGACCGAAGATATCGAGGCAACTTGCAAACGATTCTATCAAGAAGAAGACCATTATAGACTTCAACCAGAAAATGACACTATGGACCCCATTATTCTAAACAACGTTGAAATATTAGGAAAAGTAGTTGGATTATATCGTTCCGAAATATTCTAAATAAAAACCTTATGATGACTGATAAATAAATTCAGTCATTCATAAGGTTTTTTTAATTCTAAACTTCAATAATTGCTGGTGTATGGTGAGTTATTGGCAAAAGTCTTTTGATTATATCATCCGTACTAACTTTCATATAACCAGTTGTCGTACCATCTGAACATCCATACCATTCTTCATTGACAACATCTTTATCTATAACAATTTTTACATCATTATTCTCATCAATCAAGGCACTATATATAGTTGCCGCACCAATTTTTGTGCCTATCATTTGATCCATGAGTTCTTTAGGAGCAAAAGATACTCTTGAAACATCCAGTGCATGACTGAAATCCTTTGACTTAAACTTTTTATCACCGGTAGTGATAAACAAGTAAAATGACGTCTTCTTTTGATTACATAAGAATAGTGTCTTTACCATCTTCATATCTAACTTTTCATCGATCAAAGTACAGTCATCCATAGTAATGGCCTCGTCAGTGTGGACTCTTTTATACGGAAGTTTTAATTCATCTAAAGTGTCATAAACCTTTTCTTGTAATGGAGTTGTACATTCCTCTGGACGTGTTTCTTTAATATCACTAATATAAAACAACTTGTTCATCTCATTTCTTTAATTCATTTCACAATTAGGTTAACATGAGATGATTAATTACAAAAGCGAATGTTTATCATGCTTAACATTACAATTTCAAATATATAGGAGTTTACTAAATGGACACCAACTTACAAAAATACATTGCCTTTGTCGAAACAATTGAACTAGGAAGTTTCACTAAAGCTGCCAAAAAATTAAATTACTCTCAATCTGGGATCAGCAGAATGATTGCTGATCTTGAGAAAGAATGGAATATTTCACTACTCGATCGCAATAAATCCGGCTTGTCACTAACATCTGATGGCAAATTTTTGTATTCATATATTAAGAATCTCAATAATGATTATCAAAAGCTGATGTCTGCTGTTGACGAATTAAATGGACTACAATCTGGCACCATAAGGATCGGCACTTTTTCAAGTGTTGCCACACATTGGTTACCAAAAATAATAGCCGCTTTCAAAAAAGACTATCCTAAAATAGAATTTGAATTGCTCCTCGGTGATTACCACGAAATTGAAGAATGGATTACAAACGGCAGAGTGGATCTAGGCTTTATTAGAACTCCGAATTCTAAAAATTTTGATACTATCCCGTTGGAACAAGATCCATTAATGGTAATCCTACCAGAAGATAGTCCTTTTAAAGATTACACTGAATTTCCAACTGATAAGTTGAATGATATGAAATTTATTCTATTAGACAAAAATAGAAATTCTCTTTTAATAGATTATTTTGAAGAAAACAATATTCATCCCGATATACAATTCACTACTTGGGATGATTATGCAATTATGTCTATGGTAGAAAATGGATTAGGCATAAGTATTTTACCTAAATTGATCCTCCAAAAGTGCTCCTACAAAATCTTAGCTAAACCATTATCCAAGCCACTCAACCGACAAATATCTGTGGCAATGAAAAATCGTCAAACTATGTCTTTAGCGAGTCAAAAATTATTAGACTATTTAACTTATCGAGCAAAATAGGCACAACCTCAATATGAGGTCGTGCCTATTTTTATACCGAATTTTTACCAATATCACGACGATAGAAAATATTGGTTGCATCTACACTATCTAAGAACGAATAAACATTATCTTGTGCCTCAGTTAAATCATCTGCATGTGCATGAACACAGAATAATCTACCACCATCGGTTAAAAGATTCTCATTTTTTTCAGCTACTCCCGCAAAATTTATTTCATCTGAGTAGTTCAAAAATTTCTTTTTAGAATCAATAATATTACCAACTTGTGGATTATCTGGATATCCTTGGCTGGTCACAAAAACTCCTAAATCAGTGCCCTCATTTTTCCATTCAATATCTAATGACTCATTATTTAAAAGTCCAAATATTACCTCTGATAAATCGGATTTGATTCTTGGTAACACTACTTCAGTCTCAGGATCACCAAATCTTACGTTAAATTCTATAACTTTTAATCCTAAATCTGTCAAAATCAATCCCGCATATAAAACTCCTGTATAATCAACACCTTGCCGATACATTTCATTGACAAATGGTTCTAGGACATTCTCATATGCATTGGTAATTATACTTTTATCTATATTTGTAACGGGGCAGACGGCACCCATTCCACCTGTGTTACTACCCTTATCTCCGTCTGATTCACGTTTATAATCTTGTGCTATTGGCATCGGATAGAATTTATTTCCATGAACGAATGCCATTAACGAAAATTCTTCACCGTCTAAGAACTCTTCAATAATTATTTTTTCTGTTTGATATTTATGTTCAACCAATAATTCATTTATAACTGATTTTCCATTTGCTAAATCGTTTATAACATATACACCTTTACCGCTTGCTAGACCATCAGCCTTTATCACGATTGGTAATACTGAACTTTCTAATTTCTCATTAGCAATTTTTATGTCAGTAAACTCTTCATAAAAAGCTGTCGATATATGGGCCGCCTTCATCAAATTTTTAGAAAATAACTTTGAACTTTCGATTTGGGCTGATTTTTTATTTGGACCAAAGACCTTTAATCCATTTTCTTCAAAATAATCTACTATTCCATCAGTCAAAGGACGTTCCGGTCCAACGATTGTGTAGTCAATTCCCATATCAATTACAAAATCAGCAAGCTTAACAAAATTGTTCTCTGCTATATTAACCGTTTTAATATTAAATAAGCTCATACCAACATTACCCGGGGCACAGAAAACATCATTACCTGATTTCTTCATGAGTGACTTACAAATTGCATCTTCTCTGGCACCAGAACCAACTACTAATATTCTCATATCTATACTCCTGATCTAATGTTTAAAATGTCTGCGACCGGTGCAAACCATAGCAATACCATACTCGTCAGCCATATCAATTGAATCTTGATCATGAATTGATCCACCTGGTTGAACGATTGCTGTAACGCCATGTTCAGCGGCGTATTTTACACAATCATCCATTGGGAAGAAGGCATCAGAAGCCAAGATAAATGGAACTTTTTGATTATCTTTAAACGTATCTTCAGCTTGGGTAATTGCGATTTTCACAGAACCGATTCTATTCATTTGACCTGCACCAACACCCAGCGTCATATCAGTAGTTGTCACAACAATTGCATTACTTTTGACATGTTTAACAACCTTTTGTCCAAATAATAACGCTTTGCGTTCTTCTTCAGTTGGCTGTTTCTTAGTCACTACTTCAAAATCATCAAAAGAATCAATTGTAGTATCACGCTCTTGCATGAGGATTCCACCCAGTACAGAAGTATAATCAAATTTATCGGCTAGATCCACCTTACTAAAGTCTAAAGTCAATAACCTAATATTCTTCTTCGATTCAAGTACTTCCAATGCTTCCTTAGAAAAACTTGGCGCAATAACGATCTCTAAGAAGATCTTATGCATTTCATTGGCAATTCTCTCATCAACTTCACGATTAACTACCACGATCCCACCAAAAATCGACATAGTATCAGCCTCATACGCCTTTTGCCAAGCTGAATAGATATCCACTTCATCTGTTCCAATTCCACAAGGATTCATGTGTTTTAGTGCAACCACACATGGCGTATCGAAATCGGAAACAATTCTAATTGCTGCATCTGCATCTCGAATATTATTAAATGACAATTCTTTACCATGTAATTGTTGTGCGGAGGCAATCGAGTATTCTGTTGGCATAGAATTTTTGTAAAAAGCTGCTGATTGGTGTGAATTTTCACCATATCGTAATGATTGCTTGAACTCCAAGGGAATCGTCTTTGATTCTGGAAATTCTTCTGTCGAAATATCAGTCAAATAATTTGAAATAATACCATCATATTCAGCAGTATGTCTGAACGCCTTGGCAGCAAGTAATCGTCTAAATTCAATTTGATCACCAGAATTTTCTTTTATCTCATTCAAAACCGTTGAATAATCATTTTTGTCAGTTACGACATAAACACTTTCAAAATTCTTTGATGCGGAACGTAGCATAGAAGGACCACCGATATCGATTTGTTCGATTGCATCTGCCAATTTAATATCTTTTTTGGAAATTGTTTCTTTAAACGGATATAAATTCACACATACGAGATCAATGGTTTCAATGTCCATTTTTTTCAAAGTTTCCATATGTTTTGGATCCGAACGTTTTGCTAATAACCCGGCATGAACTTTAGGGTGTAAAGTCTTAACCCGACCATCAAGTATCTCGGGGAATCCAGTCACTTCATCAATTTCAGTCACTGTAATTCCATTTTCTTGTAATTTCTTATATGTTCCACCAGTCGAAATAATTGAATAACCTACTGATATTAATCCTTGAGCAAATTCTACAATTCCAGTTTTATCTGAGACACTGATAAGAGCATTTTTCATCATTTTTCCACCTAATATTTTTTTAATAAGTTCAAAACTACTTCTGGATATATCTCATGTTCTTTGTCATGTACACGTTGTTCGAGTGTGTCAACGGTGTCCGAATCCAATATGGGTACTGTCTCTTGTCGAATTATCGAACCTGTATCTACACCCTCATCAATATAATGAATTGTTACGCCGGTTGAATTTTCTCCAGAATTAAAAGCTCTCGCAATAGCATCTAAACCTGAAAATTTTGGCAAATATGACGGATGTATATTAATTATTCTTCCAGGATAAACATTTAATAGGGTTTTAGTAACTACCCTCATATAGCCTGCCAACAAAATATATTCAATATGCATTGGCTCTAAATAATTGACAATGGCTTGTTCGTAATCAGAACGGGTCTCATAGTCACTTAATTTATTTATAAAAATAGGAATATTTCTTAGCTTAGCTTTTTCTATTACTGCAGCTTTCGGCTTGTCACAAACTAGCAATACTATCTCTAAGCCATTTTCTTTTAACATCTTATCATCAGCCAAAGCTTCAAAGTTAGTTCCATTACCTGATGCAAATATTGCAACTTTCACTACAACTCACCCACTAACTTTACAGCCGTATCCAAATTCGATGCTACTTCTCCAATAGTAAATCCAAGATTTTCTTTCTGATTTAAACTATCAAGTACAGATTGTTCATTTTGGGGATCAACTGCCAGTACCATCCCCACGCCCATATTAAAAATATGAAACATATCGTCATTAGATAATTTCCCATACTTTTTAACCACTTTGAAGATATCTGGGACTTCCCATAAAGAGGAATCAATTTTTGCCTGCAATTCATCAGGCAACATTCGAGGAATATTTTCGTAAAATCCTCCACCAGTAATGTGTGCAATTCCGTTAAGAACATCCCGATCTAATAACGGCGCAATCTGTTCCGTATAGATTCGTGTTGGCGTCATCAAAATATCCCCTAAAGCTTGATCAGGAAATTCTTTAAGTCTTGATTCATATTTAAAGTTGTTATCTTTAAAGAAAATCTTTCTGATAAGAGAAAAACCATTAGAATGTAACCCACTTGAAGCTACACCTATTAATTTGTCGCCAACATGTACTTTTTTAGGATTCATAAGTTGTGATTTTTCTGCTATACCTACTGCAAATCCGGCCAAGTCATAAGTGTTCTCAGCGTACATATCGGGCATTTCAGCGGTTTCACCACCAATAAGTTCTAAATCTCCAATAACACAGCCCTTTAAAATTCCATCTAAAACCTGTTTAACAATGTCTTCTACTTTAGATGTAGCAATGTAGTCTAAAAAGTATTGCGGTTTAGCACCTTGGGCCAAAATATCATTAACACACATAGCGACACAATCAATCCCCACCGTGTTATGTTTTTTACCTTGTATTCCTAATAATAACTTGGTACCCACGCCGTCATTACTAGAAACCAAGACAGGATGATCATATCCTTCTGGTATTTCAAAAACTCCACCAAAATGGCCAATATTACTGGCACTTCTAGCTAATCTATTTTTTACGAAATCAGAAATTTCATATCCAGAATTTACGTTTACACCGGCTTTTTCATAAGGATCCATCGATTTATTCCTTCCCGACCTTCAAAACTTCAGATACTTTTTCTTCATAGTCATATAAAGGTGTTGGATAATCACCATTAAAATATGACAAATCTAAGCCCTGATACGGTGCATCAAAATTTAATCCTATTGCTGAAATCAACCCTTCTTCGCTCAAAAATTCTAGTGAATCGGCCCCAAATTGTTGACGCATTTCCTCTTTAGTTTTTTGAGCCGCTATTAATTCCTTTGGATCTTGAATATCAATACCATAGAAACTTGGGTATTTGAATGGCGGCGAGGCAACTCTCAAATGAACTTCAATCGCCCCAGCATCTTTTAATAGTTGAACAATATAGGCACAAGTTGTTCCTCTAACAATTGAGTCATCAACTAGTACGACCTTCTTACCTTTAATAACACTCTTAACAGCTGCCAATTTTTGGCGAACACTTTTTTCTCTTAAAGCTTGATTTGGCTGGATAAATTCTCGTCCCATATACTGGTTCTTTATTAATCCCATTTCATAAGGTAATCCACTAGCTTCAGCATAGCCGTTAGCTGCTGGAAGAGAGGAATTAGGGATACCCACTACGATATCTGCGGTCACTGGTTTTTCTTTAGCTAAGTTCATTCCCATTTTTTTACGAGAAATATGAACATTAACACCCAATATATTAGAATCTGGTCTGGCAAAATATATATATTCCATTGAACATATGGCCATCTTAGTGTCATTAGTCCACTTATCTATTTTCATCCCATTGCCATTAATAATAATCAACTCACCAGGTTGTACATCCCTTACAAACTCAGCCGATACTGCATCCAATGCACATGTTTCACTGGCCACTACGTATCCACCTTCTGGTAATTTTCCAATCGACAATGGTCTAAGACCATGAGAATCTAAAGCCACTATTAAAGAATCTTTGGTCAGTTGAATGTATGCAAATCCGCCTTGAATTTGTTTTAATGCGTCCTTAATTTTATCTTCAAATAATATCTCACTAGAATGACGGATCAAATGCATTAATATTTCTGAATCAGAACTAGAAATGAAGATATCGCCTACCTGCTCCAACTTTTTTTTCAAAGTAACCGCATTAGTTAAATTACCATTGTGAGCTAAAGCAAATTGTTCATTCGTAAAATCGAAGAATAAAGGTTGTACGTTCTCAATTTTATTTTCACCAGCTGTCGAATATCTGACATGACCAATAGCCGAATTACCGCTTAATCTCTCAAGATACTCTGGCTTATCAAAAACTTGCGATAACAGTCCCAAATTACGGTATCCATCTAATTTTCCATTATTATTACAAACAATTCCGGCACTTTCTTGGCCACGATGTTGCAAACTATGTAATCCAAGATAAGTTAAGTATTGAGCATTTTCTACACCCCATACTCCAAAGACACCGCATTCTTCATTTAATTCTTTTTCATTAAACAAGATATGGCCCCTTTCCAAATAGAAATTGCTTCATCTAATTCAATCGTTGCTTCTGTATCAATTGTTTTGATATTCATTCTATTATCATCGGTTACAAAACCTATTTTTGCTCCATTGTTACCGATTAAATCTTCAAACTCTTTTTGATTATCCTTAGAAACAGATACAACGAATCTGGCTGGTGTTTCAGAAAATAAATACTCCGTAGGCATATTAACTTCGCACTGAAATCCTAATTTATTTTCAAATGCCGCCTCGGATAATGCGACTGATAATCCACCTTCTGATAAATCATGACAACTGTTTATTAACTTATTAGTGATAATCTTCAGAATCAGATTGAACCTACTTTCTACTTGATCCATATTGATTTTATTTAATGAACCTTTCACATCATGCATTTGTAATTGCTGAATTTCAGAGCCATTAAATTCATTTCTCGTTTCACCTATTAAATAAATCAAATCACCTGAATCCTTAAAACCTTGAGTAACCACGTTATCAATATCTTCAATCAATCCGGTCATTCCGATCATAGGACTCGGATAAATTGCTATTTCATTAAATTCGTTATATAACGAAACATTTCCAGATACGACTGGGATATTTAATCTTCTACTAGCCATAGCCATCCCGCTGACACTCTTTTCAAACTCCCAAAATATCTCTGGCTTCTCAGGATTCCCGTAATTTAAACAATCTGTTATGCCAATAGGAATAGCTCCAGATGCAACAAGATTGCTAGCTGCCTCGACCACAGCCATTTGACCTCCAATAAATGGATCTACATATACCATTCTGGAATTACCATCGTTAGTCATAGCAATTGCCTTTTTCGTATCCCTAACACGTACAACAGACGCATCACTACCTGGTTTAACTACAGTATTAGCTTTAATTTGAGAATCGTAAGTTTTATAAAAATACTCTTTGGACGATATGGTCGGTTGTCCCAAAATTTTTAACCATGTATCTTCAAGCGATTCGATCTCTGGTTTAAACTGCTCTTTACTATCCGTAATTCTATCCGGTTTAATCCCCACGTGTTTATATTCAGGTGCATCATCCACTAATCCAGAAATTGGAATATCACAAACTACTTTTCCCTGTTGATAAATTTTATATTTACCATCCATAGTTACCTTACCGATAACGACAGCGTCAAGCATTTTATCCGTAAAAAAGTCAATAATCTCTTGGCGGTATTTCGGTTTTATACATAAAACCATTCTCTCTTGAGATTCTGAAAGCATAATTTCATACGGAGTCATTTCCGTTTCTCTTTGTGGGACATTATCTAACTCTAGGATCAGACCGCTACCCGCTTTTGAGGCCATTTCAGCTGTAGAAGAAACTAGTCCAGCCGCTCCCATATCTTGAATCCCCATGATCCAATCAGAATGCTCATGCACTAGTTCTATACATGCATCCATCAACAATTTTTCCATAAAAGGATCGCCAACTTGAACTGCTGACCTTTGTGTATTGTTACTGTCAGTGAATTCATCCGATGCAAAAGTTGCGCCGTGGATCCCATCGCGACCAGTCTTGGCACCTACATAAACTATCAAATTATCTTTACCAGTAGCTTTACCGTATTTAACATCATCATGATCAATCAAACCTACACACATAGCATTTACAATTGGGTTCTTCTTATACCTGGCTTGAAAGGCAATTTCACCCCCAACAGTTGGAATACCAATACAATTTCCATAGCCACCAATTCCTGAGACTATTTCTTCGGCTAAATATTTAGTGTGAGCATCATCCAAATCACCGAATTTCAAACTATTTAATAATGCTATCGGTGTGGCACCCATGGAAAAAATATCTCTAATTATTCCACCAACACCAGTAGCCGCCCCTTGATATGGCTCGACTGCCGAAGGATGATTATGACTTTCTGCCTTAAATACAATGGCTTGATTATCGCCGATATCAATTATTCCAGCGTCTTCACCTGGGCCGGCAAGCACTCTTTCACTCTTATTGGAGAATTTACGCAAAACGTTCTTTGAATTCTTATAAGAACAATGCTCACTCCACATTACAGAAAATAATCCAGTTTCCGTATAGTTTGGTAATCTATCTAAAATATCGTTAGCTATAGTTTGAAATTCCTGGTCACTTAACCCCCAAGATCTATAGAGTTTGGTTTCTTGAATCATTTCGGCAGTCGGTTCAGTCATTTATAGATTCACCCTATTCATATGTGATTTTAAAATTGATTGAAACATTTTCAAGCCATCATCTGAACCAATTATTTCTTCTAAGGCTCTTTCTGGATGTGGCATCATTCCTAAAACATTGCCTTCTTTATTTATTATTCCAGCAATATTATCGACACTTCCATTAATATCTGAAGCATATCTAAAGACGATCTGATTGTTATCATTTATTTGTTTCAAGGTGGCAATATCACAATAGTAGTTACCTTCACCATGAGCTACGGGAATATTAATTATTTCATCGTAATCATATTCACTAGTAAAAATTGTTTGACTATTTTCAACTCTCAAATCAACTGTTTCACAAATGAATTTATTTTGGCGATTCCTCATTAGAGCCCCAGGTAACAATCCAATTTCAGTTAAGATTTGAAATCCATTACAGATTCCCAATATTGGTTTTCCTAAAATAGCCATCTTTTTTATTGTTTTTATGATGGGAGCATGAGCCGCTATGGCACCACTTCTCAGGTAATCGCCATATGAAAAGCCACCAGGAATCAATACGGCATCAAATCCATCCAACGATGTCTCTCTATAATCGATCATTTCAACTTCTGCATGAATACTATCTTTTACCGCAAAATACAGATCCTTGTCGCAATTAGATCCCGGGAATACAATCACAGCAAATTTCATTCCGCATCCTCCAATATTTCGTAGCGATAAGTTTCCATATTAGGATTTGCCAACAAGCTATCACAGATCAAGTTAATTTCTGAATCAATATCAGAAATATTATTATCAACATTCAGTTCAAAATACTTACCCATCCGTACGTCATTTATCGAAGTATGTCCCATTCCGTGGATTGCTTTTTTAATTGCTTCACCTTGTGGATCGAGAATTGATTCTTTATATGTCACATAAACTTTAACTAAACTCATACTTATCTGACTCCTTCTAATCGGTCTAAAACTTTTTTGTATGTAGTAACCAAATCAGCTTCATTCTTCCTAAAAACATCTTTATCAAAAGATTGATGACTAGTTTGATCCCACAATCGACAATTATCAGGCGAAAATTCATCAATTAGAATAATCCCCGTTTCAAAATGTCCAAATTCCAATTTAAAATCCACAAGATCTAGTTTGTCTTGATTAAATAATTCAACAAGAAGCTTATTTATTGCTAAAGTTTGTTTTTTAATTTCTTGTAATTCAGATTCATTGGCAATCCCAATTGATTCAATTTGTGATTCATTTATAGCTGGGTCATTTAATTCATCACTTTTAAAATAATATTCAATAACCGGCGGATCGAGCTTTTTACCTTCATCTAACGCAAATTTTCTAGCGAAACTACCAGCAATCGTATTTCTTAAAACAACTTCAATTGGTATTAATTTTGTTCTCTTAACCAGCTGTTCATTATCTGACAAGTCATTTATTAAGTGGGTTTCAATTCCATTTCTCATTAGGTAATGAAATATTAGGGAAGAAATTTTACAATTCAAATTACCTTTTCCAGTAATATGTTCCTTTCTGATACCATTTAATGCTGTAGCTTGATCTTTATAAAAAAGTATCAATTCATTATCATTATCAGTTTCAAAAACATCTTTTGCTTTTCCAGAATATATTAGCCGTTTATTCATCACAAACACTTAATCCTTCCAAATTGGGTTTTGTTTTAGCGCACTTATCGTATGTTCCACATCATTACTTAAAATAGTGATATGTCCCATTTTTCGATTAACCTTGCAGATATCTTTACCGTAGTCATGGAAATTCCATTCTGTATGCCTAAGCAAGTCAGCCTTCGCTGCTTCTATATGTTGACCTAATAAATTGATCATAACTGTTGAACTGAATAACTTAACTTCTGGCATTGGCCAACCGCAAATTCCCCGAATATGAGCATCAAATTGAGAAATATTACATGATTCAATCGTCAAATGACCTGAATTATGCGGTCTAGGTGCAATTTCATTTACATAAACTTTCTGACTTTTGGAAATAAAGAATTCTATACACATTGTTCCGACCAAATTCAATTGACGAGCAATTTGTTGTGCTATTTGATATGTTTCTTCTACGATTTCATTGTTGATTCTTGCTGGACAGTTACTAATATGCAAAATATTATTGTGATGTTCGTTTTCGATCAATGGAAAAATTGAATGCTGTTGATTTAAATTAGATGAAATAACTACAGAAACTTCTTTTAATAACTCAATCTTTGATTCTAAAATACAAGTTCCAAATTCAATTAATTTTTTAACCGCACTTTCATCAAAAGTTTCATTTTCAATCAAAATTTGACCTTTACCGTCATAACCACCTTCAACTGTTTTCAAAATTGCTGGATAATTCAAATCTCTCAATCCATTCTGAAAATCGTCAAACGTTTTAACAATTGTATGCGGAACAACTGGAAACTTATTATCAGAAAGAAAATTCTTTTCTCTAATACGATTTTGAGTAACTATCAAAGCTTTTGTTCCTTGAGGCACATCAGTATAATTTGTTATTTCTTCAATTGTTTCAGCATCGACGTTTTCAAATTCATAGGTTAAAACATCACATTTTTTAGCTAATTTAATCAGAGAATTCAAATCATCATATTCAGCAACTATTTGTTCATCTGAAACTTGTGCCGCTGAACAATTTTTGGTCGGATCTAAGATTATAACCTTATACCCTTTTTCTTTAGCTATAGAAGCCATCATCTGACCTAATTGTCCTCCACCAATAATGCCAATGGTTTCACCTGGTAAATGATATTTATTCAAGATCATTCCCACTTTCTATTGACTTATCATGCATTGCTTCTTGATAGTCAGATAACGATTTCAAATATTCTAAGTTAGTTAACGCACAGATACGTGTAGCCATGAGAGCGGCGTTAATCGCTCCTGCTTTACCAATTGCCATTGTGGCTACAGGAATACCACCTGGCATTTGAACAATCGACAACAGCGAATCCATCCCATTTAAAGCCTTTGACTGCACTGGGACCCCAATGACGGGTAACGTGGTTGCTGCTGCTATCATTCCAGGCAAATGTGCTGCTCCACCTGCTCCGGCGATTATAACTTTAATTCCATTACCGGAGGCATTCCTAGCGAAATTCAACATCTCTTCAGGCATTCGATGTGCTGATATCACATGAACTTCATATTCAACACTTAGCTTTTTCAATGTATCGATCGAATTCTGCATCGTTGGTAAATCTGAAACTGAACCCATAATTACTGCTACATCTTTCATAAGCCACTTTCTCCTTAAAGTATGTCATCAGTTTATCAATCCTATACGTGTTTTTCAATCAATTTACGTACATAAATTCATAAAATTAATCTTATTGTTCGTATAATTGACATTCAAAAACTTATTATAGCCGATTATTCAAATAATTATACGTGTTTAAATAATTAAGGATAATAAAAAAACAGATACCTTATTGAAGATATCTGTTTGGATACAAAAAAAGACACCGAAGTGTCTTTACAATTTGCTTATTTTTCAAGACGACGTTCTTTAATACGTGCTGCCTTACCTTTACGATCACGTAGATAGTAAAGCTTGCTACGACGTACAAGACCATGTCTAATAACTTCGATTTTTTCAACACGTGGTGTGTTTAGTGGGAATGTTCTTTCAACACCAACACCGCTACTCATCTTACGAACAGTATAAGTAGCACTAACGCCAGTTCCACGTCTCTTAATTACAACGCCTTCAAACAACTGGATACGTTCACGTGAACCTTCAACAACCTTGGCATGGACGCGAACAGTGTCACCAGGGCGGAAGTCAGGAATATCAGAACGTAGTTGTTCTTTAGTAATATCTTGAATTAATGGTTTCATAAATAATTTCTCCTAATTCGACACTCTTATGTATCTTAATTAATACACAGCGGAATATCGTTAATATGTGTTCAAACACTCTTACAATATTACATTATTGAATCTTATTTGTAAACTAATTTTCGGAACGAATTTCACGAAGTAATTTTTTCTCTTCATCATTCAACTCTACTGTATCTAATAGATCAGGTCGGCGTTCTAGAGTTTTTCTCAATGATTCTTTCAGACGCCAGATACGAATTTTTTCATGATCTCCACTAGTTAGGACCTCTGGTACTTTCTTGCCGCGAAAATCTGCTGGCCTAGAATACTGTGGATATTCCAACAATCCATGAGAGAAGGACTCGTCTTCGGCAGAAACTGAATTACCTAAAACCCCGGGTACAAATCTTAAAGTGGCATCAATCATATTCATAGTTGGCAATTCCCCACCAGTTAAAATATAATCACCGATTGAAACTTCATCAGTAACCAAATCTTTGATTCGTTCGTCAAAACCTTCATAGTGACCGCAAATAAATACTAACTGATCTTCCTTTGCAAAATCTCTAGCAGTCTTAGTATTAAAAGTTTTACCAGCTGGGTCGAGTAATATAACTCGTTTCTTACCCGGCTTCTTTTGTTCAACATAGTCCATGGCATCATAGATAGGTTGTGCCTGCAATAACATACCTGCCCCACCGCCGTAAGGAGAATCGTCAACATGATTTTGTTTGTTTGTAGTAAAATCTCTAAAATCAACTACATCCAAATTAACTAGCCCTTTTTCTTGTGCTTTACCAATTAAAGACTCATTTAAAGCCTGAAACATCTTAGGAAAAATGCTTAATACTGTTATATCCATTAGTCTATCAATCCATCCGGGATCTCGACATTAATAACTTCATTCTCGAGATCTACTTTTTTTACTACATCATCAATATATGGAATTAATACTTCATCGTATTTAGGACTCTTTACGACCCAAACATCATTTGGACCCAATTCCATAATTTCTTTAATTGTTCCTATTTCACCGATTTGTTCATCAACAACCTTCAACCCGATAATTTGACTGTAGAAAAATTCTCCATCTTTAAGCTTTGGTTTTACTTCATCGTTAGAAAATAATTCTGATTTAACATATTGTTCAACGTCATTTATATTATCGTATCCCTTAAACTTGATCAAAATGAAATTCTTATGTTTACGAGATGACTCAACGATAAATTCTTTTGAATCACTTGATTTCTTTAAAAAGAGTTTAGCGCCCTTTTTGAAACGTTCTTCAGGAAAGTCTGTAATTGGAATAATACGCAGTTCGCCTTTGATTCCATGAGTGTTAACAATTGTTCCGACTCGATATAAATTATCAGCCATTTATTCCTCCACATAAATAAATAGGACCACGACAAAACAAAGTTTTATCTGATCCCATTTTACTTATTCATTATTTTGAATATTTGTTTTCATGATATTTTTGCATAATACCATGTGTCTTAAGCAAGTTACGAACTGTATCTGAAGGTTGTGCACCTTTTTGTAACCAGTCCATAATTTTGTCATCGTCCAACTTGATTTCTTCTGGTTGAGCGATTGGGTTGTAATAACCAACTTGTTCGATGAAGCGACCATCACGTGGTGCACGTGAATCAGCAACAACAATTCTGTAGAAAGGTCTTAACTTACTACCCATACGTTTCATTCTAATCTTAACTGACATATTTTGTTTCCTCCTAAATACTTAACTTTGTTAGTATACACAAAAAAAATAATGGTGTAAAGTTTTTTTCTTTACACCATCGTTTTTTTTATGACTTAAAGCGTTTAATCTTCTTTAAACGCTTCTTCTTACGTTTCTTTTGTTTTTTAACCATTGAATGCATGGCCATCTTGCCCAACTTACCAGACATTCCGCCACCCATCATTTGTTCCATGCCAGACATGTTACCTTTACTCATCTGTTTCATCATGTCACGTGATTGTTTAAATTGCTTGATCATACGGTTAACTTCTTGAACATTACGTCCAGAACCGCTTGCGATACGGCGACGTCTTGAAGGATTTAACAGATCAGGATTCTCACGTTCTTTAGGAGTCATTGAATAAACAATAGCCTTCAAATGATCGATATCCTTTTCGCCAATATTAACATTAGCCATAGCAGGATTGTTGGCCATTCCAGGAATCATCTTCATCAATTCATCCATTGGACCCATCTTCTGGATCTGATCCATTTGATCAATAAAGTCGTTAAAGTCAAAACTATTCTCACGAATTTTTTCAGCCATATCTTTGGCTTGTTTTTCATCGTAATCAGTTTGAGCTTTTTCGATCAAAGTAAGCATGTCACCCATACCAAGAATACGGTTGGCCATACGATCAGGATGGAAGACATCTAGTTGATCTAACTTTTCACCTTGTCCAATAAACTTGATTGGTTTACCAGTAACGGCACGAATTGAAAGTGCGGCACCACCACGAGTGTCACCATCAAGCTTAGTTAATACAACACCGGTAATATCTAATTGCTCATCAAAACCGTGTGCAACTTTAGCAGCAACTTGACCAGTCATAGAATCAGCAACAAAGAGGATCTCATTTGGATGTGCTAACTCTTTGATCCTAGTCAATTCGTCCATCAATTTGTCATCAATTTCCAAACGACCGGCAGTATCAATAATTACATAATCATTTTTATTTTCAGCGGCTTGAGCTAATCCATTCTTGACAATATCAACTGGATCTTTATCAGTACCTTCTTCATAAACTGGTGCTCCAACTTGTTCAGCTACGGTCTTTAACTGTTCAATGGCAGCTGGACGATAAACGTCACCTGCAATAAAAATTGGACGAGCCTTTTCATTATTAATCAAATATTTAGCTAGCTTACCAGCTGTGGTAGTTTTACCAGCACCTTGAAGACCAACCATCATAATAATTGTTGGTATATGTGGAGATTTGTTCAAAGGAACAGCCTCTTCACCCATCAACTTGGTTAACTCATCATCAACAATCTTGATAACTTGTTGTGATGGACTCAAACTGTCCATTACTTCAGCGCCTAAAGCACGCTCTCTAACTTGCTTAACGAAATCTTTAACGACATCAAAGTTAACATCAGCTTCAAGTAAAGCCATTCTAACTTCACGCATTACTTTACGAACATCATCTTCAGAAAGTTTTCCTTTACCTCTCAACGTGGAAAAAACTTTTTGAAGTCGTTCACTTAATCCTTCAAAAGCCATCTCTTACTCCTACATCTCATTTATTTTTGAAATACGATTTACCAGTTCACTAAGCTCTTTATCTTCTGGATATCTGTCTAAAACAACTCGGTCAAGTTTCTTTGAAATATCATCGATTTCTTGAGTCTTCTTAATGAGACCAAGTTCTTTCTCAAATGATTCTAACAGACTAACGGACCGATGCAAATTGTCCAATACCGCTTGCCTAGAAACTTCTAACTGTTCAGAAATTTCACTAAGCGAAAAATCTTCAACATAATATAAATTCAAATACTGGCTCTGTTTCTTTGTCAGTAAAGAATGATAAAAGTTATACAACAAATTTACCTTGGTTGTTTCATCAATTTCCATACTATTCACCAGAACCGACAATTAATTCTTTAAATAACCCATAAATAAATTTCTCAGGATCAAAATCACGCAGATCATCCATTTGTTCTCCAAGACCAACTAATTTAACCGGTATATGAAGTTCATTTCTGATTGCCAAGACAATACCACCTTGAGAACTACCGTCGATTTTAGTTAAAACGATTCCTGAAACGTCAGTTGTTTCATTAAATTGTTTAGCCTGACTCAAAGCATTTTGTCCAGTTGATCCATCAAGTACTAAGAGCACTTCTTGAGGTGCTTCCGGCAACTCACGGGTGATAACACGCTTGATTTTTTCCAACTCACGCATTAATCCCTCTTTATTTTGTAAACGACCAGCAGTATCAACTAAAAGAATATCAAAGTCTTCCTCAACAGCACGATGAACAGCATCGAAAACAACTGAAGCGGGATCAGTTTGGGCCTTACTTGCTTGAACGGGTACCCCAACACGCTTACCCCAGACTTGAAGTTGCTCAATAGCACCTGCTCTAAATGTATCACCAGCAGCTAGAAGAACCTTCTTACCTTCTTGTTGGTAACGATGAGCTAGTTTACCAATTGTCGTTGTCTTACCAGCTCCATTAACACCTACAAATAAGAATACTGTTGGCGTCTTATCATTACTGAATTTAAGACTATTGTCTTCTTCCTTACCTTCTTCATCATACATATCTACTAACTTTTTAACGATAACATCAGATACATCAGAACGTTTTTTAACATTTTCTAATTTAACTTCTTCACGCAATTCATCCGAAAGACGCATAGCAGTTTCATACCCAACATCAGATTCAATCAATAATTCTTCCAAATCATCAAAGAATTCTTCATCAACACTTCTAAAGTTAGCCAAGAAACGATTAAAACGAGCACTAAATGAATTACGGCTCTTCTTTAACCCTTCGTCATATTCCTTAACATCATCTTTTTCTTCTGGTTCAGACTCTGCTTCTGGAGTTTCTTCAACCTCAGCATTTTCAGAATCTTCAGTCTCTTCTGACTCGGTAGTCTCTTCTTCAGGTTCAGAATTTTCAGAAGTCTCATCCACTTCTTCTTTAATTTTCTGTTTAGGCTCTACTGGTTCAGGTTTTGATTCTACTTCTGATTCTTCAAGTTCGTCATTTTGTTCTGGTTCAAATTCTGCATCACTTTTTTCTTCAGGTTCAGTTTTGCTTTCATCTGATTTAGAAGCAATATCCTCTGATTCAGTAGTTTTATCAGCAGAATTTACTTCAGGCTCTTCAGTATTTTTGGCGGTTTCATCAACTTTTTCAGTTTCTTTTGGTTCAGATTCTTTGCCAGTAAAGGCTTTTTTAATTCGATCAAAAAGTCCCATATATTAATCTCCTTATTTTTCTACTTCAACAGATAACATTTTAGAAACACCGGATTCCTCCATTGTAACGCCATAAAGACGGTTAACATTCATCATTGTACCCTTACGATGGGTAATTACGATAAATTCTGTATTATCGTCATATTTATTTAAATAATTAGCAAAGCGATAAACATTGGCATCATCAAGTGACGCTTCAACTTCATCCAAAATACAAAATGGAACTGGATGTACTTTAATAATAGCGAACAACAACGTAATGGCTGTTAAAGCCTTTTCACCACCGGATAGTAGACTCAATCTTTGAAATTTCTTCCCGGGCGGCTGTGCAATGATTTCAATGCCTGTTTCTAACAAGTTACTGGGATCGGTTAAAACTAATTTGGCACGTCCACCTGCAAACATCTCTGGGAAAATTGTCTCAAAGGCTGCGGCTACGCTATCAAAAGTTCTCTTAAAGCGTGTCATAACTTCATTATTCATCTCTGACATTGTATCCATCAACTGTTTTCTGGCAGTTAAAAGATCATCTTGTTGTTGTGTCAAAAATTCATAGCGATCTTTAACCTTATCATATTCAGCAATCGCAGAAATATTTACCGGACCTAACTCGTCGATCCCCATCTTTAGCAAATTGGCGTTTTTCTTCAATTCATCTGGATCAGCATCTTGTTTCTTCAAATTGACCATAGCAGCTTCATATGTTAACTGATAATCCTTAGCCAATATATCTAAGCGACTGTCAATCTGGTTAGTTAATTTAGTTACTTGAATAGCTAAATTCTCTTGTTGGTCAGAAGCAGACTTTTGCAGATCAAAGTTTCTTTGAGCTAGTTCGTTTAATTTTTTAGCATTGATTTCTTCTTGATCACGTTGATCTTGCAAAGAACTCAAAGTTTTCTTCAATTGAGTGATTTCAGTATTCAAGTTTTCAATTCTAGATTTGATTTCAGAATTACTTAAATCTAACGTACTCTTTTCATTATTCAATTGATCTAAGCGAATCTTTAATTCTTTGATCTGTTCATCATTAGATTCCATTTCAGAAATCAAGCGTTTATGCTGATTATTCTCATTCTCAAAATTACTCTTAACAACAGCCAAATCAGTCTGATACTTCTGAATTTTTTCATTAGTAGATGACAGTTTAGAATCAAAATCATTCAGAGTCTTTTGCTTATCATCAATAGCGGACTGTAATTTGATTAATTCTTTCTTTAAATCCTCAGCAATTTTCAATTGATTATCTAAATTGTCAGCTAATTCTTTTTTCTCAGCTTTTGTCTTAGACTGATTATACTCATAAGCTGACCGTTGACTTTCAAAATGTTTTAATTCATTTTGTTGGGTGGATAAATCACTGTTCAGACTGCTCTTCTTTTGATTAAAAGACTCTAAATCTTTGTCAACACTGGACTTTTCTTGACGTAAGCTAATTAGCTTCTCACGCAGATCTGAAACTGACTTTTGTTTTTGATCAAGGATCAGTTCTTTTTTGGACAATTGAGCCACTAATTCCTTCAAATCTTCTTTTCTACTTAAAAGACTTGAATTTACTCGACGTTTTTGTCCACCTGTCAAAGAACCTCCAGCATTGACAACATTACCATCGAGCGTAACGACACGATATTTACGATGAACGGCTGCAGAAACTTTTGTAGCAGCATCAATATCAGTCGCAATCAATAGATTACCCAAGATATTTTGAACAATATTATTAACACTTTGATCAAATTCAACCAAATTACTTGCCACATCAATGAATCCAACAACACTATGAGCTGCATTCAAATCAGTTGAATAAACACTCCTAGGTTGAATAATATTTTGAGGCAAGAAAGTCGCACGACCAGCATTTTTTTGTCTTAAGAATGCGATGGCACGTTTGGCGGCAGGTTCATCTTTAGTTACGATCGACTGCAATTGATTGCTGACAACTGTTTCAATTGCCAATTGATATTTTTTAGGAACTATGATCAATTCAGCAACAGCGCCAACTATTCCATCGAGTGACTGTTGATTATTCAAAATGTTTTTTGTACCTTCATAAAATCCAGCATGTTCTTGCTCCATATTTTCCAATACAGTTTTACGTGCCTTGATTTCTTGAAGATTCTCTAATTCATGCAAATAATCCTGATTCTCATTTTGACCTTGTTCAGTCACTTGATCGATAGAAGCGGAAATAGTCTGACCTTTTTTGATCAAGTCTTGATTATCACTGACCAACTTGTCAATTTCTTGATTAGTTGTAGAAATCGACTGATTTAGTTTGTCAATTTCAGCTGCAACTTTGTCAGTATTCGTACTTTGCTCTTGCTCTAACTCAGAAATTCTTGCTAATTGTCGTTGACTGAATTTTTGTTCATTATTATTTGATACTTGCTCTTGTAAGCTATTAACGTACTGATCTCTAATTTGATCAATTTCTTTTTGGAGATCTTCAGGCGTTTGTGTTTTTAAATGTTCAATTTCTTTCAATTCTTTTTGATATGACTTAATTTTTTGCTGATAGTCATCCAAAGATTTTTGACAAGTTGCTAATTGTATCTGACTAGTTTTCTTAGCATTCAACAGTTTTTCTAAACGGTCATTTAATGAATCTTGCGTACTAGTATTGTATCCATTTCTCTCATCAGCAACAGCTATTTGACCATTTAAAATTTCCAAGGCTCGAGTTTTTTCTACTAAGCCATTCTGATGATCATCAATTTTTTTAGTAAATTCACTGATTCTTGTTCGGTTGGCATTAAGATCGGCCGTAGATTGTTTAACTTTTTTCTCAATTTCTTGCAGACTTAGCTTAACTTCGCGCAACTCATTATTAACTTTGCGCTTTTGAATAGAAGTATCTTTTATTTCAATCGTCAAAATCTGTTGATAAATCGCATCATATTGACTTTTTTGTGTTTGATAGTCTCTAGCGATACTAGCCTGTTCTTTTAATGGTTCAACTTGTTTGGCCAATTCGGAAACAATATCAGAAACACGATGTAAATTATCAGTCGTTTCTGACAACTTACTTTCAGCCTGAATTTTTTTTTGCTTAAATAAAGCAATCCCAGCGGACTCTTCAATAATTGAACGTCTTTGCACTGGCTTGCTATTGAATATTTCCTCAACTCGACCTTGTGAAATGATTGAAAAAGATTGTTTACCCATACCTGAATCCATAAATAGTTCAGTAATATCCTTGAGACGACAATCTTTATTATTAATTGAAAATTCCGTATCACCATTACGATATAGTTTACGTTTGATCAAAATATTTTCTTGATCAGATTTCAATTCTTTATGTGAATTATCAAACTCTAAAATAACTTCAGCGTGATTCATTTGTGAACGTGTATCACTACCGGCAAAAATAATATCGGCCATTTTATCACCACGTAAGCTTTTGGCTGATTGCTCGCCCATGACCCAACGAATCGCTTCAGTAATATTCGACTTTCCACTTCCGTTCGGTCCAACGATACCTGTAATTCCACTTGTAAAGTCAATCTTTGTTTTATCAGCAAAAGATTTGAATCCGTTGATTGTTAATGATTTTAATGGCATAAAATACAAACTCCTATAATTCTTCTAACGCTTTCTTAGCGGCCATTTGTTCTGCATGTTTCTTGCTGTAACCAAAGCCTTTTGATAAGAATTTCCCGTTTACTAGTAACTCTACTTCAAATTTTTTGTCGTGATCAGGTCCTTCTTCATCTATGACTTCATAGTCAATTTCCACTTCGCCAGATTGTTGAAGTTTCTCTTGAATATGTGTCTTAAAGTCAGTATCTTCTGAAAATTCTCCTGAATCAATATGAGGATAAACAACTTTTTTCAAGAATTCATCCACTTTTTTATTTCCTTGATCTAAGTAAAGTGCTCCATTAAAGGCTTCAAAGATATCCTCCAATAGGGTATGTCTTTGTCTGGCACCTTGCTTCTCTTCACCCTTACCGATCAATAAATATTTATCTATTTGTATTTGTTTGGCAAATCTAGCGAAACTATCAGTTCTAACAATGTCTGATCTCAAACGTGTTAATTTTCCTTCTGGTAGTTCTGGAAATTTTTCGAAGAGATATTTAGAAATATTTATTTCCAAAACGGCATCCCCCAAAAATTCCAAACGTTCATAATCACCAATACCTAATTCTTTATGCTCATTATCAAAGGAAGAATGTGTCATTGCACGTTCGACCAATTTTTTATTATTGAAATTTATTCCATAGTTTTCACTTAGGTAACTCAAAAATTTCGGATCTAACATGATATGCCCCTTTCCGATAATATTAATTATACTAAATTTTTACCCTTAAATAATTATTCAGGCAAAAAAATAAGACCTAACGGCCTTAATTTTGATGTTCTTTAATATAATTAACAGCTTGTCCCACTGTTGTGATCTTTTCAGCATCTTCATCAGGGATCTCTTGATCGAATTCTTCTTCAAGTTCCAAAACAAATTCAACTAAGTCAATTGAATCTGCATCAAGATCATCCGTAAATGATGTTTCGTTTTTAACTGCTTCAGCGTCAACTTCAAATTTATCGACGATCATAGTTTTGATTTTTTCAAAAATTTCTTGTTCTGACATTTAAATAACTCTCCTGTTTTTCCCAAGTTTGTTTAAATTATTTCTTTTGTTCCATTTTTTCAAAATACTTGTTGGCCTTGTTTATTGTATCGTTAAGCAACATACCATAAATCTGTTTTACTGTATAGAAAACAGTCTTTGCATCAGCGGCTCCATGCGCTTTAACAACAGGTGACTTCAATCCTAAAAGAACCGCACCGCCAGCTTGAGAAGTATCAAACATATCTTTTAACGACTTCAACGATGGAGCAACAATAGCAGCCCCCATTTTAGTAAAGAAACCGCTATTTAGCAAGGCATTCTTTAATTGACTCAATAAAATGGTTGCAGTTCCTTCAGTTGCCTTTAGTGCAGCATTTCCGGTAAAACCATCAGTAACAATGACATCAGCTACTCCAGCCAAAATATTATTTGATTCAACGTTACCCACAAAGTTGATACCTTCAGTACTTTCAAGTAATTCATAAGCTTCTTTATGAAGAGTATCACCTTTATCTTCTTCAGTACCGTTATTCAATAAAGCCACTCTTGGTTCTTCAATTTGTTTAATATCATGTGCATAAATTGAACCCATGATTGCCCATTGCTGTAAATATGCAGCTTTGGCCTCAGCATTAGCACCAACATCCAAAACATTTACACCCAATGGAGAATTTGTAACAGGTAAAGTAGGCATTAAAGCTGGACGTGCAACTTGCTTGATTCGACCAACAATAAAAATTCCAGCAGCTAATAAAGCCCCTGTATTACCTAATGACAACATAGCATCGGCTTCTTTATTTTTGACCGACTTAGCAGCTAATACCATTGACGAGTTCTTCTTAGAACGAATTGCCTTAACAGGTTCATCCGTTCCTAAAATTTCTTCATCAGTATTAACAATTGTTATCCGTTTATCACTTTTTAAGTATTCTCTAATCTTTGTTTCATCACCGTAAAGAACGAACTCCAAATCCTCCCATTCGTCACGTGACTGTTCAATACCTTCAACTATGACCTGCGGTGCATTATCTCCACCCATAGCATCTACAGCAATCTTCATTATATTTCCTCACTAATCAAAATTATTTAACTGTTCAAATTCATCATTCAAGAAAGATTTTAACACTTTATTTTCTGGTTTTTCCATAGCCTCGTCCTTAAACATCGCCTCAGCCTCAATTTGAGCTGTTTCCAATATGTTGATATCAGCAACAGGATCACCAACTTTAAAGTCTGGCAAACCAGATTGACGACTACCCAAAACATCCCCGGCTCCACGCATTTTTAGATCCTCTTCAGCTAAAACAAAACCATCGTTTGTTGATGTTAAAATCTTCATTCTTTCTAAAGCTGTTTCGTTTTTGGGATCAGCAATCAGAATACAATATGACTGTTTCTCACCACGACCAACGCGACCTCGCAATTGATGTAACTGTGATAAACCAAAACGATTTGCATCATAGATCACCATCACCGATGCATTAGGTACATCCACTCCAACTTCAATAACAGTCGTCGAAACCAAGACATCTATCTTTTGATGACTGAATTGATTCATTACGTCTTCTTTTTGATCATTTGGCATCTGACCATGAAGCAAACCGATCTTATATTTTGGTGCAAATAACTCATTAAACTTATCATAAATCAATTCAGCATTCTTTAAATCTATCTTTTCAGACTCAGAAATAAGTGGTGTAACAACATAAATCTGTGCTTTATCAGCTAATTCTTTAGTTACAAAACGATACATCTGTTCAATTTTTTGACTTCTGATCCAGTAAGTTTCGATTTTTTTACGACCGGCTGGCAACTCGTCAATTCTTGAAACGTCCATATCTCCATATGTCGTTATCGCTAATGTTCTCGGAATCGGGGTCGCCGTCATAGCTAATACATCAGGATTATTACCCTTTTCACGCAAATCTTTACGCTGATTAACACCAAAACGATGTTGCTCGTCGATTACTATCAAACCTAAATCTTTAAATTCAACACTATCTTGAATCAATGCATGTGTTCCAACAATAACATTAGTTTTACCAGCCCTAACATTGTCAGCTATTGCATCGTGCTCCTTTTTAGTCTGTGAACCAGTCAAAATACTCGTTCTTATTTTCAAAGGTGCTAACAATTTCCCAATTTTCTCAAAGTGTTGTTGTGCCAAAATTTCTGTTGGCGCCATAATGGCCGCCTGATATCCTGCCGTCACTGAAGCTAACATAGCAATCACTGCTACGATCGTCTTACCTGAACCAACATCACCTTGAAGCAATCGATTCATATGATGAGTGGAATTCATATCCTCTAGGATCTCTTGAGTGACTCGTGCTTGAGCTGTTGTTAAATCAAAGGGCAAGTTATCAATAAAATCTTCAATATATTTTTTGTCGTAATTCTCTAACAGACCAATCTGATTGACCTGATCTTGAGACTTCATATTCTGAATACCACATTCAAATAAGAAAAATTCCCTAAATTTAGCGGTTCTTCTAGCTAGTTCATTCTGTTCATCATTCTTAGGAAAATGCATCCCTTGAACCATATCTTTATCATTCATCAAATGATATTTTTCTAAAATACGTTCGGGAATGATCGTTTTAATTTGATCAGAATACTCTTCATAGGCTGCCTTGATCAAATTTATTAAAGTTTTTTGATGAATATTTTTATTCACGGAATAAACTGAATCAATCGAATCTTCAGCATGTCCATCACCAATAACTTTCATACCAGTGATAGCACGACGATTTTGATTCCATTTACCATAGACCGCGACTTCATTTCCAGTTACGAATTTATCCTTTAACCATGGTTGATTGAAAAAAGTAACCATGACTGATTCATTTTCAACAATAATTCTGACATTCAAACGATTTTTTTTATATCCAAATCTAGCTACAACTGGATCACTAGCGACTATCCCTTTTAAGAGAATCTTCTCTTGATCGATCGCATCATCCAGTGATTTTACTTCCATATCCTCATACCGGAAGGGAAAATAGAATAATAAGTCATAAATATTCTCAATACCTAAGGACTTGATAGCTTCAAATCGCTTGGCTCCCACTCCTGGTAAAGCTGATACTGGAACTGTTCTTAAATCCATTTTCCCTCCTAAATAAAACAAGTTTGGAACGCAAGGTCCCAAACTCATTGTTTGTTATTCTACAGCAATTAAATAAGGATAAACTGGTTGATCACCTTGATGAATTTCAGTTTCTAAGTCTGCATACTTTTCATCTAAATAATCTGAAACCTTTTGAGCATCGGCTTTATTACCATCTTGACCAACCAAAATTGTAATAACTTCACTATCTTCATCGATCATCTTATCAAGTGTTTCTTCAGTTACAGAAATAATATCTTCAGAATCAACTAAGATCTTGCCATCGACAATACCCATATAGTGACCCTTTGTGATCTTCAATCCGTCAATTTCTGTGTCACGAATAGCTTCAGTGATTTGACCACTCTTAACGGTATCTAATGAATCTTCCATGTTGTCTTTATTTTCGTCTAATTCAGCCTCAGGGTTAAATGACAGCATTGCCGTCATACCTTGTGAGATCGTCTTAGAAGCAACAATAGCAACCGGAATATTGACCAATTCTGCTGCTTGCTTAGCGGCCATAACGATATTACCGTTATTTGGTAAAATAATTGCTCGTTTAGCATTTGAAGCATTGATCGCATCCACAATATCATTTGTAGATGGATTCATTGTCTGTCCACCACTGATAACATGTGTAACACCCAAACTTTCAAATAACGTTGAAAGACCGTCACCTGAAGATACGGCAATAACCGCATAGTCGATTGGTTGGCTGCTTACTGGTGTTGCGATCTCATCTTCGTCAACAATAGTTTCATGTTGAATACGCATATTGTCGATCTTGATTTTTGTTAAAGCACCGTACTTTCTACCAGCTTCCCAAACTTTATATGGATAGTTAGTATGAACGTGAACCTTAACAACTTCATCATCGGAAACAACTAATAATGAATCACCAATTTCACTTAAATATTGACGGAATTCTTCATAATCGAATTTTTCATCAGTTGTTGGATTTTCACCCAGTTCAACCATCATCTCTGTACAATATCCGTTTTCGATCGAGTCAGTATTGAATTGACTTTGAACAGATTCTTGATGATGAGTTGCATTGATCATTTCATCCATCTCAGCTTCATCTGGCGTATATGCTTCATTATCTGAAGCCTCACCTGAGAGACCTTCCAAAAATCCTTCATAAATAAACACTAGACCTTGACCACCAGAATCGACAACGCCGACTTCTTTTAGGACTGGCAATAGTGATGGTGTCTTTTCCAAACCGACTTTGGAACCTTTAACAACCGCTGTCATAACTTGAACTATATCAGTTGTCTCTTTAGCCTTCTTAATACCGGCTTCAGCACCATATTTAGCAACAGTTAGTATAGTTCCTTCAACTGGCTTCATAACAGCCTTATAAGCTGTTTTTACGCCATCTTCAAAGGCTGATGCTAAATCATTAGCATCCAAAGACTCTTTTTTCTCAATACTCTTTGAGAAACCTCTGAACAACTGAGACGTGATAACACCTGAGTTACCTCTGGCACCCATCAATAATCCCTTAGCTAGCGCTTTACCTAAAGTACCAACATGATTACTTTCTGATTCATTGACAGCTTTAAATCCGCTTTGGATCGTAAGACTCATATTTGTACCAGTATCCCCATCTGGGACAGGAAAAACATTTAGTGAATTAACAAATTTAGCATTTTTTTCTAGACGATGTGAGGCAACTCGCACCATATCAGAAAATTCATTTTTGGTAATAAGTTCTTTGCTCAAAAAAATTCCCTCCAACCAGCTTAATACCTATTTAATGTCATCCAAGACTTTGATTCCTTGGACATAAACATTCACAGTGCCGGCCGGTGTTCCGAGCATTGTTTCTAGGTTATATTTAACTTTCGCTTTTAAATTTTTAGCAACTTCGGATATTTTGATTCCATATCCTACTATGATATATACATCGACAGCAAGTTTTCCGTCTTTTTGGTCAATAACAACACCACGAGAAAAATCCTCACGGTTTAAAATTGTATTAACTCCATCACGCAATTGGTTCTTGCTTGCCATACCTACGATACCGTATATGTCTGAAGCAGCACCGCCAACAATTGTTGAAACACTGTTAGTGGACACGACGATTTCGCCATGCTTTGTTTTAATTGTAACTGCCATTCTGGATCCTCCTATCTTTGGACCTTATCTATCCTATCATAACCATAAAAATTTTATCATAGCAAGATTTTGAATTAAAGATTTATGGTCAATATTATTACTCTATTGCTTTAGTTGCAATGTTATGGTAAATTAGTCAGGTGATATTTTAAAAGAAAACATGTAGCCAAAGGAGGTCGGTCCCATGGCAAAAGATATTATTACAGGCCGTAAGACAGTGTTTGGTAACAAACGTTCTCACGCTCTTAATCAATCAAAACGTTCTTGGAAGCCAAACTTGCAAAAAGTTCGTATCATGGTTGATGGTAAGCCTAAACGTGTTTGGGTTTCAGCTAGAGCTTTGAAATCGGGAAAAGTTACCCGCGTATAATTTTAAAATAACTAAAAAAAGGACTAACGATTAATTTCGTTAGCCCTTTTTGTTTTGCTTAGCATCGGAACTTTGGATAACAGCAATAACGCCGCTTCCAAAATTAAAGTCGATTGAATCACCAATGAACTCATTACTGGCCCAACTGACCGGGTGATCAGCACTGAAGTCTTTTAATTTATATTTTGCATTTACTAAATTTAAACGTGTGACTGGTCCTAAATTAATAAAACCAATATATTTCATCCCATGTTCATGATAAACCGTATAGCTACCAGGTTTAAAAAATCTAATAGTATTATTAGCTGATTTGAAATAAAGTTTGTCATAAAAATCAAAGAATCGTCTATCGAATGGTAAGAATAAATTGACCAAGAAATGATCGATTCGCCCACCAGTACCACCATAAATGATGTACTCTTGAGCATTAAACTTTTCTCTTGCAGCCAATAAACATAATTCAGAATCAGTATCATTTTTTTCTGGAGGAAATTTATAAAAGTTTGAAATATTATCTTTTAAGAGTTTTTGTTCTTTTTTATTGATAGAATCAAAATCTCCCATAGCAATTTCAGGAATTACACCGTTTTGAACTAAATATAAACTTCCACGATCTGCCCCGACCCATGGTCCGGGAATTGCTTTGATACTGTTCATTTCCTCAGGATATTCACTTTTGGGACCACCTAATAAAACATTAACTCGTTTCATTAGTCTTCCACGAGGTCCTTTAATTTATTGATCCTACCCTCAAAATCATCACTACCGAAGAGATATGAACCAGCAACGAAAATATCAGCTCCAGCATCAGCACATTTAGTAATTGTTTTATCATTAATTCCGCCATCAACTTCAATTTGAAAATCGTCAGCGGCAGATGTTTGGCGTAATTGATCCAAACGTTGGATCTTCTTTGTCATACCTGACAAAAATTCTTGACCGCCAAATCCAGGATTAACAGTCATAACTAAAATTTGATTAATAATTGGAAATAATTCTTTAACATTTTCCAAAGCTGTCCCCGGATTAACTACGATTCCAGCTTTAGCGCCTAATTGCTTGATCATTTGAATTGAACGATAAGTGTGATTGGTACTCTCGGCATGAACTAAAACAGTATCAGCACCAGCTTTTACGATTGGTTCAATATATTCCTCCGGATTGTCGATCATCAAATGTACATCTAAAGGTTTATCAGTGATTCTTCTCATTCCTTTGACGACACTAGGACTAAAAGACATATTTGGTACGAAGTGTCCATCCATAATATCAATATGGAACAAATCTGCACCAGCTGCCTCAGCCATTTTAACGTCCCTCTCCAAATTCATAATATCAGCGGAGAGAATCGATGGAGCTATCTTGTTTGTCATTAAAAACACTCCTTAATATTTTTTCTTGTAAGAATTTATTTCATTTAAAAAGTATAAATAATCGTCATAACGACTTTTCATGATCGTACCATTTTCAACCATTTCTTTGACTTTACAGTTAGGTTCATTAACATGGTGACAACCTCTGAATTGACATTCGCCACTGTATTGAACAAATTCTGGAAAAAGCGTTGGCAGTTCTTCTTGATCTATCTCGATCAGTTCCAATGAGGAGAATCCTGGTGTATCAGCAACTAGTCCACCTTCTATATTAAATAGAGAAACTTGTCTAGTCGTATGTTTACCACGATTCAAAGTCTGAGAAATTGCCGCTGTGGCCAATCCTAATTCTGGATCAATATGATTAAGCAAGGTAGATTTACCAGCACCTGATTGGCCAGTAAAAACAGTTATCTTGTCAGCAAAATGCTTTATCAAATCTTGAACTTGATCATCGCTGTAGCTGTCTCGGCCATCAAATACAACATAGCCAGCTTTACGATATCCATCCAAGACGACTTTAAGATCTGCATACTTATCATCATCTAATAAATCAGTTTTTGTTAAATAAATTAACGGTTCAATGTCATTATGTTCGATATTCACCAAAATTTTATCTAATAGGTTGCTAGAAAAATTAGGTTCTACAGACGAAGTTACAACAATAGCTTGATCAATATTAGCTATTGGCGGACGAACAAGACTATTTTCTCGATCTTCTATTTTTAGAATATAGCCAAGATCTCCACTTGCTTCATAGGTGACCATATCACCTACGATCGGTTTGATCTTACGCTTTCTAAAATTACCTCGCGCTCTAGTTCTAACCAACTCATGGCTTTCATGATCTAAAACATCATAAAATCCACTGATTGATTTGATAATTCTTCCTTCTCTTTCCATCTACTACCCGCTTACTGAGCCGGTCGCAATCGTTTGATTGTCACGGACGATATTATAAGTCCCCGTTTGACCACTCTTTAAATTGAAATTCAATGTTGTTGATGTTGTTTGTGTTATTGTCATCGTTTTATAAGGATTACTAATACTATGTGTAGCATCCCCAAGATAAATTGTAACGGTATTACTGCTACCATTGCTGTCATCAAATGGTATTTGAACATCTTTTGTTACATTTTTAGTGTTCGAATCACTGTCACTGTCTGAATTGTCTTTATCAGTGTCCGAATTGTTGCTATTACTTTCATCTTTACCTTTAGACATTACGACTGACAATGTAGATCCTTGAGTTATATTACTTCCTGCCGTTGGTGTTTGAGAAATCAACACTCCAGATGCAACGGTATCAGAATACTGATATGTAACATCTAATACAGCATCTATTTCATCGGCATAATCTTGAATACTCTTAAGATTGTAGCCTGACAGATCACGTACTTTATAAGATTTTTTCTTTACTGTTGGTGTTTTAGCAATCGTTAAAACCAATTTTTTCTTCTTAGCAACGACTTTACTACCAGCTTTAATACTTTGCTTCATAACCACTCCTGCGGAGTAATCATTAGTAGACTTGTACTTCAAATGGATACTGAATCCACGTTTCTTCAGACCGTTAGATACCTCAACATACTGTTTTCCAGTAACTTTTGGCATCTTATAATATGTGGCTCCTAAACTGACAACTAAATTAACTTTGGCATTATTTTTCAGTTTAAGCCCTTTCGCCGGTATTGACTTAATAACATGTCCCGCAATTATATCATCATCATTTTCCTTTGAAATGGAACCCACTTGCAAGTTAGAACCCTTGAGCATGACTGTGGCCTGTTTGATAGTTAAGTTATGCAGATCTGGTACCGAAGTTTCCGCACTTCCACGGACAATGGCAAAAATTAAAAACAGCAACAATAGAATCGGGATAATAGACATCCACATTATTTTTTTTCGTTTGCTACTTTTCTTTTTGGCAGGCTTATCTTGATCAACATCTCTTAATGGTTCCATAACTTTAGTTTCTTCCAAATTATTATGAACCACCGGAATAAACTTAGGTTCATTGGCACGTTCTGGAAGTAAACAAGTACTAATATCTTCACACATTTCTCTTACTGATTGGTAACGTTCTTCTGGATCTTTAGCTGTTGCCTTTAAAACTACGTTCTCCAAGGGTTGTGGAATATTGTGATCAATTGCATGCAGATCCGGAATATCCTCCTTAGAATGCTTTAGAGCAACAGATACAGCTGTATCTCCTGTAAATGGCACGTGCTTAGCTAATAATTCAAATAAAATGATTCCCAAAGCATAGATATCAGACAATACTGTGGCCGATTTACCACGTATTTGTTCTGGAGACATATAGTGGACCGAACCTAACAATGAATTAGTTCTTGTTATCGACTGGTCACTCAATGCCAAAGCTATCCCAAAATCTGATACTTTAACTTGTATCGGATCTTTAGCTTCATCTACTAAAATATTCTCTGGTTTCAAATCACGATGAATTATTCCGTGATCATGAGCAGTTGTTACGGCTGAACAAATTTGTTCCATAATATCAACAACTTCATGATAAGGAATCGGAAAGTGTGTTTTGATATATCTCTTTAAATTAGGACCGTCAACATATTCAATTACAATGAATTGAATCCCATTATCATTGCCAACATCCAAAACGTTAACAATATTAGGGCTTGAAAGACCACTGGTAGCTTTAGCTTCACGGCCAAATCTTCTCTGAACAGATTCGTCATCTTGAAGATCATATCTCAAAGCCTTAACAGCAACTTTTCTGTTGAGTCTTATATCATTTGCTAAATAAACATTAGCCATACCGCCTTCGCCAAGCGTACCTAAGATCTCATAACGGCCACCAACAAGGTAACCTTTATCCATTTACTTATTACCTCCATTTCCCGAGGCAAAAAGTAAAGCGGTGATATTATCTCTCCCACCAGCTTGATTAGCTTTATCGATCAGAATATGGCACTTAGCGTCTAAACTAATTTTCTCACTCAATACTTTCTTCATTTCCTTTTCAGGAACCATATTAGTAAGTCCGTCAGTACATAAAAGAATAATTGCATCATCGATAAGATCAAAATTTTTGATTCGTGGTTGAACAGTCTGAGAAACACCCAATGTTTGAGTAATAATATTCTTTTGTGGATGGTTCTCAGCCTCTTCAGGACTAATTTGTCCAGTCTCTAATAGTTCATGAACTAAAGAATGGTCAACACTAAGCTGTTCCAATTCCTTGTCGTGATAGATATAGCAACGTGAATCGCCAACATTTACTACCATCATTTTCTTATCGACAAAAAATACGCCAACCATAGTTGTTCCCATACCATTCAAATCATCAAATTGATTTGAAACGGAGACTATTCGATCATTCTCTTTACTGATTTCTTTGATGATCCATTCACGCAAATCATCTAAGTCATTAATATTCGACTGTTCAAAGTTGTGTCCCAAGTGAGAAACTGCCATATCTGAAGCAACATCCCCACCACGATGTCCTCCCATACCGTCAGCAACGATACCGAAAATAACATCTTTTTTATTCTTAAATACATTTACATAATCTTGATTATTTTTTCTTAATTTACCGACGTCGGTTAATAACGCGTAATCCATATCCAACTTTACCTCATTAATTTTTTCGCCTAAATGCTGCTATAAAGAATCCATCAGTGAAATAGTCACTAGGGAATAATTTTATAGTATCTTCATTAGACAGGTCATTTTTTATTGAAACCAATTCATAGTTTTTGTGATTATTCAAAAATTTCGTAACAATTGCTTCATTTTCTTCATCATCAAAAGTACATGTACTGAAAACTAATCTACCATCTACTTTTAATAAATCACTGATACTATTCAGGATATCGAGTTGAATCTTTTGCAAATTTAGCAGATCTTCGAATTCTCTAAAATAACGCAACTCAGGTTTTCTTCTGATCAATCCAAGTCCGGAACAAGGAGCATCTACCAAAATCTTATCAAAGCTCTGGGCAGGAAAATTATCTTTAGCTTTTCTAGCGTCCATAGCTTTCGTCTGTATTATATCCTTATAACCCAGTCTCTGACCATTTTCTCGAATTAATTTTGTTTTACGCTCATGGATGTCTAAAGCAGTAACACGACCATCTTTTAAATAACTGGCAATATGTGTTGTTTTACCACCCGGTGCAGCACACGTATCCAAAACTTGATCATCAGGTTTCAAGTCCAAGGCTGGAGCAACTAACATTGAGCTTTCATCTTGAATCGTAAATAATCCTTCTTGGAACTCTGGTGTGTCAAATAAATTACCACTATTAAGTGTTAATCCAACCGGTGAAATGCGACTATTTTCAACTTCAAAATCTAATTCTTCTAAACGATTCTTCAAATCTTCAACACTAATTTTATTAGTATTTACCCGGATAGAAACATGTGAGGGTTGATTGATCGATTCCAAAATTTCAATTATTTTATTAATGCCTTGTTGTTCGATCAAGAGTTTTACTAACCATAACGGTGTGCTGTAACGAATACTTAAATCCTCTTCACCATGACCCGTTGGTAGATCCTTAAAGCCATGACGCTGATAATTTCTCAAAACACCTGTTACCAACTTAGCTAAGCCAATACTTCCATTTTGTTTAGCGATCTCTGTTGATTCATTTAAAACAGCATGGTCTGGAATTTTATCCAAATAATGCATCTGATATATAGCACTCATCAAAAGATTCATGATCCAAGGTTTAACTGTTTTATCTTTAAGATATGGCTTCAATTGATATTGGAGCACATACATATTCTGTAAAACCCCATAAACAATATTTGTCATCAGTCTTGAATCGACATTTGACATATCCGAGCGTTGTAACAAGTTACTGATCTCGATATTTGAATATGCTTTGTTTTGTAAAATTCTAGTTAATGCTTCCACTGCTACTGCACGAGGATTATTTTTCATTTGTATTGACCACTACTTGTCCTTTTTCTAAATTACTGCCTAAACCATTCATATAGTTGGCAATATCCATAACTTTCTTACCTGCTGGTTGAATTTTTTTGATTGAGAGACCCTGCTTGTCACCAGCAACTACAACTAACTTTTTCTTACCAGTTTCAAAAACAGTTCCAGCTGCTTGATCTGTTTCGATGGAAACTACTTCACTCTTATAAAATTTGGTTCTTTGACCATTGAACATTTCCCAAGCACCAGGTTCTGGGCTCAAAGCTCTAATATGATTAAAGATCTGTTCTGCAGATTGTGTAAAATCTAGTTTCTCTTGTTCTTTAGATATATTAGGTGAAAAGACAACTTTATCTTCATCTTGTTTAATAGGTTTGATTGTATTATCTAGGATATGTGGAATAGTTTCGATCAATAAGTCTCGACCAACGATTGCCATTTTGTCAAAGATAGAACCATTGTCATCTTCTGGTGTGATTGCCACTTTAGCTTGACTGATAATATCACCAGCATCCATAGCTTTAACCATGTACATGATGGTGATACCAGTTTCTTTATCACCATTCATGATCGACCATTGAATAGGTGCTCCGCCACGATACTTAGGTAAAAGTGAACCATGAACGTTTATTGCAGCTACTTTAGCTGAATTTAGAAATGATGTTGGCAAGAATTGTCCGAAGGCAGCTGTAATGATCAAATCTGCATTCAAGGACTTCAATTCTTCAACTTCTGGACTCCCTGAAAGTTTAGCTGGTTGATATAAATGAATGTTTTCTTCTTCAGCAATCAATTTAACTGGACTCTTTTGTAGTTTTTGTTTACGCCCAACTGGCTTGTCCGGCTGAGTCACAATTGCTTTGATCTCATAATCTGTTTTTAAAAGGCCCTTTAAAACGGTGGCTGAAAATTCTGGTGTACCTAAAAATATTACACTTGTCATTTAGTTATGCTCCTTAATCAATATGTTGCGGCTCATTGTCAATAGCGACGGTGAAGCCCTTTTTTGTATCTGCTTGTGTATCATTTAATATCTCAAGCAATTTTTGATGTAATTTTGGTTCACGTTTATATTTTACAATAATTTGATAATAATACTTATTTTGTTTTCGAGAAACCATTGTCGGACTTGGTCCTAACAGAATTGCACTATCAGATAGAGCCGTTGCCAATTGGCGTTTAAGCCAATAAGCCTGCTTCAATGTCTGACCCTCATCTTTGTGGGAGACGCTGATCAAAGTCGTAAAATAATACGGCGTATAGTTTGCTTGATGGCGTAGATACATTTCTTGTTTATAAAAGGTTTCATAATCCTGTACGGCTGCATCTTTTATCGCATAATGATCAGGATTAAAAGTTTGAATTATTACATTACCTGATTTGTCAGCTCGACCGGCTCGACCACTGGCTTGAGTAAGTAACTGAAAGGTTCGCTCACTAGCTCGATAATCGGACAAACTTAGCGTGGTATCGGCATTAACAATCCCCACTAAAGTAACATTTGGGAAATCCAATCCTTTAGCAATCATTTGGGTACCAAGTAAAATATCGGCATTTTTATCACCAAACTGTTTCAATATTTTAGCATGTGCACCTTTTCTACGAGTCGTATCGACATCCATTCGTAAAATTCGTGCTTCCGGCAGTAATTCATTTAATTGACGTTCCAAATTTTGCGTTCCGGTTCCATAAAAACCAATTTTTTTGCTGTGACATTGAGGACAAGACTGTGGTACTTCCTCCTCATGACCACAATAATGGCACTTCATTTTCCCTAGATCCTTATGATACGTCAACGAAACATCACAATTAGGGCATTTCAAAACAAATCCGCACTCACGACACATCATAAAGGACGAATATCCTCTTCGATTCAAAAGGATGATCGCCTGCTCATGACGTTTTAAGATTCGCCAAAGTTTATCTTGCAATAAAGGTGATAAGTCACCCTTAACTGCAGAATTTTCAGAATCACGCATATCAACTATTTGAACATGAGGCAAAGGCTGTTGATTGATGCGTTTCTTCATTCTAATCAACTGATAAACACCTTTTTGAGCACGAGCGCGAGATTCCAAACTTGGTGTTGCACTTCCCAAAACAACCGGACAGTTATGTTTCTTGGCTCTCCACAGAGCCACATCTCGAGCATGATATCTAGGATTATCATCTTGCTTGTAACTAGCCTCATGTTCTTCATCAATAATAATCAAACCAATATTCTTTAATGGAGCAAAAACTGCACTGCGGGCTCCTACAACTACTTGAACACTGCCATTTTCGATTCGAGTCCACTCGTCATATCGTTCACCACTAGATAGACCGCTGTGTAGAACAGCAACTTTATTGCCAAATCGACCAGTTACTCGATTGACCATCTGCGGAGTAAGCGAAATTTCTGGAACTAGCATTAATGCAGTCTTATTTTCAGTTACAGCTCGATCAATAGTCTGTAAATAAACTTCAGTCTTACCACTACCAGTAACACCTTCGATCAAAAATGTCTTAGCATCTTTGGAGTCTATAGCTTGATCAATTTGTTCTACTGCCTGAGTCTGTTCTTCTGAAAGATCCATTTTAGTAGTTTTTTCGGGCGTGATGCCTACTGGCTTTCTTCTCTTTGTTACTTCGATAACTGACAAAATGTCATTTTTATCGGCTGTTTTAATAGCCGCACGATTTACCCCTTTTGAAACTAGATCACTTAATTCAATTGGCAAGTTATTTAAGTTATCTATTAAATAGTTTACTAACTTTAATTGAGCTTTAGCGTTTGATCTCAACTCACTGCGCTTTTCACGTAATTGAATCGGATTCAAGCTAGTGGTTATAGCTTGTCTTTTAATCTGACTGGCCTTGTTTTCTACAACATACTCAATTTCAACTTTATCTTGTCTTTTCAAATGTTTGATCATTCTAATAGTTTCATCACTCATTTGACTTGTTACTTCTATACTATCTTGTCCCTGAAATAATTCTTGATTTTCCGGATCAGCAGCATCTTTAGGAATAACTAGCTGATGATATTTAGCTCGCATCACATTGGGTAACATTGTTTGTAAACACGATATTTGAAATGAATATGTTCTATCCGCTAACCATGATGACAAATCCAACATTTCAGACGACAAAACAGGCCGAAGATCAATAACTCGATCGATCGGCTTTAGTTTTCCTTTAAAATCACTTGTATCTTTCAATTTCATTACAAAACCTTGTATCTTTCGCTTACCACGTCCAAAAGGTACTTCAACACGCATCCCCGGTTCAACAACTTCTGACAGGCTGCTTGGAACATCATATTCAAAAGGACGATTAGTTTGCATTGTTGGCACATCAACAATTACTTCTGCAACTGTCATAAATTAACTTCACCTACGCAATAAATAAAAAACCCTCACAATTATCATTCAGACAATCAGTGAAGGAATTTTAAAACTATTTTTCTTCTTTTTTCTCTTCCTCAACTCGTTCGGCTTCTTTTTCAAGAAGAATTGAATTAGGATCAATTTCAATTTTATCGTCGGCAATTTCTTCAAAAGCCTTTCCGATAGTTCTTGGTGATTCATACTTGTTAAGTAATTCAACATCACCATCTTCTAGTTGATGAGCACGTTTTGCTGCTAAAACGGCCAAAGAATATCTTGAATCAACTTGGTCTAATAGTTTATCGATCGATGGATAAATAATCATATTATCATTCTCCTATTATTTTTTTATATTTGTCAATTACACGTGTCACTCTTAAGTGTTCACTTCTAATTATACCTTCAATTTTTTTGACTGCATTAGGTATTTTATCATTAACTACGGCATAGTCATAGTTTGACATCATTTCAATTTCTTTTTTGGCTTGTTCCATACGTTTATCAATAGTCTTTACATCGTCAGTTCCACGATGTGTAATACGACGACGAAGACTTGGTAAATCAGGTGGTGTTAAGAAGATAAATACACCATCAGGCATCTTTTCACGCACTTGCATAGCACCGTTAACTTCTATTTCTAATAAAACGTCGATACCAGCATCAAGCTTTTGATTAACATATTTTAATGGTGTTCCATAATAATGGTCAACATATTTGGCATATTCTAACATTCCGCCATTTTCAATTTCTTCCTCGAACTCTTCATTGGTCCGGAAATAGTAATCGATACCGTCTTCTTCTCCAGGTCTCATATTTCTAGTTGTCATTGATACAGAATAATCAAATCTGATCGAAGATTTCTTTACCATTGCTTTTCTAACAGTCCCTTTTCCAACACCGGATGGGCCTGATAGAACGATTAACATTCCCCTTGTTGACATATCATTTATCCCTACTTATTCTTATTTTCTTTTGATCAAAAACTTGTTACACACAAATAAATATTAAGAAATACTAAAATAAAGTTGCTTATGCGAACAAAGGTTCGTATAATAAAGACACAAACAAGCGTTCGGGGGAATCGAATATGGAACTAAAACAAAATCAATCAAATACCTTCACTAAGAACATCATTAACAATACTGCTAAATTCATCGATAGGAACTTCGATTTCAATATGGATAGTAAAAGTGTTTCCCAAATCAAGCAAATGCCTATTAGACAACTGTTTATTTTTGCTAAACAAAGTTTTCAAAAACAATATTATATTAATGTAACTATGGTAAACGAAACATCTATGCAAGGCAAGTTGATTAAAAGAATTAATCCAAATAAATATATTCTGGAAGTTAATAAAAATCTATTTCAAATAGTTGATATCAATAATCTTAAATCAATAAAGTTAATCTAACCTTTTTTGTTCACCCTGTGCTAACTCCAACAATTCTTGAGCATGTTCTCTTGTAAGGTCAGTGATTTTGGTACCAGCCAACATTAATGAAACAGCTTCAATTCGATCTTGATCGTTAAGTAATGAGACTTTAGTTTGTGTCTTATTCTTAACGGTCTCTTTTTTTATCTCAAATTGTTGATCACTCATAGCCGCAACTTGAGGTAGATGAGTAATACATAATACTTGTACCGACTGGGCAACTCGATAGATCTTATCACCGATTGCTTGGGCGACCCTTCCACTAACACCGGTATCAATTTCATCAAAGATAATCGTATCAACATTCATTTTTTCAGCAATAATTGACTCAAATGCAAGGATAACACGAGATAATTCACCACCAGAAGCAACTCTGACTAACGGTTTGAAATCCTCACCGACATTAGTTTTAAGATTAAATCTTATTTGATCGATACCCTTATTAGTCAAAGATTCACTGTCCAAAGTTTTAAATTGAACATTGAATTTAGAATTTTTCATAAATAATTCTTCTAGCTGTTTATTGATTGATTTCTCTAATTCATTTGCCGTTGTGTGTCGCTTGTCAGATAATATCTTGCCTAATTCCAACAATGCATTCTTATCATCTTCAATAGCCGCAGTCAATTTGTCCTCAGTTGAATCATCAATATCAATTTTATCTAGTTCATCATGTGCATTTTGTCCATATTGAATAACTTCATCTAAAGTAGGACCATATTTCTTTTCCAAATTATCAATTACCGTTAAACGTTTTTGGATCTCATCTAATCGGTCTTCATCAAAATCAAGATTATCCAAGGCATCTGAAATAGTAGCGGCGTCATCTTGAATTTGATAATAAGCACCATTGATTGAGTCATATAATTCTTGATACGTTTTATCAAATTCTTTAATATCGTCGAGACTATCACGAACATTACCTAACGAATCAACTGAACCAATGTTATTTTCTGACAGAATACGATAGCTCTCTTGAAGGCTACTATTGATCTTCTCAAAATTGGCTAGATGATTCTTCTCCGTTTCCAAAACTTCATCTTCACCCTTTTTTAACTGAGCTGAATCAATTTCTTCAATTTGGAATTTTAACATATCGATCCTTTGAACGATATTCTGTGAATCCTTCTGAATCGCTCGTAAACGTGCCATTTTTTCTTGATATTGACTAAATAATTCCTGATATTTTACTAAATTATCTTTGAATTCGTCATCAGAGAATCTGTCTAATATATCAATGTGGTTATCTTCGTCCAATAGTTCCTGTTGCTGGTTTTGTCCGTGAATTTCAACTAAGAAACGGCCAATATCTTTTAATGTGTTTGTATTAACCAATTCGTTATTAATACGACAAACATTTCGACCTTTACGATTTATTTCTCGATTTACAATGATCGAATTATCCGAATGGTCAATTCCGTAGTGATCCAAAGTGGCAAAAATAGGACTATCTGAATGAACTTCAAATAATCCCTGCACTTTTAACTTATCTTGTCCTGTTCGAATAAAATCAATTGACGAACGACTTCCTACTAACAAACCTAGGGCATCTATAATAATCGACTTACCTGCACCAGTTTCACCAGTTAAAGCTGTCATACCCTTTTTAAAGTCAAGCCGTAATTCATTAATAATTGCAAAATTATTGATTATTAATTCCTTTAACATCAAATCACCTATTTATTAAGACTTGTGTACGCTGCATTCATAGTATCTTCAATCGATACACTATCTAAAATCTCGCCAGGTTGTTCTGTTTGAGGTTTTTGAATATTCATCAAGAATTCAATATTACCCTCTCCACCTTTAATAGGAGAAAAGTCTAATCCTTTAACGATAAATCCTGACTCTTTAGCGAAATTCAAAATCTTCTCTAAAACCATCTGATGAACTTTATGATCACGCACGATACCATGCTTACCAACATTCTCTGGACCAGCTTCAAATTGTGGTTTGATTAGACAAACAGCTTCAGAACCGGGCAATATGATATTAAACATTGGTGGTAAGATCAGCTCCAAAGAGATAAATGAAACATCAGTCATAGCAAATTCTGGCAATCCATCGTGAAAGTCATCAGGTTTGCTGTAACGAAAATTAACTCGTTCCATCACTACAACACGATCATCACTGCGCAATTTCCAAGCCAATTGATTATAACCAACGTCTAAGGCATACACCATCTTGGCACCATTCTGCAAAGCTACATCAGTAAATCCACCGGTTGACGAACCAATATCAAGACAGATTTTATCCTGTAGATCAATATTAAATGATTCCACAGCTTTTTCTAACTTATAACCACCACGACTAACATATTTACTATGCGCACCTGCGACAACATGAAGGATCGTGTCTGGATCGATTTTTTCACCCGGCTTGTCAAAACGTAAATTATCTTGGTTATAGACTTCCCCCGCCATAATTGAACGCTTAGCTTGTTCACGTGATTCAAATAAATTTTGCTCGACTAATAATACATCTACTCTTTTTTTTGCCAAAAATTTTCACCTGTCTATTTAAAATAGTCTAAGAAACTGACCATCAAATTCTTATCAAACTTTTCTTCCTTTAATACTGCATTCAAAGCATCTTTAACTAAATTACGTAATTTTTCTTCGGTAGCAGATTTTCCGATCAGATTAGGAAAAGTATTCTTGTTGACATCTTCCCCATCATCACTGTCATCTAAATCATCTTTTAATTGAAAGGCTAGTCCCACCTTTTGTCCATATTCTACTAAATGACTTGATAATTCATGATCCGCACAAAACGATCCAATAGTAATTGCAGCAACGATTAAATCTGCCGTTTTATGTTGATGCAATAATGTTAATTCATCTTCATTTAATTTCTGATGGCTAATATCTGTCATTTGACCGGCAACCATACCCATTGGACCAGCATTATGACTCAATATTCTAACAGCAGCCATACGTTTAGATGCATCTAAATTAGACTTAGCTATCCAATAAAATGCTTGCGTCAATAATCCATCGCCAGCCAATACCGCTGGACCAGTTCCAAATTTCTTATGACTAGTTAACTTACCACGACGATAATCATCATTATCCATTTCGGGTAAATCGTCATGGATCAATGAATACGTATGGATCAATTCGATAGCACCAGCAATATCATAATAGTCCTTTAAATCTTCCAGTTTCACACCACAAGAATATATTACGGCTAACATCAAAACTGGTCGAACTCTTTTTCCACCAGAATTTAAAGAATAAAGCATAGCATCCCTTAATTTGGGTTGCTTTATTTCCTTATTTAATTTAGCAGTTAAAAATTGGTCAAATTCAGGTAGGACTTTTTCATGAAAATCACGAAATTCTTTTATATCCATAACTATTCATTACCTTCATTATCTTTATCTTCTAATGTAGACTCTGAACCATCTTTTTGCATGATTTTTGTGACGGTTGTTTCAGCATCACCGAGAGTTTTTTCAAGCTTTTTACTTAATGAAATTCCCTTTTTGAAATTCTCCATAGCTTCTTCCAAAGGAACATTTCCATTTTCAAGATTAGTTACAATGTCTTCTAAATCTTTCAAATTATCTTCAAATGATTTCTTTTCTTCAGCCATTATTTTCCTCACTTATTTCCTTGGTTATTAATTTAACATTACCATCAGTAACTTTTAAATTGATTGTTTGATCAACTTGATAATCTTTTGCTTGTTTTAATATTTTACCATCATCATTAGTCGCAATAGCATAACCACGACTCAAGGTTTTTAATGGGCTCAATGAATCTAGTGCAGCAACTTCTTTACTGAAGGAGTTTCTATTGTTATTAATAATCTTATTAGTAGAATTTAGAATCCTTTGTTGATAATTATTTACCATTGTATCGTAATAATGCAATTGGCTCATCGGCGATTGATTATTTAAGCGACCACGTAAATCCCACAAAGATTGTCTTTGATTATAGATCTGCTCTGAAACCACTTTATTTAATCGAGATGTCAAATTATCAACTTTTTGCAAATAAACTTCATAAATACGCTCTGGATGCTGTAAGAATGTATTTTGAGCATAATTTCTAACTTGGTCGCGATAATTTTGAATCAATTTAACTTGAGCATTACCCAAACGAGCTTTCAAGTCTTGAATATGCATCAAGACATCACGTAAAACTGGTGTGGCCAATTCTGCCGCGGCTGTTGGTGTAGCTGCTCTTAAATCGGCAACCATATCTGCAATCGTAGTATCTGTTTCATGTCCAACTGATGAGATGATCGGTATCTGACTTTGAACAATCGCTTGAGCTACTACTTCCTCATTAAATGGCCAGAGATCCTCGATCGAACCACCACCACGACCAATAATGATCGTATCAAAGTTTCCGATTTCATTGATTCTCTTTAATTGTTCAACAATTGTAGCTGCAGCCAAATCACCTTGAACCTGAGCTGGAAATAATACCAACTGAACGATTGGATAGCGTCTTTTAACGGTTGTCATAATATCATGAATAACAGCTCCAGATTGACTAGTCACAACAGCTATTCGTTTAGGAAATTGTGATATTGGACGTTTAGGCAAATCAAAAACACCTTGTTGAGAAAGTTTTTTCTTTAATTGCTCTAGTGCCAAATACAAGGCTCCTAATCCATCAGGTTCCATTGACTCAACATACATCTGATAAGTTCCACTTGGCTCATAGAGTGAGATTCTGCCCTTTACAAGTACTTTCATACCTTCTTCAGGTTTAAATTTCACTTTACTGAAATTAGATTTGAACATTATTGCCGATATTTTAGCTTTATCATCTTTTAAAGAAAAATATTGGTGTGAGGGTCGTAATCGAAAATTAGAAATCTCCCCCATCAAATAAACGTGCCCCAAATAAGGGTCAACGTCAAATTTTCGTTTAAGATATTGCGTTAGTGCAGTGACCGTTAAATATTTGGAATTATCCATTAGCACGGCCTTCGGCAAGCTCAATAACTTGGTCCATTAATGCTGTAATCGTCATCGGACCAACACCACCAGGCACAGGAGAAATAAAGCTGACAGTATCTTTAACATCGTCAAAGTCTACATCTCCACATAACTTACCATTTTCATCATGATCCATACCAACATCAACCACAACAGCACCGTCTTTAACAAAATTCTTGTTAACAAACTTGGCCTGTCCAATGGCAACGACCAAAATATCAGCCCGTTTAGCAATATCAGCTAAATTTTTAGTATGAGAATGTGTCATAGTAACGGTTGCATTCTTAGCAAGCATCATAGCAGCAACTGGCTTACCAACGATATTACTGCGACCAATTATTACAACATTCTTACCGTCGATATCAACATTATAAAAGTCTAGCATCATCATGATACCTGAAGCTGTAGCAGGTAATGTGTGAGGTTCACCAGTCCAAAGATTACCAACATTCTCTGGTGCAAAACCATCAACGTCCTTTTTGGAATCGATTGCTTGAATAACTTTTTCTTCGTCAATATGATCTGGCAATGGTAATTGAACAATAAAACCATCAACAGTATCATCGTGATTCAACTGATCAATTTTTTCTAATAATTCATTTTCTGCAACTGAATCGTCAAAGTGGATCAATTGAAAGTTGATACCCAATTTCTCCGCACGACGCTTCTTATTTCTAACATAGATTGCACTGGCGCTATTGTCTCCAACTAAAATTACGGCTAAACCTGGAGTCACATTTTGATTTTTTAAATCAGCAACTCGTTTAGCCATTTTCTCATCTAATGCACCAGCTACTTTTTTACCATCTAAAATTTCCAATTTATTCACCATAAAAAGGCTGGTACAAAGTACCAGCCTTACCCTTCAACAAAGTTAGATAATATACCGTTAACAAATGATTTTGAATCTTTATCGCCAAATTCACCGGCTAATTCGATTGCTTCATCAATTGCTACTTTTTTGGGGACTTCTAAACTATTTTCCATTTCAAACAATCCCACACGCAAAATAACCCGATCAATTCGTGATAATCTTTGAATTGTCCACTTTTTCTTCAAGTGATCGGCAATTTCTTTATCTAATTCGGCTTGTTTTTCCAAAGTTCCAGATACTAAGAAAGTTAGATATTCAGGAGCTTCTTCCTCACCCAAATCAGCTATATCCATAACTGAATTAATTGCTGTTTGCGAATCGTCTTTTGTTGTTTCAATGGAAAAAAGCGATTGAACTGCAAGTTCTCTGATTTTATGTCTATTCATACTCACTCGTTTTATTCCTTTTTTTCCGTTGTTACACGTTCTATTTCGCCATCTTCTTTTTTAGCGATCAAACCTACAACATGTACATTGATCTCATTCAAAGTTAAATCGGTCATGAATTCAAGTTGTTCAATGGCTGATTTTTGAATTTCTAAGGATACTTTGGGAATAGATACGCCGTACTCTAGATAAACAAACACGTCAGCAGAAACTTGATTATCATTAAAGACAACATCTACACCTTTACCGTGATTGATTCTTCCAAATAAAGAATCTAAACGACTGGATAGACTTCCTCTCATTTCATAAACGCCTTCGACCTGACTAGTAGCGATTCCTAAAAGAATCTCAATAACTTGATGTGAGATTTCAACGTTTCCATTTATTTTTCCACTATCTTGTTTTAGAGAAACATATTTTTGTTCAGCCATAAACTTATCTCCATAATCAAAAATTAGTTAGCACGTGAAATGTATGTACCATCTTGCGTGTTAATTGTTAGCATATCACCTTGGTTAACAAAGAATGGAACTTGGACAACAAGACCAGTTTCCATAGTAGCTGGTTTTGAACCACCTGATTGTGTATCACCCTTAATGGATGCTTCAGTTTCTGTAACTTCAAGATCAACCGTATTAGGGATATCTACACCAAGAGTTTCACCACCGTACATCATGATGTTAACTTCCATGTTTTCCTTAAGATACTTAAGTTCGTTCGTGATTTGTTCTTGTGGAAGTGATAATTGTTCATAAGTAGTCATATCCATGAAGACGTGGTTTGTACCGTCAGCGTATAGATATTGCATCTTCTTATTTTCAATTTGAGCTTTTTCAACTTTAGCAGTTGATCTAAAAGTCATTTCTTGAACGGCACCTGTTCTCAAGTTCTTTAACTTAGAACGTACGAAAGCACTACCTTTACCTGGCTTAACATGTTGGAACTCAATAACACGCCATAAACCATCTTTTACTTCAATAGTTAGGCCATTTTTAAATTCATTTACTGAAATTGACATAATTTATCTCCTCGATTACTTTAAACGTTAAAAAACACTTTACATATTATCTTACCAATATTTCTATGAATATGGCAATAACCCACGCTTATTATATAAAAAAAAGAGGACTATGTCCTCTTTTTTCAACAATTTGAGTTGTTTAGAGGTGATCCCTCTAACTCTTATTAGTAAACTGAAACTTGTTTCTTGTCTCTACCAAGTCTTTCGAACTTAACAACGCCATCTGCAAGAGCAAATAATGTGTCATCGCCACCGCGACCAACATTAGCTCCAGGATGAATCTTTGTTCCACGTTGTCTATAAATAATTGCACCGGCAGTGATAGCTTGACCATCAGCACGTTTTGCGCCTAGTCTACGACCAGCTGAATCACGTCCATTAGCAGTTGATCCACCACCCTTGTGGTGAGAGAAAAATTGTAAATTCATTTTAAGCATGAAATTTACCTCCTAATTAAAGTCGATTTTATTTTTTTGAATCTGAACTTCTATGTTTTTAGGATAACTATCTTGAATATCTTTCAATGTCCAATATAAGTTTTCCAATAACAAAGCTGTATCATGTGATACTGCTTTGTCAAAGCGACAACCAAGGTGTCCACCGTTTTCCTCGTCGAGAACTACGAGTGGAGTATCCTCAGTAAGTTTTTCCAGATTATTGATTGTTCCAATTGAAACTGCCGAAACAGCTGCACAGACAAGGTCCTGACCGTATGGTCCAGAATCTGCATGTCCTAGAATCAAAAAAGATTCAAATTTTTGGTCTTCATTCTGGTAAAAACTTGCTCTAATCATAACTAAGCCTTGATACTGTCAATAAGTACTCTTGTATATGGTTGACGGTGGCCTGTCTTAGTATGTGAATGCTTCTTAGGTTTGTATTTGTAAGTAACAACTTTCTTGTCCTTACCTTGTTTTTCAACTTTACCTGTAACTGAAGCACCTGCTACAACAGGATCTCCAACTTTAATACTGTCTCCGTCAGAAACTAAAATTACATCATCAAATGTAACAGCGTCCCCTTCTTTAACATCAAGTTTTTCAATAAAGATTGAGTCATTTTCTTCAACCTTATATTGCTTACCACCAGTTTTAATAATTGCGTACATAGCGTGTACACTCCCTTCTAAGACTCGCCAATCAGGTGCCTATAGCTTAAACCTGATTTTGAGCGGTTGTAGATGCAATAGTGATTGCAACTAATAAAATATAGCAAATATTAAGATATTTTTCAACTATCTTTAAGAAGTTTTCTAAATGACCAATGTCCATTGTTAAATAATAACCAAATTAAAATAATAAAACCGACGACACTGACCGCCATAGATACTCTGGCAATTTTAGTATAATAATACTGAATTTGAATATTATTTTGACCTTGTGCTGTTTTGATTTCAACCGTACCACGCTCAGAAATCTTAGGACTTACGACTTCATTATTTATTGAAACCTTAATTCCTTTATAAAATAATACCGGAATATCCATTTTTACAGCATTCTTACTGTAGTACTTAATTGAATACGTGTTAGCCGTAGTTTCAAACGGGACTTTGACCTTTTTATCATTAATAACAAACTTGTGACTTTTGATCTCATCGCTGTAAGGAAGGCTTTGTACCGGATAATAGTCTTCTTGATGAAAACTCTTGATTTTTTGATCAGCATTTTTTGATGTGACTGTGGCAAATGGAGAAGGCTGACTGTTGACCTTCATACCGCTTAAATAAACCTGACTGCCGCAGGCTACTGTCATCAAAACTAAAACCGACAATTTAGTTAATGAAGATCTGTTTTTCATCAATTTGGCCAAAATATGACTTAGATAAATGGCAAAGAAGAAGGTGACCATATTTAAAAAGCGCCATGGAAATTGCATCAAATTAAAGAAAGTATTTTGAACTAGATGCCATGGAAATAGATTTGTCGATAATACCAAAGCAAGTAATCCTTCGATAGCAACAAGACGGTATGAAAATTTATCTTTCCAAATAAATATCACAATCAAAACAATTGTCAGTAAAGAAATAATCCCGATCGAATAACTTCTCACATCAGTATGCAATGCGTTGTTGAATAGGTCCATCGGCTTCTGTGCCATTTGTGCTAGATCCAAGAGTGCCGGTCTATTAGTGGCCAATGCCCTCTTTTGTTCTATCATTGGCAAAATAAAACCACTTGAAGCAACAATAACTAGAATAATTGATTGAACTCCAGCCCAAATCAATTGTCCCCAATACCTAAAACTGTGAGATACCTTTGAAAAAATAACCAAGATCACCAAAGGTATCAGCATAATGACCGTAATAAAAGCCGTAAGTGGATGAGTTAGGACAGTTAACGTTAATCCGGTGGCAAATAAAGGCCATTTATTAAAATTACCTGATAATATCTCCGCAAAAGCATAGAAAATTAACGGAATAAATATATATGAAATATATTCTGCCAATCCGACCCGATAAAACACACTGGCAACTCTAAAGAATGACAAAGTATATAGAATTGAAAATAAAAATGCTTGTAACGTATCTTTAGAGAATTTAGCCATAAAATAATACGAACTAATGAATGTTAAAAATGTTATCAAGGTTAGAAAAATCAAAAAACTTATTATTGGATCACTCACCATCTTGAATATTAAATATCCCGGTGAAAGGGTGAACCAAGGATAAAATACACTAGTAAAGTTACCGACATGATCCCAATAGTTGAAATTGACCGGCGACACCAAAATATTACCCAAACTATTGACCCGATTAAGATGAAATAGCATATCATAGCTATCCAATAAACGAATTGTCGCATGCGGGGAAAATAATACCGTATATAGAATACTGAGAACCAAAAAAATCGTTCCCAAAATGGTTCTCTTCAAAGCTTTGTTGGACATGCAAATACCCCTCTTAAAAACAATATATATTTTAGAGTACACTAAAAAAGATTGAAGCAAAATACATTGCAACAATCTTTTTTTAATATTCAGATAATTAAACTGCTAATGACGTCATAAACATAAGTGATAAAAATAACGCCATAAAGAATGAAAATGCCATTCTTCCCCGTCTAAGGTTAATTCCTTTGGCAACCCTAGTCAAAATAACTAAAATTCCTATCAAAACGATTCCTATAATTATTCCAGCTACATTACTTATAATATTCAACTGTGTTAAAAACGAAACAACTAAATCAAGCAATATAAAAGCTATCGTAATAAAATATGAATACTCCCTTTTCAAGCATCCCACCTCTAAAATCCTAAGCGTTTAAACGCTTAAACTTTAAGCACAACAACATCATTTTAGAATCATTCTTTTTAAAATGCAATACTATATTTTTATCGCTCTTAAGAATAATTGATACATCAGCATAAATTAAGAATTATTTTTTTATAATTTGTACGTCTGCCAGGGTAGATTTTTGATCCATTGATGACTGATCATCGAAACACTACTAATGTCATCCGGATCCAGTTTCATGACCAATTGATTATCATCAAATAATGGCCATTCGTACTTCAAATCATCATTATATGGTTTGCCATTAATAATGAAATCCATTATAAGCTGCAAATAAAATTTCTGGTTCTTTCTTTGATTGATCGGTAAGTCTGCATTTTTAGTAGCCAGATAAGTGACATTCCCGCCATGTCGACCATCAAGCACATTAGAATAGTTTCCGTAGACCTCACCGTTATCTTTTAATAACTGTGCCGTCCGATCGGCTGGAAAAGTATACATTGATTCTCCGATCAACTTTAACAAATGCTCTTTTTGATCACTGTTCGGCAATTGCTTCAAAATTATTTTTGAATTCTCACCAAAAAGATCAACAATGACATTTGATTTTAATTCTTCAAGTGAATAAGTCTTCAAATGGATCAATTCATTACTGCCTGCCTCAACCAGTGTCTTAAACTCTGTGCGTTTTTGACGACTGATCAAAACGTCTCGCCAGTTATCCGAGATCAAATCATTATCAATGATCGGACCAAACCAGTTAGTAGCCAAATGATCGCCGATACATTTATTCTGTGCAATCAACATACCGTCGTCAGTTAAGTTAAACAAATCTTTAGGGTCGAGTTTATTGGCAGAACAAAAACGATTTAAAACCCTTTTGGCAGTCCCTTCATCTCTGATTGTTTGCAACGAGCCGCTAAATAAGACGATTTTTTTTATTTGATCCATAACAGCTTCATTTGAGGCCATCAAAGCTGCGATCGACTTACCACCTGCGGAATGTCCAACCAGACTAATGTCATTAACATCCCCGCCAAATCTAGACGCATTATCGATCACCCATTTGATAGCTAAAATTTGATCAGAAAGACCGACATTAGTGTCTCCACCTTCGACATTTGCCCAACCAAACAAACCCAAACGATAATTTGGTACGATATGAACGACATTTTGATTATCAAGCCATGGCATGACTCTTTTTAGAGTCCCTCCACGCAAGAATCCTCCACCGTAAAACTCAATTACAATTGGGTATTTACCATTTGGATCTGGTGTTGAAATGTCAAGATTCAAACAATCCTCGCCAAATTTAATTTCGGCTAGACTATTATCAAGTGCCGCTTCCTGCATTGGCTGAGTACCAACTTTAGTCGCAAAAGTTAATTTACTTTTAGCCCGATATGGAACCGCACGTTTGAATCGTCTCGGATGTCCAAATTTAACACCAATAAATTTAACACCGTTTGTTGATTCTATCCCCTGAAATCTTCCGGTTGTAGTATCAATAACTTTTTCCATAAACTTTATCAACCCTCTTTTAAAACTTACTATATAAAGAATTATTTTAATAATTATTGTATAACAATCAAGATAATCTACAAGAAATATCTATTATGAGTATTTAAACGAACTGATTATTTTTTTACAGGTTCAATTTATGAATTTTCTTGATTTCATTTAAAGCTACTGTGTATAATCTTGTAAACAGGGGAATTAAAGGAGATTACTATGGTTTTATCTGATGCTCAACGAAAGGCAAACAAAAAATGGCATAAGAACAACAAAGAACGTGCAAACTATATTGCCATGCGATCATCGGCTAGAAGTTTTATCCGCAAGAAGTCAACTCTCGATGATCTTAAGGAATTAGAACAAATAATTAATAATCGAAAAAAAGAACTGGTTGATGAATAAGTTTAGTCGATATATCGAAAGTAAATCTTTCGGTTATCGACTTTTTTATTTATCATTTTTTAGAATCTTCTTATTTTTTCAAAAAGTTAGGGCTTACAATCATATAATAGTAAGATTTTGCTATACTTGGCATAGGGGGTAAAAAATATGAGTATAATCATTACATTTCTAAATGGAGAAAAGCTTAGAATCAAACCTGATACATATATTAGAACTAGTAAAGCCCTCTCATCTCGTTTCAGTGATGAGGGAGATACATATTATCTTGAACAAATCTTTGAAGGTAACTTCAAAGATGGGAAACAATATAATTCAATTGACGAAGTGGCTAAAATCGAAGGACTACTTGGAACTAGTGATTGGTTCAGTGTTGGTAAGGACAGCACCAAGTCAATCAAAACTTCATCGATCCTAAGTATTGAACGAGAATAGAATTTAATGTTAATAAAAAGTAAAAAAAAGCAAAAGAAAAAGCTGTAAGTATTGATAAACAATACTTACAGCTTTTAATTATGCTGCAGGTGAGATTCGAACTCACGACCTACGGTTTAGAAGACCGTTGCTCTATCCAACTGAGCCACTGCAACATCACTTGTATTATTATAGAGAATGTACCCCAATGATGTCAACGGAAAAAATAAAAAAAATCATTTTATTAGACTAAAAAAACTAGATCTAACGACCTAGCTTAATTTATTACTTATTTTCTTTTTCTAATTCAGCGGCAATTTCTCTATCATGCACTGTATCCTCGGAATCCTTAGGACTACTATTCTTTACTAATTGAATCAAATTTTCTATTTTCATAGGCCCACACTCCAGGTATCTTTACAGCTTTTTATGTCTTCAGTATCTGGACAACATTATCAATTGCCGATATTATAACAAATCTTATTTATTTTATTAACAAATCAGCTCACTTGTTTAAACATATTTCTTTACTTAAAAAATAACTCGTTACAAGCATTCGAAATAGCAATTTTCACATGTTCATATGTTAATCCACCTTGAATATAGATAATATATGGAGCACGCATTGGACCATCTGCAGAAAACTCTACACTAGCTCCTGACACAAATGTTCCCGCTGCCATGACTACTTCATCTTCGTAACCTGACATTTCACTTGGAATTGGTAAAACATTAGAATCGATCGGCGAAAATTTTTGAACGACTTTGGCAAATTGAACCATCTTATCGGGATCATTAAAGGTAATAGTTTGAATCAAATCGGTTCTATCAGCATTCCATTTTGGCGAAACATTCAAACCAAGATTTTCAAAAATGGCTGCCTCAAAGATTGCTCCCTTAATAGCATTACCCGTAACTCTTGGTGCTAAGAAAAATCCTTGGAACATTTCAGCCAGACGGTCGATCGTAGCACCTTCTGAATCACCAATACCAGGAGCAGTCAGACGGTAACTAGATAGTTCAACAAGTTCTTTTTTACCAACGATGTAACCACCAGTTCTAGCGATACCACCACCAGCGTTTTTGATCAATGAACCAGCCATTATGTCAGCTCCAACTTCAGTTGGTTCAATAGTTTCAGAGAATTCCCCATAGCAGTTATCAACAAAGATGATTGCTTCGGGTTCAACTTCACGTACATGTTTGATGATTTCAGCAATTTCAGCCACCGTCAAGCTCTTACGTGTTGAATAACCACGAGATCTTTGAATAGCTACCACTTTAGGATGTTGTTTCTTGATTTTCTTAGACATTGTCTCAAAGTCAACTTTGTCACCGATCATTTCAACATAATCAAAACCAATTTTATAATCGATCAATGAACCCTTCTTATTACCTGCTGTACCAACAACCTCTTGCATAGTATCGTATGGCTCACCGGTTACATACAATAGATTATCTCCGGGACGCAACATACCGAATAAAGCAGTAGCTAGAGTATGTGTTCCTGAAACAAATTGTGGACGCACTAGCGCAGCTTCCGTCTTAAAAACGTCTGAATAAATAGCTTCTAATTGATCACGACCACGATCATCGTCACCATAACCTGTCGTGCCAAGCAAACTGCTCTCATCAATTCCCTCATTGCGAAAGGCATTTAAAACTTTATCTTGATTATCTAAAACACGATCATCAATTTCTGCTAGTTGTCCAGCGATCTGTTGATCAGTTTTTTTTATGACCTCTTTTAGTCCTTCTGGAAAATTCTTATCCCAAGTTGTCATATTTTCCTCCTAAAAATTTCTCTATCTTTTGGCTGATTACCGATTGATAATCATTTACCTCACTGATATTATACCAATCCACATCCATTTGATTTCTAAAATATGTTAATTGTCGCTTTGCAAAGTGTCGAGAATTCTTTTTTATTTCATTTAAACAACTGTCCAAGTCTGAAACACCTGAAAAGTATGGAAATAGTTCCTTATAACCAATTCCATTCTTAGCCTGAGGAATAGACTCCCGATCATCAAAAACAGCCTTAGCTTCCTCAATAAGCCCCATATCAACCATTTTATCGACTCTCTGGTTAATGCGATCATAAAGTTTCTCTCGATCATCTGTTAAACCAATAATATAGAAGTCAGCCCACTTGTCCCCGTTATTCTGTTGAGTAATTGATTCACCAGTTGTTTGATATACTTCGATAGCTCTAATAACTCGTCTGGAATTACTTATGTCAATTGAATCGTAAGCTTTTGGATCAGTACTTTTTAATATTTCCTGTAATTTCTCTAGGTTACCACTTTTTTCTATTTGAAGCAGGCTGTCACGAAGATCGTCATCTCCTGAAGCAGATCCACCTAAGTTTAAATTTTTAACCAATGAATTCAAATAAAAGCCGGTTCCTCCAACAACAAATGGCGGTTTATTATTTATATTAAGTTCGTGAATGATCGAAACAGCCTTTTCTTGAAAATCTTTGACTGTATAACGCTGGTCAACGTCACAAATATCTACCAAATGATGTTTAACAAGCTTTAATTCTTCTTTTGAATCCTTAGCGGTTCCAATATCTAAATGACGATATATCTGCATCGAATCACCAGAAATTATCTCTCCAGAGAACTTTTGTGCCAAATTAATACCTAAAGCACTTTTACCCACTGCCGTTGGACCAACAATTGCGATAATTTTTTCCAAAAAACTCACCTCTAACGCTAATTTTATAGATATTTTCCCTAAAATACGCCATAATATAACCAAGGATAGGAGGTATGACATTATGGCAAAACAACAAAAACATTTTCGCTTCGCTAAAGGTTTCTTAATTGGTTCAGTAACTACTGCAACTGCAGTTTATGGTGCTCTTCACGCATTCAAGAAACACGTGATCGAACCTGAAGATCAAGAAAACGACCGCATCGAAGCTAACCGTCGTCGTGCAAACCGTAAAAGCCTACAAGCACACCAAGGCTAATAATTAAAAATCCATAGCAAAAAGTCGAGACAATGTCTCGACTTTTTTTATTTTATAATTTAGTAGTTTTTTTAGTCTTACCTTTCCATTCGGAAAAGCGTTCATCTAACCATTTAACATCTTCAAATCCCCATTTTTTGAGTTTTAAAGCTGCTCTGATACTTACAGAAGGACGTTCTTCATACAAATAAACCGGCAAGTCAGGTCTTAATTCACCTTCGTTATACTTCAATTGAGTATATGGTAAATTTCTAGCACCCAAGATATGTTTTGAATCAAAATTGTTTTTTTCACGCAAATCAATGATTTGTGCTTTTCTCATATTTTCTTCAAATTCATCTTGATCAATAGCACCCTTTAATCTTCTTGCTTGAATCTTATAATATGCCCATGAACCAACCATATATGCAAAAACTGCAATTACGATTATGTACAAAATTATATTTAAAACCTTCATATCCATCAAAAATACCCCCTATTTCATCTTGATCAATGAGGCAGCGCCAATAACTCCTGCACCGTTACCAAGACTAGCCAAACGTAATTCGGTTGAATCTTTGATAGTAGCGAACTCATTAACACGCATTGCCTTGTTAACTTTATCCAGTAAAAAGTCACCTGCAGCTGAAACACCACCACCAATAACGACATACTTAGGATTTAGTGAGTTGGCAACATTAGCCAAAGCAAAACCTAATGAATCACAAACATAATCTGCAACGATCAATGCAAGATCATCATTTTTCTTAGCTAAATCAAAAACATCTTTTGCTGAAATGTCTTGACCATCATCAAGCATAGCTTTAAGTTCTGAATCACCAGCGTATTCGCTAGCACGATCTCGAGCAACATGTACGATTCCAGTTGCAGATGCAATAGTTTCCAAACATCCGCGCTTACCACATGTACATAAGAAACCATGAGGATCAACAGTAATATGACCGATCTCACCCGCAGCTCCATTTGCACCATGCAATAAATTACCGCCAGCAATGATACCACCACCAACGCCAGTACCTAGAGTAACAAAGACAACATCATCCGCATTATTACCAGCACCCTTCCATCTTTCACCAAGGGCAGCAACGTTTGCGTCATTTTCAATTGTAACAGGAATTCCAGTACCTTCTTCAATATCACGAACAGGATATACTGAATCAGTCCAATTTAAGTTATAAGCTCCCTTAATTGTACCTTCTTTAAAATTAATAGTACCTGGTGAACCTAAGCCAATTCCATCAAATTGATCTGCTTTCATCTCATACATCTTTAGATGATGATTGATCGAGTCAATAATGTCAGGAATAATCATTTGTCCATCTGCTAAAACGTTAGTTTCCATACTCCACTTCTGTTGGATATCTCCATCAGCAGTAAGTATTGCAAATTTGATTGTTGTGCCACCTAGATCAACACCGATTAGTTTTTTCTCTGTCACTGTTATCTTTCCTTCTCTTCTTTATCTTTATTCTCTTCTTTTCTGTGTTCTGACTTTAACACCAGCTGAGCTCTAATAAAGGTATCCTTATCGATCATTTCATTATCAAATAAATTTCTGACTTCAATTGACATTAGTTCAATATCCCAGAGTCTTTTACCTAAATGAACATAAGTACCAAAACGCTTCAATAACTGTTGTACATCATAGAGATTTTTTAAACTTACATTATCCAATGTTCATACCTCTTGCATACATAAAGTAAGAAACAACAACAATAATTATCACTGAAATTATCCTAATTATCAACTTTGGACGGTCTCCTTTTGGCAAACCTAAAACAAAGCCTAGGAAAAAGCCACCTACAATACCGCCGATATGACCCCAAACGTCAAAGCTTGATCCTACTAAACTTATTATCAAGTTTAGAACAATCAATGTTAGAAATGATTTTCCTAACTCTTGAAATCCAGGATTATCGCGGTACATCAAGGCAAAGGCCAAGAATGCAGCGAAAGTTCCGAATAGTGAGGTACTTGCTCCAGCGGAAATCGTATAATATCCACCAAAAGCAAAGCTAGCCAAGTTGCCAACTATCCCACTTAGCATGTATAAAACAAAAAATCGCCAATGTCCCATCAACGGTTCTAATGATCTACCCATAATATATAGCGTAAATCCATTCATCAAAATATGAAAGATACCTATATGTAAAAATATCGGTGCAATCAGACGCCACCATTGGCCGTCTTGGATCATCGGTGTAAATTTTGCGCCAAAGTTAACTAAAGTACTTGTACTTTGAGAACCACCACTAATTGTTTCTAATACAAAGACGCCAACTGTTAAAGCCAAAAGAAACCATGTAACATAAGGCTCTCTTTCTCTATACATTATTCTCGCCTTTCACAGTGATGATTTCATCAACTGATTTATCTAGTACGTAAACTGGCCAGGGAGTTTGTAAATAGTATTGTTCAGACATTGCCAAAGAAATGGTTCTTGTAGGATGTGAAGCTAGATAACGATCATAATATCCTGCACCAAAGCCTAAACGATTATTATCTTGTTTGGAAAAAGCCAAACCTGGAACAATGATCAGTTCTGGAGGATTTACAGTATCCACTTCATAGTTAACTGGTTCTTTAACACCAAACGAACTATCTTCAAGTGGAGTTTCACTCGTGTACTTAACAAACGTCATTGTATAATCTGCAAAAGTCTTTGGTATATAGACATCTTTCCCCATATCCCAACAATACTTGATAATTGGAAAAGTAGGAATTTCATTATTCATACTCAAAGTAATGCCGATATTCTTTGAATTGATGAATTCCTCATTTTGGAATAATTGCATGTAAAGATCATTGATCTCTTGTTGTGCATTTCCAGATTTCATAAAATCATCAATTAAGTCTATTTGCCTTTTTCTAAAGCTTACTTTGTCCAAATTTTTGCCTCCCTAGTAAAAAAAAACAACAGGGCTATTCACCTGTTGTTTATTTTGTTTCACGGTGCAATGTAACAGTACGTTCGCGTGGACAGTACTTCTTAAGTTCAAGACGCTCTGGATTGTTACGTTTGCTCTTGTTTGTTAGATATGTACGTTCATGACATGAAGTACATTCCATTGTTATATTTACTCTCATTGGGAACATCCTTTCATTATACTTAACTAAAATTCAACTAATTAAATATACCATTTTTTCAGTTATATTAAAAGAACTAATTTAGATTAATCCTGTCCGGTCATCTTATAATAGTACTCATAAATTGCCTTAGCAACAACTTGAGAGTAACCACCCGTCTCAGAAGTTATGTTAGGAAAGACAACTGCCATAGCAATATTAGGGTCATCATATGGACCAAATGATACCAAACTATTATTAATAGTTTCAGGTGGATCAGGGTTATTAGGATCATTAGGATTAAAGTAGAACGTTTGAGCAGTACCAGTTTTAGCAGCAACTGCTGGTTTCAAATCTTTAAGTTTAGTAGCTGTCGTCCAACCATTAGTACCATGAACCGCAGCATACATACCTCTTTTAACGACATTAAGTTCAGCATTGGTAAAACCAACACGATTTAATACTTTAGGTTGAGTAACTGATTCAATAGTCCCTCTATCTCCATTATTGCTGGTATTTTGGGTTGATTGAACAATATAAGGACGCATTCTATATCCACCATTAGCAATAGTAGAAATATACTGAGCCATTTCCATCAAAGTATATGAATCATAGTTACCAAAGGATAAATCAAGCGCAGAACCAGTCTTCAAATGACCATCACTAGTGTGTGTTGAACCGACAAGTCCAGTTGTTTCACCAGAAATATCAACACCTGTCTTAACACCTAATCCAAATTGATTAAAGTACCCTCTCATCTTGGAGAAGATATCAGAATCCATATGAATATAGGTATTAGGAGTATATTTTGCGTTAGCTTCTTTCATTGCCAAAGCCATCATATACTCATTGGATGAAACTTGAAGCGCCATCTCAGCATTTAAACTGCTGAAAGTACCAATTGGATATACAGATTTTTTAATAGCTGTACCTGGTAAATAAATAGGAACATCAGCTTGAGTATTATTCGTTGGTGTAATTACACCATCCATCAAAGCACCTAGAACTGTGGCACCCTTAACGGCAGATCCCATAACAAAGGCTCTATTTATAACACCTAAGGAATCCTCAGTCGTTTTACCTGTCGTTGGATCATTCTTAATACCAGCTAAGGCCATAATAGCACCAGTCTTAGGATTAGTAACAACAACGTAGGCACCGTCAGAATATGGTGTAACACCATCAGCTTTAGCGGAACTATAAGCTGATTGTAGGATACTTTGTACTTTCTTCTGGAACTTAGAATCAATTGTTAGGTTTAAGTTACTACCCTTTTGTCCCTTATAGACTACCTTGCTCTTCTTAATCTGGTTATTACCGCCAATTTGAACTTCTTTTTGGCTCTTAGTACCAGAAAGTAGCGTTTCGTAACTCTTTTCCAAATAACTAGTACCAACACGATCATTTCGTGAATAACCATAGGCAAGCATTGTATTCAATTCATCATCCGGAATACCTTGTCTCTCAGTTGAAACACCACCAATAATACTTGCGATAGATTTTCCTTGAGGATATTCTCGATTCCAGTTTGTACCAATACTTACACCAGGAAGTTCAGTTAAATGTTCACTGACTTGGGCAATTTCTTTAGCCTTTAAATTCTTATCTTTCAAATAAACCGTTGAAAGTGAATAAGCAGAACTCATCTTTTTAAAGACCGATGCTTTTGAAAGATCAGCATCACTTAGATGAATCCCTTGATCTTTAATATATTTGATTTCATTGTTATAAGTCTTACTTGAAGAGAGTTGATCACCATTTGAGTCGACTCTATATGACTTAGGCATCTGTTTGGCCACCTTAGCAGATTTACCAGGTGCGGCCAAAATATAATCAGCTTTGTCACGAGTTGATAAATTATCTTTATCAAATGAGACGTACTTCGTCAAACGATTAACGATTTGATAAATATCACTCGACTTAACACTTGAGCTCTTTGTATAAGTTATTGAATTTTCGGTTGAATTACCAACTAGTAATCTTCCTTTTGAATCATAGATCATTCCACGAGGCACATTACCGCTCATTACTGTTTTGTCCGTTCGATCCACTTCAGCGGCAAACTTACCACCATAAACAATTTGTAAATATGCAAGTTGTCCTACTAATAAAGCAAACAAGGCAAAAACAATAAAAAAAAGCAGGTTCAGTCTAAATGGAATAGTAGACTTTGCTTGACTACCTGTTCTTTTCTTTATTATATCGAGTATTTTTCTCATAGGTTTCCCTTCAAAACACTAAAAAGCATTATTCATTAGATTTAAAAATATACTTGGGACCATCTAGGTCAGGATCATATTCTACTAATAAGTCATAGCGTGCAAAGAACCAAACATCACTGTCAGTAATAAAATACGTAACACCATTGATCTCTGTACTTGATTCAGGTTCTACTGGTTTTTCAGTTCTAAATGCGATCGAGAAACCTTCATGGACCATTGTTTTGCCATAAACTTTACCATAAAAATGAATTCCATCTCCAGGTTGAACACCAACTTCATCTTCAAACCATTTAGATGCTTCCTCAGTTAATTCAATTTTCATTTTTTTCACCCCACTATTTTATAAAATAAACATAGCAGAAAACGATTACATTATGCAACTCCGACGGCTTTTATAGTTAAGTCATAGCTACCTACTGGTGTTTCAACAGTAACAACATCACCAACATGTTTACCGATCAATGCTTTAGCAATAGGTGAATCATTTGAAATTTTACCATCATCTGGATCAGATTCAGCAGAACCAACAATGATGTATTCTTCAGGATCATCATCGTCTTCTTGAACTGTAACTTTTTTACCAACTGATACCTCATCATTAGCGACTTTATCAGTATCAATAACGTTAGCATATTGAAGCATTTCAATAATTTGTGAAATACGTGATTCTACAACACTTTGTTCATCTTTAGCTGATGTATATTCAGAATTTTCTGAAAGGTCACCAAAACCTCTGGCAATCTTAATTCTATTGATTACTTCTGGTCTTTTTACCTTTTTTAGATCTTCCAATTCTTCTTCAAGTTTTTGCTTACCTTCTGCAGTCATTGGATAACTTTTGTCTGCCATTATTAAACTTCCTCACTTTTAAAATATCTTTATTAATTTTTGTTGAAACTTCAAAATGTCATCTAACCAAGAGGGCCAGATGACACTTATCCATTATATCTAACTTCGGACTATTGTCCTAATGAAGAATTCTTAGTTTCGTGCTCTTCAAGAGTATGTGAGTAATAAACTTTACCCGTCTTCAAGTTGGCGACGAAGTATAGATAATCTTCATTTCTATCGGAAGGATTCAAGACGGCTTCGATAGATTGTAAACTTGGTGTATTAAATGGACCAGGTCCATATCCCTTATTCTTATATAAGTTATATGGAGATTTTACACTGGTATCCTTATTTGTCAAACTAGTTTTATGTGTGTTTAAAGCGTACATAACAGAGATATCTGATTGCAATGGCATATCTACATCGATACGGTTGAAGAATACACCAGCGATCTTCTTACGATCCTTGTTAGTAACACCTTCACGTTCAACCAATGAAGCAAGTGTTAACACTTGTTGAACTGTTAAGTTCTTCTCCTTGATTTGATCATAATAAGGTCTCATCTTCTCATCTTCATTAGCGACCATTTGGTTAACTAATTCCTTCATAGTCATCCCCTTATAAAGTCCATAAGTGGCTGGGAACAAGTAACCTTCAAGATGATATCTGACATTTTTCTTCTTCATTGACGAATCCAACAATTCAGGATACTTCTTTTGAAGTGTAGCCAAATACTCCTTGTTCTTCATTAACTTCAAGAAATCCTTCTTCTTAAAGTTAGTGCTCTTTTGAATTTGATCACCAATTTGATCGATCGTTACACCTTCACGGACTAGTACAGTATCAGAAGCTGCACCGGTAGGCACGGCACTTCCACCCTTTTGCAATTGTTTAACGACTTCGTTCATCGACATTGATTGCTTAAAATGATAGTATCCGGCCTGAAAATCAGTGTAATTTTGAGCCTTAATATAGAAATTAAAAACAGTACCACTTTTAATAACTTTATCTTGCTCTAATTCTTTAGCAATATCTTTGCTAGAAGAACCTACGGGAACTTTCACCACGATCTCATCGGTATTCTTTGAATTATATGGTTGTAATGAACTATTAACGTAATTAAATCCAATAATAGCCACAACGACCGCTAAAACAGCGATAACCCCAACGATCCAGTATGCAATATGGTTTGCAACAGTTCGTTCTTTAGCACGTGTTGAAATTTTATCCTCTGATTCTTTCTTTAATGCTTCTTTCTTGTCATCCTTTTGGCTCAAGACACAGCCTCCCGAGTTAATTTATTAAATTATACCATTAGTTTGGGCGCTATTATCTTATTTCCACATTAAATTTTTGAACAAGACTTTCTTTAATAACATCAAAAGCTTGTTCAACTGTTTCGTCAGTTAGTGTGTCATTAGGGTTTTGGAAGACCAAATGATAACCCAATGACTTATGTCCCGGTTTGACGTGTGAACCTTGGTAAAGGTCAAAGATATTAGCATCAATCAAGTATTTGCCACCATTAGTGAAAATATCATTGACGATTTGTCCGCTTTCAACATCCTTATCAACTAGAATAGCCAAGTCACGACTTACACTAGGGTATTTAGGTGCTGATTGCGATTGAACCTTGCGTTTATTAAGTTCAAACAATTCATCAATATTCAATTCAAAGACAAATGTATCGTCAACATTATGTTCGCTTTGGTAACTAGGATGTAGTTTACCAATATAACCGACCCTTTGTCCATCTGCTGTTATAAATGCTGATTGTCCTGGATGTAAGTTAGTAATTTCATCAGTTGCAACATATTCAAAATGACTCTTAGCATTTGTAAATGAAAGCAATTCTTCCACAATACCTTTAACGTCATAGAAATCTACTGCCTTTTTAGTAGTATTCCATGAATCATTAGCAATATTTCCACTGACTGCACCAGAGATATATTCAACTTCAGCTGGACGATCTTCACCTTGCTGACGATCAAAAATTCTTGCTTGTTCAAAAATGGCGACGTCATTATTGTTTCTAGCTTGATTGTAAGCAACATTATTGACCAATCCAGGAATCAAACTAGTTCTGAGATATTCATGATCTTCTGTCATTGGATGTAACAATTTAGTTAAATTGGTTTCTTTGATATTGAAATCTTTAACTTCATTCTTGCTTAAAAGTGCAAAGTTGATAACTTCGTCTAATCCTTGGCTTAACAACGAGTTACTTAATTTATTACTAAACTCACGTTTTGGAGAATAACCACCACTAGTTTCCATACCTGATGGTAATGTTCCCTTCAAGTTGTCATATCCATAAATTCTAATAACTTCTTCAATAAGATCTGCCTCAATTGCCATATCCCAACGTCTTGTAGGAATCGTAACTGTAACTGCATCACCATCAAGTTTAGCTTCAAAGCCAAGTTGATCAATGATTTTCATAATCTTATATGAAGATAGATCTAATCCCATCAAATGATTAATGTGCTTAATGCTACCAGTGATAACGGTTGGTTTAGCTTCTGTCCTACTCCCAACGATTTCTTGAGAGATAACACTTACTGAACCAGTTTGATCGACCAATTGAACAGCACGCTCCAAAGCTTCAGAAACGCTGCCATTATCAACGCCCTTTTCGTAACGGTTTGACGCATCCCCACGAAGATCATGACGTTGAGCAGACTTACGTACACTTGCTCCATCAAATACAGCACTTTCAAGTAATACATTCTTGGTATCTGCTGTAACACGGGCTTCAATTCCGCCAGCAACACCAGCTATACCTAAGATTTGTGCGCCAGATGCTACAACAAGGTCGTTGTGACTCAATGACTTTTCAGTATCATCCTCTAGTGTAAATTTCTCACCGCTCTTGGCATTTCTTACAACCAATTTGTTTTCTTGTAACTTATCAAGATCATAGGCTTGAATAGGTTGACCATATTCGATCATAACGTAATTAGTAGCATCAATGACATTATTTACCGGTTGAATATTTTGATTCCACAAACGACGTTGCATCCAGAGTGGACTTTCACCAACTGTAATATCCTTTAATTCACGTAATAAAAAGTCAGGAACTAATTTATCATCTTTTACTTCAGCAGTAATATCAGATAATTCTTTAACTTTTGAATCATCTAATTCTGCCTTCTTAATATCTGGTTTTTCATCATAAGTAGCACCAATTTCCCAAGCGGCACCATGCATACCTAAAGTATCAGCTCTATTAGGAGTAATATCTAAATCAACCATTTCATCAGTTAAGCCTAATAATTCTAGGGCATTTGAGCCAGTTTTTTCAGCTTCTGGAAAAACATAGATCCCATTTTGGAAGGCTTCTGGAACATATTTTTCAGGAACACCGATCTCATCTAATCCACAGATCATACCGTTAGATTCGATGCCACGGATCTTACCATGCTTGATACGTTTTCCTTCCGGCAAATGTGCACCATGTCTAGCAACAATGACATATTGTCCATCAGCAACATTAGGAGCACCACAAACAATTTGAATGTCTTCATCTTCGCCAACATCAACGGTACAAATATTTAAATGATCTGAATCTGGATGAGACTTGATACTAGTAATATGACCAACAACCAATTTATCTAATCCTTGACCCAAGGTTACGGGACTTGATTCAATACCTGTTAATGATACTTTATTTGCTATTTCTTCAACGGTATGAGTAACCGGGATGTACTCTTTTAACCAATTTAGTGAAATTTTCATATTACTAATTTACTCCTTTGAATTGTTCTAAGAATCTAACATCATTTAGATAGAAATCACGAATATCAGTGATCCCATATTTAAGCATAGCGAATCTCTCTGGGCCAAGGCCAAAGGCGATACCACTATATACAGTTGAGTCGATACCAGACATTTCCAAAACATTAGGATGAGTAAGTCCAGCACCTAAAACTTCGATCCAACCAGTATATTTACAAATACGACAACCTTCCCCATTACAGTTGAAACAAGAAATGTCAACTTCAACTGATGGTTCGGTAAATGGGAAGTAACTTGGACGGAAACGAATTTCTCTGTTTGGTCCAAAGACGTGACGACATAAGGCTTCTAGTGTTCCTTTTAAATCTGCCATGCTGACATTTTTATCAACAACTAGACCTTCAATTTGATGGAATTGATGTGAATGAGTAGCATCGTCATCATCACGACGATAAACAACACCTGGTGAAACAACCTTCAAAGGTCCCTTTGAAAAGTCATGAGATTCCATATCACGACCTTCTTGAGCAGATGTTTGTGTTCTCATCAATAATTCATCAGTCAAATAAAATGTATCTTGCATATCACGTGCAGGGTGATCCTTAGGGATATTTAATCTCTCAAAATTATAGTGGTCTTCTTCAACTTCATGACCAGCGTCAACACGATAGCCAAGACCAATAAAGAACTCTTCGATGTCTTCGATCGTCTGTTTCAAAATATGTCTTGTTCCGATTGTTCTTGATTGTGCAGGCAAAGTTACATCAATTTTTTCATCTTCAAGTTTCTTGGCAATCATTTGTTGATTCAATTCATCCATTTTTTCTTCAATGGCTAATTGAATATCTTTTTTAACATTATTAGCTAAAGTACCAATTTCTGGTCGTTCTTCAGCGGGAACATCTTTCATACCACGCAAGGCCTTTGTGATAGGACCCTTTTTACCCAAGAGATTAACTCTCAAATCGTTTAATTCTTGTAATCTTTCAGCACGTTTGGCTTCGTTAATACCATTTTTTCTTAAATCTTTTAACTTATCATTTAATGACATATTTTCCTCCTACACGAGTTACTATTTCTACACAAAAAAAGTCCTCATCCCAAATAAGGGACGAGGACTCGCGGTACCACCCTAGTTCATGTTAAAGACATGCACTCAAATGGCTATATAGTAACCAACTTTAAAACTCCGAAAGTGAATTCACTAATTCGTCTGTCAAATCTTCTCAGTTTCCGATTCTTCCTGTCACAAACTTGTTAGTTACTATTTTTCTTCAATGTTTTAATTATTAATATATCTACGATTATACAAAAAGTATTTATTTAATCAAGTTTCTAGATCTTTAAACCATACAATAAAATACCTGCTGCAACGGCAACGTTAAGCGATTCAGCCTTGCCTAAAATTGGAATATAGATATTTTTATCTGTTTCTTTTAAAATATCTGCAGTTAAACCATGTGCTTCATTACCCATGATCACAGCAAAATCAGATACTTTAGTTAATTCAGTATATGATTGTGCTTGGTCGTTTACTTCTGAACCGTAAACAGGCATGTTTGATTTTTTAGCCAATTCGATAGCTTTAGTTAGATCCATACGATAAATTGGCAAGTGGAATTGACTTCCTTGCATAGCACGTTGAACTTTTGGCTGATAAAAGTCCGCAGAATCAAGACTTGTGATCACTCCATCATATCCAGCGGCGTCAGCTGTTCTAATAATGGTTCCGACATTACCAGGATCTTGGACATCTGAAAGCATGACCCATTGTCCAGATAATTCAGTTAATTCGGCAGTTTTTTGAACTTCGATCACGGCAAAAATTCCTTGAGGTGTCTTAGTTTCAGATAAACTTTGTGCTATATCATCTGAAATTCCGATTGCATCATCATAGTATTTTTTAACTAAACGGTCGTCTTCATTGTTTTCAGTTACCAAGATCTTGATGATCTTTTGTCCATTAGCATCAGCTTCACGAACTAGATGAAAACCTTCAATTAAGTAAGTACCAGTTTTCTTGATATACTTAGTAGCAGAAAGTTTAGCAATCTGTTTTATCTCGTCATTTTTTTTAGATTCAATGTATTTCATAGGTTTCTTCCCTCTTGTTTTATAATTAGATGGTAACATACACAACAATCTGGAGTGAAAATAAAATGAAACATCTTTCAATTAAAGTAACTGGCTTCGTACAAGGGGTCGGTTTTAGATATTCAACCGTTCAAGTGGCCAATGATGTAGGCGTCAATGGCACTGTTAAAAACGAGCGCGACGGATCTGTTTCTATTGAAGCTGAGGCAGATGAGCGCCTGCTATATATTTTTCTAAGTAAAGTTCAACAATCTCCATCCCCATTTGGAAAAGTAAAACATTTGGATTATACTTTCTCAGATAATTTAAAATCATACAAGAATTTCAAGGTCATTGGTTGAAAGACCAAATGCTTTAAAGTATATTACTTTTATATGATTAAAAGGGTGGTTTATAATTGAATAAAAAATTTATCAAATACGTTTCAGTGCTATCAGTCGTTGTAGTGCTGGCATTGGTCGTCTCAGGTTGTGCTCAAACAGGCGCTCATATGCATGCACCAACTGGCGGACCCTACGGACTGATCTACAAGTATCTTGGGGTTCCTTTCCAAAACTTGATTTTAGCTACAGCTAAGATAGTTGGCGGTAAAAATGCCTACGCTTGGGGAATCGTTATCATTTCCTTCGTTGTTCGTTTACTACTATTGCCACTTTCTTTGAACCAACAATACAAATCAACAACACAACAAGAAAAAATGCGTGCTGTACAACCACAATTAGCCTTACTTCAAGAAAAACAAAAAGAAGTTAAAGATCCTGCTGTTTCTCAAAAATTAAGTGCTTTAATGATGGATATTTACAAGAAGAATAATTTAAGCATCACCGGTGGAATGGGATGCTTGCCATTGTTACTTCAAATGCCGATCTTGATTGCTATTTATCAGGCTGTGCAATATTCAAAACAAATTGGTTCAGCTGTCTTCTTGTCGATCCCACTTGGTAAACCAAGTTTTGTCATTGCAATGGTTGCTACTGTTTTCTACGTTATCCAAAGTTGGATGTCACTACAAATCGTTCCACAAGAACAAAGAAAACAAATGCAAATGATGTTGTTCATGAATCCAATGTTCACATTCTTCATCTCAATGTATGCTTCAGCCGCCTTGGCTCTTTATTTCTTAGTCGGTGGTGTTGTTATCTTGATTCAACAAGCATTAACAAACTATGTCATGGTTCCTAAAGTTAGACGTGAAACTGACGAATATCTTAAAGAACATCCAATCGAAGTTGTTGTTAATGAAGAAATACTTGAAAAGATCATTAACGGCTCATCAAATGGTTCAGCTAAAGCCGTTGAAGGTACTGAAAGTTCTGATACACCTAAGGATGAACATGCTAAATTACGTGAATTAAATAAGGGTAAACAAAATATTGATAAAAAATAGTTAGCTATTTTGGTATAAAAAGTGTATTCTTATTTGTGCAGGTAGCCTACCTGCAATGTGATTGCATTATACATTCCAAAGATTTCTATAATGTAGTCTCGGACCTATACCTAGGATTGGTATGGGTCTATTTTTTTGTATTTTTGTTAACAGCCGCAGAAGGATCAGAGTAATTCCACCTGTCGTGTAGAATTACTCTGATTCTTCTTGCTATTACTTAATAAAATTAATTAACACCCTTCAGATATGCTTATATTGCACATATCTGAAGGGTATTTTTAATTCTGTATTTATAATACTAATGCACTACAAAGATACGGAGCTTGTGAGAACAAAATTTGCCTGTGGTTAAAATTCCGTTAGACCGGCGATTTGTGCCGATCTTACGGAATGGACGCTTTCGAGATTTGCGCAAGCAAAGCTCAAAAGCGAGTTCCAAGGTCAAGGCTTGGAACGGTCCAACCACAGGCAAATTTTGTTCTCACAAGCGGAGACTATATAATATCAAAACCATAACCTTTAATATGCTGCTTCAACATCTCTAAATATGTTTCCGCAATCGGACTAAGTTTCAACTGTCTAGGTTTAAGCCATCCCAATGTCATTGAATCATCGACATCAAGTGGGATCGCTACGATTTTGTCATCATTCAAAGCACTACTAATTATCCCCGAGCTGATCGTATAGCCATTTAAACCAACCATCAGATTAAAAATAGTTGCACGATCACTGACTTTAATACTCTTTTTATGATCTAGCGTACTCAATATTTCCTCTGAAAAATAAAATGAATTACTCTCACCCTGTTCATAAGATAAATAAGGATAATCAACCAAATCATCTAAACTTACTTTATCTTTCTTTGTTAAAGGATTTTGACGCCCAACAAAGACATGTGGCCAGGCCTTAAATAGAGGTGTAAATACTAAATCCTTTTCCTTGAATAATTTTTGCATGACTCTTTCATTAAAATGATTTAAATACAAAATCCCGATTTCACTTTTAAAACTAGTCAAATCACTTAAAATATTTTCAGTTTCGGTTTCTCGCAAGGTAAATTGATACTCATCAGCATCAACTGTTTTGATCAACTGGACAAATGCATGGACCACAAATGCATAATGTTGCGCTGATACTGAAAAAGCCTGTTTTCTGACAACCTGTTTTTGATATCTGCCTTCTAGCAGTTGCACCTGATCCAAAACTTGTCGAGAATATATCATAAATTCACGTCCCTCATTTGTTAGAGAAACACCGAGCTTACTACGTTTTAAGATCGTAATACCCATTTCTTTTTCCAGTTCTTTGATGGCATTCGACAAACTAGGTTGAGTTAAATATAACTTTTTGGCTGCTTCATTGATCGATCCCATTTTGACGATTGTTTCTAAATATTCCAACTGTTGAATTCGCATCTTTACCCTCCTGTTTTTATAAGTATATGTCAGGTTATAGTTTTAAACTATAATAACTAATTGTTTTTCTCAGTTACCCAATCTAATCTAACGATGCTAATGTATATACCAATAACAAGGGGGCTTTCATATGACAACATCAATTATTGGTTTTCCACGCATCGGTGAAAAACGTGAATTAAAATTTAAAACAGAGAAATATTTCCGTAAGGAAATTTCGGAACAGGAACTACAAGACTTCGCTAAAGAACTGCGGTTAAAGCATTGGCAGTTGATCAAAGACGCTGGTATCGACGATATTCCCAGCAACGATTTTTCATTCTTTGACACAACTTTAGACACCGCCTTTCTCTTTAATATCGTTCCTGAAGCAAACCAGAATCTAAAATTATCACAACTAGACCGCTATTTTGCTTTAGCACGTGGCTACCAAGGTGAAAAAGGTGACATTAAAGCCCTCCCCATGAAGAAATGGTTCAATACTAATTACCATTATTTGGTTCCACAATTTTCTAAAGCAACTGACATTAAGTTAACCGACAGCAAAATTTTTGACGAATTTAAAGAGGCAAAAGAAGCTGGCATAAAAACACGTCCAGTCATCGTAGGACCATTTACATTACTTAGTTTAAGTGAATTTCACGATACCGATCGAGAAAATTTTGTTGATGATCTCATTTCCGCATACAAAGAAGTATTCCAAAAGCTGGCCGCTGAAGGTGCTGAATGGATTCAATTAGACGAACCAGAGTTAGTGAAAGACGTTGTTGGTGATGATAAAGAATTATTCAAACAAATTTATCAAAAATTACTCAACAATAAATTTGGCTTAAAAGTGTTGATCCAAACTTATTTCGGCGATGTACGCGATGTCTATAATGATTTGATCGAGTTACCTGTCGAAGGCATTGGTCTGGATTTTATCGAGGGACGCAAAACTAAAGAACTTGTTCAATCGGGATTTCCTGATGACAAAATACTTTTTGCTGGTATCGTTAATGGCAAAAACATCTGGCGCAATCACTATCAGCATTCTTTGGAACTGTTAAAGAGTCTTGATGTTAAAAACATTGTTCTATCAACATCCTGTTCTCTTTTGCACGTGCCTTTCACCATTGAAAACGAAGAGTTTCCTGAAGAAATAAAGAATCACTTTGCCTTTGCTAAAGAAAAATTAACGGAATTAGTTGAAATTCAAAATATTCTAAATGGTCAAGATACTGTAGCAGAATCACAGAATATTGCATTATTTGAGAAAACTCGTGTAACTCCAAACCAAAAAGTTGCCGAAATAATTAAAAATCTCAACGAAGATTCATTTACCAGAAAACCTTCATTAGAAAAACGTGCCCAGATTCAAAAAGAAGAATTCAATTTACCACTTCTACCAACAACAACCATTGGATCCTTCCCACAGACTAGAGAAGTCAAAAAAACTCGTTCTAAATTTAGACATCATGAAATTTCTCAAGCAGAATACGACAAATTTATTGCTGGACATATTGATGAATGGTTAAAATGGCAAGAAGATATTGGTCTGGATATTCTTGTTCATGGTGAATTTGAACGTAATGACATGGTTGAATATTTTGGTCAAAACCTCGATGGATACCTCTTTAGTAAAAATGGTTGGGTACAATCATATGGTACTCGTGGGGTTAAACCTCCAATCATCTGGGGTGATGTAGCCAGAACTAGACCTATCACAGTTAAATGGTCAAAATATGCTCAAAGTAAGACTAAAAAAATCGTTAAGGGTATGCTGACAGGTCCTGTTACTATTTTGAACTGGTCCTTCCCTCGTGAAGATATTTCTATCAAGGAATCTACTTTGCAGATTGCTTTAGCAATTCAAGAAGAAGTGCTTGATCTCGAAAAAAATGGTATCAAGATTATTCAAATTGATGAAGCTGCCCTTCGTGAGAAACTACCATTGAGAAAAACTGATTGGTATTCTGAATATCTGGATTGGGCCATCCCCGCTTTTAGATTGGTTCACAGCCAAGTCAAACCTGAAACTCAAATTCACACTCACATGTGCTACAGTGAATTTACTGATATCATCCCCGCTATTGAAAGTATGGATGCTGACGTTATCTCCTTTGAAGCATCACGTTCAAATCTAGAAATCCTTGATGAATTACAAAAACAGCATTTTAAACTACAAGTTGGTCCTGGCGTTTATGACATCCATTCACCTCGTATCCCTTCTGTCAACGAAATCACTGATACGATCCATGCCATTCTTTCAAAAGTACCTAAAGAAAAAGTTTGGATCAATCCTGATTGTGGTTTAAAGACACGTGGGATCACCGAAGCTAAAGCCAGCGTTGAAAATTTGACTACTGCTGCTAAGGAAGTAAGAAAGGAGCTTTAATATGGCTGAAACGACAATTGGCTCCACCTTATCATTTGAAGTCTTTCCTCCCAATTCTAAAGTGGGCGTTGATAAATTGACCAAAACCTTAGATGACTTAAAAGAACTTCATCCCAGTTTTATTAGTGTGACCTGCAGTAATCACAATGTAGATTACGAAAAAAATACTATCAAATTAGCCAAACATGTTCACAACGAATTAAATCTGCCCGCAATGGTCCATATGCCGGCTGCTTACGTAAATAAAGAACAAGTCAGTCGGATACTTAATGAATTGGAAGAACTCGATATCAACCAAGTATTGGCGTTGCGTGGCGATATCGTCGATGGACATGCGCCTGAAACTGATTTTAAATATGCCAGTGATCTAAGCAGGTTTATCAAGTCACAAAAACCAAATTTTGAAGTCAGTGGTGCCTGCTATCCGGAGGTACATCCAGAATCAGCAAATCGAGTCGATGATATCAAGCATCTGAAAGAAAAAGTTGACGCCGGTTGTGGTCAATTGATAACGCAGCTTTTCTATGACAATGAACAGTTTTTTAGATTTCAAGAAGAGTGCGCCATTGCCAATATCAATGTACCGATCCTGGCTGGCATTATGCCAATCATAAATCGTAAACAAGCACTGCACGTTTTGGAAAATTGTGCCGCACACTTACCTAAGAAATTCCTGTCAATTTTAGATAAATACAAAGACAACCCAATTGCACTACGCGATGCTGGCTTAGCTTATGCAGTAGATCAAATTGTCGATCTCGTAACTAACGACGTTTCTGGAATCCATATCTATACAATGAATGACTCCAAAACTGCTAAACATATCTACAAAAATACCGCTTCTTTTTTTAAATTTGAAGACTAAATAAATAGCCGATGAGAATTGAATTTCTCATCGGCTATTATTTAGTCTTTTTTCTTATTATCTTTTTTTGGTTTATCATCATCGTCATCATCCGGTTCAATCGTTACGATCGGTAATTCAATCTTAAAAACTGTTCCAGAACCGACGACACTTTCAACTTCCAAACTACCATGATAGATCTCGATCAATCTTTTGACTATGGAAAGCCCTAGACCGTTTCCACCACGTTTTCTAGAGCGAGCCTTGTCAACTCTATAGAATCTATTAAAAATGCGTTTAAGGTCATTTTTAGCGATTCCTAGACCATAATCTTGAACAACTACTTCCAGCAATGCGGAGTTAGTTGAGGCTGACAGACTAATCTCTTTACGATCGGCTGAATACTTAAAGGCATTATCCAATAGAATAACCAAAACTTGTTCCAGGTGATTGCGATATATCTGGACTAAACTGCCCTCTCTAATATCATCATCAAAATTGATCACAAAATCAGGGTGCAACATCTTAAAGTCATTATAAACTTGAATAAATAGTGGCTTAACTTCTGTTGTTTGCTTCAGATAATCACTGTCGATCTGTTCAACACGAGTTAAATCAAGCATTTCTTGAATCAATGACTGCATACGTTTCAATTCTTGTAATGAAGAATTGATCGAATCGTTTAAGACTTCAGGGTCATCTTTACCCCAACGTTGCAACATGTTCAAGTGACCTTCCAAAACAGCAACTGGAGTTCTCAACTCATGAGAAACATCCTCAACGAATTCTTTTTGCTGATTTGTATAAGCTTGCATACGATCCAACATCTTATTGATATTGACAGTTAAATCATAAATTTCGTCATCGCGTTTACGAAGCTTGATTCTGGAATCAGAGTCAGGCTTTTTATTTAAGTCATCGATTGTACGATTGATAACCTTCAAATTATTCAGAACTTGATTGACTGCTAAATAACTTATCAAGACGCCGATAAGGAATATCACTACCCCACCGACGATCAATTTAAGATTAAAGGCTTGAATCTCGTTGGCAGTAGCTATGCCATCAACTGTTTTTGAAGCGATAACTGCCACAATTACGTAGGCCGCCAAAATAACCAGAGATATCAACGAGGTCCATTTGAATTTGATTGAAATTCTCATCGTCTCATCACATATCCTTTACCACGAACTGTTGAGATATAACTAGGTGCACCACCACGGTCGATCTTGTTTCTAAGGTACTTGATGTAAACATCAACGACGTTTGTCTCTGTACTTGAACCTGAACCCCAGACACGTTCCAATAAGTCGTCACGGCTCAAAACTGTGCCTACATTTTCCATCAAAGCACTTAATAAATCATATTCACGTCTTGTAAGGTCGATCACTTCACCATTACGTTTCAATGTTTGAGTAGTCTTATCGATAACCAAGTTCTTGTACTTCAAAACTTGATCATTATTTCTTGTAACATCGATATCTAAATCGATTCTTCTAAGCAAAGCACGGATTCTTGCAAGAAGTTCCTCAATCGCAAATGGTTTAACGATATAATCATCAGCACCATGATCGAGTCCTGAGACACGGTCAATAATAGAATCACGTGCAGTCATCATAATAACTGGTGTGTTCTTTTCTTGTCTGACACGACGACATACTTCAATTCCGTTTAATTCTGGCAACATCAAATCAAGCAAAATCAAATCCCACTCTTCATTCAATGCGGCTTCTAGACCTGTACGGCCATCTCGTTCTACGGTTACATCATAATTTTCATGTTGTAACTCAAGTTGAACGAATTTGGCCATGTTTTCTTCATCTTCAATAACAAGTATCTTAGCCATCTTATTCTCCTATATATTAAATAATCTTTAATCATAACTTAATCAATTTTATTTGTATTGCCCGTCTATGGACATGCATTAATGATTTTAACATATAGCAAATATTAAAAGAAGGCAAGTTTTTATTTTTATTCTTTCACAAAAATTTAGAAAGTAAAAAAAAACCTCAGATAAACTTAATTATCCGAGGTTAAAATTAATTTCTATTGTTCCTTGTACCATGTGTAGTGGAAAATACCTGGTTTATCATTTCTCTCATAAGTATGAGCACCAAAGTAATCTCTCTGAGCTTGTACTAAGTTAGCTGGCAATACTTCTGAACGATATTGATCGTAGTAAGAAACGGCTGACATGAATCCTGAAACAGGAATTCCTGCTTGAACAGCATAGCTTACAACGTCACGAACAGCAGCTTGATACTTTTCAACGATATCTTTAAAGTAATCGTCTAACAACAAGTTATCAAGATCAGCATCTTTGTCATATGCATCAGTGATCTTTTGTAGGAATTGAGCACGGATGATACATCCAGCACGCCAAATTTGAGCAATTTCACCATATTGTAAATTCCAATCATAGTGATCTGAAGCAGCTTTCATTTGAGCAAATCCTTGAGCATAACTCATGATCTTACTGAAGTATAAAGCCTTGCGGATCTTTTCAACGAATTCATCAATATTTATTTCTGGTTTATTTGCTGGTGCAGCAAGAACCTTGCTTGCCTTAACACGTTCATCTTTATAAGCAGAAATGTAACGTGAATAAACAGCTGAAGTAATAAGTGATTGAGGTACACCAAGTTCAAGTGCACTTTGTGAACTCCACTTACCAGTACCTTTGTTACCAGCTTTATCCATGATCTTATTAACGATAAAGTCATCGCTGCCTTCGTCATCTTTTCTTGTTAGGATCTCAGCTGTGATTTCGATCAAGTAACTTGAAAGCTCACCCTTATTCCAGTCCTTGAAGACATCAGCAACTTTGTTCAAGTCGTTGTTGAATAAGTGTGTCAACAAGTTATAACTTTCAGAGATCAATTCCATATCACCATATTCAATACCATTATGTACCATCTTTACATAATGACCGGCACCATTTGGTCCAATATATGAAACACATGGAGCACCATCTTCATCTGCTTTAGAAGAGATTTGTTCCAAGATAGGGGCAACTAGATCATAAGCTTCTTTTTGACCACCTGGCATCAATGAAGGTCCTTCAAGAGCACCTAATTCACCACCGGAAACTCCCATTCCGATGAAGTTGATACCGGATTTATCTAATAATTCACTTCTCTTAATAGTATCTTCGAAGAATGTGTTACCACCATCGATCAAAACATCACCTTTATCAAGTAATGGGATCAATTCTTTGATAACAGCATCTGTACCTGCACCGGCCTTGACCATCATCAAGATACGACGTGGTTTCTCCAATGAAGCAACAAAATCCTCAATTGTATAGCTTGGTACCAATTTCTTATCAGGATGTTCTTTAACAACATTCTCGGTCTTTGAACCAGTTCTGTTGAAAATAGCAACCTCATATCCACGGCTTTCAATGTTAAGGGCTAAGTTCTTACCCATAACAGCCATTCCAATAACACCAATTTGTGGTTTTGACATACTAATACCTCCGACTTGTAATTACTTACATATTTAATAGTAACAAAAAAACAAAAAAGGAGTATAAAAAAACTACTCCTCTTCGTTATTATCTTTAAATAAATTTTTAAGTTTAGCAAATTCAGGATTAACTTGTTTATCCTCTTCCTTTTGCTTGTTGTATTCTTCTTCTGAAATAACAGTCCAATTATTACCTGATGGCATAATATTTTCACTGCGTTCCTTCTCAGTCAAAACTTGTGTCGGAATATTCAATAGAATATTATCCAAAACTGATTCGTACACATCAATTACCGGATCTTCTTCATCGATCGGAATAATGATCGTATCCTCTTCAAATTCTTCAGTATCAATATTATCGATGTTATAAGCTTCGTTAATACGAAATTTCAATGGTACTGAAACTTCCTCAAGACTTCTGGTTGATGGCAAAGTAACATTTGTTGCTACTTTGATATCTGAAATAACTAATCCGTTATCATTAAATAATTGACCATCAACATTTACTTTTCCAACGTTCAAAATATCTTTTGAACGACTCTTTAATTCTGTTTCCAGATCGATTTCCTCTTTAAAAGAAAATGGCTTATCTTTGTACTTTCGAATATCTGAAACATTCCAATTAAGCATTAATCTTTTCCCTCCATAAAAGGAATTTTTCCAAAATTTTGTTCTCTATTATCTATTAGCTTTCTAATACTATCAGCTTTTAAGTCCAAGCTCAAAGTATTACGCTCGTTTTTCCCTACTCTGACAATAAATTCAGAGTCCTTTTTCAACTCATTTAAGTAATTTTGACCAATTCGATCAAACCCAAGAACTCTTAAATAAGGATCATCATAGACCGCATTGATCTCTTCATCATGAATATTCATCAATGTGTACAGAGCTAGTCTTCGCAAACGTGCTCTAGTATATCGTTTGGACTTCACACCATCCAAGAATCCAGAAAAATCATCATTCGAGATTTCTTTCTTGAATTTATTTTCCAATCCTTCGACCATTTGATAGATACCATGCAGCTCACAAGAAGAGTCACTCAAGATCCGATACTTTAAATAGGGAAATAAATCATCCCACGAGATAATTTTATCATTTTTCAAAGCTGACAATGAACTCTTAGGTACCGAATCCTCGATTGTAATTCCATCATGAAAATCTTGTCTGATCTTAGTTGCACTGACAGATCCTTGACGAATAATCGTGTTTACTTTCATTGAATAAGCATTTTTTAAAATCTGCTGGACGTAATTTATTCCCAAAAGTTGATTGGGATGTTCCAACACATCGATCCCAGATTTTTTATAGAACTCAGTCAGGTTTGTTGCATAGTTATTTTGATAATCCTGCTTAAATTCTGTGTTGAGTTCTAACATTTCACTTGCTACTGATTCAAAATCTAGATCATTTTCAGTGCCAAATACCAGATTATTTACTTTCAACTTATCAAGCAGTAATATCGCACCTTTTGCAAACAAATCAGCTGGTTCAACCGCATAAGCAAATGGCAATTCGACAACTAGATCGACCCCATTTTCAATGGCGATTTGAGCTCTTTTCCATTTGTCGAGAACGGCAAAATCACCTCGTTGTACATAATTGCCAGACATGACGGCAATTAAAACATCGGGGTGAAATTTTTGTTTTATTTCATCTATAAATAACTTATGTCCATTATGAAATGGATTAAATTCAGCGACAAATCCGTAGATTTTTTGCATATTAACCTCTATTTCTGAGCAGAGAAAAACCAGCGATTTGAATCATCCAAAACCTCAGAATTGCCAAAATCAGCACTGACCGAGATATTTTTGAAACCTGTATCTTTTAAAATATCAACAAAAGTTTCAATTGGATAGGTTCTCTCACGATGGATCTCAGTGTTAACTGAGTATCCACCAATTTTTTCATTCCAATCAAAGAATGTCAATTCATGTTCGATACTATGAGGATATTCACCCTCAAAACTACTCCACATGAAGGCTGAATCTTCACTCTTATGATTGAACATATAACCTGGAAATACTTCATCCATTTGGTATAAGGAATGAGCATCAAATAAATAACGTCCACCTTCATTTAAATGTTCAAAAGCTTGGTTAAATGCAATTTCCAACTCTTCTTCACCATTCAAATAACAGATAGAATCATCAAAACATGTTATGACATCATATTTTTTGAAATCATATAGATCCATCATATTACTTTGAATAAAGGGAATTTCAACCTTATGATCGGCTGCTTTTTCCTCAGCAATTTTGAGCATTTCTTCGGACAGATCCGTTCCAGTTACCTGATAATTACCAGCCAACTCAATCGTAAGATCTCCTGTACCACAGGCTACATCTAATAAATTCTTAGCTTCATGAGCCTGTTTTTGAACATAGTCAGCCCACTTTGCATATAGTGAATCATCCATCAATTCACTGTAGACACGTGCAAATGAATTATAAATCATTATTCAGTTACCAAGTTTGAAATATCAACACTTGGAGCATCTGACCAAAGTTTTTCCAAATTGTAGAAGTCACGTTCTTCAGAAACAAAGACATGAATAACAATATCGTGTAAATCGATCAAGATCCACTTAGAATCACGTTTACCTTCAACATGACCTACTTCGACATCGTTCTTGCCCATTTCATCCAAAATAGCTTGAACAATAGCATCTACTTGACGTTGTGAACTTGCGTCCATAATGACAAAGTAATCAGCCATAATACTTACTTCACTAATATTTAACACACTAATATCATTAGCATGTTTACTATCTGCTGCCTTAACAGCAATTTCCATCATTTCTTTTGAATTCAATTAAAGTTCTCCTTTAGCTATCCAATAATTGTAACTATCAAAGGTTGTAGGATAGATTACGCGATTTTTCTTTACCAAGTATGCCACTGAATGTTTAAGTTCAAATGCAACAGCAGCATCTATGGATTTTTCAGCATATTTGCGAGCTTTATCAATACCCGGAAAATCTCTTTCCGGTTCAATAAAGTCAGCAACAAAGACACACTTATCGACTCCCGTCATGTTTGTCGATCCAACAGTATGACGACGAATTGCATTTAAAACATCCTCATCATAAATACCTAACTCATCTTTAACGATCTCTGCACCGACAATTCCATGCCAAATGGCATTTCCATAATTCAGTAGATCTTTATCCAGATGTTTAGTTTTAATAACTTCTATAAATTCTTCATCAGAGCGTTCTTTAGCATAGTCATGTAAAAGGCCAGCTAATCCAGCTCTATCAACATCGATCTTGTATTCCGCAGCTAAACCACGACTAGTTTTCTCTACTCGTAAACAATGGTTGAATCGAAAGTCACTCAATTGTGTCTTCATACGATTCAACAATTCGTCACGATCAAGATTGTGTTGAACATTTTCATAATTGAACTTAGTCAAGATATAACCTCCTATTCTTTATATACTCCTCGACTTTTTTGGGAACAATGTATTTAATCGACTGTCCCTTTTTAACATGTCGGCGAATCATACTGGAACTGATTTCTAATTCTGGAGTATTTACCCAAAGTATAGGATATTTAGACTTCTTCTCAAAGCCCTTTCGACAGACTCCAACAAAATGAACCATGTTAACTAGCTCATCAATATGGGCCCACTTCGACAAATTCTCAACCATATCTCCACCGATAATGAAATAATATTCAGTATCTGGATTATATTGCTTGAGTAATTTGATGGTTTCATATGTATAGCTGATTCCACCACGGTTTACATCGGTTAGATCTAAATCAAAGTGAATATTATCTTCAATTGCTAGTTTGATCATTTTGATTCGATCGTCACTATCAATCGGACTCTGTTTCTTAACACCACGATGTGGTGGGATCTTATCTGGTAAAAATAAGATCTTGTTTAAACAAAGTTGTTCTGAAACTTGATCAGCTATCACTAAATGCCCTAAGTGAATTGGGTTGAAAGTTCCACCCAAAATACCGACATGACGTTTTTTATGATTTGTTTGAAATTGTGGTTTTACTTTAGTTAATATTTGTTGTTGTGTGTTCATTTTTCATCACTTATTACTGAATATTTTCTAATTCGTTCGAATACTTACGATATTTGATTTTAGGTGCTTTCTTATAGAAAACCATCTTTGAACCGATTGTTTGAATATGGACGATTTTTTCGTCGAATTCTGCTAATGCTTCAATTAACTCACTTGGCTCAACTATAGTATTTTGAAGTAATGATACTTTGATCAATTCATTTTTGTTGATCAACAATTCAAGTTGATTCAAAAGATTTTCACTGATTCCTTCTCGTCCAACTTGAATCAATGGCTTCATAGTGGCGGCCTGACTTCTCAAATAGCGGTTCTTCTTACCTTTTATTATCATTAATTTTTTCCTTATCTCCAGTTTAACAATTAAATGATGGCATCGCGAATAGAAATGCTCACGCCATCCGGAACATATACTCTAACTTTGCTGCCGGCAGGAATTACGACCCAACCTAAACCATAGATAACGATATCTGATTTCTCATGTGCAACGAATTCCTCTTTTTTCAAAGTTGGAAATTCATCGACATCAGATGGTGGTGTCAACATTTCACCTAAATGCTTCTGGTAAAATTCTTCAGCATTGACTGTCTTAGTTCTATGCAAAAGTAAGTTTTGATTTACATAGAAAGTAACATTTGTTTTTTCATCAAGAAAATCAAATCTAGCCAATCCTGCAACAAAGATAGTTTGTCCATCTCTTAATTGGAAAGTTGATGGTCTAAGCGGCTTTTTAGGTGTAACAGCCTTCAGATCTTCATCATTCAAGAAATGAGCTAATTGATACTTGTGGATAATTCCCGGTGTATCGATCAAACTCTTGCCGTCATCCAATGGAATATCAATTCTATCCAAAGTAGTTCCGGGAAATCTTGAAGTTGTGATCAAATTTTTAACATCAGAGTTTTGGCTAATGATCTTATTGATAAGTGTTGATTTACCAGTATTTGTTGTTCCAACAACATATACGTCTTTACCATGACGGTATTTTTCGATCAATCTCATCAATTTATCAATATTGGTACCTTTTTCAGCTGATACCATGATTTGGTTAACTGACTTAATACCATTTTCTTTACTCTTTTGTTGTAACCAGTTTAAAAGACGGTTTTGGTTAACTGACTTTGGCAATAGGTCAACTTTGTTTCCTACTACTAAGATATCTTTATCTCCGACAAAACGTTGTAATCCTGGGATCACACTGCCTTCGTAGTCAAAAATATCAATTACGTTAACGATCAATCCATCTTTTTGGGCGATGGAATCTAATAGTTTCAAGAAATCATCGTCACTGATATCAACATCAGTTATCTCGTTGTAATTTCTTAATCTAAAGCATCTCTTGCAAAAGAGTTCCCGTGAATCATCTTCTTGATATTTTTTCAAGGTAGAATTTTGTACATAGCCAGGCTTTGTTTTATCTTCGGTTTGAAGTTCAGCTCCACAGCCAATACAATACATTTTTTCACTAGTCTCTGTCATTTAATGAATCCTTCCAATTTAAATTTGAATCATGACTCTGCATAAATTTTAAAAGAGGACGTTCAAAAAATCTATTCACACGAGTTTTTTTAGCATCGGTATCAACCAATGGTTTTACTAAGACTGTTTTTAGACCTGACATATTACCAGCTAAAACATCTGTCATCACTTGATCACCGACAAATAAAACACTTTGCGGATCGATCTGCATCTCATGTAAGTGTTTCATAATTACAAATGGCAATGGTTTAACGGCTCTGGCAACAATACTTACTGGTAGATCTAATACGGCCTTCTCTACACGTTCATAACTGTTATTTGAAACCACCATTACCTCGACATCTGCACGATTCATTTGATTAAGCCATTTTCGTAGTGACAAATTATATTCGTTACTATCCCATGGCAACAAAGTGTTATCAAGATCAGTCATTATTGTTGTAACGCCCATTTTTTTTAAGTCTTGAGCATCAATATCAGTAATTTTATTGAGCATAATATATGGTTTAAACATTTTCAATCCTCTATCCTTAGTAAAAAAACGTAATTTGGAATGTCCAAATTACGTTTTCATCATTAAGCTAAAGCTTTCTTAGCTGTATCTACTAAACTTGTAAATGCCTTTGGATCTTCAATAGCAATTTGTGCTAGCATCTTACGGTTGATGTCAACATTTGCTAACTTCAAACCATGCATCATCTTGCTGTAGCTGATATCATTCAATCTTGCAGCAGCATTGATTCTAGCGATCCATAACTTACGGAAATCACGTTTTCTTTGACGACGATCACGGAATGCATAACGGTATGAAACCATGATTTGTGTATGTGCTGCTTTAAAAGTGATATGTTTTGATCCACGATATCCCTTAGCTAATTTTAATACCTTTTTACGACGTTTGCGAGTTACTGTTCCACCTTTTACACGTGGCATAATGACTCCTCCTTTAAATTATCAAAAATTAATTAGTATGTAGCGAGCATTTGCTTGATACGCTTCATATCACTTGCATTTACCATGCCTGGCTTAGCCAATTGACGACGTTGCTTCTTTGTCTTACCGTGGAAACGGTGACTTGTATAAGCATGACTTCTCTTCCAGCCACCATTAGCAGTTTTCTTAAATCTTTTTGCTGATGCGCGGTGTGTTTTTTGTTTAGGCATTGAAAGTCCCTCCACTATTTTTTCTTATTATCTTTTGAACTAATTGGATCAAGCATTAAGAACATGTTACGACCGTCCATCTTAGGCCTTGTAGTTACATTTGCAATATCCTTGGTCTGTTCAGCGACACGGTCCAAAACTTCTTTACCTATCTCTTTATGAGTGATAGCTCTACCCTTAAAGCGAAGAGAAACCTTGACCTTATCACCTTTAGACAAGAACTTACGAGCATTATTAAGCTTTGTATTAAAGTCGTTATCTTCAATAGTAGGACTTAGTCGTACTTCTTTTAAACTAACGGTTTTTTGTTTTTTACGTGCTTCACGATTTTTCTTTTGAAGTTCAAATTTATATTTACCGTAGTCCATGATTCTAGCTACGGGTGGGTTTGCACCAGGGGACATAAGTACTAAGTCCATACTAGCCGCATCAGCTAAACGTTGTGCTTCTGCTCTTGGTTTAACCCCAACTTGATCTCCAGTTTCAGAAATTAATCTAACTTCTTTGGCACGAATTTGATCGTTTATTAATAGATCTCTTGCTATGAGTAGCCACCTCCATAATTATTTGGACCCACAAAAAAAGTGGGCGCATACAACGCCCACCATTATTTATACAATCGTATTATAACCTAGAGGCAAACGCATAGGTGAGAAGCGGGCGCTTCTGCTTAATCTCAACAGTTATTAATAATACTATCTTATTAATAAACTGTCAACCAATTGTGATGTTTTTTAGCCATTTCTACGACTAAAGTTATTAATATCAGCTTCAACACTACCTACAAACATGGCAACATTCTCTGAATTAGAATTGTCTTCACCATATTTTCTAACTGAAACAGTTGCGTCAGCCATTTCTTGATCACCAACAACAGCTGTATATGGAACCTTCATTGTTTGAGCGTCACGAATCTTGTAGTTCATCTTTTCGTCACGATCATCGATTTCAGCACGAATATTCTTAGCACGTAATTCTGAAAGAAGATTCTTAGCATATTCACCATGAAGTTTTTGGTTAACAGGAATGATCTTAACTTGCATAGGAGCTAACCATGTTGGGAAGGCACCCTTGTACATTTCGATCAAGTAAGCAATAAATCTTTCCATTGTAGAAACGATACCACGGTGAATCATAACTGGTCTGTGTTCTTCACCATCTGAACCAACGTATGTCAACTTGAATTGTTCTGGTTGCATAAAGTCAAGTTGAATTGTTGATAATGTTTCATCATTACCTAAGGCTGTCTTTGTTTGAACGTCAAGTTTTGGACCGTAGAAAGCAGCTTCACCTTCTGCTTCATAGTAATCCAAGCCAAGGTCATCCATAGCACCTTTAAGCATTGATTGTGATCTGTTCCACATTTCGTCATCATCAAAGTATTTTTCTGTGTTAGCAGGATCTCTGTAACTTAGACGGAATGAGTAATCTGTAATGTCAAAGTCTTTATAAACTTCTACCATTAATTGTAGTGTACGTTTGAATTCTTCTTGAATTTGATCAAGAGCAACGAATGTGTGACCATCGTTTAGAGTCATTTCACGAACACGTTGTAAACCACTTAAAGCACCTGATTTTTCATATCTGTGCATCATACCTAATTCAGCGATACGAACTGGTAATTCACGGTATGAACGGATGTGATGTTTGTAAATTTGGATATGTGAAGGACAATTCATAGGACGAAGTTCAAGCATTTCGCCATCACCCATGTCCATTGGTGGGAACATGTCTTCACGATAGTGTTGCCAGTGACCTGAAGTCTTATAAGCATTTAAGTTCATAAGGATAGGTGTATAAACGTGTTGGTAACCCCAAGCAACTTCCTTATCAATGATGTATCTTTCGATAACACGACGGATAGTAGCACCATTTGGCATCCAGTATGGAAGTCCTGCACCAACTTCTGGGTCAACGAAGAACAAGTCAAGGTCACGTCCTAATGTTCTGTGATCACGTTCTTTAATTTCTGCACGACGCTTCATATCTGCATCAAGGTCATCTTGCTTGAAGAATGCTGTACCATAAATTCTTTGAAGCATTGGATTACTTGACTTACCTTGCCAATATGCACCAGCAACTGATAGAAGCTTGAAGTGTTTCAAACCACTTAAACTAGGAAGAACAGCTGAATAGCCAAAGTCAACAAAGTTATCTAACTTGTAAACTGGAATTTGAACAGCTTCGATGGCACTGATCAATGATGACTTGTATGGGTCGTCTTTGAACATTTCTACAAGTTCTGACTTATCCATCATTGAACGTTCGATCTTGTCATTCTTCTTGATGATCTTTTCCATAGCTTTTTCAATATCTTCAAGCTCATCAACACTGATTTGACCATCTTTGTCATCAGTATCTACATAGAAACCATCATCGTTACTTTGTTTTTCACCAAAGTGTAAGTCTTTTTTGATTTCTTTAGCAGCAGCACCGAATACTAAGCTGGCTGTATTTCTCAAAGTGATCAATGAATCCTTATTATCATCTTGTGATAAAATTTCGATTTTACCATCTTGATTGATAGGACTATCGATATCAACTAGAATACCGCTAACTTTACCTGCAACGGCCTTTTTACCTAGAGATGTACTAATTGACTTAGCAACTTCTAAGACTGTAGTGCCTTGATCGAACTCCTTAACAGAATCGTCTGGGAATTGCAGTTTGATTTTTGACATATCTTGTTTCCTCCTAAGTTTTTGACAACAAATAAAAAAATGCGTCTCTGAAGTATGCATGCAAAAAATTTGCATATATACTTCAGGGACGCATTTCTACGCGGTTCCACCCACATTAAAACTGGACACAAAAGAACAGTTTTCTCTCTTTAGTTATAAAGTTACCGTCTACAAATATACAGTTTTAATATGAAAGTGGTAGCTCCAGTAATGGGTAAGCTTTCAGTAATCGTACCCTCCCTGAATTAGAACCGAAGTGTTGTCTTTCATGAACACATTGAAACATTTATTTTTAGTTATTGCAAGTCTTAATGCTGAAATCTTTTGTTAGGTCCAGTGACAATAACTTCACGAGAAAGATATTTCACACGTTCCATAATTCGCTTAGCCTTTACTGGCTCTTGCTCTCCTCGTTGGTTAACTGACAGATGTTCTTCGAGTTCGTTCATTGAAAAATTTGATGAAAAAAATGTTGGCAAGTTTTCTTGCATACGATATTGCAAAATAACACCCAGAACTTCATCACGAATCCAGCTCGACATTGAGTCAGCTCCAATGTCATCCAACATCAAAATTTCTGAATCTTTAACCTTATTAACACGATTCAAAACGTCATTTTGTCCGATAGAATTTTTCATTTCGACCGCAAAAGTTGGAAAATGCATAATCGTTGTTCTGACATCAGACTTAAATAGTTCGTTGGCAATGGCACCTAAAAGATATGTCTTACCCACACCGAAGTCCCCAGCCAAATATAAACCGGGAACATAGCCCTTATGACCAGTGTAGTTCTCAATAAAGTCTAGGGCACTTGCCAGCGCTTCTTGGCGTCCATCACCATCGTAATCATCTAATGTGGCTTTACGAATATCACTTGGCATATCCATTAAAACAAAGCGAGACTCGTATTCTGATTTCTTGGCTTCACTACGCTTCTTAGCATTAGGAACATAGGCAACTTCAATATTATGATTAGTGATCACCAATTTTGGATAATATCCCTTGGAAAGTTCACTCTGGTTAGTCTTATGATTATAAAACTCATAAATACTGGCCGCACTAACAGAGATCGTATCTTCATTGATCGATTCTTGATTTTCTTTTAAAAATCTCTGTACGTCAACATCATTCAAAGCTTGATTCAACAACTTACGATAGTCGTCGGTCAAATTCTTTGAACTTAAATAGGCTGACATTGTTTTCCCTAAATTTTCCATAGTTAATTATCCTTATTCCGCATTTTTCTGATTCTTGCCTGCAATTCTTGACGCTTGATTTGAGCATTCTTGTCATTTGTTGGAGTATTTGACTGAACTTTACTCCAATCAGTCGCCTTCTCAACCTTTTTATTTCGATTGTTATAACGACGTGGATTACGTGGCCTATTTTGGAAATCATGCAATCTTTGCAGAGCTTGTTCTGGAGTTTTAACTTCATTTTGTTGCCAATCATTAGCGACAGTTTCCATTAAAGCAACAGACAATGTAGGTGAATTTTGGAGGATATAATCTACCAAAATATTCAACACAGCTGGGGAAAGATACGTCTTCATAGCCATATCTCGCAAAGCCTTAGACTCAGCTGCACCAGTAAAACCACCGCTCTTTTGCTTTTCAGCTGCCAAGAAATCTGCTGGCACCATCGACTTAGCCTGTTGTAACAGCAAATTGTCTGCTCGACTCAAATTATTAGTGACTGGAGCATCAACTGGTTTCTCTTCAACATTTTTGACTGAGATATTAGCGTTCTTCTCAAACCGATCCTGAACTGATCTACGCAGACGTTCTGGATCAATTTTATTATCGACAATATTGGCAGTTTTTCCGATCAAGTCGATCAGAGTGATCTCATCAATACCATAAAATAGATGCAAATTAATGATCAATTCCTGATTCTTCAGAAGATCATTTTTGTCAATTTTAAATAACTGACCGATTCGGTCCTCGATCAACTCCCAATCCAATTGATTCATAGTTGCAGGATCAACCTTGGGTTTACTATTGTCCGACTCACTTGTGAACTCACTTTGAGCATTTTTAACATCAGTTGGCGTATTGATCAAATCATCATTATTTAGTTGAAATACTTCCAAAAAATCTTTAGTTATTTCGGTAGACTGCTCCAAAATTTCTTCCGATCGAGAATACTTTTTGATCAACTCGTTGTAATTAACTTGTCCAATTTTTTCATATAGAAAAATGCTCATCAGGTCATCCTTAAAAAATTCCTTAGGAGTTAATGGCTCAAACAACTGATAAATACAGTAATCACCTAAATCATCGTTTTTAGTAAATGTCCGGATCAGGCCTAATGCCTCAGCTCTAACTCTGGCAGCGTTGAATTTATTCAAATCAATATTTAAAAGACTCAACAGATCACTGTGATTCTTGCGATCAGTAACCACTTCCTTATTGGGGACTTTTTCCCACAGCAATAAATAAACACTGTAAGCAGTCGTACCCAAAAGAGGCAAATAAAGATCCGTCAAAATATGACGGTCATAGTCATTGATCTGTCCATGTGGTAGACACCAATAACCAGTTAAAGGATTGATTTCTATATCAGAATTATTTTCTCTATCCAAACTATCCATCCTTAATCACGTTTATTTTGGCCGTCGTTAGCCATCATTTCTTGTACTTCTTTCATGAAGTTATTCATATCTTTAAATTCTCGATAAACACTGGCAAAGCGAATATAAGTAACGTCATCAACATCGGCCAATATCTTCATGACATGCTCACCTATTACTTGCGAACGTACTTCATTTTCACCTGTTGCTCTAATTTGGTTTTCAACTTTATCAACGATCTCATTCATTTGGTCCATTGTAACTGGTCGTTTCTCAGCAGCACGAACTAACCCGCGAAGCAATTTTTCTCGACTGAATTCCTCACGATTACCATTCTTTTTAATTACTAATAAAGGAGCTTTTTCGATTCTTTCAAAAGTAGTAAAACGAGTACCGCAATACTCGCATTCACGTCTTCTGCGAATCGCACGTCCTTCATCACTTGGTCGACTGTCGACAACCTTTGATGAATCATGATGACAATGTGGACAGATCATAAGACAGACCTCTTTTCTTAATTATAGATTTTTTAATAACGTTTTTATTTCACTCTTCAATTCAGCTAAATCACCTGAATTATCGATCACAAAATCTGCTAATTTCTTTTTTTCTTCCATTGGCATTTGTGAATCAATCTGATTTTTAGCTGTTTGTTCATCTATATTATTCCGTTTCATCAAACGAGACAATTGAATTTCCGGCTGAACAAAAATACTGATAACAGCGTCAAAATAGGGCTGATAGTTAGTTTCAAACAATAGTGGAATCTCAAAAATATAAATCAAACCATCATTTAATGCATGCACCTCTTCAACGATTTGCAAAATTCGTTTTCTGATCAAAGGTGCTGTTATATCGGTTAATTTTTTCAATTCCTTTTTGTCACTAAAAACTATTTGGCTCAAGTTTTTACGATTCAAAGTACCATCGGACATTAAAATATCATCCCCAAAACTAGCCACGATCTGGTCTAATCCTGGAGTTCCAATTTTAACTACTTCACGGGCAATTTCGTCAGCATTATAGATTCGACAACCATTCTCAGCAAAAACATCCAAAACAGTTGTTTTCCCAGAGGCGATTCCACCTGTTAAGCCATAGATCTTGCTCATTTGATCACCTGACATTTAGGACAGAAGTGTGTTCCACGTCCACCAACCTTGATTTTTTCAATTTCAGTACCGCAACGATCGCACGGCGTACCTTCTTTGCCATAAGCATGCAAAAAGTCTTGCATATGTCCTGCATGACCAGTGGAGTCCAAGTATGAACGTACAGTTGATCCACCAGCTTCAATACCCATTTTCATTTCCATATTAGAATATTTAATGACATTGTTGATCTCTTCATCATTCAAATGATTAGCCGGTGTTTCCGGATGTATTTTAGCATTCCAAAGAACTTCATCAACGTAGATATTACCAAGACCACTCATCACCGACTGATCCAATAATACCGTCTTGATATCTTTTCGATGGCGCATGATCCGAGGTTTTACATTTTCAAAAGTAAATTCATCAGATAACGGTTCTGGACCGAGCTTTTGAATCGACTTATTAACAGCTAAATCACGAGTACGCCAAAGTTGCATGCGACCAAATTTACGAACGTCATTATAAATAAGTTTTTCCCCATCATCTAAACTAAAAATTGCATGTGAGTGCTTGTCGATCATAGCAGGATCACTGGATACACGATACTTACCTTCCATTCGGAGATGACTAATAATTGTATAACCATTATCCAAATGAATCAATAAAAATTTTGCTCGACGACCTATGTCAGTAATTGTTGCACCGGTAACCATATCAATAAATTGCTCGACATCCCCAGTGATCAAATTTTGATAACGTATCTCGACATTGGTAATCTTACGACCTTGAACTTGTTTAATTAGTCCACGTCTGACTGTCTCTACTTCTGGCATTTCAGGCATTAACTTCACCTACTTTGAATTTTATATAATTATTTTGCTTCATACCAAGTCTTACCATGGGCTGATTCGACCTTCAAAGGTACATCCAGTTTAACAGCTGAATCCATAACACTTGGAACTAATTTTTCAAGAATTGGTATTTCAGATTTTGGTGCTTCAAAAATCATTTCATCATGTACTTGTAGCAATAAGTTAGCTTGCAGTTGTTCTTTATCAAGCATCTTTTGCATATTGATCATAGCAACTTTAATAATATCAGCCGCACTACCTTGGATCGGAGTATTCATAGCAGTTCTTTGTGCAAAGTTTCTAACATTGAAATTCTTTGAATGAATATCTGGTAAATAACGACGACGATGCATGATTGTTTCAACATAACCGTTCTCACGGGCATATTTAACAATATCGTCCATATATTTCTTAACGCCAGGATACTGTTCAAAATATGAATCAATAAAAGCAGCTGCTTGTTTTCTAGTTATACCAATATTCTGGGAGAGACCATAATCACTGATACCATAGACGATACCAAAGTTTGTAGCCTTAGCTTGTCGACGCATATCTGGTGTAACTTCGTCAGTGCTGTCGAGGCCAAATATTCTCATGGCAGTGTGAGCATGGATATCATAATCTTCCTTAAATGCCTCCTGCATATGTTCGTCCCCAGAAATATGGGCCAACACACGCAACTCAACTTGTGAATAATCGGCAGAGAACATTTCCCAATCTGGATGTTGAGGGACAAAAGCACGTCTGATCTGGCGACCTTCATCAATTCTAATCGGAATGTTTTGCAAGTTAGGCTCAATTGAAGATAATCTACCCGTTTGAGTTAATGTCTGCAAATAAATTGTATGAATTTTATTATCTGGTTGAATGAATTTCTGTAATCCTACTACATAAGTAGATTGAATTTTGGATATTTGACGATAATCCAAAACCATCTGAACGACTGGAGACTTATCTTTTAATTTTTCAAGTACATCGACTGATGTAGAATAACCCGTCTTGGTCTTCTTGATAACTGGCAACTTCAAATCTTCAAACAACACTACACCCAGTTGTTTAGGTGAATTGATATTAAATTCTTGTCCAGCTTCTTTATAAATCTTTTGCTCAATTTCAGTTAATCTTGTCGCAAAAGTATTTTCCATTTCTTTTAATCTCGATGCGTCTACTTTAACACCCTTGATTTCCATTTCAGCTAAAACGTTTGACAATGGTAATTCAATTTCATCATATAGACTATCTTGATCATTATCTTTTAATTCTGATAACATTTTATCTCTTAATGTCGCGATAATTTGAGCTTTTTGGGCAATAAAGTTCATCAAAACTTGATCGTCTTCTGGCACGGCTTTTTTAACACCTTTACCATAAAACTCTTCTTCCATTGGAAGATTGTAACCATAGTTTTGTGCAACGATACCGAGATCTGACTTATTATCATTCGTATCTAATAGGTAAGAAACCAATAACAAATCAAAACTTACACCTTTCAAATCACAGCCATAACGGTGTAATAAGGCAATTGTCTTCTTATTATCGAAGGTATATTTCTCTTTTGTTTCATCTTCGATCCACTGCTTCAAATCTTCATTTTCTAAGATAGAAACGTCAGATGTAGCATAGTAATTATCATCACTTTTGACCGCTAAACCAATGATCGGATCAACATGATAATTGCCGCCAAAACTCTCGACGATCAATGTTTGTGGTGCAGTACTGTTCAAAATATTCTTAGCAGCATCGGCATTCAATTCTGAATACTTGATTTCAGCCATAGCTTCTTTAGTTTCTTCTGGTTCAACATTCATCTTCTCTAAAAATGAATTGAAACCAAGTCTTTGATAAAACTTGATTAATTGTTCTTGATTGTCGCCTTGATATTCCAGTTTTCCTAACTCAAGTTCAACCGGAGCTTCGCAATTGATCGTAGCAAGTTTCTTACTCAAAAAAGCTTGATCCTTATCGTTGATCAAATGTTCCTTTAGCTTACTCTTTTTCATCTCATCGACATGTTCATAGAGATTTTCCATACTGTCATATTCAGTTAATAGCTTAATAGCAGTCTTTTCGCCGACTTTTTCAACTCCAGGGTAATGGTCAGAATTATCACCCATCAATCCCTTCATATCAATGATCTGTGACGGAGTTATTCCGAGTTTTTCTTTGACATGCTCTGGTGTATAGGCTTCTGTTTCTGTAACACCCTTGACGTTAACTTTGACAGTAACTTTATCAGTTGTTAATTGAGTTAAATCACGATCACCTGTAATGACAGTGACATCCATGTTATCCTCTTCGGCCTTTTTTGACATTGTTCCGATAATGTCATCAGCTTCATAATTCTTCAAGTCGTAAGTCTTGATCCCTCTGAGATTCAATAACTCCTGAATTATTGGCAATTGTTCCATTAATTCTGGTGGAGTTTTGGCACGTGTACCTTTATAGTCGGAAAACATCTCCGTTCTAAAAGTTGTTTTTCCAGCATCAAAAGCAACTAAAGCATGTGTTGGTTTCTCGTCTTTTAAAATAATTTCCAACATATTGTTAAAGGCGTACACAGCATTTGTATGAATACCGTCACCTGAAACAAATTTATCTAAAACATTATGCATGGCAAAAAATGCTCTAAAAGAAACACTGTTCCCATCAATTAAAAGTAATTTTTTCTTTTCCGTCATATTTTCTCCCATTGAAAACGAAATTAATCATATCTATTTTAACAAAGTATTGGTCTTATTGAAAAACAAAGAACTGGCCGACTACGGTCGAGAGGTGGATGGTCTGCTGTCGGGCCGTCCTCCGTCTCAATATAATCTAATATAAATACACAAAAAGCATAATCCCACAAAAATGAGATCATGCTTTGACTATAAATATCATAACTAAACGATCTAGCTAGAAAGTTCAAGTAACGGACCCACAACAGGCGAAGTTACTTGATCTTTTCGGCGAAAACAGCCTTAACACTCAAATTAATGCAACTAACTACCATAACCAAACAAATAATAAACATAAACTCTGGCAAAGCATTTATCGTACCGTCATGCATAAGACTAACTAGATACGTTAATAGACTGACTATCAAATAATAACTCAAACTAAAAATTCCACTCGCACTGCCGATAACATCCTCATAACCTTTTAACGCCAAATTTAAAGCAATTGGCAATGTAGTGTTCAATCCTAGAAATACTAAAAAAATTCCGACGATCATAATAAACGACTGATCAAATTTTAGCGGCAAAATCAATAATCCACTAGAAATAACACTGACTAACAATCCTGATATTAAGATCAATTCGGATTTAAAATAATTAACTAAATAATTGACCAATATCGCCCCTAGTAAACTTGCTAAAGCTAATACTATTCCCAAACTGCCGTACTGAACTGAGCTAAATCCGAAATGATTCATAAAAATAAACGGTGCTTCAGAATAGTATCCGAATAATATTCCATTGATTCCACCGATCAAAATTCCATATGACCAGACTCTGGAATCAGTTACTAAACGTTTTGAAACTTGTATCAATGAGCTTGATTCAATTTCAGTTGTATTTTGTGTTTCTGGCAATCTATAAAAACTGTACAGCAAAACTAAAGCTGACATTACTATCAAGGTACTAAAAACATTTCGATAGCCTAAGTATTCTTGAACGATACCGCCGATCAAAGGTCCTAAAGCTGGTGACAATGACATTGCCGCACCAACTTTCGAAAATACTTTTGCGCCTTCAATTCCTTCAAAACTCTCACGCATGATTGTCTGTGTAACAACTGATCCCACGCTAGCACCAAATGCCTGAATGAACCGTGATCCTAATAACATTTGAAAATTTGGGCTGATAAACAAGCCAATGTTTCCCAATAAGTAAACGATTATCCCCCACAACATGGCCTTTCTACGACCAACCTTGTCGGACAATCTTCCCCAGAAAAATACTCCAATTGCAAAAGCAAAAAAATAACTGCTCATTGTCAATTGTGTTTTAGATGCGTCAACCAACATATGTGTACTGATTTGTGGCAACACAGGGGTAAAAATGGATTCACTTATTTGTGGGAATCCTACTAAAACAATAATTAATAATAATGATGGTACTCTTTTTTGGACGTTCTTCATTTTTCTCTCCTAAATAGTTACTTTGCAGAAAAACGTCCTGAATCGTTTGCTGGGACACAAACCATGATTCTATTAATGTCCACAGTATTCACCTAATTTCTATAATATGATGATTTGTATGTTACGTGAATTGTTGTTTCATTGCAAACTACTACGGTCGAGAGGTGGATGGTCTGCTGTCGGGACGTCCTCAGCCTTGGTCTGAGGACTCGATTTTGAGCTTTGCTTATCGCAAATCTCGAAATCGCCCATGTTGTACGAACGGAAGACCACCGTTCTACAACATTTTGACTGCTGACCACTCACCTCTCGTCCTCCGTCTCAATATAATCTAATATAAATACAAAAAGCATAATCCCACAAAAACGAGATCATGCTTTAACTATAAATATCATAACTGAACAACCAAGCCAGAAAGATCAAGTAACGGAGCCAGTTGTGAACAGGACGACTTTTGAAATTTGCGGTCTGTGCAAAGTTCAAAAGCGAGACTTCGGACCTTGGCCGAAGTCGGTCCCACAACAGGCGGAGTTACTTGATCTTTCTGGCAAACAACAACAACTACCTATTTAACAAGTTCACCCTTCTTATAGATAGTTTTGTCAGTCTGAGCAACCGCTTCTACACTCTCTAATGGATTATTATCCAATACTAAGAAGTCAGCAAACTTACCAGTTTCAAGACTTCCGTATTCATCAGTGATCCTCAATAGTTCAGCAGCGTACTTAGTTGTACCAAGCAGTGCTTGATAAGGAGTTGCGCCAACACTTGTTAATAAAGCTAATTCATCAGTTGTACCTGTTTCAAAGCTGTTAAATGGTGTTCCGGCATCTGTTCCGACAACAACTTTAACACCTTTTTTAAGTGCCATACCAATGTTCTTGAAGAAATCGTATTTAACAATATCATTCTTCTTAATCATGTAATCAGGGATCTTACCAACACCATACTTATCAATTCCGGCACAGGCATTTAGTGTTGGTACTAAATAAATATTGTGTTCCTTCATAAAATCAGCTTGCTTTTCGTCAACATAGATACCATGTTCGATCGAATCAACACCGGCATCAAGTGACAATTGAATACCACGATTACCCTGGGCGTGAGATGCAACAGTCATGTGTTTTGTGTGCGCTTCTTGAACAGCAACTGCCATTTCTCCTTCAGTCAATTCAGTATCGTCAACTTGATCGGTTGAAGACATAACACCACCAGTTGCCATAACTTTAATATTTTTGGCACCAAGTTTGAAGTTTTGACGAACGGCTTTTCTCATGGCATCTGGTGAGTCTATCAAATGACCCATAGTAGTTTCACCGTCTAGTCCTTCTTTAAAATCACCATGTCCACCTGTCATAGTCATTGGACGACCAGAGGGTAAAATTTCTGTTCCTTTTAAACTGCCTTCGGCTTGTAAATTAGCTAACTTGATATCAGTATTGAAAGCACAGCCACAATCTCTGATATAAGTAACACCAGCATGTAATAAGGTATCCAAATGTTTTAAAGCTAAGAATGTGACTTCAGTTTCTGATAAGTATTCGAGCTTATCACTGTCATCAGGAACCATCATCAAATGAGTATGTGCGTTGATTAGTCCTGGCATAACATATTTACCGTGAAGATCGACAACCTCATCACTAGAATCTGGCTTACCTGTACCTACTGCAGTGATCTTCCCCTTTTCATCTACAGTTAAGTAACTATTTTCAACTATCTTATTATCGTTTCCGTTAAATAAATTTAAATTAGTGAATGTTGTCATTAAACTCTCTCCCTATCAATATTTAAAATGTAGTTAAAATTCTAAGAGTCTTTCTAATTAAAGTCAACGCTAAATTAAAATATCTATATTACATGATATTTACATTAGTAAAAGTAATCGATTACATGTTAAAAACCCTTAATTAAATACAATTCTCCATTGACATAAAGATTAGAAAAGTCTAACTTTAAACCTAATCTTTATTTAATATTCAAGGGGGATCTATTTTTATGGAATACTTAATTGCATTCACTATTGTAATGGTATTCATGCTGATAGGTGACTGGGTTTCCGCAGCTACCAAAGCATTTATACCATCTATTTTTATCACGGCGGTTCTTTTCGCTATCGGATTTTGGACGATCATCCCTAAGGATATTGTTGCCAAAGCATCATTTAACACTGCCTTCACTGGCATGGGCGTTTCACTATTATTGGTACATCTTGGTACCTTGATGAGTTTAAAGGAACTTGTTAATCAATGGAAAGCTGTTTGTATCGCACTATTAGGAGTATTGGGGACTCTAGTCCTTACATTAACAGTCGGTACATTGATCTTCGATTGGCACACAGTTGTCGCTGCCATTCCTCCACTAACTGGTGGTATGGTCGCAACACTTTTGATGACTGACGGATTAAAAGCCGCCGGTGCTACAACACTTGTGGCTTTACCAGTTTCAATGTTTATTTTGCATTCTTTCATTGGTTACCCAATGACTGCCATCCTCTTGAGAAAAGAAGGACGCAGATTAAAGGAAGAATTGAAGAGCGGCAAAGGACATATCGATCCCAACGCTCCTAAAATAACTGGTATGGCAGATTCATTAGACACACAAAAACATATCTTACACTTGCCAGAACAATTTCAGTCACCAGTTTTCATTATCGTGCGTGTAGCCCTGATTGCCTTATTAGGTAACTGGTTAGCCGGATTAATGCACGGCGTCATTAACGCCAACGTTATCTGTTTGATCTTAGGTGTTATTGCACATCAAGTTGGATTGCTTGAAGATAACGCTTTAACACGTGCTGGAGTCTTCAACTGGTTGATCTACGGTTTAATGGCTTATGTCTTTTCACAATTAAGCCTGACAACACCTGATATTATCGGTGGAATCCTTGTACAAATCCTAGTTTTGATTGCTTTAGGAATCTTAGGAATGTTCATCGCTTCTTACGTTTTAGCAAAACCATTCGGTATGAGCAAACAGATGGCCTTTGCCTTTTCATTGACTGCCCTATTCGGCTTTCCAGCTGACTTTATTCTAACAACTGAAGTATGCCGTACGATTGCTGATAACGAGGAGGAAGAAGAATATCTCACTCAAAACATGTTGCCAAAAATGCTAGTCGGTGGATTTGCGACGGTTTCAATGGCTTCCGTTATTATTGCTTCTGTTTTCTTGAAATTGATTTAAAAAATTAGGAGTATCCTAAACCTATTTTCAGGTTTAAGACACTCCTTTTTAATTTGGATTCATTTAATAAAAATATTGTTATTAAATATCAAACCAGCGACAATTTTAAAAGTTTCTTCCTATTATTTAGAGCCGTCTTAGCTGCGGCTAAATCCTGATTCCACTATCATATATAATAGTTCTCATTTTATAAAAAAAATTAAATATAAAACATGCTATTTTCATAAAAATACTCATTTTAGGAAAACATCTCTTACAATAACTGAATTATATAGCAATAAATGAATATTATAATTTAGGTATGTCATAAAGACTATTCATAAATTGTCATTATCAAGGATAGAGGGAAATAAATATGAGATTTCAACAATTAAAACGTGACTCAAATTCAGTCATGAAGAAAAAATTAGTTAAATCAAAGAAAAATTGGGTCGTTGTCAGCAGCCTTTCATTAGCAGGAGGTCTATTTTTGTTGGGTACACCAACATATGTAGCCAAAGCCGCAACTACTGATACAATCCAAACAGCATTATCACAAGCCGCCGCCGAATCGCCAACACCGACGGACGGATTAACTGACGCTGCAGGTTCAGGATCTGCCGCAGGTGCTACAGATGGTTCAGGGACATCATCAACTGGTGATACTGGTGATGGAACCAAAGATGGTAGTACAGGTGCTGGTGCAACTGGAACACAAGCACAACAACCAGCCGCTAATGGTGGATCAGAGTCAGGTTCAACTGGAACTGGTTCAGGTTCTACAACTGGAGACAATACTCCCGCACCAAGTAATGGTGCTGGTTCAACAGATCCACAACCAGCATCTGACGGTACAGGCGATGGTTCAACTGGTGAAACAGCACAATCAGAACAACCTACTGCACAAGCATTTTCTGTTGAAGGCGCTCCCGTTGCTACGGCAACTAAAACAATGAGCGGTACTGGCTGGACTACGGATGGAACTACTTTAACTATCAATGGTCAACTAGATGAAACCACAAAAGACTATCCTGACTGGGGTGGAAATGCTAGCACAATTACTGCAGTTGTTGTTAAAAATGCAATAACTGCGCCTAAAGATTCATCACATATGTTTGCTAGCATGCCTTTATTAAATAGTGTCGATATAAGTAAAATGGACACTAGTAATGTTGATAGTACTGAAGGAATGTTCGCAAATGATACTAGCTTACTAAATTTGGATCTTTCACAGAACCTTTTCACTATGGTTACAAACCTTAGTCATATGTTTGAGAATGATCATAAACTTACAAAAATTTCATTTCCATTGGGTGCATTTACGAAAATAATCGATGGAAGTTATGCATTTGCAAATTGTGAGAATTTATCAGAAATAGCTGGACCAGACGTAGGAGGAAAACCGACCTCGGCCACTAACAATTGGATTGCAAATAATGCTACAGATCTCAGAGCTATGTTTAAAAATGACGCTTCATTAAATACAATAAATTTATACGGTTGGAAATGGACAAACAACAGACCTTCTTCTGAATGGCCCAAAACAGGAGATTCTTCATTAGGTGAAGGTATGTTTGATGGAACTAATCTCGATTCCATTTCTTTAAGTTCAAGTCTATATTTCAACCCTAAAACGATGTTAACTTCAAGTAATGGACCAATTTGGCAAAGTGATAATTCTAATACTACTAAATCATTTTATGGTGTTCCCCAAACTAATCCTGCATCTGGAGTTTCTAATGGTCTTGGAGCTTTATTTAATGGAATAGCATGGGATTCAAATAATAACGTACTTACATTCGATTCAAAAGGGAGTGCCCTAGCAGCCGGTTCAGACGTAACTAACCACGTTACTATCAAAACTAACCACGGTGATATTGTACAAGATATTAAAGGTACTGTTGGCGATCCAGGTACTATTGATATACCTGGTACATATAAATTTGCAAATGGCAATACTTACACAAGAACATCAACTGCTACCTCTGCTAGTTTTACATTTGGGCAAACAATGGCAACAGCCACAGCATCAGATGGTGCAGATGTAACATATGAAGCACTTCCTGCAACTAGTGGTAAAGTAACAGCTACAACAAGTGACGGTTCTTCAATCACATTTACCGTTCCTGCTGACGGATATCATGTTGGTGATACTGGAAATATTGATATAACAACTGATCCAATTAAGAGTGAAATTGCTAGTCAATTACCCGCCGGATACCATATTGCTGATGGAACAACAGTTGGCGTAACATTTACAAATAATCCGGATACACCAGTTACTGTTGATGCTGGTACTACAGTTGCTTTAGTTGGTAATGACGCAACCGATAAATCCTATGATGTTACTTTAGCCAATGGTGATACTGTTTCAACTCCTTTGCCTGCTGGTGCTAAAGTTGGTGACCATCTATCCTTTGCCCCAAAGACCGAAACTGGCTATAAACCTAATATAGATAATATTACTGGTACTATTGATACTTCTGGTAAGTTCGTTCCTGATAAGGATCTTGTTTATACTGGTAATGACGCAACCGATAAATCCTATGATGTTACTTTAGCCAATGGTGATACTGTTTCAACTCCTTTACCTGCTGGTGCCAAAGTTGGTGACCATCTATCCTTTGCCCCAAAGACTGAAACTGGTTATACAACTAATTTAGATACTGTTTATGGTACTATCGATCCTTCTGGTAAGTTCGTTCCTGATAAGGATCTTGTTTATACTGGTAATGACGCAACCGATAAATCTTATGATGTTACTTTAGCCAATGGTGATACTGTTTCAACTCCTTTACCTGCTGGTGCCAAAGTTGGTGATCATATATCCTTTGCTCCAAAGACTGAAACTGGTTATACAACTAATTTAGATACTGTTTATGGTACTATCGATCCTTCTGGTAAGTTCGTTCCTGATAAGGATCTTGTTTATACCGGTGACACGATCGGCCCTACAGACATTACAATCCCATCTACAGTCGGACAACAATCAATCGATCAACCTATCCACATCACTGGTGGTAAAGTTGGTGACACTCAAGAAGTAAATCTTCCTAACGAAGATGGTTATACTACACCAAAAATCACCGTTACATATGGTCCTAACAACACATTTACATTCTCAAATACCAATACTAAAGAACCTATAAGTAATGCTAAATACATAGGTACTCCAAACAAAGCAACTACTATCACATTTACAAAGCCGGATGGTAGTACACAAGTTATCAATGTCCCTGCAGGTAACTATGGTGACAAAGAGCAAACTTATACAGCTGATCCTGTAAATGGATACACTTCACCTTCAGTTATCGTTACTTACACAATTGGTGGTGTTCCAACTATCACTTACGCAAACGATCCTAACAAGACTGTTACTGACACTGACAAGTTAACATACACACCAATCCCAACAAGTTCAGGCAATACTGATACACCTGAAAATGGCGATATTGAATATAAGAATCAAACTATTTCAACATATGCTGACAAGCCTGCTGTCGCACTTTATCAACTAGGTGCTGATGGTAAGATGACGAAGTCAACGACTCGTTCATTAGCTACTGCAACTGATTGGCAAAGTGACGCTGTCATCACAATTGACGGTGTTGGCTACTATCGTGTTTCAACTAACGAATGGGCTTTGATGAGTCAAGCTTATCCATATACTGCACCAAATGTATATGTCAGAGCTTACAGTGATTCTGCTAAAGAACTATATAAGGCTGAAAGTGATTTGATCAAAACTAGATCACTTGCTCCGAATAGTAGCTGGATCGCAGATCACCAAACATATGTAATCAATGGTACAAAACACTTCCGTGTTTCAACTAACGAATTTGTCGACGAGAGCGACGTTTATGTTTACACACCAGTAAACATGGTCGTTACGACTCACGCCAAAACAACTGCTAGTCTTTATACAGCTAAAGGTGATCTCGTTACAAATAGATCACTTAGTGCTAACAGCAGCTGGAAGACAGACAGTATTACAACTATCAATGGCGAACAATATTATCGTGTTTCAACAAATGAATTTGTTAAAGCTGTAGATGTTGACGTTAATAACTAATGATTAAAAAATAAGCTAAATTCCTTTATGGGATTTAGCTTATTTTTATCTGGCATACAAGAAGGGAGTATCGAAAATTATTCGATACGCCCTTCTTTTAATTTTATTGTTGATTAGGATTCAAGTTACTCAAGACTTGTTCATAAGCAGTTTCATACTTTTGAACATCCCCAGCACCCATGAAGATAATAACAGCATTATGGTAATCCAATAATGGTGACATATCTTCTAGTTCAAGGACTTTTCCACCTTTATGAATCTTATCGCCAAGGTCTTTACTTGTAATATCTCCGTGCTTCTCACGAATTGATCCAAAGATATTTGTTAAGTAAACATCGTCAGCAAGATCCAATGATTTAGCAAAATCATCCATTAAAGCTAGAGTTCTTGTGTAAGTATGTGGTTGGAAAACAGCTACTACTTCGCGTTCAGGATACTTTTGTCTAGCAGCATCAATTGTTGCTTTGATTTCCTGTGGGTGGTGAGCGTAGTCATCGATAATAACCATATCAGCGACTTTCTTTTCGCTGAAACGTCTCTTAACACCACTGAATGTTTGTAATTCTTTGTTGATCAATTCATGGTCAAGATGTTCCATATGACCTACACCGATAACGGCTAGCGAATTGAGAACATTGTGTTCACCATACAATGGGATTTCAAAGTTACCGATATTTTCACCCTTGATAGAAACATCGAATGAAGAACCTTTAACAGTTCTATTGATGTTTGTAGCACGGATGTCATCTGATTCGCTCAATCCATAATAATAGATAGGAACGTCAGCTTTGATAGACTTAGCATGTTCGTCCTCACCCCAGATGAAGATACCCTTCTTAGTCTTACGTGACTCAGACTCAAAGGCATCAACAACGTCGTTGATACCACCAAAGAAGTAATCTGGGTGATCAAAATCGATATTGGTAATGATCAAATAATCTGGTGAGTAATCCAAGAAGTGACGACGATATTCATCGGCTTCAAAGACAAAGAATTTAGCATCCTTAACACCCTTACCAGAACCATCGCCAATCAAATATGATGTCTTAGCAATACCGCTTAGTGTGTGTGCTAGTAAACCGGTTGTACTTGTTTTACCATGTGATCCAGCAATACCGATCGATGTGTAATCTGAAACCAATTTACCAACCATTTGTGGGTATGTAACAACAGGCAAATGCATGTCGTTAGCTTTCTTGATCTCGACTTGATCATCATCAAAAGCGTTACCTTTAACGATTGTTAAACCTTCATGAATATTCTTTTCATCAAAAGGCAAAATCTTGATTCCTGCTTGTTCTAGTCCTCTTTGAGTAAATGTATATTTATCAATATCTGAACCTTGAACTGTATATCCTAAATCTTTCAAAATAAGTGCTAAAGCACTCATTCCTGTACCTTTAATACCAACGAAATGATAGACTGTATTTTCCATAAAATAACTCCTAATCGAACATTTTTGCTGCTTTATCAAAATCGAATGCTTCTCCAGCATTACCTGAATCTAATACTAAAATACCTCTTTTTTGTGGAGCATTAGGAATACCTAGTTCTTTAGCTGAACAAATCATTCCATAACTATCGACTCCACGCAATTGACCTGGCCAAATTTCTGTCCCAGTTGGCATTACAGCCCCTGGCAAGGCAACTACTACTAATTGACCTTGATCGATGTTTGGAGCGCCACAAACGATTTGTACGGGCTTCTCGAGTCCTACATCGGTTTGGGTGATGTGTAAATGATCAGAATCAGGATGTTCTTTCATTTCTTCAACGTGACCGATCACAAATTTAGGGCTTTCGTCAGCAACCAATTCATCACTGAAACCTGCCTTTGCGATAGCATCATTTAAAATTGCTACTTGATCAGAATTTAAAAATACCTGACCTTTTTCAGTCAAATTAAGCTTCTCACCTAGACCAAAAAAATTGAAACCAATGGCTTCATTAGTTTCATCATTAAAAATTCTCACTACGTCATTCTTATTTGCGCTTGATTGTGTAATTCCAGCGTCATCTGCTAGTTCCACGATCAAAATGTCACCTAGGACATCAGGGTTATAAAAGCTTAATAACATTATTTCCTCACTCAATTATTATTTATTTACTACTGAATTAATAAAGGTCTCAACTTCTTGTTTAGTTTTACGATCTTTATTTACTAGTCTACCAATTTCCTGGCCATTTTCAATAATAACAAAGCTAGGAATTCCCATAATATCCAATTCTCTAGCAATATCCATATTATTATCGCGGTTAAAACTTACCCAAGTGAAATCTGAATACTCTGATTCAAGTTCAGGAAGCTTAGGCTCAATAAATTTGCAGTCTGGGCACCAGTCAGCGTGGAAGAATAAAATATACTTTCCTTCTTTAGTTACTTCGTGCCAATCTTTTGTTCCATAATCCTCAAATTCTTTCATATCATTCACCTCTTGTAATTAAGATACTTTTTATTTTTAAATCGGTCAATTAAATGTCCTTGGCTAGTAGAATAATATATAATAGTGTTAATATATGGTTAATCAAACATCAAGGAGTGATTCAAATGAGTAAAAAAGGTTTCGGTTCTTTAATTGCTTGTGGTGCTGTGCTTGTAGCTAGCGCCGCTACTACTGTTTTAGTAAAACATCATTTAGATAGTGCAAAAATTATTGATAAAGTTAAATCAGTTCTTGGCGAAGACAGCAAAGTAATTGGTTCATGGGTTGAACCATTCTACCAACGTGTCGATATTAACGGCCAATCCTCATGGGGAATCGTTGGTGGCGTAACAACTATGGACGAATTCGATGTTGCTCAATACCATTTCATTGCCGATGCAGTATCTGGTGAATTACTAAACATTAAAAAGGTACAATAAATTGCACCCTACATACTTATTTTAAAACGAGGCTTTCAGGTAATTTATCCTGAAGCCTTTTTTTGAGAACTTTTCTTCATATTCAGTTTGAATATTATCCTCATTTAGCTTTTCATCGTTGTGTAAGTCTAAAGATAATTCCTCAAACTTCATACCAAAGTTATTCATGCTGACAAGTGAGTATTCAAATAGGCCTTGATTATCAGTCTTGAATTCAATCTTACCGTCATCTTGAAGGACAAATTTATATTGTTCCAAGAATGATTTATAAGTCAATCTTCTCTTAACATGGCGCGTCTTTGGCCATGGATCGGAAAAGTTTAGATATAATCCTGTCACTTCTCCTTCAGCAAATAAATCTGATAAATTTGAGCCATTAGCGAGCAACAATTGTAAGTTAGGCAATTTGTTCTCAACTTGTTTCTTCAAAATAAGCGCAATAGCACCTTCTTGAACTTCCATCGCAATATAGTTGTTTTGCGGGTTTCTTCTAGCAAGTTCTGTGATAAAAGCACCCTTTCCTGAACCTAGTTCAAGATATAGAGGTTGCTTTTTTTCAAATCTAGCCTGCCATTTGCCTTGCATGTTTTCTGGTTGGATCGAAATCAAGTCCAAATTGTCATTGATCATATCCTTAGCCCAAGGTTTGTTTCGTAATCTCATAAATCTAAATACACTCCACTATTAAAATATTTTTTTAAGTTGTCTAGGGATATAGAAATATCCTACAAAGACTAATACAGCTAATCCTGCTGCCACAATTATCAAGCCATTTACGCTGAAACCAAATTTATATAAGATGGCAAATGCGCTGACTACCCATTGAACGAACAAGACAAACATACTTAATTTGGTAAAATCTTTGATCTTATCCGACTGTTTGACCGGATAAATTCTTTGCATTAAATTCTGCATTGTTTCTTTAAAGTAAGGCTTTAATTGGAATCCAACTAAATATATAAACAACATTTCTACTATTAAAGAGATATAAAAGTTATCGATCAAGCATAACATAATCGCTTGAATGATCGTTAATCTCATAAATAAACCAATGTATTCGTTATTTCTGACGAATCCACGTGCAAATAGATATAGATAAGTATTCCCCTGTTCCTCTTTGATACCCTTGAACAAGAAATCCAACCATTTACGACGTCTGATCTTACTATTAACTCCGGGAACATCTGTAAATAAATTGTAGAAACGCTTAATTCTAAACATTCTCTGATTCTCTTTGGCAATCGCACTCTGCCATTGAAGTTGGCCCGACTCACAGATCGACTGACTTCTTGAAACTGCATATCCTAACAAAATTGCTGCAACAACGATCAAGATAAAGCTGCTTAGATAGGATGACAAAATCAACAACACGACTAAAGCTAAATTTACCCAAATTTTGATTGATAGACCTTTGAAATTCTCTTTACCATAGATACCAAAAATTTCAAAATTAAGCATGGCAAATTTATAAATGACCACACCTATTGTCAACATAATAATTGATAGGACTGACAAGCCAGCTGCCTTAAAAGCAAATGGTGACATTAAAAATCCAACTAAAGCTACTGCTACCACTGGCAACATGCTGCTGTAATTTCTAGCAGCCTTGAAATAGTCATAGAAATCCTTTTCTTTGACCAACAAGAAAGTACTATCAGGCTCCTCTAATAAAGTTGCCACACTTCCCGATTGTGCAATGAACCAGAATAAAATGATCACTACTGGCTTACCAAATACATTCACTTGACTGATAGTATCTAGAAAATTGGAATACCAAAATCCCAAAGCACCAATCAAAACGATAAATGCTAGGACAAAGTTATCATTAAAGATCAATCGCAGATATTTGAATTGATTAAGTTGATGTCTTCTTAATCGTTCTTTCCATAAATCTGTCATTATTGATCTTCGTTTGACATTTTAATGTAGATATCGTCTAAGTTACCATTCTGCATGTCAAACTTCTCCTTTAACTCATCAAGTGTTCCGTCAGCTCTAACTTGTCCATGATTTAATAGAATGAATTTGTCGGCATGATCTTGAACGGTTGCTAAAACGTGAGTAGACATCAATATTGAACAACCCTTTTGTTTCTTTTCTTCGACAATATTCAATAAATCGTTGACCGCTAGTGGGTCCAAACCAGTGAATGGTTCATCAATAATAAATAAGCGTGCATCTGTCATGAAGGCACAGACGATCATAACTTTTTGCTTCATACCTTTTGAAAAGTTCTGTGGGAACCAATCTAGTTTATTATCCAAACGGAATGTTTTTAAAAGTTCATGGGCTTTTTCCCAAGTTTTGTCGTGATCAAGACCATAAGCCATGATCGTCAAATTGATATGTTCTTTCAATGTAAGTTCTGAATAAAGAATTGGCATCTCTGGTACGTAAGCAATTTTCTTACGATACTCTTCGACATTGTCTTGCAAACTCAAACCGTCGATCAAAATTTGACCGCCACGAGGAGTAAGCAAACCAATAATATGTTTAATAGTTGTCGACTTACCAGCACCGTTTAAACCAATTAGTCCAACGACTTGTCCATCTTCAACTGTAAAGGTTTCTTTTTTTAAGACTGATACTTGACCATAACCACCAGTCAGTTCTTTAAGTTCTAGAGTCATAGATAACCACCTATACCTGTTTTAATTACAAAAGCACAATTCTAAGCCGACCTGACTTCGAACTGTGCTTATTATTACTACTTATTATAACCCAAGCGCTAATTAATTTAAATTATTGAAAGTTATTAACTAGATTTCCTAAATTACTTCTATTTTTGTGAATCCGTGAAACAATTTGTTGTTTGCCCTTTTCTGCAATGCTATCTTTATGTTGTTATAAGCATGAATGTCCAATATCTGATGACTAAAAAAGCTGAATATAAAGTGAGATTCATTTCAGGGGGAAGTTATGAAATCTAAAGACAAACGATTTTGTGTCCATTGTGGAAAAGAAATCGAGGAATATGTTGTTTTCTGTCCATACTGTGGCAAAGAACAACCAAAATTTACTATTGCGAAATCAAAACAAGCTCCGGAAAAAACAGAACCTAAGCTTTCTAAAGAAGGCCTTCAAAAAATAAAAAGAAAAAATCGTAATATATTGATCTCAACTGCGGTAATAGCAGTGATTGTTGTTATCATAATGATTGCTTGGATCGCTAGCTTTCATACTAAACCAACAATTTCAGTCGATACTAATCATGTTAAAATAACTGGTAAAAATACAACTGGTGCAGTCAGTGGTAAAACTTCAAAAGATACCAAAGTCACTGCCAGTAATTATGATGGATTTACTGATAACAAAAAGGTTAAATCCGACCACAGTGGACGCTTTACTTTAAAAGATCTTGAACCAGGTACAACTTACAAACTCCGTGCCAAGAATAAGTACGGTAAATCTGATATCAAGAAAATAAAAGTTGGTAACATCCCTAGCAGTGCACATACCAAATTAACTATTAAGGGACAAGACAGATTTGGCGACCTGTACGTTGATAAGCAGACAAAATCAATAAAAGTTTCTGGTACTGCACCCAAAGGATCAACGGTTAAAATCGAAGATAATCAAAAAGAATACAAAGTAGTTAAAAATATTAAAATCGGAAACGATAAGAAATGGTCGATTCAATTGGTCGATGACGGCAAAACAAGTAAGGACCTTATGTACACCACCTTCACTATCACCGCAAAAATCAAGGGTTTACTCGAAAGTGAACTTCACGAAGTCAATTTCACCAATGATAATTACGGCACTGATTACGAAAACGAAGAAAATTCAGATAACACTGCAACAACGGCTGACGATTCAAATCCTACCTCTAACGACAAAGACGCTCTCAAACGAGCCAAGATCTATGCAAAAGATATGAATATATCAAAAACTGGAATTTACGATCAATTAACAGCAAAATCTGGCGACAACCTCTCTACTTCAGTGGCGCAATATGCCGTTGATCATGTCAAAGCCAATTGGAACACGAACGCTTTAGCAACTGCTGAAACATATCGTAATATATCTATGTCAAAACGAGAAATTTATGAACAGCTTATTTCAAAAGATGGAGATAAATTTACATCTGACGAGGCAAACTATGCCACTGAACACTTATCTCACTAAGTTGCACAGAATTGTGTAAACAGTTTCAATCAATTATGATAGCATTAGTATAAATATACTTTTTGAGAGGAGATTTTTTATGGATGATTGTATCTTTTGTAAAATAATCAACAATGAAATTCCAAGTACTACTATATATGAGGATGACGATATCAAAGCTTTCTTTGACATATCTCAAGTTACTCCGGGTCATACTTTGATCGTACCTAAGAAACACGTTAAGAATATCTTTGAATACGACGAAGATCTTGCACAACGTGTCTTCAAGAAAGTACCTATGATTGCTCGTGCCATTAAGGAATCAAATCCTGATATTATTGGTATGAACATCTGCCTAAATAATGGTGAGATCGCCTATCAAAGTGTTATGCACTCACATATTCACTTAGTTCCTAGATATTCTGATAAAGATGGCTTTTCAATGAAATGGGCTGATAATACCGGTGTCGCTTCTGACGAACAAATGCAAGAGCGTGCTGATGCCATCAAGAAAAACTTGGAGGACTAGTCTATGAAGTTTACTACTGGCTTTGTAATTGGAGCTATTTCCGGTGTAGCACTAAACTACTTTCAAAAAGGTACGTTAACTGATGATGCCAACAAAATTTTAGTTAAAGTTTCAGCAATCAAAGATTCTTTAACGGAACTTTCTGACAGCGTCAAAGTGGTCCCTGGTGTCGTTAAAGGACTTCAAAAAGATTTTTCAGACTACACCAATGATATACAACCAGATATCGAGGGTTTACAGTCGACAATTTCTGAGTTACAAGGTAATCTTGAAGATATGAATAGCATAAATAGATAATTTGTGAAGTTTTTATGATTTTTTCCTGATTTATCCGACTTAAACTGCTATTTTATGGTATTCTCTTCAATTGTAGACATATTAAATAAGGATGTGTAAAAGGATGAATAAACGATTTACTAAGTGGATCCTAGCAATTGCTGGTCTTCTAATGATAACCGTTGTTGCTGGATGTTCCGGTAACAAGACCGTTGCTTCTATGAAGGGCGGAAGAATTACTCAACAAGAATATTACGATGAAATGAAGAGTTCTTCTTCTGGTAAGCAAACACTTCAAACAATGATCATCTCTAAGGCTCTTGAAGAACAATATGGAAAACAAGTTAGTGACAAGAAAGTTACTAAAGAATATAACAAGTACAAGTCACAATACGGTTCTTCATTCAGTTCAATTCTTCAACAAAATGGTATGACAGCAAAACAATTTAAGAAGAATATCCGTACTAACCTTCTTACAAAAGTTGCTTTGAAAGATAACAAGAAGATTTCTAACAAGAAACTTCAAAGCGAATGGAAATCATATCAACCAAAAATCACAGTTGCCCAAGTCCTAGTTAAGAAGAAGGCTACTGCTCAAGAAGTTATTGATAAACTCAATAACGGTGAGAAGTTTGCTGATTTAGCTAAAGAATACTCAACTGATTCTGCCACAAAGAACAATGGTGGTAAGATGGCAGCATTCGATAAAGACAGTACAACAATCGATTCAGACTTTAAGACAGCCGCATATAAACTTGACAAGGTTGGCGATGTTACATCAGAACCAGTTAAGACAAGTTACGGTTACTCAGTTATCAAGTTAGTTAAGAAACCTGCTAAGGGTAAGTTAGCTGACCACAAAGCTCTATTGAAATCTAAGATCTATGCAGAATGGATGCAAGATTCAACCGTTATGCAAAAGGTTATTTCTAAAGTCTTGAAGAAGGCTGATGTTTCAATCAAGGATAACGATCTTAAAGATATCCTTTCAGGATATGTTTCAGGTTCAAAAGCAAGTAAATAATTGAATTTAAAAAGGATTCGGAAAATTTCCGAATCCTTTTTTTTGCCCTAATGTTTGTAGAATGATCGATTATCCATACCAAAGATTCTTTCTGAGAACTTACCTTCTTCGGTCTTATCTAACGCCTTACTGATCATATTTATTGATGCATCTAATACGTCAATATCGTGCAACACTTCAGCCTCTAACAGTTTAGGACGCTCCGGAGAACCATATTCTAATAATCCGTGATGTGACAAGACCATGTGACGCAGCATGACCATATCCTCTGAATCAAGGTCGATCTTCATTTCTTGTGCAGCTTTAACGATCTCTTCATCAATAATTGTAATATGCCCCAGCATATTACCTTCAAATGTATATTCAACATCTAAGGTACCAGACAACTCGATCGTTTTACCTAAGTCATGCAAACAAGCTCCGGCAATCAATAGTGCTTTATCAATTTGAGGATATTGGTCTGAGATCTTTTCTGCCAAATGCACCATACTCAATGTATGATAAGCTAAACCACCTTGAAAATCATGATGGTTAACTTTGGCAGCAGCACTCGTAAAGAACTGATTGTGATACTTCTTGAATAGATATCTAACAATTCGATTCCAAGCACCATTAGTTATCTCTAAGAAGATATCCTCAAATTCATTTTCCATATCTTGTCGTTTGATCGGAGCCGTTTGAATAAACTGCGACATATCAACTGTATCTGGATCTAAGGTTCCTAAATGATTGATAATGACTTGAGGCTTACCTTGATAGATGTCTCTTTTACCATCTAATTGAACGACTGTTCCAACACGATACTTCTTGGCGTCTTCTTCACTGGCATCCCAAAACTTACCTGGGATCTGACATGATTTATCTTCAAATACTAATGATAAGAAGTTTTTTCCATTCTTTGCCAAACGATAATCAGATTTCTTGATAATTGCCTCTAAACTCATCTGATCACCATTTTTATAATCAATAATCTTAGGCATGCTTGCTCTCCTTTAATTTCAAAATATGTCCATTATCTATTTCAGATGTCAATCTAGCCGTGACATAAATAATTTGATTATTCTTTGATATATCTTTTACTAATTCCATTATATTTTCCGTTCTATTACTATCAAAGTCAACAAAAGCATCATCAATTAAAATAGGTAAATTTACCAAATCAGAAATTTCAGTAATGAAAGCTAATCTCAATGATAAATATAGTTGAACCGTTGTTGCTTTGGACAATTCGTGAACATCAAAGCTAGTTTTATCAGCTCTAACTAACTTCAATTTTTGATCATTTAATTCAATATTGACGTAATTACCATCAGTTAACACATTGAAATAATGCTTAGCCGTCTGTAACATCTTTGGATAACGATTCTCACTAGCTAAGTTAAGCATCCCCCGGATCCAATCGCTTGCTAATTTGTCAGCTAACCATTCATCATATAATTCGACTAAGTCAGCTTCATTTTGTGTAAGATCTGAAATCAGTCTTCGATAACTGCTGTCGTCAAAGATTTGTTCCTGCTTTTCTTTAAGTGATCCTAATTGGCGATTTGTCTGATTGTTAGCCTGTTCTAACTGTTTAACTTTATTGTTGACCTCATCTACTCTGTTAGACAGTTCAGACAAAGATTGAAATTGACTCAATTGTTTCATATCATCACCGATAAACACTTTATCGGCATTTAATTGATTAACTAAATTACGATTGTTTTTCTGATCTGTACGTAACTTGGTCAACTCATCCATTGTAGAAGCATGGTTACGCTCCAAAATGGCCTTTAGTGAACGTTGTAATGTTGCAATTCGATCCAGATGAGAATTTTCAGATTCAATTTGAGTTGAGTTTATTAAGTCAGCTTTAGCTTGAACAATGTTTAGTTGATCAAAGTAATTTTCTATATTCGTTAGTAACTCATTTTGATCATCCAAATTGAGCCTTTGGAGTCGAACTTGCCATTGTTTTAATTGTGCCTCAGATTCACGCAACGTTTTCTCTAAAGATTTCTGTGATTCACGTATGCGCTGTAATTGAACCAAACTATTCTGTAACTGTTTAACCGTTTGATTAGGAAGACCACTATATCCCTTTTGCTTTAGAAAATCATTTGATGAATTATTTGGTAATGCACGCTGTTGATAAATTGTCGCTATCAAACTAACTAGGAAGACCAATCCAGCCGCAAATCTAAGAAATCCTGACATGAAAAATACCATTAACAAAGCTACAGCAGAAACTGCCAATAATGGTGTATTCAGACTTTGTTTAATTGGTGTATCGTCTAGCTTCAGCATCTCATCTGGTGTTAATGGTTGCATATTCTCATCCATCTGAGGATTCTGTGAAAACAGTTGATCGATCTGATTATCATTATTATTCAGAGATTGATTTGTATCATTAATTTTAAATTGAAGCTGTTGCAGGTCATTTTTATGTTGCTTAATATCATCAAGTTCAAATTTATTATTTCGATAAAAATTTAATTGTGCCTGTTCGTCAGCAGTTAAAGTTGCAGTCTGTTGACTGTTATTTAAGGTGGTTAATTCTTGATTTAATCGCAAACTCTCTTCCCAATCTTCAGTCGTAATTGGGTTGAATTCAGTAACATTTTTTTTAGATAGCTGTTTATATTCTTGATATTTTGGCCATTTCTTCAATAATCCTGACAACAGATTCTGTTCTTCAATTGCCTCTTGGTATTGAAATTGATTTTTTGAGGCAGATGCTTGTAAGTTTTTTACTTGTTCTTTAGTGTCTTTAAAGGCTGTCTGTTGATTATCAAATTGAGTTTTTTGCTTCAGCAACTTTTGATTCTGATCCAATGCCTGAACTAAAGGCTGTTTCCTGCCCCGACTTTTATACAGTTGATCACTATCGTGTTCCAAATCGTCAGCTACTGACAGCCATTCCTTACTGCCAACCGCTCCAACAGACATTATTTCAGTTTCTAATTGTTCCGCTGTCAACTTATAGATAGAAAAAATACTTTTGTCGTTTAAAACATGTGTATTCTCGTACTCTTCCTTACTAAATCCACCGGTGATTTTGGAAATCAAATTGTTAGGTACCTGTTGTCTATCTTTGAATAAACTCAGGTCACCTCCGGATTTACCATCAACTCGAATCACGGTCCAGATTGAATTACCATCAGAAAATTCTAATTCACCACCATATTGCGTGCCGTGTTTCGGTTTGTACTGTTGATATTTATTTTCACCACGATTAGTCGCAAAGCCAAATAGAATACTTTTTATAAACGTCAGTAAAGTGGTCTTACCAGCTTCATTTGGACCAAAGATAACTTGATAATCAGCATTTATGGTAAATTCCTGATCGATCCATTTACCAAATCCATATATTTTTATCTTAGTTAATTTCACGATTATTCTCCGTTGTATTTCTTGTTTACAGTATTTTCAACAAGTTCTTGCATATGCTTGAGAAAATCCGGTTGATTGATATGTTTTCGTATAATTTCATTATTATAGAGCCGACTGTCAAGATCCTTGATATCATCTAAATCAAAGATGTTAGTTTTACTGTCATCCCAATATTTCTGATCTATTGTGGATAAATTGTTTTTTCGATTATATTTCGGATAAATTTTGTAGAGGATCGCTGATTTATTATTTCTAAAATGATGTAAGATTTCACCACGATCGATTGCTTTAACAACGTCATCGGACAATTTTTGAGCATTATTTATCGTTAAAGTCGTCATCGTATTTTTATTTACTAAAACATTGGATATTTTTAAAAGCAGACTATCTAATGTGTCGTCTTCTTCTGCATTGATAGTTTCCTTGTTCCAAACATAAACAGAACTAGGAACAAATTGGGCAGTTGTAATCTTATCTTTGACGGTCAATAAATAAAATCCTTTTTCTCCCAGATCATTTTGATTACGTCCTTGTGTATCTCCCGGATAAATTACATATGGCATTTTATTCAAGATCTCTCGCTTATGAATATGACCCAGCGCCCAATAATCATAACCTTTAGCTAGCAGATCCGTTACTTTAAATGGTGCGTAGTTATTATCCATCACTCCAGCGTGCAAAATACCGATTTGATAATCAAAATCACCACGACTTGGATATCTGGAAATCATATCGTCACTTACGTGCTGTTGATAATAGCTGAATCCTGTTATGCCAATTTTCATACCATCAGCTTCTAGTGTGGCCGTATTAACATCTGAATCAAATACAGTCACATTATCAGGAAAATTGATAACGGAATAATCATTCCGATAATAATCATGATTACCATAAACTAAATAAACTTTGATCCCAGATTTATTCAGTAGCTCAAATTGATCTTTTAAAAACGTCTGTGCTTCCAGTGATCTGTCGGTGTCATCAAAAGTATCACCAGCTAAAATGACAAAATCGACCTTTTGATCGATTGCTGTTTGAAATACCCTTCTAGCAGCTGTATACGTTGATTTTTGAAGTTTTTCTTGTAACTCACCGTAGAAACTATTAATGCTTGAGAATGGCGTATCTAGGTGCAGATCGGCCGCATGTATAAATTTCATATAACAAACTCCCTTTATAGTACAAAAGCCCGATATTTGCTAAGCAAATACCGGACTTTTTGGATAAGTATAATTATTTTTCGCCTTGATAAATTTCAGCAATTGGTTTTGAAATGATTTTATTCAATTCTTCCATCATTGAATTCATCTTTTGTTCTTTTTCCATCAAGTTGTTAATTTCTTTGTAGTTTTGAAGTTGGTCAGTTAATTGACGCATTCCTTCAACATCTTCATTAGTGATTTCTTGACCTGTTGCTTGTTTTTGTTGTAGTTCATATTGTTTGTTTTGAACCTTATCGAATAACTTAAAAGCCAAATCGTTAGCTTTAACAGCCTCAAAAGCAAGTTTTAAGTCGGCAACCTCGGGTGTCTGTCTTAAATCCTCTTCTAATTGATTGGCACTATCATAAATATTAACCATGTTGTCCTCCTACTGACCAAAAAAACTTTTAATATCATTATACCATTCCGAAGCCTTATCTTTAATGGTATTTACGCCATCTTGGAATGAATTTGTAGAATTATTGTTATCGCCACTATCTTCATTAGCAATATTGGCGGCATCTTTAACGTTAAATGACGTGTTATCCGTATCAGGCAAGATATTACTCATTTCATTCTTGAATAATGATGATAATCCAGTTTCACTATATCCATACAAGAAATGATTTTTATCGGTGTTGTCAAATCCGATCCAACTGGCTACTACAATATCCGGTGTATAACCGATCATCCATTGATCTTTAGTCCCAGGATATCCATACGAGTTTGGAACTTCTGTACTACCAGTCTTACCCGCTATCTTATAGCCTGCAGGTCTAGCAGTTTTACCAGTTCCCTCGTTATAGACTCCTAGCATCATACTTGTCATTTCCTTGGCAGTATCTTTACTAATGATCTGTTTATTAGAAGAACTGGTATTGTCGACGACAACCGTTCCTGTTGAATCAACGATTTTAGTAATAAAGTGTGTTTCTGACAATTTACCTTCATTGGCAAAAGCAGTATAAGCTCTAGCCATTTGCATTGGTGATACACCAGTTTCCAAACCACCAAGTGCCAAAGCTAGATTTTGATCATTTTTATGTACGTTGATACCAAAGTTCTCAACTGAATTGACACCTTTTTTAACACCAATTTTGTCCAACAAAGCTACTGCAGGGACATTTTCACTCTGTGCTAAAGCTTGATACATTGGTATTTTATCTTGATACAACCCATCAGCATTAGTAGGCGTATATTTATTTTTACCAAAACTAGTTATTTGATCGGGCAACTCTGAATCATAACTATAACCATTCTCTAATGCAGGTGTATAAACAGCTAATGGCTTAATAGTTGATCCTGGCTGACGCTTCATCTGTGTTGCACGGTTGAACCCTCTAAAGGTATGATCACCACGACCACCTACAACTGCTAAAACTCCGCCATTCTTAGGATCGACTGCGATCGATGCACCCTGAACAGTCGTACCATCACTGGCATTAGCTGGGAAAAGACTACTATTGTCAAAAGAATTCTCCATTGACTTTTGAATATCTGGGTCAAGTGTCGTATAGATCTTATAACCCTTATTCAATACATCGTCTTCCTTTAAGCCATATTTATTGACCGCTTCAGCAATTACCGCATCAAAGAAATAAGGATACTTGTATGAGTTTGCATCATTATAATTATCATTTAAGGTAATTGGTTGATTTTGATAATACTTAGCTTGTGATTCAGATAATTTATTATTTTGAACCATCAAATCTAAGACCAAATTACGTCTTGATTTAGAATTGTCGTAATTATCAATCGGGTTGTACATGTTGGAACCCTTTAAAGTGGCAGCCAAAACAGCGGCCTCACCAGCATTCAATTCACTAGCATTCTTACCAAAATATTTTTCGGAAGCATCTTGAACACCCCAAACACCATTTCCAAAGTAAGTATTATTCAAGTACATCGTCAAAATATTCTTTTTCGAGTAAACTCGATTGATTTCGATCGATAGGAACAATTCCTCACCTTTACGCGATAGTGTTTGCTTCTGAGTAAGTAAAGCATTTTTAGCTAATTGCTGTGTCAAAGTACTACCACCACCGGTAATACCATGATGGATCAAATATCCTAAAGCCGCTCTGGCATATCCTTTGATACTGAAACCAGGGTTAGTCCAAAAAGTTCTATCTTCAGTAGAAATAACTGCATTTTGAATATTTGGAGAAATTTTCTTTAAATTGACATAAGTCCCCTTGCTAGAATATAGTTCTCCAGCATCATGTCCGTCTTTATCTACAACTGTTGTCTTCGTCTGCAAAGATGACTTTAGATTCTCAACATCAGCCGTCTTAGCTTTAAATGTCCAAACAGAACTCAATACTAAAATCAGCGTCAAGAAAAGTAAAATCAGCCAGCGTGTGACTTGGAATCTTTTCCAATATTTTCTTATGAAGGCCCAAACAATGGCTAATTTTGGTTTTAACCATTCCCAAAACCTATTATTCTTATTCATCTTACATACCTCTGTAACAACAAATTTTATCATATAATTGCTTACTTTTTGAATTACAATTAAAATCTTAACCAGAGGTAAATAAATGTATCAAAAAAACATCACTTATAAACAAGCCAGAACAGAGAAATTATCGGTTCGCGAATTACTTCAAAAATGGCTTGTTCCCAAAAAATGGCAGCACTTTTTACGTGTTGAACAAAATATTTTAATCAATGGACAGTATCAAGCTTTCAATACGATCATTAAGAATAATGATTTAGTAACTATGAACTTCGACTTCGATCCGAGAACGAGCCAACACTATCTACCTGGAAGTGGAAAACTGAACGTTGCCTACGAAAATGACGATTTATTAGTCGTCAATAAACCAGCTGGCCAAAAAACTCATCCCAATCTGAATAGCGAGGACAATACCTTATTTAACGATGCTGAGAGCCACTTGAATAAATACGGTCAACATCCCTACATGGTCCATCGCATAGATCAAGAAACTTCTGGTCTAGTCTTGATCTCTAAAACGCCCTATCTGGTGCCGATATTTAATCGCCAACTCAGCAGTAAGACTTTGCAACGAGAGTATCTAGCCATTGTTGATCTGAAGCAGCCAATTGAAAATTCTGGTGTGATCGACCAACCGATCGGCCTTGACCCTGATGACAAAAGAAAACGAATGGTCAGAACTGACGGTCAAAATGCTAAAACCGAATATCACGTAATCAGTAAGAATTCCAAACAAGCACTATTAAACCTCAAACTTTACACTGGACGAACTCATCAATTACGCGTTCACTTGTCACATAATGGTTGGCCGATCGTCAACGATCCACTGTATAATCCACAGCCACAAAATGGACTTCTCAAATTGTTCGCCTATAAATTAATTTACCAGATTCCCTTTACTGATCTGACCAAAACCGTCCAAGTTGATATACCATATTTTATGAAATTAGACAAAGAAACAACCAACTAAAAATTTAGTTGGTTGTTTTTTAAACAGAAAAAATGTCTTTTACATAATTAAGTGCTTCTTCTCTCAATGATTTACTAACATGATCAGCATGTAGTTCATCATTAATTAAATTGAATATCTCTGTTGAAAAATAACTTTTCTACAAAATATTTTCTTTACCGACAGCACTTCCATTATCACCTATGTTAATTTTTTTAATAGCGTTTTTTAAATCATACTCTGGATGTTGCGCAAATAAATTCTTATGCACCGGAACGAAGGAAATAACCCCGTTATCATCCAACATGGGATTAAATTCAACATTTTCACCAATTTTAAATTCAGCTGGAACAGTAATAATCAAAGAATTACCTTGTTTTCTAGTTTTTATAGTCATATATTTGCTCTCCTCCCCATTCAACGTAATTATATAGATGTTCAATTAAGTTGTCTGCTATTCAACCTCAATTCCATCCATACCTTCAACAATTTGATAAACAAACATATAATCATATTCACTTGGCACTACAAACACTGGCACAGCATCCCAAACGGAAACATAAGCGTGTCTTCTCTTGCTCAAGAACTTCAATAATACTAATAAACCTGTCAAACTTGAGATAAATAAACTGATTTTTTGAATCAAAGTATGTTCATACTGCACCTTTACTGTTCCAGAACCAGTCAACATAATTTCAGCAAGGCCCGAATTTGATATTCTTGGTACAGTCGAATTTCCTGATCCATAGACTTCACTTTGATAGCCCTTATAGTAAATTAATGGCAACTGAATATTAGCTGACTTGCCATGAGTATCAAAGTTAAAAGCGATATACTGTCGATTTATAGTAGGATTTTGAATCGAGATATCTGACTGCTTATAATTGATAGTTCTATCTTTATGTTGTCTTATATCGTAGTAGTCAACTTGGCTAGGTAAATACTCGTGTCCTGCACCGATATAATAGCTGTCGATCGTATTAAAGTCAGAATAACTATCTAATCTATCCTTAGATGCGGCTACAGTTTGTTGCGATAAACTCAAGGTTAATAATGTGATAATCCCGACAAGTACATAGGGGAAGTATCTTCGATCCAACAAATGTAAATCATCATTGACCAACAAATATGCCACAATCAAAGAAATAACTGAGAAAAACCGCCATGGAAATTGAATTACCGCAAAAATTGAGTGACTCATAAATTTCCAAGGAAAAATATTTGTACAAGCAAAGAATAGAAATAATGCAATTATTGTTAAATCTAAATTCTTACGTTTAATAAGATTATAAATTGAATAAACTATCAAACTTATAAAAATTACTGTTCCAATATTTACCGTATCGCCGTGAAATACTGAATTTATCAATGAATTATTGATCAAGTCCTTGATAGAAAAAACTTGATTGGTAATGTTGATCAAAGGGTCAGTTGTCAAAGCATACTTCTGACCGCGCATCTGTTCCAGTATGGGCAAATAGATCATAGCCGTTGCACCAATAGTTAATCCCGCTGCTTTGATCAGAGCAATGATCTTTTTCTTATCCCAAAAATATTTAATGTTCAATAGTACATACATTGCTGCAAAAATAATCATCATAAATAGTGAAATCGTATGAGAAAAACCAATGCCAATCATAGCAAACGCTAAAAGGTACCACTGTCTAAAATAACCATTTTTGAAATTGATCAATTCTGATAAAACAAGTGGAAAGAAAATCATACCCAGTAACTCGCCTAGATCCTGTCGACTATACAACGTCTGCAAACGATATGGGTTTAATGTATATATCAATGTGAATAACAGTGCACGTCGTGTTGAAAAAGATGATCTTTTACCAGCAATATATCCGATCCACAGTGTGGCAAAATTTATCAACACTAAAGTAAATAAATAAGTAATCACTGGACTAACTCCAGCCACCCTCAATAATGCTGGAAAATACAAAAATACATCTGGATAAAAAAGGCTTGATGCATAGCCATATCCACCAATAAAATGACCATCGACTTTGGGCCAAAAATCAAAATGTTTAATGGAACTAGCCAAAGTTTCAATTCGATCAAGATGATAGTGATAGTCGCCAGTAGCAAATACGTATCCTACATGCCAATCTACTAAAGCAACTAATACTACACTGATCAAAACGAACAGTAACAGAATGAAATAGTTTTTCTTAATTAATTTACTCATAGCTATTCACATCTTTATCTCTAATTTGTTTAAACAAATTTTATACAAAGTTCCCAAATAATGCCAATATTAGCTACAAATTATTTATTATTCGTATTTGAAAAATAGCTCTGACATCCATATCAGAACGGATATCAGAGCTATTTTTAATTGATTCGATTGCGTTTCTTTAATGCTTTATTAACTTTAACAACACGTACATGTTGGTTGACCATAACTGCGATCCAAATAAAAATATATATTAAAATAAAGGACCACCAAAAGCTACCGGACGTCAACACAAATTTCCAGCCATTGTAAGTCAGCATAGAAATCACCAATACTAAAGTTCCACAAAAATGAATTCCTAAAGCCACGAGAAAAGCCAGTTTGTCATAGTCAAACACCATACTGATAATTCCAAGCAATGCACTCATAATTAAAACACTAAAGATACTACTAGAAGTAACTGCCATCGATTCAAAATCAATAGCTATTAATATTAAATACGTTACCGCTCCGTATCCCATACCGCGCATAGCATAATTAACAACTTTACTCATCACAAACCCCCTATATATTCAAACGTTCCATCAGGATTTTTACATATCTTCGACTGACATCTGTTTTAACATTATTTTTCAAAATTGCTGTCATATTACCTGAAAAGCTATCTTCAAGTGAGGTCAAATAATCTAAATTTAAAATGCCGTGTTTCGAAACCTGAACAAATCTAGAATCTCCCAGACGTTGGTATAAATTATGTAACGTTTCTCGAGTCTTTACTACGCCTGAGTTTGTGTATATCAATAATTCGGATTCCTGAATTTCGGCTAAAATGATTGTGGAAATTTTCGTTATCACAAGTCGATCAGTTGTTTTAATAGAAATGATATCTGAATGAGTATCTTGATAATTATTCAAATACGAAATAAGCGAAGGTACTTGCCCCTCTTTGTCATTTGCCTGAATTGTTAACAACGGATCTGATGAGTCAATTTCAGTGTTTTTCTCAAATTTTTGATGCACTAAAATATCCTCCATTCGTATTATTTTTCTTGTAATAAGTACATTTGTCGTCTGTTCTGCAACCATTGTGACCCAATCAGTAGAATTAACGCACCTACAAAAATTAATACCATTATCAGGTATGTCTCCTTTTGAGTCAACAAGTGCGACCATTCCAATCTTATCCCCATTAACCTATCAAAATGATTACGTGAAGAAACACTGTTTTTAAAAACGTTATTAAGTTTATTACCCATTAAATATTGGCGAAATAATGACGCTACATAGCTACCCGGAGTTATTTTAACTAAATTCTGTGCAAAATTTGGTAACGATCCAATCGGAATGTATGTTCCAACTAAGAATCCTGCACCTGTTCCTACTATTGTTCCTACCTTGTTTAGATTATCTGACTTGTGAATGTATCTAATGATCAATGAATTCACAGCCGTTGCCAAAAGCGAGCTAATTATCATTAATCCAAATATATCTATGAATTGTCCGCCAGTCACCGTTAATTTATCAGTAACATAAAAATATCCAAGCATAATTGCAAACATTATCAGCTGCATAAGAATTCCAATAATCGTAGAACTAAGTAAATAACTCATTTGCAGGCGAAATGGACCTGCATCGGTTAATTCAAGATCCTGAGTAATGTGTTTTTCCTTATCGATCACAGATTGCGACAAACTGCTTAAAGTTGTGGTGATACTCGTAATACTCAACGTCCCACCAATCAACCATAAATCTAATAGTATGGTCGAGTTTGGAACCTGACTCCAGCTAGATTGCATATTCTTCTTGAGAAATACCAAGTAAAGAATAAATGATATTAAAGCACCCATGAGTGAGAAGAACACTCCACTGTGATTTCTAAAATATAACAATAAATTACGTTTGATCATTGATTTCATATTAGTGCACCTCATTACCGGTCAATGCTAAGAAGGCATCATCCATAGTTCCTGGTCTAAATTCAAAATTTGTAATAAGAGATTTATTAGCAGTTAGAATTTCCAATGCATCTTTTGAATTAGACAAACTATAAATTACTTGTGTTGTTGTTTTACGAATCGGCGATATCTTCGAATTTTTACACAATCTATCTACATCACTCGTTGTTATATGAAGAATATCTTCAGCATATTGTTCCTTGATATCAGCCGCTGTCCCTTCAACAATTAACATTCCGTGATCAATTATATAAACGTCATCCGCTGAATCTGCTTCATCCAAGTAATGCGTTGTTAAAATAATCGTCAGTTCCTTTGATTGTTGCAATTCTTGTAATAAGTGCCAAATGGCAGTTCTAGTTTGAATATCTAATGCCGTTGTCGGTTCATCAAGAAACAAAATATCCGGATCATTTAGAAGTGCACGGGCAATATCTACTCGCCGCTTTTGGCCACCCGATAGAGTTCCATAGCGTTGACCTGTAAATTCATTCAAACCAAGTTGTTGAATAACTTCATTCACTTTATTTTTTGAAACATGTCGATATTGCTTAGCTCTGATTTGTAGATTCTCCTGTACCGTTAACATTTCATCCAAAACACTATTTTGAAAGACCACTCCAAGTTTTATTTTATCCGAATAAATCAACTCACCAGACGTAGGTTTACTTAGTCCAATTAACATATTCATAGTGCTGGATTTACCAGCTCCATTAGGTCCCAGCAATGCAGTAAAACTTCCCTTTTTAATTTTTAAATTCAAATCATTTACAGCGACATACTTACCAAAAGTTTTAGTTAAGTGCTTTGCTTCTAATAACATTTTCATCATCTCCAACACTAATATATGATTGGAGAATATCATCATCCGCTAACCGTGTATCAATAATTCAAGTAACTGGTAAATATAGATAGCCAAGTGGTCAAAAATAACTGATGAAAATATAATTAACAAACTAGCATCCGGTCATGAGAAATATAGTCAGCAATGAAGGTGGCGTTAGGACGAGTGCCTTTCTCGTTCTTACACCACGGATGACTTTTGAGATTCGCGTACTCTGCGAAGCTCAAAATCAAGGTCTGAGACCGCACTTCGGCTCAGACCGGTCCCATTGCAGACTATATTTCTCACGACCGGATGCGGCATTCCAATACCAACACAACATAAAAAAACAGAATCTATATCACACCTGAAATAATTCAAGCAGATACAGATTCTATTTAAAACTTAATTACAACTTTACCTTTACTGTGACCATTCGCAACTAAATCAAGTGCTTCATTAATATCGTCTAACTTAAATTCAGTTGGATCAACTGCAGGTCTGATATCATTATCCTCGACGATTTTAGTTATCTTTTTCAATTGTTCTCCACTACTTCTAACAAAAATAAAGTGATATTCTGCACCGGCTTGTTTTGCTTTCTTATCAATACCCTTACCAGCAATTGAAAATAACATTGTCTTCAAAAATGATAAATCATGATCTTTAGCAAAGCGGCGATTAGGCCCCATTCTCAATGATAAGATCTTCCCACCTGGTTTGATAATTTGTAATTCATGATCGTATTCATTTTTACCAATTGTGTCAATTACATAATCGACTGACTTTAAATGTTCCCAATAGTTTTCTTTACGATAGTCGAAATATTTATCGACACCAATTGCGATTGAAGATTCTTTAAAACGAGCATTTCCACTGACAAAAACATCTAATCCCATTTGTTTTGCCAAAGGAATTGCCATTTGTCCAAATGAACCAGAGCCACCGGGGATCATGATACTTTTTCCAGATTGTACTTGTAACTCTTCAGTCAATCCTTGATAAGCGGTTAATCCTGTTAATGGAACAGCAGCACTTTCAACGAAGTCTAAATTTTTAGGTTTAAGAGCAATTGCACGATAGTCGACTGCAACATGTTCCGCAAATGCACCAATTTTATTTAATGGTAAACGAGAATAAATTGCATCCCCCACTTTAAAACCAGATACATTCTTACCAACAGATTCAACTATACCTGATAACTCATTCCCCATGGTTGTTGGCTTATCGTAATCCTGGATCAACTTGACGCTACCAGTACCAATCAACATCTCTAATGGATTGACTGAGGCAACCTTAACCTTAACCAATACCTCATCATCGTTTGGCTTGGGAGTCGGTATATCTCCTACTTCCAATTTAAAATTCTTGTCATACTTTAATAATTGAGCTGCTTTCATTTTAAAGTTCTCCTCTAAATTTCATTAAGTAACTTTATTTGTATTTTGTAACTGATGACAGTTTATATCGTTTAGTTACAAAAGTCAAATAAAGTCACTAATTCTTATTTTGTGTTAGAATAAATAAAATTATAAAAGGAGTTTCTATTAAAAAACATCATGGCAACTACACAAGCTAAAATAATTACTACTGCAGAAAAATTAATCATGACTACTGGAAATTCCGAGGTTACTTTAGATCAAATTGCTAAAGAATTAGGACTTTCGCATGCAGCATTATATAAACATTTCCGTAATAAACAAGCACTTTGGGAGGCCGTTGCTGAATCATGGTTCAAGCGTGAAATCATCAATAGAATTCACGTATCAAGCTCTCTATCAAAAGAAAAAAAACTACATGACTGGTTGTGGGCCTTAGTTAACGCAAAAAAAGAAGCGTTCAATACAAACCCTAAAATGTTTGATTTGAACACTGAATATATTGATAACAACCCCGTTGCTCTGCATAATGTACTCATTAATGCATACCGAGAAATGGACACAATCATGGGTTACAATGACCCTACCTTTGAGAAATCAGAACTAATCTTAGCAGCCTTCTCGATCTTTACACTTCCTAATTTTAAAGACACTTGGAATGAAGCAAACTATGAACACAGATTTGAAGAAATGTGGAATTTAATTAAAAAAGGGGTTTAAAACCATCGAATTACAATGACAAAGACCCACACAAAAGCGGGTGCCTTCTTAAATTTGTACCGCTTTGAATTTCCATTTATCTTAGCAAGCTTTGCCATTGTATTTCTATTTTAATCACAAAAAAATCAGATCTCCTAACGGGAAATCTGATTTTTTTATTCCTATTAATCTTTATAATCTGCCATCATTTCATTAACTACATCCTCAACAGACTGAATTTCACGAATCATAGAAATCCCTGTACCAACAGAAACATAACCATGTTCCAAGTCACCTTCGAGCATACCTATACGCATTCCACTTGTTCCACCCATTAATTTGGCATTAGCATCAAGAACTTCCTGTCCAGATTTTTCCTGATCATTTTTAACCAATTGATTACGCAAAGTAGTTGGCAATGAACGATAATAAGCCGGCGCAACACGAAATAATTTTAAATCTTCTGACGTTGAATCAACGATTAATTTCTTAGTTACTTCAGCTGCAGGATTTTCAACTGTTGGAATCAGGCGAGTACCAACATAAACTCCCTCTGCTCCTAAGGCGAACGCAGCATTAACGGTTCTAACATCGCTGACACCTCCGGCCAATAAAACAGGAATATCAACACTATCGGCAATCATTGGCAAAATGGAAAATGATCCTAGAACTGCTCCAGGTAAAGTACCGCCTTCATCAAAACCTGTTGCTACATACATATCTCCACCCTGTTTTTGTACAGCTTGAGCATCGGCAATTGAAGGCTGCCATGCACGGACGATAATTTTAATATTGTGTTCCTTTAGTGGTGCAAGTAAAGATGTCTCAATTCCATAATCACCACCAGTCAATGCTCCAACTGAATTAACAAGTACAGCTGGTACATGTTCTTCAATTACTACATCCAATGTTTTTAGTGTGAATTCTGATGTTGGTCCACCATTTCCGCCAATTAAAGTTACAGCAAATGGTTTATCTGTTAGAGCTTGAACTTTTTTTATCTCACAACGCATACGTTCAGCTGTTTCAACAGGATCTGGAGTTACCGTATTTTGTCCGGCATTAGGACCTAAAATTCCAAGTCCACCGGCATTACTAACCGCCGCAACAAATTTTGCATTAGTTAGCCAAGACATTGCTCCTTGAATAAATGGATATTTAATACCTAATATTTCTGCTACTCTGTTCATCCTCAGTACCTCATCTCATTAAACTTTCAAAACTCAATATAATAAGTTTAGAAGACCGGTTCAATGGTCAAACGCTTGCCAAATGTGATTTAACTAACACCTACATGGTATAATGTCCTATAAAAAATAAAAAGAGTGATAATTTTGAATAAAAACGATCTAAGGTACCTCAAAACTGAAGACAATTTAAAACAAGCTCTTTTAACATTAATGAAAGATATGGCATTGAAAGATATTACCATCAAAATGATCTGTGAAGTGGCTCGTTGTAGTCGAAATACATTCTATCTGCACTATGAGGTCAAAGAAGATCTTTATAATACACTAGTTTCAAATGTACTAAGTAGTATTGAAGGCGCATTTACCAATCGAGTCGATCATATCGATCAAATAAATGACGCTCAAATTGACGAATATTCTGACAATATCATGGCCGGTGTATCTGCATATGAAGACACATTAAAAGTTTTAATTCTGAAAGATAACGGCTTATTTTTAAATCAGTTTACTAAAACTATTCAAGATACTGTGCTTAAAAGTTCATCCCAAATGTCAAACAACGCATACACCGTAAAAGGACAACTTTATTCGGCTTATCTGGCTGGAGCTATTTCTGGATTTATTTTTAACTGGTTTAAAAATCCTGTTTGTGATTTACAAACTGCGACAAAAGATCTTAAAACGATCCACCATGAAACTATCAAAGTTAGTTTAAAACAATTAAAGAATCAGGATTAACGACTAGTAAATTTTTTCTTTAAGTATAAAAACAATCCCAATATCAAACTGATACGTAGCAACTGAATAAATAAGTAAGAACTAAAAAGTAATATTACTAAATGTTCCATATGACCACCTTCTAATAACTCAACAGGATTCTACCTTGAGAATGTGAGTTTTTCGATTTATATTGAGCTTCTTTAACATCCCGATAATCAAATTCTTCCTGAACGTACGCCTGCAAAGACTTTTCACTAAGCATACTTAGTAGTTTCAGATAATCATTAGGCAAAATATTGGGTTGAATAAATTGTCCGAATCTGTCAGTTGCGATTGAAACTATTTTTACGGTTGGAAATATCTTAGAAATCATTTTTAGTAAATCTATGTTGCCGGCAGTATCGATCACTTTAGTAATGTCTGAAATGCTGGATAACTTTTTTTCAACTTCGTCTGTATAGTCAATAACCTCATCGGCTCCAACATTTTTTAAAAATCCAAGATTAGATTTATGACCCACTGCTACTACGTTCAAATTTTGAAGTTTCAACAATTGAATCAAATAAGTTCCAATCCCACCAGAGGCTCCAGTTATCAAAACTTTATCATGAGAATTAACTTGTGTTTTCTTTACTATCCCTAACGCCGTATCAGCACCTCCGATTATTGTTGTAGCAGCTGATAATTCTACATTGTTAGGAACTCTGAATAATAGTGGTGGAATTTTAGAATCGATCATTGTACTATTTGATCCTGACAATATAGCGCCGATAACCTTTTCTCCGATTAAATTTTTATTTCGAAGGCTGCCGACGCCTTTAACTATCCCGCCAAAACCATAACCGATAATTATTGGTAGTTTCACCGAACGGATATTTTGTAATTCCCCCTCTTCAGTCCGCCAATCATATGGCAACACCGGGGTATATTTGTTCTCTACTAAAACTGATAACGGACTTATTTTAGGATCAGAAACATCTTCAATTTTTAAATCAGAAATACCATTGTATGAATTTTGAATGATTGCTTGCATGATTGTTCTCCTTCTTGATTTAAAAACAATATAACAAGTGGTCATTTGTCTGGATAATAAGAGTTCTTATATTTTGCCGTCAAGTTTAATTCTGGATATACTTTTCTTAAATCAATTACACGTAAGGAAAAAGCATGAGTAATTTAGGTAAAATATTCAAAGAAAAAAGAAAAGCACTACATCTATCCCAAAAAAATACTTGTGAAAATATTTGTTTCCAGCCTATGTTGTCTTCAATTGAACATGGCAAATACATCCCGAATTCTGAAATTATGATACTACTATGTCAAAGATTGCATATAAACATGGATCAATTGAGCTTAGATAGTAACTATCAGATGAGTTCAATTAAGGATTTCAATAAACAGATAGATTCTCTCTGCAACAATCATGACTACGCGAAATTGAAAGACTTCTTATTATCTGAAAAAACAATTGAAAATATCTCTACCGATCGACAAACTCAAGCATATTATTACTACTTAGGTGTTGCTTATCTTCAAACAGATAACAACTTAGATCAGGCAGAATATAACTTCAAACTAGCTTTCTCTTCGCATGATAATTCCAATGTTTTAAATACACTTGATCGACTTATTTTGATATCAATGGCAGCTATTTATGCAAAGAAGAACAACGAAAAAAAGACCTTGGATTACATTACCCAGGCCTTTGATAAATTCACTTCTACCAAATTTGAAACTAATCAAATTGCTCTATTTTATTTAACTGCTTACGCTAATTTAATTTTAGAAAAAAACTTAGATGCCATAAATTGGGTCAATCAAGGTATCGACTTTGCTGCCAAAAATGATTCACATTATATGCTGGCAAACTTGTACTACCTTTTGGCACAATTATTAAACAAAACTGACAAATCAAATCTAGCTCTTGATCCACATAACCGAGCCAAGATCTTTACTGACTTATTCAATGAAAAAATATTCAAACTAGACTAATCAAAAATAGTCTGCCAGTTTTCACTATTATGACATTCAAATGCCATTTCAATATCTTCCGGCAAATTACGATGTAAGGATAATTTTAATTTTAAAGCTTCCTCAAGCGTGAAATACTCGGCATCACTCGTCTCTGAATTATCGACATTATTCAAATTATCATTATCTGGAATACATTCAATGAAATGTTTGTAGATATAATTCAGATTTTTTCTCTCATATGGATGAACTTGGATATCCTTTACTGCAATCAAGCGCTTGGGAGTAACGTGGATATTTGCTTCTTCGTGAGTTTCTTTAATAGCAACTTTACTTGGTGAATAACCGATATCTGCCCAACCACCAGGGATCGACCACGTATCTTCTATCTTTTCATGAACTAATAATATTTTACCTTCATGGTTAAAGGTGACCGCGCGTATATCAACCTTTGGTGTCACATATCCATTATCAGAGTCAAAGAAAATATCCATCTGCTTTGGAGTTGCACCAGTTAATTCTGCAGTTAATTTTTTGGCGACGTTCTCTAATTGATCATATCTTTCATGATCAAAAATATCTTTAGTGTAGTGTTGCCCAGATTGAGCTATTGCTTGTAGCTGTTGTAGTAATAATTCCAAATCGTCCATGCTTTATCTCCTTTATAAATTGCTGTAAAACCACTTACATGTAAAATTATCCTATAAGTAATAGATCAATAGTAGTGTTTAACGTAGATACAAAAATACAGTTATTAATTTTATCGTATCACTAATAAAGGGACCTTCTATCTATTCAGAAGGTCCCTTTTTGTTATTTTGCGTTTGCTAATAAATGGTTGTTATCTAAGTAATAATATCCACTTGAATCGTCAAAGATCATGTGCGAAATATGATCAAATAAGTTGTTAACAGTCACTTTACTGTTTGGTTCAACGACAATAACTTTATGCAGTCCTGAACTTATTTCCAGATCTGAATCATAAGAGTTCATGATAATAAATTTAGTTAAATAAAATCTAACATCTTTTTTAGAATCATTTTTAACAGTCATACTTACTGCGTAATCACTTTTAGATTTAGACTTATGAAACTTAAAATATATGTCCCGTTTTTCACGTTTTGGTAAACTCTGATAATTCACAGCTTGTTCTTTAGTATTTGACTCTTCAGGTGTTTTGGAGGTTGAACATCCAGCTAAAAATAACAACAAGAATATTGATAAAATTCCCGCAGTTTTTTTCATAGTCATTACTCCTGAGTGGCTCGTTATATCTGTCGTTCACATTGAACCACCATATGTTGCAAATAACAATAAATTAGCTGTCTTGTCGTGTAGCAGCAATATCAACTTCGCGGATATTAACTTCTTGAGGCATATCGTACATAAATTTCACTGTTTCAGCGACATGTTTAGGATCAAGTGTGATTCCGCCCATAGACTGCTTCCAATCTTCATATTCACTCAAGGCACTATCATCGGTAACATGTGTCAAAAGTTCCGTTTCAGCAGCGCCCGGTGCAACTAACATTACTCGAACATTCTCATCAGAAACTTCTTGTCTAACTGTTTCACTTAAACCGTGGACACCAAATTTGCTGGCAACATAGGCTGCATGATTTTGAAAAGCCTTGAAACCGGCAATAGATGATACATTGATAATTGTTCCATGATGGCGTTCCTTCATTTCAGGAAGGACTAATTGCATCCCATTTAAGACACCCATAACATTTGTATCTAACATTGTTTGCCATTCTGTTGCTGACTGTTTCCAAATATTACCAAGTAGCATTAATCCAGCATTGTTGATCAAAAGATCAACTGGACCATAAGTTGATTCCGCTTCTTTAATTGCCTTTGAAAGTTCATCTTGATCAGTCACATCAGCATGTCTGATCATAACTTCTCCACTAAGCTTTAGTGCTTCAATTTTTTCAGTGCGACGTCCAAGTAACAATAATGGATAACCATCAGCATTGAATATTTTGGCCATTTCAGCACCGAATCCTGAACTAGCACCTGTAATTACGATTAAATTTTTCATTTATATATCTCCCATATTTATAACTAAGTCTGTTTGACGACTACGAATTAATATTATAAACTGAGATAATTATTTTCCTAGTACGCACTTTTTGGTTACTGGGACGTCAGGAGTTAAAAAATGTACGCAAACGAGTTCGACGCTACAATGCAATTAATCCGAGGAAAGTGGAAAATACATATCCTTTATAAAATAAATTCCGATCCACACACTCGATTTAACGCCCTGCAACGTAATTTAAGTCCAATCACTCATAAAATATTGTCCGAACAGATCCAACAAATGATCAATGATGGATTAGTTAACCGTCATGACTTTCATGAACAACCATTGCACATTGAATATAATCTTACTACTAAAGGAAAGTCACTTATTCCAGTAGTCGATGCAATCTGTGATTGGGGTTTAGCTAATATAGACTCATCTGAGTTAAAACAAACACTTTGTGATAAATAAAAAATACCGTTATCTGAAATTACAGATAACGGTATTTTTAGAAAGAAATCTTAGGAGTGATCTCTTTTTTTACTATTATAAAATCGTTCTAACCAGCTTAATAATTGCCCCGACAGCAATCAAAAAGACATACGTATTGACCAATTTTACAACGGCTTTCATAACTAAAGGATAAGTCTTTTTCTTAACTTGTTCCTTCAAATAAGGATGATAATTATCCCAAATATTTGGGTAAAGTAGCACGGCTATCATTGTAATGTAAGGCACTACTTGTAAAACTACCAGTATCGGTATCAACAGGAATGTTAACCACCAACTAGCCTTGAACAAACTTAAAGCATTAGTTTTACCAATTTTGGAAACTAATGTCTTGCGACCATTTTTCTTATCAGCTTCTAAATCGCAAGTGTCATTGCACAATTGTGCCGAAAACATCGCAAACATATTTGGCAAGCAAACTATGATTGCATTAACGATTACACTAGAAGTCAATCTCCCACTGCTTACAGTCCCAAGATAGACGTAGACAACTGGAATCAAAATGGAAATGGCAATAGCCACCACTGCCGATCCAAACATAGTTGAATTCAATGGCTTTGGCCCTGCTGAATATGCTAAACCAATGACGACACAGATAATCCCGATTAAAAGTGTCCACCAATTAGTTCGATAAATCAGAAATGCACCAATCAATAATGGAAAAATGGTCAAACCGTACATCCATTTTTTGACTATTACCAATAATTCACGGTTTACACCGATAGTACTGATTTCATTTCGATAATTTTCACTCTTAGAATTTCTAAAATCCATATAGTTATTATGAAAGTTAATAATTATATGAATAAAAAACACAGCGACAAATCCTAATATACCGTTGATGAAGTCAAATGTTCCAATACTTAAATAGGAATAGCTTATAGCAAGAATAAACCAAGCCAAATCAAGTATTGTTGTTTTTATTTCAGATAATTCAAGGAAAAGTTTTCGATTCATAATTGTCTGCTACATTTCCTCTGGAGCCTTAACGCCAAGAAGGCCTAAGGAGATTTGCAAAACAGTTGTCACTGATTTAACAAGTGAAAGTCTGGCAACAAGTCCGGCATCCTCTGTCAAAATTTTACTATGTGCATAGTATTGATTAAAACTCTTAGCAAGTTTCAAAGCATATTTAGCAATTACAGATGGTTCATAGATACGTCCAGCACGTGAAAGAACTTCAGGGAATTCTTGGATCAATTTCAAAGTATCCCAAGCTTGTTCATCATCAAGTGATAGATCACCATCAAAGTTAACATCGCCAGCTTTTCTCAAAATGCTCAATGCTCTAGCATTTGTATATTGAACATAAGGACCAGTTTCGCCCTCAAAACGAACAACTTCTTCAAGATTAAAGTCAAAGCTGTCACGTCTTTCGTTCTTCAAATCGTGGAAGACAACAGCGCCGACACCAACAGCTTCGGCGACTTGATCTTTATTCTTCAAATCAGGGTTCTTTTCTTCAATTTGTTTCTTAGCTAAATCAACAGCGTCATTCAAAACATTTTCTAGTAAGATAACGCGGCCCTTACGAGTTGAAAGCTTTTTACCACCATTTGTGATCAAACCAAATTCGATATGGTGAATGTCATCAGACCAGTCATAGCCCATCATCTTCAAAACAGCTTTTAACTTCTTGAAATGTTCGGATTGTTCGCTACCAACTACATAAAGTGATTTAACAAATTTATAAGTATTCTTACGATAAATAGCAGCTGCAAGATCACGAGTAATGTAAAGTGTTGCTCCATCAGTCTTCTTGATCAAAGCAGGTGAAAGATCTAAGTCTGATAGATCGACGATTTCAGCTCCTTGACTCTCTTGAAGTAAGTTCTTCTCTTCAAGTGTGTCAATAACTGCATCCATCTTGTCATTGTAGAAAGCTTCACCGTTAAATGAATCGAATTCTACTCCCAAACGTGTATAGATCTTTTGGAATTCACTTAATGATAAGCTTCTGAACCAAGTCCAAAGAGCAAGAGCTTCCTTGTCGCCATCTTCCATCTTCTTGAACCAAGCACGAGCCTCGTCATCAAGTTCTGGCTTGTCTTCTGCTTCTTTGTGGAAACGAACGTAATATTTCAAAAGATTGTTGATAGGATCTTCTTCAACCTCTTCTTTTGAACCCCACATTTTGTATCCAACGATCAACTTACCAAATTGTGTTCCCCAATCACCCAAGTGATTGATCTTGATTGGTTGATAACCTAATTTAGAAATGATTTTAGCAATCGAATTACCAATTACAGTTGAACGTAAATGTCCCATAGACATTGGTTTAGCAATGTTAGGTGATGACATATCGATTGGCACATTGCCGCCATTACCTTCATTTTGGTTACCATAATTCTCTTGTTCTTTTAAAACGTCTTTTAGAACTGCATCTGAAAATGATGATTTATCTAAGAAAAAGTTGATATATGCACCAGTATTAACGATTTTTTCAAATCCATCTTGATCCATTTGTCCAACTAATTCTTCAGCAATCATCTTAGGTGCCTTGTGCATTGTTTTAGCTAAAATAAATGTTGGAAAAGCATAATCACCCAAATCTGATGTCTTAGGCTTTTCAATTAATTTTGTAATTTGTTCAGCAGTAATTTCTGCTGGTAAAACCTTGGCCAAGGCTTCTACTACTTGTGTCTTTGAATTCATATAGTCCTCCTCAAAATAAAAAAACGCCTCTTCCAAATAAAAAATTTGAAAGAGACGAGAATTCCCGCGGTACCACTCTAATTGATAAATATCCACTCAAAAATAGTATTTAATTGTTTAGAAAGGGTGCGACTTAATCTTTGAGACGACCAGCTCTCACCAACATCTGATCTCGCTTAGAATCATTCGATTAATTAATCCTTCTTTTGCATAAGTATATTAGCACAAAGAAAAATTAATTACAATTTAATTTTAAACTTCTGGAATGAACATGTGGCCTAATGTTGCGGCCATTATGGCTTTGATAGAATGCATTCTGTTCTCAGCTTCTTCAAATTGACGAGCATATTTACTTCTGAATACTTCGTCAGTAACTTCCATTTCAGTTAGACCATATTTTTCGTAAACATCATGAGTCGTAGTTGTCAAAGTGTCATGATAAGCTGGCAAACAGTGCATAAAGATCAATTGATCATCTGGCATCTGAGCCTTCTTCAACATTTCCATGTTTACTTGATAAGGTGTAAGCAATTTAAGTCTTTCATCCCACTTATCTTCTTCACCCATAGATACCCAAACATCAGTATAGATAACGTTTGAACCTTTAACACCTTTGTCGATGTCATCTGTGATCAGAATTTCACTACCGGAATCTTTGGCGAATCCCTTAGCAGTGTCGATAACTGATTGCTCTGGGAACAATTCTTTAGGAGCAAGAATATGAATGTTAACACCTAACATAGCGCTGGCAACTAAGAAACTGTTAGCCATATTGTTACGACCATCGCCGACAAAAGTTAAAGTAGTCCCTTTGATCTTGCCGAATGTTTCTTTAACAGTCATATAATCAGCAATCATCTGTGTTGGATGCCAGTCATCAGTTAATCCATTCCAAACTGGAACACCAGAGAATTTGGCTAAATCTTCAACTGTCTTTTGTTTGAAACCTCTAAATTCGATTCCATCATACATTCTGCCAAGAACTTTAGCTGTATCTTCAACAGTTTCTTTCTTACCTAATTGAATATCATGTGAACCCAAGAATTCTGGATGGGCACCCATATCAACTGCAGCTGTCGTAAATGATGAACGTGTTCTCGTTGAAGTCTTTTCAAAAAGTAAAGCGATATTCTTACCCTCCAAGTAATGATGTGGAATATTCTGCTTCTTTAATGCCTTCAAATGTAATCCCAAATTAATTAAATATTCTAATTCCTTTGGTGTAAAATCTTTTTCCTTCAAAAAGCTTCTGCCTTGAAATACTGATGATTCTTGTCCTTGATAAGCCATGATAAATCCTCCTAAAATTAAAATTAATTTCATAAAGTTAAAATCTGCCTGTAATGATAACGCAAAGATTTTAATAAATCTATATAAAAAAAGAACATTCTAAACTAAGAATGTTCTATAAACCTACTTCTTCAAGGCTTTATCACGCCAAATAAAAATTTCACTCAATACATTTCCACCGATAGTGCCAATTAACGATCCCAATCCAGTTTGTAATTTAAACATCGCGAATTCCCCTCAGTTTCATTAAGATGTTTTCATTGTAAGCGCTAACTGATTAATAATCAATTTATTTCTGCCGTCTCCAGAACTGAAAAATATGCACTGGCCGTGGGAACGAACCGAGTCGTTGTCTCGGTTCTCGGTTTGAAGCCTTGCAAGCAAGTCTTCAAACACGTCCGTGCTGTAAGAACGAGAAAATCACTCGTCCTAACACCACTGTCACTGCCTGTGCATATTTTTTCAGTTCCTCCGACTAGTTCTGTTACAGTTTGAACTAATATAATATTGGAAATATTCATGACTATCAGTAAAGAAATAATTTAAATAGATAATATTAAAGGAAGACATAATTGATGGATTATATCTCCCTTTTTGATTGATCAAAATAACAAAATCACCTAGATAATTTATCAATAATATGAATCTTACCGGCTTGATGACCATTGATGAATTCAGATATTTCTAACATTTTATTTTTGGATATCCGATTGGTCAATTTCACAATACTTCCCGGATAACGATGAAAAATGTGATTTCTTCTAAAATCTATCACTGCCTGATCGTATCCCATTTGATAGTCATCCCTAGGATCATCATCTTTGATATGTTTCTTAATATGGATAAAATCCTCTTGCACATCATCATAAATATTATTTTTAATGTAGTCATGTAAATTTTTAATAGATTTATATAAATGCATAATATCTACACTTCACTCTCTATTTTTTGACTACAGTATAATTCTATCGAGAAATTTGGGGATAAAGATTTGCACAAAAAAAGCAGATTTCATTTTCATGAAATCTGCTCGATCAATTTAATTATTTAGCGTTCTTTTCAACATGCTTTACAACGTTCTTGTGGCTACCTTCGTATAACTTCCACTTTTGACCGTCTGGAGTTTTAATTGTCGTCTTACCAACTTTAGTAAAGTTCCATGAGAAGTCAGGTTCAGCAATAATTCTGAATCCCTTGATCTTGAACTTCTTCTTATTGTCTTTGTTCATAACTAACTTAGACTTTTGAAAATATGTGATTGTCTTCTTTGAGCCATCTTTGTTGACACGGAAATACTTAACATCCTTCTTGTCTTTACCAGTGAAGAAAGTAATGTACTCGGCCTTGTTGTCCTTGCTTACACCAACGTAGTCATGTCCCTTGATCTCTGACTTAGTAATCTTCTTAGCTGAGTGGACATCCTTATTTTGAGTTGTACTTGTGTTTGAACAACCAGTAGCAACAGTTGTGAAGCCACCCATCAAAGTGATGGCAGCCATCAATGTAACTAATGTTTTTTTCATATTATTCTCCTCGATGCTCTTTAAAATCATTCATCATGTTTGATTCTATTGTAATCAGGAATAAAAATCAATTTATATTACAAACTTTCTTACGAAAATTATGAAAACTTTATTATTCTGTAATATTTTGTTGTATAATTAGTAATTGTAGTAAACGCGAACTTAGTTTAATGGTAAAATGCTAGCTTCCCAAGCTGGTGTCGCGAGTTCGATTCTCGTAGTTCGCTTATATATTCTGAATCGTTAGCCAGAAATGGCTAGCGATTTTTTATTGAAAAATATTATAATTATTTTCAACTAACAAAGTAAAACGTTGTTATTGATCTCCCGCTGTCTACGATAGGCAATATTTCCAGCTTAGAGATGAATATAAACAGACAAGAGTTGACTCATCATAAAACGGTCTTACATGTCAATTTCAGGCCTTGCAAACATAATCTATTATGTTGAATAATCCTTTAATTAAGAAATATAGCAGAATCAATTTAAATAATATTATATTAAACACTTTGCAATAGATTAAACACTACTAAATAAGTGGTGTTTTTTCTATCTTTATTTGCTAATTGTATTGGCTTTGTACGTTCGAGAGTGTAACATAATAGATGTAGAGTGGAGGAATAAGAAGAAAAGAAAGGAGGTAAATAATGAAAGGTAGACATAAAAAAAGCCTGATATTAACAAAGCATTAGTCATCTTAGGATTGATCACAGCAATCTTAGATTTAATCGACCACATACTTGATTTAATATCAAGACTTATATATAAAGGTACAAAGTGAGAGGTAAAGCCTCTTGCTTTGTGTACACTAAGTTATATCATACCTTTCATTTCAAATATTATGAAAAAGACACTTATTGTACTTCTAACGATTCTCATAGTCGTATTGCTAATATCAATAATATTAAAGTTAACCATATTATTTAAATGATAATTTACATGTACCTTATAAATAAGGAGTTCTTACTATGACAGAAAAATTAAGTGCTGCAAGAATCAAGGCAAACAAGAAATGGGACGACGAAAATAGAGAACGCAAAAGATACCTAAATAGTAGATCTGCTGCACGAGGCTTCATTAAAAACAAGGCTACCGCAGACGATATTGAGGAACTAACTAAACTGTTAGATGAAAGAAAACAAGAACTAAATTTAAAATAATAAAAACACAAAAAGGCCCCCTGTCAATTAAGACAAGGGGCTTTAAACCTATGAACAATTAATATTGTATCAGTTGAATATCGTTTTCACTATCGCCACAATGGCTAGTGATTCTCCCCGCCAATAGTGTAGTTCGCTTATATATTTTGAATCGTTAGTCAGAAATGGCTAGCGATTTTTTTGTTGAAAAATATTATAATTATTTTTACTAGTATCCCCTGCCTGACATGATCAATCAACTATAATGTAGACATGCTCCAATAATTAGTTGATTATAAAACGACATTACACGGAAAAATAACCTTTAAAAAATCCAAACACATTTATAAAATACTAATAGTAATGTCACTAATATCATCTAATAAATAATACGAAAACGAGGTCTCACCCATGAAATCTAATAAAGAGAAAAAAATTATTGCATTACTTTCCGCTACTATTATTCTTAACGTTTTAAGCATAATTTTTCGAATTATCGAATTAAGAAACGAAAACGATAACTAAACTTATTAATAACAAAAGGACACTTTAAAATGAAAACAGAAACCATTCAAAAAATTTCCCTTTTACTAAGCACCATAACTGTAATTCTATTACTAATTTTACTGTTCAAATAATCTCACCAAAAAATCCACCTACAAATAGTAGATGGATTTTTTAATGTTTACTCAAATTATGACTGTTCAAATATTTCTTCATAAACGACCTAGGCAACTTAACCAGACTGTTAACAGCAGTTCTCGCCCAACTTCGATCAGTTTCATGACCATAACGATCATTGTAATATTGCTTAGTTTGATCATCGTATTTCTTAACAATATCCAACTTATCAGTCTGATATTGGTTTTGATGATAAATTGCCTCAAATGGTAAGCGAGGTTTAATTTTGTTTAACTCACCTTTTGGATATCCAATAACCAATCCATAGACGGGAAATACGTGTTCAGGAATATTAAGTAGTTCTGAAACTTCCGAGATATTGTCACGAACTCCACCAATAAAACAAACACCTAATCCCATAGACTCGGCGGCAATAACCATATTCTGCGCAGCCAAGGTTGCATCGATCGTACCTGCAAGTGTTGCATCTGTCCCCTCAATTGTGTGTGAAACGTCAATACCCAAATTTTGGGCCATTTTATCATTCCTACTTAAATCAGCACAGAAGATAAATAAACGTCCTCCTTGATTCATAAAGCGTTGATTTCTGGATGCTTGTGTTACTTTTTCTCGTAAATTTGCATCAACTACATCAATGATTGAATAGGATTGTTGAAAGCTTGCCGTTGAAGCTGCCTGAGCGGCTGTGACAAGTGTTTTTACAACATCATCTGTTACTGGCTCATCTGTGAAAGAACGCACTGAAACATGCTTTAAAAGCTCATCAATCGTTTTATTATTTACTGAATCCATATCTTCACCCTCTCAATAAATTTAATTGTATCATGATATATTTTTTTACCCAATTACGTAGTATGCTTTAACTAAACTGTCGGAGGAAATGATATGAAGAAGGTAATAAATACTGCACATACACAAATGACTTTTGAAGCACACAAACCAACCAAAGCTTCACAATGGCTGGGATTAGCGGTGATTGCTTCTGGCGGTCTATATTTATTAGTAAAATTATATCAAGAATTACATTGTTTACTCAGCAACAAATGTGATCTATAAAAAAACGGATCAGCTCAAGCTGGTCTGTTTTTATTGTGTAAACTTTTTGATCAAAATATAATCAGTTTGACGATCACTACCCAAATTAAAATCATGCGCACCGATTTTTTTAAATCCTTGTCTCTTGTAGAATCTCTGAGCCTTAAAATTATTCTCCCAAACTCCCAGACAAATGCCATCCCTGTGTAAATCTATCGCTGCATCTTGTGCATATTTCATCAATGAACCGCCAAAACCATGATTCTGGTATTCCTTCAGCAAATAAATTCGTTCAATTTCTAAAATATTCTTTTGCTCGATCATATCTGCTTCCAATTTTATTTTTAAATAACCCATTTTCTTATCATTATCAACTAAGAAATAAAATTTAGAATTAGAGTTCTTTAGTTCCTCCGACAACACTTGGACATTATATGAATTATCCAAAAATGACTTCATATTCTCCTTAGTATTATCTTTTGCAAAAGTTTCTGAAAACGTCTGTACACTCATCTGACTTAATTCTTCCACGTCTGTCATTTTACACTCAACTATTTTCACCATATTAATATTTTCTTTTCCCTCCCTTTTTTACTAAATCCCAATCTGCTTCTACATTTTTTTCTACTTTAAGTAAAAGATCGTGAATCTGCTTTTTCTCATTATCAGTTAATCCAGTTAAGGCCATTTGATTAGAATAATCATTCTCTCGCTTGATCATTGGATAAACTGATCGTCCTTTTTTAGTCAAAAATAGCTTCTTGATTTTCTTGTTAGTTTCATCATTTTTTCGTTCAATAAAATCATTTTTCTCAAGTTTTTGAAGTGCACGTGCAGCTGTAGTCTTGTCAACTTTAATAATATTAGCTAGATTTTCTAAAATTATGCCGGGATTTTCAGCTATTCGGACAACATACAAATATTGACCCTTCGTCAAGTCAAATTCCTTAAATTCAATGTTACTGATCGAGTCTAAGGATCGTACAATAACCCCTAGTGGTCGCAATATTTCTGACATTTAATCACCTCTTTTAAAAGTAAATTTATTATAAAACTGTTTTGTTGCACTTACAACAAAAATATAAATTTGACCATAAGATAATATTAATCTATTATAGAAAGTGAAAACGTTAACATATTTGGAGGGCAATATGAAATTAGGTATGATTTTGGAAACTAAAGAGCACGAAAAGGCTTGGAATGGTTTTAGACTAGCCATTAAGTCACTTGAAATGGGAAATGAAGTTAAGATTTTCTTGATGGGTGAAGGCGTTGAGGTCGAAGATATTCATGACGAAAAACACAATGTTAGTGAAAAGATGCATGAGTATCTCGATAACGGTGGAGTTATCTTAGCTTGCGGTACTTGTATCGAAAGCAGACACCGCGAAGACACAACTGAATGTCCAATTTCAACGATGGTTGACTGTGTAAACATGATCGACTGGGCTGACAAGACTGTTACTATCTAAAACACAAATAAACACGATGATTCGTCTGGGGATCATCGTGTTTTTTTACAAAAAAAGACTGCAAACTTAATGGTTTGCAGTCTTTTACTATTAATTAATACAATTCCATGTATGTATCACGTTCCCATTGAGAAACTGTTTGTTGATATTGTGCCCATTCAGCATTCTTAGCAGCAAAGAAACTATTTGTTAGTCCCTTACCTAGTGATGCTTGAACGTATTCATCTTTACGCAATGCTTTCAATGAATTGTGTAATGTTGAAGGAAGATCGATAATGCCATCAGCAGCACGTTCTTCTTCTGTCATTTGATAGATATTTTCTTTAACTTCTGGTGCCAACTCATAACCGCTAGTAATTCCGTCAAGTCCAGCATCAAGAATGGCAGCAATTGCCAAGTATGGATTTGTTGTTGGGTCCACACTTCTCATCTCAACACGTTTTGACTTACCTTTAGCAGCTGGTACACGGATCAATGGTGATCTGTTCTTACCTGACCAAGCAATGTATGTTGGTGCTTCAAATCCAGGAACCAGTCTCTTATATGAGTTGATAGTTGGATTATTAACGGCAGTTAAAGCACGAGCATGCTTTAAGATACCACTCATAAATTGTTTAGCAACAGGTGATAACTTGTCATTTTCATCATCAAAGATATTTGTGTCACCATCGAATAGTGACATATTAATGTGCATTCCGGAACCATTGATTCCTTGTAGTGGTTTTGGCATAAATGTTGCATATAGTCCATGTTGCTTAGCAATAGTTTTAACAACTAATTTGAACATTTGAATACTATCTGCGGCTGAAAGCGCATCTTCATATTTAAAGTCGATTTCTTGTTGACCAGGTGCAACTTCATGATGGCTTGCTTCAACTTCAAAGCCCATCTTTTCTAATTCAAGAACAATATCACGACGGCAATTCTCGCCAAGATCAACTGGAGAAAAGTCGAAATAACTGCCGTCATCATTTAGATGAAGTGTTGGATTTCCTTTATCATCTGTATTGAATAAGAAGAATTCTGGTTCTGGTCCAATATTAAAGTTACTGTAACCCATACCTTTCATCTTCTTGATGATACGTTGCAAGTTAACTCTTGGGTCACCAGCAAATGGTTCACCATCTGTTGTATAGATATCACAGATCAATCTGGCAACCTTTCCATGTTCTGAACCCCATGGGAAAATCAACCATGTAGAAAGATCAGGATGTAATAGCATGTCACTCTCTTCAATTCTTGTAAAGCCATCGATTGATGAACCATCAAAAGTGATCTTATTAGCAAGAACCTTATCAATTTGAGAAACAGGAACTTCCACGTTCTTAATAATGCCGTTTATGTCTGTAAACATCAAACATAGAAATTCTACATTCTCATCAACAACTAACTTTTTAATATCCTCAGCAGAATACTTATGCACTTTTACCACTCCTATTTGTATATACCAGTTTTTAGCGAGTTATTAACCAGCGCCATTCTCATGGTGTTTTTTAATAATAGAACGATAATACCAATTTGACATTGGACTGTCAAATATATCATTGGAATTTTTAAAACTAATTTAATCTCACTAATAAATTGTACTAAAGATTCAACAATCTGAACAATCTTTTTTAACCAATTTAATTGACAATAAAGCAATTACCAGTTAAATTATAAACATACGAACGAAATCAAAAATAAAAATAATTATTGTTCGTTATTATGGAGTGATTGAGCAAATGCAAGTATTTGACTACGAAGATATCCAATTAGTTCCGAATAAATGTATTGTTGATAGCCGTTCAGAATGCGACACAAGTGTCAAATTTGGACCAAGAACATTCAAAATTCCGGTCGTCCCTGCCAATATGCAGACTGTTATTGACGAAAATCTTGCTGAATTACTAGCAAGTAACGATTATTTTTATGTAATGCACCGTTTTGAACCTGAAAAGAGAATTAAATTTATTCGAGATATGGAAGAAAAAAATCTCTACACTTCTATTAGTGTAGGTATCAAACAAGAAGAATTTGATTTTATCGACTCTTTAGTAGAACAAAAAATTATTCCCGACTATCTTACGATCGATATTGCTCATGGTCACAGTGATCGTGTCGTTAATATGATCAAATATATCAAAGAAAAGCTGCCTGAATCATTTTTAATTGCTGGTAATGTCGGTACGGCTGAAGCTGTCCGCGAGCTTGAGCACGCTGGTGCTGACGCTACTAAAGTCGGTATTGGTCCTGGTAAAGCCTGCATCACTAAATTAAAGACTGGTTTTGGTACTGGTGGTTGGCAACTAGCCGCTATCAGATTGTGTGCCAAAGCAGCAACTAAACCTATTATTGCTGACGGTGGCATTAGAACCGATGGTGACATCACAAAGTCGATCCGCTTTGGAGCTGACATGGTTATGATCGGTTCAATGCTGGCTGGTCATGAAGAATCTCCCGGTTCAGTCTATGTTCAAGATGGTAAAACCTATAAGGAGTATTTTGGGTCAGCATCTGAATACCAAAAAGGTGAATATAGAAACGTTGAAGGTAAAAGAATGTTGCTACCGGCCAAAGGTTCGATCATGGATACCTTAAAGGAAATGCAACAAGACCTGCAATCATCAATCTCTTATGCTGGTGGTAAAGATTTAATGTCACTACGTAAAGTCGATTATGTGATTGTTAAAAACTCGATCTACAATGGTGATTTACATTAGAATATAAAAAAAAGAAGCTGACGACTGGGTGTTCGTCAGCTTCTTTAAATGAATGGGATAGTTCATATTCAATTTGACAAAAGTTGCAACTCCTATCAAATTTACCATTACTGTACCATATTGCTCAAACTTTAAAAAGCATCTTACCCTTACTTTTCAAAATTTTACTAAGTTAATTAGGAGAATCAGATCTCACCTCCTTTTTTTGTCATTAGAATTGGTATCACTTGGCAATATCAACAGTCCTAAAGATATGAATAACGCTGAAATCATTAACCAGCTTTTTAAAATCATGGTCTCTATCTCCCTAGCTTTGTGACTGTCGGGCATGCAAATGATGTATGCCTTTATTTCGTTCCTGAAAACCTTCTGTCTCACTGACAATAAACCTTGGACGATCGTTAACCTGATCTAGAACCCGGCCTAGATAACTTCCCAATATTCCAACAGATAAAAGTAATAATCCTAAGGTAAATAAAAGAACAGTCACTCCTACAGAAGCTAAACTATAACTCCCGCTGATCAGTAAATATCCTAAACTAAAGATCCCACTGACTATCGGAACGACTGAGAAAATATTTGCCAATTGCAGAGGTTTCATAGAGAAAGAAGTAATTCCATCAATGGCTAATTTGATCATCTTAGATAGTGGATATTTAGTTTCACCGGCGATTCTCTCTTGACGATGGTACATTACACTCGTCTGTTTAAAACCGATCCAGGTCACTTGTCCACGAACGAAAGGATCCTGTTCATGCAGCTTACGAAGTTGTATGACAGCCCTTCGATCCATCAAGCGAAAATCACCTGTATCAAGTGGCATATCGATCGTCGCCATTTTTCTAAATATACGATAAAAAGCTGAAGCAGTGAATTTCTTAAATAAAGTTTCACCATCCCTTTGTATTCTTTTACCATAAACGATGTCATATTCTTCGTGCCATTTTTGAATCATCTTGGGTATTACCTCTGGAGGATCCTGCAAGTCAGCATCCATTACTACCACAGCATCACCTGTGGCATACTGCAGTCCAGCGGTTATAGCCAACTGATGTCCAAAGTTTCTTGAAAACTTAACTAATTTAATATTTTCGTGTTGTTCCATAGAGGTTTCAATAATTTTAACAGAACGGTCCTTTGATCCATCATCAACAAAGATAAATTCGTAACGTTCTTTTTGTTGTTCAACATAATTTAATAAAGTATCAATTGTTGTTTGAATTCCTGCTTCTTCATTAAAGACTGGCAAGATAATGGAAATTAATTGATCCATGTTTACCATTCCTTTCTAATCATAAATATTTGATAGATCATAAAGTGTTCCGGATTGACCACCAGGTCCACCTGACATACCTTCTGACATTCCACCGGGTGCATTATTACCTGATGGTTTCTTAGAAGGTTTTTTCATTTTCTTTTTGGAACTTGGTTTCTTCATTCCTTTAGGAGCACCGCCAGATCCAGATGGAGGTGTGCTGCCAGGTTGTGATCCACTTGGTGCACTAGCCGAACTATCAGTCTTGGTACTTGTTGTTATAGAGGAAACAGCAGATTCACTACTATTCTTTAAAGTTATTTTTTTAGCATGTTTCTTGATCCAGCTAACTATTTCAGAATTACTGCTACCAGTCTTACCTGCGGCGTAATAATACTTAAGTTTGCCTTCTTTAACTAATTTCTTGAACTGCTTCAATGTAATAGCTTTATCAGTACCATTAAAACCGCCCATCGCCATGACTGACTTACCAGTTTGAATGATATAGGGTGCAGCTGTACTTGAATCATCAGTAGCAAATAAGTATTCCGCACTACCTTGATGTTTTTCAAGATATTTTAATAAGGTATTGTTGACTGATCCACTGCCGACACCACCGCCGCCCATAGCACCAGAACTAAGTAATGACGGACCAGCACTAGGAATACCATCACTGGAACCGGCGATAGTTGGTGTTAATGACCACCAAGTAGGTGCTATCAACACTAAGATGACTTCCGCAATTGCCAAAGTTCTCTTAGATTTGAACTTGATCGAGATCCAAGGCAATACGAACAATGGTATTGATATTAAGACTCCTAAAGCTAATAAGATCCAAGCCAATATCTTATAGTCGTCATAGATATACCAAACTTGTAAAATTGAGGTTCCTAAAATAGCAATTGGCAAAAACATTGACCATTCTGATTTTTCTTTCCATTGCTTGATCATTGTGAAAACACCTATACCAGCTAAAACTGAAATGGCCGGTGCCAACATGATCGTATAATAAGGATGGAAGAAACTAGCAACTGAGAAGAAACCAAAGACTGGGACTAACCAACCAGTCCAAAGCCAAAGTTCTTTTCTCTGTGGTGTTAATGAATACCAGCGCTTCATCTTGGAACCACGATAATAGAAGTAACTGGAGATCAAACCTAACAAAGCTATAATAAGTAACCAACTGATCTGTGGCCCTAATTCTTTTTGGAACAAACGTAAGGGCCCAGCAGTACCAATGTTAAAGGCACCGCCTCCAGCACCACCAGTACCTGGTCCTCCACCTTGTTTAGCATTACCACCCGGCTTACCTCCTGGTGCATTACCTTTTTTACTACCACTTGGAGGAGTTGGTGCATTTTTAGAAGATTTTTTAGATGACGTTGTTGGAGGTGTACCAGCCGCACTCTTTTTAGATGAGCTAGAGCCCATGCCCGGAAAAGCACCACCAGTACCAGTTGTTTGTCCCAACAATCTTTGGGTCCCGTTATAGCCAAAGGCTAATTCCAAAGCCGAATTAGTTTCGGACCCACCTTCATAAGGACGACTTGATGAATTGGTCATATCAACTGACAATGGCCAAATTAACGTAAAAATTGTTAAAAATATCGTTGCGGCAGTCAAATGTATCAATTTCTTTTTCCAGCTTATTTTAGTAGCTAGCCAATAATACAAATATAAGGCTGGTAAAATCATAAATGCTTGCAACATCTTGACATTAAAAGCGATACCCATTAATGAAAAACAGATCCAGAGATATCGCTGCTGGTTTTTCAACACGGCTTTTTGAACAAAGTAAACTGACAATAATAAGAAGAATACTAAAGTAGCATCCATATTATTAGTTCTTGAGTCAGCAACTACGATTGGTGTTAAAGTCATAAACAGTGCGGCCAATCTTGCGGGAACTTTACCGAATCTCTTATGAACTAAGTTATAAATCAGATAAACTGATCCAATACCAAACAGAATTGAAGGTAAAACAACACTCCAGCCATGCACACCAAAAATTTTGGCACTGATGGTCATAAACCATAAGGCAACTGGAGGTTTATCGACCGTAATAAATCCTGCCGGATCAAAACTAGCAAACCAAAAATTCTTAAAACTCTTAGTCATACTTACTATGGCAGCAGTGTAAAAGTTATTAGCTTCCCCTGCTTCCCAAATATTCCACGCATACAGAATCGCGGCTAAAATCAAAATGGCAATCAACCAATAATCATATCTAATATTTTTAAATCTGGTTAAAAGTCCTGCCCTCTTGTTCTTAGTTAAACGCGTCGGTTCTTTTTGTTCCATCATTTATCAATCTCCAATTCCTAAAAAGTAATATTAATTAAGAAACAAATGATTGAATAAATAAGGAGTGAAAATATTATGGTTCTTGACTTCATCAACTTATCTTTCATTTGTTTAACATCCTTTCTTTACGACGAATCTAGATTATCCAAACTAACTTAAATTAAGCTTAAATTGGATTAATTGATTTATAATGAGAACATTGATCAAAGGAGTTAATTATGCAAAATAATATAAAAATTCTCGTCGTTGAAGATGACGAGAATTTAGCTAATAATGTTGCTACATTTCTTTCTGATTTTGCTCAAGTTGATATTGAAAACGATGGGCTTAGTGGAAAGTTTGCAGCAACTGAAGATGTTCATGATTTGATAATATTAGATTTGATGTTACCAGGAATAAATGGCTATGATATTTTAAAAAGTATCCGTGAGGATCAGATCAATACACCTGTATTGATTTTGACTGCAAAAGCTGAATTGGACGATAAAGTTCACGGATTTAATTTAGGTGCTGACGATTACTTAACAAAACCTTTCCATCGTGAAGAATTACAGGCACGTGTCAAAGCACTTTTAAAGCGCAGTGGAATCTCAGCCGATGAATCAATTTTGAAACTGCATAATATAGAAGTAAATTTAAATAATCACGAAGTATCGATCGACAATGATTCAGTTTCTTTGAACGGAAAAGAATACGATTTATTAGTCTATCTTTTGCAAAATAAAAACATTATTCTAACAAAAGATCAGATATTTGAACGTATCTGGGGCTTTGATTCTGATACTTCTATTACCGTCGTGGAAGTTTATATGAGTAATTTACGTAAGAAGTTACGCCCTTCTAAAAATGATTATTTCATAAAAACTATTAGAAATGTTGGGTACATTTGCCAGGATGAATAATAAAACTAAACAAAATAAAATCACTCGGCGGCAGCAATTAAGGCTATTTCTTTCGATAATGGCCACATTTGCCATTCTATTTTTGACATTAGGAATAATCATCTTCAATCGATTTCAAACTTCCACCTATCGCAGTATTGATCAGGATATTAAAAGCCAAGTCAGTACGATACGAAAACAGCCCGACATGCATCCAGTAGACAATGGCGGACCTCACGGACCAGACGATAATAAAGCCGTCAAACAACCTGAACCTAGAGCACCCTTTCAAACTTCTGTTTTAGTATTCAATGCTAAAGGAACTCTGCTAAATAAATCCAGCCTTGGTAATCGATATTCAGTTCTAAAAAAGGTCAAATTAAATAGGAAAAATCTCAATACTAAACAAACTCTGACCGTTAAAAAAATGAGTTTTAGAGCCTTATTGATCAAAGTTTCAAAAAAGAACAATAATCCTATGTATGCTGGGAATTACGTTTTGATCATGCAAAATATAGATACGCAGATCCAATCTATGGAAAACTTCCAAAAAATATTGATCATGACCTTCTTTATTTTCTGGATCATTGCCTTGATTTTGTCATACGTATTGACCCGCATAACCATGTTTCCAATCATCAAGTCATGGAAACAACAAAGTGAATTTGTTAATGATGCCGCTCACGAATTACGTACACCACTGACGATCATACAAGGAAAACTCGAGTATATGCTGACACGTCCAAAAAGCACAGTTATGGATGAAGCAGAATCTATTTCAGTATCTTTAGATGAAGTAAATCGCCTAAATTCACTGACTAATAATTTATTGATCCTAGCTCGAGCCGACCAATCGACAACTAAATTCAATTTTGAATTAACAACACCTGACTATTTCATCAAAGACCCGATCATGCCATTCAAAGACATCATCAATTCTCAATCAAAGGTCTTCCAAGAAAATATTAAACACCATGCAACGTTACTAGTTGATCGGGATAAAATAAAACAAGTTCTGATCATTTTATTGGATAATGCAACGAAATACACGCCAGAAAATGGTACGATCAGAATTTATGACAACCTGGAAGGATCAAAATATCAAATAATAATTTCTGACACCGGAGTTGGAATAAAGGATACCGACAAAAAGAAAATATTTGGTCGTTTCTATCGTGTGGATAAGTCAAGAAACCGCAACAGCGGTGGACATGGATTAGGCCTAGCTATTGCTCAACAAATTATGAATGAACATCACGGTAAAATTTTCGTTCGTGATAACCTACCACAAGGAAGCGAGTTCGTTATTGAACTTCCTATAAAACATAGTCATTAAAAAAGCACGATAAATCATTGATCTGATTTATCGTGCTTTTGCTATTTTACTGTCTCCAGAGATGAGAAATATTCGTAGCTGTGCGGGACGGCGCAAGCCGAAGTCTTGCTTCTCGGTTTTAAGCCTTGCAAAACCAGCAAGTCTCAAAACTCGCACGGTGCTGTAAGAACGGGAAGTTCACCCGTCCTAACACCACTTTCACTGCCACAAATATTTCTCATCTCTTCCGACTAATTAGTTTTGACAATTAGTTTAAATATATTGAAATCCTATTCCAATACCATTAGTAATACCTTTGAGGAAATAAATTATATTAATAATACCGTTATACAAAACGGAGATTATGAGTAATGGAACCAGTTGTGCAAGTGGCGTAGAACGGCGATTTTCCGTTCGTACACCACCGACGATTCTGAGATTTGCGAAAGCAAAGCTCAAAATCGAGACAGGAGACCTTGGCCCCTGTCGGTCGCATAACAGGAGGAATTACTCATAATCGTAGTGAAAACCTACATATTAAGTTCATATGCCAATCGACGATCGTCTTCTTTATCACCAACATAAATAATTCCACGATATTCAAAACCAAACTTCAAAGAAATATGCTGCATCCCTTTATTCATAGCATGTGTATCGATCCGGAAATTTCTGAATCCTTTTTCATAAGCGATGGTAAACAAATTAGAAATCATAAAGTCACTTAAATGCTTACCACGATAACCGTCAGCAATTGATACTCGATGTAGTGTCGCATACTTATCAGTTGTATTTACCCAACTGCCATCTTGAATAACATCATAATGTGGATCATCCGTTTGCATCAAAGCTGTATAACCAGCGACCTCACCATTTACGATCAAGACATATCCACGGCCTACTCTTAAATCTTCTTCCAAAACTGACTTACTTGGTTCCCCGTCTTGCCATTGTGGACTACCGGTACCTTTGATCAAATTTTTTGCATCATTTATCACCTTAATAATTTTAGGTAAATCATCATTTAAGGCCTTTCTAACGAACACATTAAACACAGTTTCCACTCCCCCTTATTTATCATAGAAAAAATATTATTTATAATGATAGACTTACCAGATAGATTGTCAACCTCGTTTGACCCTTATAACATGGGCTTTTATCGTAATAAAAACTATTCACTAATTTATATTTTAATCGCCAAAAATGGTAAGGCAAGCTATCAAATATCGAATCTGTTTAATCAAATAATCATGATACTATATCATGAGGTTAAATTTGAGGAGGATTTTTTTTAGATGAAAAAGAGCATTATCATAAGCTTATTCCTAGCTGCAATTGTGGGAATATTTTTTTTACTCTTTAACGGATATATTGGTCACGCAACTACCACTGAAAACAATAGTGAACCTACTGAATCAAACTTAGAAGAAGTAATAGATCAAGAAAATAAAATTGCCGAATCATTAGTCGAGCCAAAAGAAGAAAATGACGAACCACTTATTGAGGACGATAACGATGATACAGCAGATGAGGATTCTGATACAGATGAACCAGATACTGAAGAACTTACTTGGACTAGAAGTGACAGTTTACGAGTGAGTAAAGGACCTACTTTAAGACATGCTGATGGCACTTTAGCGGTACCATTCTTATACTTTGGTGACTACACTTATGCCTCTGCCGGTATGAAAATTAAGGCCGCCTTTGCTAAAGATGTACATAATGGTTATGCTCATGGCCGTTTCGACAGCTTGACGGCTCCAAATTCACTAGTGATCACTGTACCTCGAGGTGGAGATATTGATAACGGGCCAATTGACGGCGGTAACCACATTTATGGTAATGCCTATGGTGATGTCCATTCTTTAGATGGATCTTTGGGATCCAAAGGTGACTTTGTCACAACTGATATTTATGAATTAGAAGTACCTTCAGATAGATCTAATCGTCCTTCCGTAGCCGGACCTGGTGTTTTAGAAAAAAAGTACAGTATGGCTGAAGCACCTACTTTTTCTTACCGGATAGATCCTAAAACTGGCTTTGAAGAACAAAGAATGGTCTTCTTTCAACAAGTAAAACGTGGTCGTAATTTCTACGAAGTCGAAGTAAAAATCGTACAGAGTTTTGAAAAAAATGGCCGTGTTTTGACAAAAATAAACTATACAAATACTGGAAAATATCCAATTCAACGGTTCATGGGATTTGCCTTCAAAGACTTTTCACTAACTAAAGACTTTGCTGAGATCCGCGATGAAAAAGGAAAAAAAGCTGGTGACTTTGTTCCGATCAGAGCACTAGGAAATAATCGTGGGATTTACCTACAATCTAATATAACTGTTTCCAGATACAACCTATTCACCAACTTACCGAATGGACCATCAAGCTGGGCTGGACGTTCAATCAGTAAAGCCCATGATCAGCAAAAAGGTTATATAAATGGATTTTTGCTAGGCATAGGTGGTGGTGGACGTTTCCCTTGGGCCAATGGTGAAGGTTACACATCACATGGAAATTATGAATCCCCAGATGTTCCTAAAGGATTAAAAAATAGTTTTGCCGATATGAACGATCTTGGGGATGCCGGTTTGAATCTTAACGCCGGAGCAAGATTGGGTAATGTTAAAGAAAGTGAACGCCCTTGGGATTCAGGTTTTGCGATGCATACTAAAGTTCAAACATTAGAAGTAGATAAATCGGTTTCCATGCACTACGCCTCACAAATAGATATTATTGGAGCAAGATTTGCTCCTGCTATTGAACTGGATCAAAAAGGTACTGAAACATCACCTGATATTATTCAAGATGGTGCTCAAAATTATCGTGTAACTGGAACATGGTATGATTTTGACAGTACCGATGCCGAGTTATACTATACCGTCGATACCGATGACACTCATCAAGGTAAACTCATTAAGAAACTAAAACAATCCGAAAAGAATTCTAAAGCAGGTAAACCTCAAGAATGGTCCGATGCTATTTCAATAAAGGATTTAGAGGAAGGACCACATTACCTTCGACTTTGGGTAAAAGATAGTGATGGCAATCTGTCAGAAATTGCACAGACGGTTATTAAAATCAATCCACCACCAACAATCGTCCCGTCAATTGAGATCCTTAGTCCGGAATCGTCCGAGTTAAATCCTTTCGAACCAACTACCCACAATTTATCTCTGACTGGAACTTGGTCTGATAAAGATAGTAAAAGAATTAAAAATGCCACTTATAAAATCGACGATAATGAAGAAGAAATATTGTTCGAGGATATCGAAAATAAGCATCCTGGATCAACCTATTTCTGGGAATTGCCTGAACTTTCAATCAGTAAATTTAACGATGTAAAGCTTCACAAAATTGTTCTGACAATTACTGATTATGACGGCAACAGTGACAGCGATACTCTCTACTTTCAGCACAAGGATGGAACCTTTCAATTAGTAGCACCACACTCGATCGATTTTGGGGTCGAACAAACCTCTGAAGATAAAAGCACCAAAAAGATCAAGCCTGATATCAGTGGCTCTTTGCAAGTTCATGACTTTCGATCAAACAATCAATGTCCGCTAAAAGTTACATTATCGGTTAACGATTTTACTCACGATGATGAACAAACTCACAGTCTTGATCATAGATTCTATTGGAATGATCAACCAATGCAAGATACTGAATTGTTTGTTGGTAAGACACCTAGAGCTAGTAGTGAAGTATGGCTAACCACAACTAATATGACCGATATTATCAAAGATAATATTAAACTGGATTTTAAAAACAATAATTCTACTGTTCCTGGTAATTACACCAGCACATGGACATGGAAAGCTGTTGAGTCTGTCTAGGGTTTCCGCCTCCGATTTTGAGCAATGGGACCTGTTACGCGACCGTCTTCAGCCAAGGTCTGAAGACTCGATTATGAGCTTTGCTTACGCAAATCTCATAATCGTCGGTGGTGTACGAACGGAAAATCGCCGTTCTACTCCACTTGCGCAACTGGCCCATTACTCAAAATCTCCGGCTCATTATACTATGTAATATGATATAAAACAGACTAAGACTAGTGAGTAATTAAATCTCCAACGGAAGATTTAATTACTCACTTTTTTATTAACTCTCATACGATATTACTTTGGAGTAATCCTGCAAAGAAAATGCGTTCCATTACGCCAGATGATGATTTGTTTTACGACAATAAAAAAATCCCAGCAAATATAAGTGAAAGATATTTATAGAAAAAGGCGTAATTACGACATTTCTGTCGGAATTACGCCTTTTTTTTAATAGCATTCTATTTTAACTGTACACTTGAAGGAATATAGTTTTTATCCTACTGAAAATTTTAACCATTGTAATCTTCAACCATCCCAACAATTTGATTAATTTTATTTTGTAGACGTACCCCCGAAATTTTCTCTTTATGTGGGAAAGTTTTATCAAATTTATCAACAGCATCCATTTCAAAGAAATAGATCGAATCTTCAATATATCTTCCAGTGACACCTTTTAATGCTGTTTTCGAAAGAACAACGATTTGTTGGGCAGCCGCATATTTATTATCAACCGTCCGAATGCTGTATTGTTTTGAAGGAACAAAACCTTTGCGAGAATAAAAATCAGGATCACCTTGTAATAAGATTGCAGAATAGCCCATCTGAATTGCTAAATCACGCGTGTAATTGATAAGTTTCTCACCGATCCCATTTCCCTCGTATTCCGTCGCCACACAGATTGGTCCAATTCCAATTACAGGATATTTGATTCCGTCATCACCTTGAATATAGTTTTCCATATAAGCAATCTGACCAACGGTTTTACCTTGATATTTAGCTATTATATCTAATTTGGAAATGAATCTATCAGCATCACGCATGACATGAATCAAATAGTGTTCGATTGCTCCAGGTTGAAACTGATTCCAAAACGCATTCCTAACCAGGGTCTCAGTTTCACGGTAATCTGCAGGTGTTTCTTGTCTTAATGTAACTTCTTTTAAATCAATTTTTTTCAATTGTATTCTCCTAATTATTTGCAAAATGCCTTTCAGAATACAAAAAAAGTGCAGTATCAAACTGCACCAAGGATTATATCGAAGGAGTTCTAATATCGATATCTTCTGCAAGGCAGTTTGAGCGAGTCAAATAAACTAGTCTCCCAGCCAAAATTGCTCAAATTATTGTCCTTACATAGATACTGACACCAGTCATCCCTCCTTTATTTATTAACAAATTATCATGTTCTGAAACTACCGTCAAACTCGATTACATTTTCATGCCCTTTTTACGAAAAGAATCCATTCCTAACATTTTTAAGCAAAACAAAAGAACATTACTATTCTCATATTAGGATTTAAGCGACTAACCCCAATCCAAGGAGAGAATAATAATGTCCTAAAGCAATTTTATACATTCTTCACTAAACATAAAAGACAATAACCTTGTACACGTATGCGGCACTACCTAAATAATACCGAATCCTCACGAACGAACTCATCAGTTGACACTCGATAATATGTCACTTGACCAATATGAATAATTCTATCAGTCTTATAATCTGTATCTGGGTTCAACGTATGACCAACACTATTACCACGCTCATCATAAAGTTGTGTTGCTCGTTCAGAATGGACGATTTGATTTGTATCTTGATATTCATACACTTTATTAACAGGAACAAACTCATCGGTTGATACTCGATAATACTTTTGACCATTAAAAATCACATAACGGTCCGTCTTCCAATCAGTTGATACAGGCAATTTTCCATCAACTTTCATATGTACATCTTCCAATTGAGCAACTTCATCTTTATAAACTCTGACTTTTGAAATATGCTCCACATATACATATGCATCATCGGACTTGATCCATTCATCTGTCGATACCCGGTAGTAAGTTTGACCATTCAAAGTCATTATCTGATCATTCTTCCAATCACTATTAGGATCAAGTGTTTTTCCGAAGACTTCATTCCCGTTATAATCATAAACTTGAATTGCTGGTCCATCACTAAATGTTGCAATTGTTTGAGCTACACTTCTAACAGTACGGTAATCTGTTGTACCAGTTGTACTACCCGTTGAAGATCCACCGGTATTTTGATTAGCCGCATAAACTACATTTATAGGTAAAGTTACTGATTGTGTCACTACTTTACCATTACCTCCTCCTAAAATATTAATAATATCAAAAACCAATCCTTTAACCGTTTTACTTGGTGAATAGTTAGTTTGATAACTTTGATTAATCAAATTATAAAGATCTGTTTCTGAATAAAGTGTTCCAATACCAATATCTATTGTCGTTTTATCAGGATCAAGTTGTTTAACATTATCCAAACTACTTAAAACTGTATTTTCAGCAATCGCATCAGGATCATTGACTTCTAATTCAATCGGATCTTTTACATCACTTATTATTATTTTGAATGGTTCTATTTTTTTAACTTTTACAATATAAACAGTTGGCGTTTTGGCAGTTTCATCCGAATATGCGGGGAAAGTTGCTTTAACTGATCCAGAATAAGGAGAACCATTATAATAAATAGTTCCCGTATCGTATCCTGGTAATGAAAGATTTTGTTGCGCTAATGTTTCAATATCAAAACTCAGCCCTTCACGGCCTGTACCACTAATGTCATACGTATCTCCAAGATCAGCATCGGTATCATAATCTTCATATTTAACTACATATGGAACAAGTTTACGTTCAACAATTACCCATGTTTCGCTAGGACCCTTATCATTATTGTATAGCGCCATCATATCTGAACCCTTAAATAAGGAATCATTATCTTGATTAAGAATATCCGCCTCAGGATCATCAACGGTACCTGTACCAACATTACTCCAGCCTTTATAGATATCACTGTATGACAATTCAGTCCCATTAAGATTAGACTTACTATTTAAAACAAGCGTCTTAATATTATCAGAATTTCTTAACATTGCACTCCTGTTAGCATCAATTGGAACTACAAAATTAGTTAAATCTAGTTTAGATAAGTTGTTACAGTCAGAAATCATATTATTCATATTTAAGTAATCGGAAGCACTCTTGTTCTCAAATTTTGGCAACTTCAAATCTGTTAAGCTATCGCATTCACTAAACATGGTACTAAAGTCTAGTGCAGCTGATGCATCCCAGTTAGACAAATCTAATGAAGTCATATTTTGACAATTATTAAACATCCCACTAAAGTCTGTTACTTTGGATGTTTTAAATCTATCTAAAAATTTAAAAGAGTCTGTCGTCATAGATGTATCCCAACTAAACATACTACTAAGATCAGTGGCACTATCAGTATCTATATTGGGCCAGATTATTGTGGTCAATGCTTTATCATAATGGAATAAATTATTAAACGATTTTATTTTGGAACCACTAAAGGACGATAGATCAACAGACGTAAGAGCTGTACAATTTGCAAAGGCTTCTTTAATAGAATCACTAATATAGTATTGGTTATTATGTGTATCATTCATCATAGTTGATTTCAAATTTTTTAAATTAATTTTAGTTATTAATGATGCACCATTAAACATCCCAGATATAGATTGAAGGCTATCACCTGTAAAATTAGATAGGTCAAGTTCACCTTCAATTTTAGAATTCTGAAACATCGTCATCATTGAAATAACATTTGAGGTATCCCACGTACTTAACCCTGCTGGAGAAAAATTTACACCATCGAACATATTGTCCATTGACTTGACGTTGCTTACATCCCAGTTCTCAAGACCAATAATATCAACCTTACCCACATCAGAGCCAAAATTGTTAAACATACTGGACATATTAGTTACATGAGATGTATTAAAGTTTGAAACATCTAATTTTTGCAAACTTTGGTCACCCGAAAACATATCTACCATAGTTGTGGCACTACTAGTATCTAAACCTGATACGTCCAAATTTTTTAGTGCTAAAGCGCCCCAAAACATACCATAAAAATCAGTTACTTTTGAGGTATCAACCGTTTTACCAGAATCATCCTTCATCTTAACGTCAGTTAAATCAGCACAACCATTAAATATATTTCTCACAGTTGTGGCGTGGCTCATATCAAGTTTTGATAAGTCTACGGATTTTAAACTAGAATCACTAAAAAAGTTGTTAAAATTAGTAACATCCGATGTATCTAATTTTTCGATATTCTCAATACTGGTTGCTGGAACACCCATAAAGAAATTAGAAGCATCTCCGTGTAGAGTCACTTCTCCATCAAAAACAACTTTATCGTAATCTCTAGATACACCAATATTAAACGGACTAGTATTTACTGCGCCCGTTTCACTATACATGTGATAGGTGGATTCACTAATGTCCCCAGCGGTAACATGTAATGTCCTACTATCATCTATATAATACTTAACTTCTGGTCCTAATGAATGTGTATCATATGGTATATCATCAGGATCAGCTGAAGAGGCCTGTTGAACTTGGTTTGTATTAGTTTGTGTTGGGACAGGTGCTTGTGCACTTGCCTGCGCGACTGAACGCGTATTATTTTGTGGCGTCGTCACTTGAACAGATTGATTCGTCTGAACATTACTCTGACTATTTGCTACACCAGAACTTTTTTGTGCATTATCAGTTGTTGGTGTAACAACTGAGTTGTCTACGTTTTTTTCATTATTGCTATCTGTATTAACAACTTGTCTGTCTGTTGTCGCAGTAGAATCAGTATCTGTCGTTTGACTTGCCGATGCTGGTTGAATTTGACTATTCGTATTATCAGAATTTTCCTGTGTAGTTTGTGTTGGGTCTGTTGTTTCTGCTTTAACATTAACGACTTGTGTTGCTCCAAAAATCATTAATCCTCCAGCAAAACTTAAACTGGATTTTATGACCCAATTTTTCCCTGATTTATATAATTTCTTCTTTAATATAGCATTGGATCTACGTTTTAATTGTTGAAACCGCATACCAATCACTTACCCTTCCACCACCTATAATAGTCCCTTTACATAAATTAATTAATAAAAAAAGACGGAATATCCGTCTTTTTTTATTTAATCTATATCATTAGTTTTAACGAATTCATTTGACGAAACTCGATAATAAGGTTCACGGCCAATTTCAACAGACTTATCAGTCTTATAATCCGTATCAGGTGCTAAGGTAGATCCAACACCATTACCGTGTTCATCATATACCGGTGTAGCACGTTTTGAATGAATCACTCTATCACTATCTTGATATTCGTATACTTTATCATCTGGGATAAATTCATTAGTTGATACACGATAATACTTTTGACCATTAAATATCGCATAACGATCGGTCTTCCAATCAGTGGCTGGTGCCAATTTACGTGCATTATTTACATGTGCATCTTTCAATTGCACTTCACTACCTTGATAAGTTCTAACTTTAGAAATGTGTTCCACGTATACATACACATCATCAGATTTGACCCACTCATCTGTGGATACCCGATAATAAGTCTGACCATTTAAGGTCATTTCTTGATCATTATGCCAATCGGTATTGGTCCCTAATAATTTATTTTTAATGAGATTACCGTCAAAATCATACAATTGAACCTCTGGTCGATCACTGAACGTGGCGCTAGTTTGGTCGATATCCTGAACGATACGATTTACTGGTTCACTGTCTGAATTACCGGAACTGCTACTATTATTGCCTGTATTAGGTGCATACGAAACATTGATTGTTAGGGTACCAGATATTTGCACTTCTCCATCAGATACCAATCCAGAAAATTTAATAAATTGATCTACTAAATCTTTTACGTTTTTACTTATTGGAATGGATGTAGGCAGCACTCTGTTAAGACGATCAAAAAACTGCTGTTCAGTGTAATTCATCTCACCGCCGGTCATTTCAATACTAAGAGCTGTTTTATCTGGATCCAATTGCTTAGTCGTATCAAGATTTTTAAGTCCTACACTATCTTTAATTGCATTAGGATCTCCAGCATTTAAAACAATCGGCTTCGAGACATCACTTATTTTAATAATAAATGGAGCCTTACTCTTTACCCTGACCGTATAAACTAAATTCTTGGCTGCGGCTGTCCCGTAGCCTGGAATTTGAACTTCCAAATCGTATCCATCCGAATAATCTGTTCCATCGTCGCCATAATAATAAGTATCTAATTCATATCCTGGTATTGAAATGCCACGCTCACTAAATGTAGGAATACTAACATTCCAACCTTCACGAGTTTCATCGCTCAAATCATAAGCTGGGTTTAGGTCTTTGCCAGTATCATAGTCGACATACTTTACTTGATAATCAACATATTTACGTTCAGCGATGACCCATGTCTCATCAGGTCCATCATTATTACTGTATGTCTTCATCATTTCATTACCATCATGAAGGATCAAATTACCTTGTGGGTCTTCATCAGTACCATTACCGACGTTATACCAGCCTTTATAAATATCAAAATAACTTAGGCTAGAACCATTCAAATTTACTTTATCATTCAAAACCAATTTATAAAGATGTTGAGCACCACCAAACATACCATCTTTATCAGCAGTAGTCGGAATATTAAAATTAGAGAAATCTAGTAAATGTAATTTATCACACTGTGCAAATATTTCTTCCATACTTAAGCTAGGATCTTGAGGATCATCAAACTTTGGTAACTTTAAATTTGATAATGAAGTGTCAAGTGCAAATAAATTATTTAGAATTTTTGCATTATTAATACTCCACTTAGATAAATCCAAACTTGTTAGGGAAGTATCATTATTAAACATGTAAGAAAAATCTGAACCTGAATCAACATTCCAAGATTCCACAGGATGAAGTGTCGTTATACCTTGACATCCAGAAAACATGGATCTAAATATTTTAACATTTGAAGTATTAAACTTATTCAAGAAAGCTAAATTATCTGAAGTTAAGCTACTATCACCCGCAAACATAGAATCAAAATCATTTGCGTACTCTGTAGACACTTCGGGCCAAATGATCGTAGTCAAATTAGGACATTTTTGAAAAGCATCCGAATATCTTTTTACGTCATTAGTATTAAGTTTAGATAGATCGACCTTTACCAGATCGTGACAACCTTCAAAGGCACGCATAAATCCATATTTATTAAAACCGTTACTATCTATAGTATCTTTTAATTTAGCATTCAAATTGCTTAAATCTATTTCTGTTAACTTGGTTGCACCATCAAACATAGATGACATAGAAATAAGACTATCACCTACAAAATTTGATAGATCTAGTTTTCCTTTAAGATTAGAGTACAAAAACATACTGCTCATATCCTGAACTTTTGAAGTATTCCATTTTTGTAATTTAGAACTGTCAAAATCATCCTGTACAAACATAAACGACATATCAGTTACATTTGAAGTATCGAATTTCTCTAATCCAGCAATATCGGCAAAACCATTCCCCGAAGAACCAATTGCATGAAACATATTTGACATATCAGTTACATTTGAGGTATTAAAACTAGAAACATCTAGATAATGCAGGTTACTATTACTAGCAAACATACTATCCATATTAGTAGCTTTACGTGTATCCATTCCTATAAGATCTAATGAACTTAAATTTGTATTATAGAACATATCGGAAAAATCAATAACATTTGAAGTATTAAATATCTGACCATCAGCGTTCCTAGTATTCAAGCTAGTCAAACTGGTACAATTTTGAAACATACCTTTCATTGAAGTAGCCTTACTTGTATCTAGTTTTCCTAAATCAAATGATTGTATATGGCTATTTGCTAAAAAGTTAGTAAAATTAGTCACATCTGAAGTATCAAGATTTTCTATATTGTCAATCTCTGTAGCTTGTGAAAATTCAAAAAAGCTTGAGATATCTCCATGTGCTATAACTTTTCCATCAAAGGATATTTTGTTAAACGATTTATCGGTACCAGTGAAAATTGAGTTATTTGTATTATTTTTTTCATTTATTCGTTTAAAAGCTGCGTCATAATCTGACTGAGTGAATTCACCACCAGTAATGTGTAAAACTTGATTATCATCAACATAATAATAACAACTGCCCAAGGATATAGAACCTGCGGGAACTGTTTTGGGATCAGTCTCCTGTGTTACTTGAGTCTGATTTTGTGGTGCAATATTATTGTCTGTATTACTGACTGGTGACTGTGCACTTGCCTGTGCAACTGGTGTTGAAGTCTTAATATCATAATTAACTTTTACTTGAGGTGTAGAATTATTCGATCCTGTCTCCACAACTTGATTATTATTTTGACTACTGTTCTTGGTCACGGTTGTTGGATCAGTATTATCTGTATTTTGTTGAATATTTGTCGTATCTGGAGTCAGTGTACTAGTCTGCTCAGAAGTTGAATTTTGAGTTTCAGTACTATTCTCTGTATCAACTGGCTTGGCTGCTCCTTGTTGTGCTCCTGTATCGACACTTTGAGTTTGAACAGTTGGAACTGTATCAGCTGAAACATTGATAGCTTGTGTTGCACCGAAAAGAATCAACCCTCCGGCAAAACTTAAACTGGATTTTATCACCCAATTTTTCCCTGATTTGTATAATTTCTTTTTTAAAATAACATTTGACCTACGCTTTAATTGTTGAAATCGCATTCCAGTCACTTACCCTTCTACCATCTATAATAGTCCTTTAAATAAATTAATTAATAAAAAAAAGACGGAATCTCCGTCTTTTTTAAAATTAATCTATGTCATTAGTTTTAACGAATTCATTAGTGGAAACTCGATAATAGGGTTCATTGCCAATTTCAACATACTTATCAGTCTTATAATCTGTATCAGGATTTAAAGTACGTCCAATACTATTACCATGTTCATCATAAAGCGGTGTAGCACGTCTAGAATGAATGACTTTATTACTATCTTCATACTTATATACTTTATTAACAGGAACAAATTCATTAGTCGATACTCGATAATACTTTTGACCATTAAATATTGCATAGCGATCAGTCTTCCAATCAGAAGCAGGCGCTAATCCACGTGCATTATTTACATGCGCATTCTTCATTTGAACGGCACCACCTTGATAAGTTCTGACTCTTGATAGGGATGCTACATATACATAGACATCATTAGCCTTGACCCATTCGTCAGTCGAAACTCGATAATATTTTTGACCATTCAAAGTCATTTCTTGATCATTGTACCAATCTGTATTGACACCTAATTTCCTATTTGCAATGACATTACCATCAAAATCATAAAGTTGAACCGCTGGCCTATCACTGAAAGTAGCACTGGTTTGGTCGATATCTTGAACAGCACGATCCACTGTTCCATTACCTGAATTGCCATTATTGTTATTAGTATTAGGAACATAAGCTACATCAACTGATAAATTACCACCCGACAATACTTCTCCATTATTTAAAATACCATTCAAATCAAAAAACAGATCGATTAGATTTTTAATATTTGTAGGTGCTTTCTTTTGGTATCTATCAAAGTACTGTGTTTCAGTATAATCTCTATCAATATCACCTGACATTTGGACATGCAGCATTGTTTTATCAGGATCCAATTGCTTAGTGCTATTTAAACCTTGCAATCCTTTATTATCTTTAACGACTTCATTAACGTATAGAACAATTGGATTTGATACGTCACTGATTTTAATAGTAAATGGATCTACTTTAGGAACTCCAACTGTATAAACTAGATTCTTAGCAGCAGCAGTTCCATAATCTGGGATCGTTTCAGTTAGATTATTCCCATCCCAGTACGAGATACCCTTATCATCATAATATGTTTCTGCATCATAACCTGGTAACAAGATCCCATTTTGCTTAAGCGTTGGGATAGATAAATCCAACCCCTCACGGTATTGGCCACTTATATCATAATCCGGATTCAAATCTTTTTTCGTATCGTTATCAACATATTTAATCTGATAATCAACTATCTTACGTTCAGCAATAACCCAAGTATCATCAGGTCCACTGTTGTTACTGTACGTTGACATCATCATATTAGCATCATGCAGACCCAGATTACTCTCAGGTTCATCGTCAGTATCAGTGCCAACATTATTCCAGCCTTTGTAAATATCAAAATAGCTTAAATCAGTACCATCTAAGTTTACCTTTTTACTCAAAACCAACTTATAAAGGTGTTTAACATTGCTAAGCATTCCCTCTTTTTTAGCATCTTCTGGAATAATAAACTTTGAGAGATCTAGCAGATTCAACTTATCGTCAGCTTCTAACATATATTCCATATTTACATCGGAATTTTTAGGATCAAAGTTCGGCAATTTCAGATTGGTTAAGGAAACACAATTTCTTATGAAACGTTTTAAAATAATTGCATTATTAATATTCCAGTTTGATAAATCTAACTTCGTCAACAAAGAATCACCCTGAAACATGGATGAAAAGTCTGTTCCAGAACTAACGTCCCAAGACTCCACAGGTTCAAGAGTAGTTATACTAGTACAGCCATTAAACATATTATTAAATATAGTTACATTTGAAGTAACAAAGTTTTTCAAAAAATCTAACTCATCTGTCGTTAAACTACTGTCTCCACTAAACATTTGACTAAAATTAGTTGCCTTATCTGTCGTTTCATAAGGCCATTTAATTGTAGTTAATTTGGGACAGCCAGCAAAAAGTGTCGTGTAATCATTTACATTCTTACTATTAAAATTATCTAAATCGACTTCTTGTAAATTGGAACAATTATAAAATGCACTCGTAAGCGCCGTTTCAATATTACTTTCAGTCGGAACATCAACTAACTTTGAACCATCCAAATTACTTAAATTTATCTTAGTTAAGTATTTTGCTCCTGAAAACATATCTCTCATACTAGTAAGACTCTCACCAACAATATTGGGTAGATTCAATTCCCCTTTAAGAGTAGAGTCCTGAAACATTCCATTCATATTTTCTACTTTTGATGTATCCCAGTGTTGTATTTTAGCTGTATCAAAATTATCATTTGCAAACATGTTTGACATATCAGTAACTTTGGACGTATCCCATTTATCTAATCCTTTGATATCAACAAAACCATCTCCAGAAATTCCGATTGAATGAAATACATTACCCATATTAGTAACATTGGAAGTATCCAAGCCAGAAACATCAATTGTTTTCATTTTAGAGTTTTGAGCAAACATACCATTGATATTATTTGCACTACTAGTATCTAATCCTGTTAAATCTATTGATGTTAAATTTGTTTGATTAAACATATTGGAAAAATCGGTAACTTTTGAAGCATCAAATATTTTATTAGTTGAACTATTTATAGTATTCAAACTATTCAAATCAGTACATCCAGAAAACATACCTGACATTGATGTAGCCTTACTTGTATCCAATTTTCCCAAATCAAATGATTGTATTTTACTATTTGCCAAAAAGTTACTAAAATCGGTTACATCTGATGTATCAAAATTATCTATATTGTCTATTTCGGTTGCCTTTACACTGTTAAAGAAGTTTGCAATACTGCCATGTGCTATAACCTTTCCATCAAAAGAAATTTTATTATAAGGCTTAGCGATGCTATTAAAAATTGAACTAACATTTTTACTCGTAGATCCATGTATCCGGTCATACTCTGCATCATATTGCTCTTGGGTAAACTCACCAGCGGTAATATGTAAAACTTCGTTATCATCAATATAATAATAACAACTACCCAGCGAACTTTTATCAGCAGGAAGTGTTGCTTCCGTAACCTGAGTAGTTACTTGATTATTGTCAGTTTGTTCTTGTACTGGTGATTCTGCATTAGCTTGTGCTATTGGTGTTCTAGTCTGCACACTATAATTAGATTTTACTTGAGGTGTAATATTGTTAGATCTTGAATCAATAACCTGATTATTACTTTGGTTAGTATCCTTTGTGACAGTTGTTGGATCAGTATTATTTGTATTTTGTTGAGTATTTGAACTTACCTCAGACGGATCTGGAGTTGGCGTATTTATTTGTTCTGTAGTTGGATTTTGAGTCCCAGATTTGCTTTCATAATTCGGTTTAGAAGCAGTCTGTGGTACTTCAGTATCTACACTCTGGCTTTGATCTACGGGAACTGTATCAGCCGAAACATTGATAACTTGTGTTGCGCCGAAAAGAATTAATCCCCCTGCAAAACTTAAACTGGATTTTACTATCCAGTTTTTACCAGACTTATATAATTTCTTCCTTAAAATAGAATTTGATCTATGTTTCAATTGTTGAAATCGCATATCAGTCACGTCCCCCTCTTATACCCTTTATAATAGTTCTAATTTAGGACTGAAAACAAAAAAAGACGGAAATTTCCGTCTTTTTTTACTCTAATATACCTCATTAATCTTTACAAATTCATTTGTTAAAACAAGATAATAATTAATCCCAATTATCTTGATCAACGAATTCTTCAGATTATTTTATTATGCAAATTTAGCTTTACTAGTAATTTTAGCTTTATTTAATAACATTGAACTTGTCACAACAGACAAGGAACTAAAGGCCATTGCTAAACCGGCTAATTCTGGACTCAGGGTTAAACCGATTCCATAAAAGATACCCGCAGCAACTGGAATTCCTAGAATGTTATAAATGAATGCCCAGAACAAATTGAGTTTGATTCGATTAAAGGTTTTCTTACTCAATGCTAAAGCACGATCAACATCGCGTAAATCATTCTTAACCAAGACGATTCCACCAGATTCAATAGCAATATCGGTACCTGAACCCATGGCAATACCAACATCTGCGACGGTCAAGGCTGGAGCATCATTGATACCATCACCGACAAAGGCAACTTTACCATCTTGTTGTAGTGCTTTAACATGATCAGCTTTGTCACTTGGCAACACGTCAGCAATAACTGAATCAATTCCAACCTGTTTGGCAACTGCATCGGCTACACGTTTGTTGTCACCAGTTAACATAACGGTCTTTAATCCACGAGCCTTTAAATCGGCGATTGCTTCTTTAGACGTTTCTTTAGGAGCATCTTGAATGGCGATCAAACCAATAATTTTATTTTCAACTCCGACAAAGACAACTGTTTTGGCCTCTTCTTGAAGTTTGATAACTTGTTGCTCTAATTTAGCGTCAATTTTGACATCGTCTAACAATTTATCATTTCCAACAAATGATTCCTTATCATCGATCAAGGCTGAGACACCTTTTCCTTCAATTGCTTTGAATTGACTGACCTTAGGTACGGAAACGTTATTTTCTTCAGCTTTTTTAACAATTGCTGAAGCTAAAGGATGCTCTGAAGATTGTTCCAAACCAGTAGCCACCTTAAGAACAGCTTTTTCATTTCCAACAATATCTGTAACTTCAGGTTTACCAACTGTGATAGTCCCTGTCTTATCAAATACAACTGATTTGATGTCGTTAACAGCCTCAAGGACTTCACCATTTTTGATCAAAATACCCATCTTGGCAGAACGTCCAGTTCCAACCATTAGAGCTGTTGGAGTGGCTAATCCCAATGCACATGGACAGGCGATCACAACAACTGCTACAGCAAAGATCAATGAACTAGCAACGCTGGCACCCAAGAGAACGTACCAAACTACAAACGTTAAAATAGCGATGATCAATACTGCAGGAACAAAAATATCTGAAACTTTATCGGTTAAATTTTGAATTGGAGCATGACTGTTTTGAGCCTTCTTAACAAGTTCAACGATTTGTGAAAGCATCGTATCATCGCCGACTTTTTCAGCTTTAAACATGAAGGTACCATTGCTATTGATAGTCGAACCAATAACTTTATCCCCAGTTTTTTTAGAAACCGGCATGCTTTCACCAGTGACCATAGATTCATCAATAGTTGATGTTCCTTCAGTAATCATCCCATCAACGGCAATCTTTTGACCAGGCTTTACACGGATGATATCTCCTACAACAACATCTGAAAGTGGAATCTTAACCAATTTACCATCACGCATAACCTCAGCGTCCTTAGCCTGAAGATCAACCAACTTCTCAACTGCATTAGAAGCATTATTTCTCATTCGTTCCTCAAAAACTTGTCCTAATAAAACAAAAGTCGTTACAAAAGCAGCACTCTCAAAGAAAACCGGCTGTTTTGTTACCATAGCGTAAATACTGTACACATAGGCTGTAACAGTACCAATGGCAACTAATGTATCCATATTTGAATGATGCTTAGTAAAAGAAGCCCAAGCACTCTGCCAAAAAGGTCTAGCTGAAATAACCATGATAACTGTCGTTAAAATTAATTGTGTCCAATTACCACCCGGTAACATCCAACCAAATGGCATTAAAATCATATTGGCCAACATTGGTAATGAAAATATTAATGATATCCAAAAACGTTTTGTAATTGACATACTATGATCCCCTAACTATTTGATGATCAACTTGCCATGGAACATATCCATTCCACAAGCCCATTGATATTCTCCAGCTTTGGTAGTATCAATTTTGATCTCTTGCTTTTCATTAATAGGTAAAGCTTGATTGATTCCAAAATCTGAGAAAACTACACGATCCAAACAACTGGATTTATCTTTTCTCGTAAAATTAAGTGTGGCTGGAACGCCTTTCTTTAAAACAACAGTTTCAGGTGAATAGCCACCATTGACCTCAACATCAATACTTTGACCCTTATCAGAAACATCTGCAGATATTTCTGCGACTTCATGCTTACCAAAGAACCACCAACCTATAAATCCTATAATTGCTAAACCAACGATCAAAACTAAAATTTTTACCATAATGATTTCCTCTTTCCCTTGTTTACATTTGTAATCCTTGGTTATATATTATTCTTTGAGTTTACAAATGTCAACAACTAAGATGGATGTTTTGGTTGCCGCCTACGAGTTTGAGTAATTCCACCTGTTACGCGACCGTCTTCAGCCAAGGTCTGAAGACTCGATTTTGAGCTTTGCTACCGCAAATCTCAGAATCGTCGGTGATGTACGAACGGAAAATCACCGTTCTACATCACTTGCGCAACTGTTTTCATTACTCAAATTCTTCGGCTATACAGACTGGAAAATAAAATCCTTAGATACACAGAATTCATAAAAGTTTCTGTATAATTAAGGATTATTTATTTTTAATTTATCCGTGCAGAACGAGCCGGAGGAAGAGCGATAGTTGACCCGCAGTGACAATGGCGTTGAACGGCGTAGCCGTTCTTACGGCATCGGTGATTCTGAGATTTGCGAAGGCAAAGCTCAAAATTGAGATTCCAGACCTTGGCTGGAATCGGCCGCACAGCGGGTCAACTATCGCTCTCCCGTAGGCAGCAAAAAAGGAGCCTCTATTCGAGGACTCCTCTATTTTTCTGCCAACTCTAGTTTGGCTTGTTGGATTTGTTTCTTTACCTGTTCAAAACCTGTTCCGCCATATGAATTTCTTCTAGCTACAGCAACTTCCGGTTGCAGGACCGGATAGACATCTTCTTCAATCAATGGAGAAATTTTCTTAAACTCTTCCATTGTGATGTCTTGCAAGTTTCGATGCTCTTCAAGACCTTTCAATACCAATTGGCCAACTATCCCGTGGGCTTCTCTAAATGGAATACCTTTGGTAGCTAAATAATCAGCCAATTCTGTTGCATTAGAAAAATCATTAATAGTAGCGTGATACATCTTGTCTTTATTAACTTTCATAGTGGAGATCATTCCATTGAAGACTTTCAAGGCTGGCAAAAGAGTTTTGACTGTATCAAATGTACCTTCTTTGTCTTCTTGAAGATCCTTATTATATGCCAATGGTAATGATTTCATTGTCGAAAGCAATCCTAAAAGATGTCCGTATACACGTCCGCTTTTACCACGGATAAGTTCAGCCATATCTGGATTCTTCTTTTGAGGCATAATTGAGCTTCCGGTTGTATATTGATCACTCAATTCTAGATACTTAAATTCATAACTGACCCACATACTGATCTCTTCACAAAAACGTGATAAATGCATCATTAAAATTGACGCATTACTCAAGAATTCCAATGCAAAGTCACGATCAGATACGGCATCTAATGAATTAGTATAAATACTACTGAATCCTAATTCGTCGGCTGTGAATTGACGGTCGATCGGGAAAGTAGTTCCTGCTAAAGCTGCAGCACCTAATGGTGAAATATCTGCGTGTTTCATATTGAATTCAAATCTTTCAACATCACGTTTTAGCATTGAATAGTAAGCCATCAAATAATGACCGTATGAAATTGGTTGAGCATGTTGCAAATGAGTATATCCCGGCATAACTGTTTCAACGTTTTTATCCGCTAAATCAACTAAGCTACTCTGGATAGTTTTGATTTCTTCAATGATCTTAGGCAAACGATTCTTTACATAGAGATGGAAATCAGTTGCAACTTGATCATTCCGTGATCGGCCGGTATGAAGTTTACCTGCAACTGGTCCGATTTCATCAGTCAAAATACTTTCGAGATTCATATGAATATCTTCGTTTTCAACTGTAAAGTGAAGTTTACCTGCATGTAATTCTTCTTGAAGGTTTTCAAGTCCAGCGATAATTTGATCACTATCGGATTCATTCAAAATCTTCGTTTTCTTAAGCATTTTAACGTGTGCCAAAGAACCCTCAAGATCCTCATCAGCCATTAACTGATCGAATCCAATGGAAGCGCCAAATTCATCGACCCAAGTTTCAGCTTGAGCCTGGAAACGTCCACCCCAGAGTTTTTTAGTACCCATTATTTTACCTCGTCTTTATTCTTATCAGCATTTTTGGCAGCTACTTGAGCAGCAACTTCTGTTGGAAGACCCCATAATTTGATGAATCCTTCAGCGGCCTTTTGGTCAAATGAATCAGCTGATGTATATGTAGCAAGGTCAAGATCATATAGTGAATTCTCTGATTTACGTCCTTGAATCCAAATATTACCTTTAAATAATTGTAATTTGATAACACCGTTAACATACTTTTGACTTTCGTCTAAGAATGCTAGAAGTGATTTCATTAATGGTGAGAACCAAAGACCATTGTAAATGATCTCACTTAATTCTTTTTCAATAACTGGTTTGAAATGACCAAGGTCACGTTCAAGAGTTAGATCTTCAAGTTCTTTATGAGCTTTGATCAAGATCATAGCTGCTGGTGCTTCGTAAACTTCACGAGATTTGATACCAACTAATCTGTTTTCGATGTGGTCAATTCTTCCGACACCATTTTCACCACCAACTGTGTTGATTTCTTTGATGATATCAGCAAATTTCATTTCAACGCCATCTAGAGCAACTGGAACACCTTTATCAAAGGTAATTTCAATACTTGTTGGTGTATCTGGTGTTTCAGCGATTGGTTTTGTAATACCAAAGGCATCTTCTGGAGCTTCTGCCCATGGATCTTCAAGAACTCCACATTCATTAGCACGTCCCCAAATGTTGGCGTCAATTGAGTATGGTGAGTCCAAATTGATAGGAATAGGAATATTGTTTTCCTTAGCGTAATCAATTTCTTCTTCACGTGACCAGTGCCAGTCACGAACAGGTCCAAGAACATCAAGCTCAGGTGCTAAAGCGTGGATTGCTAGTTCAAAACGAACTTGATCATTACCCTTACCGGTACAACCATGAGCAATGGTGTCAGCTCCTTCTTGATGTGCAATTTCTACTAACTTTTTACTAATCAGAGGTCGGGATAGAGCGGAGAGCAAAGGATATGTTCCTTCATAAAGGGTATGTCCTTGTAATGCTACTAAAGCATATTCGTCGGCGAATTCGTCTAGGGCGTCGATTGAGAAAGCATCAACCGCACCCACCTGAATCGCTTTATTTTTAATAAATTCAGGGTCTTTACCCTCTCCTACATTAATACAGCAAGCAATAACATCGTATCCTTTGTTCTTAAGCCAAGGAATAGCAACTGATGTATCTAAACCTCCTGAATAAGCTAAAACTACTTTCTTTGTTTCTGTCATAATATTGTTCCCTCCGTTGATTAGAAAAAAATTAATTTTGTAAAAACACCCTAACATTAAATTGTTATGATTACAACCTTCTGAAGTAGTCATTTTTTGCAAGCGGTACCGAACCCCGTGGTATCAACGACTTCAAAAAAATATTTTTTTAGATATTTTACGAAATTGAAATCATTATAAAGTAGAAGAAGCAAATCTTCAAGTGAATACTAAGAAAATAAATTAGAAATAAATTAAGTAAAACCCTTGAAATCTAATTTTCTTGTGAATATAATATGAGCCATAAACAAAAACAAACGTTGAAGAAAAAAGTAGAAATCTCAACTACGCCCAGTGAGTCATGGTTAGTGTGAAGTGACCGTTAAGAGAATTTTGAAAATCATTTCTGAGTTCGATGTCGATAATGTAGATCATCGTGGTTGCCACCAATATCAGGCTAGCGGATAAGTTTGTCCGTTATTTAAAGTGAGTAGTTTTTTTGACTACTCAAAAAAGGTGGTACCGTTCTACTTGAGCCCTTTTCCTTAGTTGGAGAAGGGCTCTTTTTTTTCTTATAAATTTGAAAGAGGTGGTTGTTTTGGATTCTGATATTAGTGGCATTACGCAGATTAGGCTTTATAACATTAGGAGGGTTTGTTATGCAGAACGATTTAGTAGAAAAGAAATCAAACAAGAGTAAGTTTTTTCAATTATTAGTAGTTAGTTCCCTTATTTTCGGAATGTTTTTTGGATCAGGTAATTTGATTTTTCCAGTCCACTTAGGACAAATGGCTGGGAACAATTGGTTCTCAGCCGCAGTTGGCTTTGCAGTTTCAGGTTCACTCTTTCCATTATTGGCTATCTTGGCCGTTGTTGTCACCAAGAGTGATGGCCTATATGATTTGGCCAAACCAGTCGGCAGACATTATGCTGCCTTATTCTTAGTCCTAGTACATTTGACTATCGGACCATTCTTCGGTACTCCACGTACCGCTGCTACAGCTTACGAGATGGCCGTTAAACCATTTTTACCAGCACAATTTGATCGTGTCAGTATGTTAGTTTTCACCGCACTATTCTTTGGAGTTGCATATTTATTAACCGTTCATCAAAGTAGTTTATTGAAGTATGTCGGTAAATATCTGAATACAATTTTCTTGGTATTATTAGCTATCGTCTTCTTAGTAGCATTTTTGAATCCCATGGGTGGATTGAATCATATGCCTACTACCGCTTATCAAACAACCTCTACTGTCAGTGGTATGTTAGAAGGTTACAACACAGTTGATGCCGTTGCTCTATTGGCTCTAAGTGTCACTTTCGTGCATGCTGTTCGTAGTCTTGGTTATCGTGATAAAGAATTATCAAAAGTTACTGCTAAAGCTGGTACTTTAAGTATCGTTCTTGAAGTTTTGATCTATCTAGGTTTAGTTTTGTTAGGTGCTTTCAGTTTGAATAAAATGAAATTATCTGCCAATGGTGGTAATGCATTATCATCAATCGTTAATTTATACTTTGGCAATTTTGGAGCCGCATTACTTGGTGTCCTAGTTACACTGGGCGTCTTCACAACTGCAATGGGCCTTGTCGCATCATTTGCCCAAGACTTCCATAAATTATTCCCTAAGGTTAGCTACCTAGTTTGGCTACGTGTTACATGTTTTGTATCATTTGCTGTTGCTAATGCCGGACTAGATACTATCATCAGCTGGTCATTACCAGTTTTGATGTTACTATATCCTCTATCACTTGCTTTGATCTTAGTTTCATTAACGGTCCACGCTAAACCATACGCTGGAGTCGTTTATAAAATGACCATCGCCTTCACAGTTGTACCTGCAGTCCTTGATATGTTGAATTCATCACCTGCTGTTGTTACTAACTTGAGTTTCGTAAAATACTTATTAGGTGTTTACCATCAATATCTACCATTTGCCAGCTTAGGTCTCGGTTGGGTCACACCAACATTATTAGGATTTGCTGTTGGATTATTGTTAGGTAAGATGGGAGTATTTGTTACTAATAATAAACGCGTTACACAGGAGTCTAAGTATTAATTCCGACTCCGGTTATGAGTAATTCCACCTGTTACGCGACCGATTCGAGCCAAGATCTCTCATCTCCATTTTGAGCTTTGCTTCGAAAATCTCAGAATTGTCGGTGGTGTACGAACGTCTACGCCGTTCTACACCACTTGCGCAACTGGTTCCATTACTCATAACCTACGGCTCAATATCACTGATTTATAAAATATCTCTCTTTAGTTGTATGGAATGTTTAGATCATACTTCTATAGAGGGATTTTTTTATTCGTCTACAAAAATGAGAACATTCACCTACACAAAAATAGGATCTGTATCACAATTTAAATTAAAATGTGACACAGGTCCTATTTGAAAAGCCTTAAAATTTTTATTAACTATTACTAATTTTAAAATCAAACAAAACGGAGCGAGTGAGGATACTGGCCAGCAGTGACAATGGCGTTGAACGTCGCAGACGTTCTTACGGCATCGACGATTCTGAGATTTGCGCAAGCAAAGCTCAAAATCGAGATTCCAGACCTTGGCTGGAATCGTTCGCACAGCAGACCAGCATCCTCACTCGCGGAGGCGTAATCGGACAGACTACTTCAATACAACTCTCAACACTCCTAGAATCATATCATCCAAAACCTGACCATAATCATCGGTTTCAATCTCTTTTTTATGAAAGTTAATCACGATCAAAGAATCAAATAAACCGATAATTCTGGTCTTAGTCATATTAGGATTTAGTTTATCCTCAAGAAACCAGCGATCGATCAGTTTGCTCAAAATTGAATAAATCAAACTATCTTGTACGGCCATCTCATTCTGTGATGAAATATTTTTTTGATTTGCAAACCAATCTTTTAAGATAGCATTATTACTAGATAACTTGAAAATTTGATCAATTACTTCATGAATTAATCTAACTGGATCATCATCTAAATTAACCTTTTCCAAAATCAAGCGTTTGATCTCTTCGTTTTCACGATTATAAACTTGAGAAAAAACATCTTCTTTAGATTGGAAATATAAGTAAAATGACCCTACTGCAACATCGGCTAATCCTGAAATATCCGAGATACCGGTATCTTTAAATCCACGTTCCAAGAATAAAACATGTGCTGCATCGAATAATCTTTTTTTCTTATCATCCATTAAATCCACCGCCCTCTTTACTATTCAGTGAAGGTTTGGAAACAAACTAATTGGTCAGTTGAAATTTGCTGATACAATTCATTACCAACTTCACGACTAAACTTATTTGAAGCAACTTGCTCTTGAATGAAATTATGTTCATGTTGAAAAGCTCTAATCAACAGCTCATTTTGAGAGTTTTCCATATCTCTAGTACCAGACAAACGACGATGTGTTTGATCATAAGCACGACGCACAATACCTGTTTCTACCTCATTATCATCAGTCATCTGATTACTTAAATAAGAAGTTATTTCTTTATATGGTTCCACTTCTATCTCTTTAATACGTCCCCATACTTGACGATTCTGTCTCATAGCTTGTTCTCTTGTATGATTTTGTTTTCGATAATCACGTCTAATTTTTCTCAATTCACTACGACGATGACGGGATTTTTTACTCAATGACAATTTTGCCACAAAAACAAATTTAAGAATTAAAATAGCCTTCTTACCAAAGCGTTTCTGGTTATGGATCAGCATATGTTCGGCAACACGCATATACATACCGTATTCTTGATCTGTTACTTTACCTTCAACCAACATTTTATCTAACATAGAACGTTCAATATCATAGGTTTTATGAAACAGTTCATCGAGTTTTTCTCGATCGAGATTCCAACGTCCTGCATAGGTTCGTTGACCTTCTAAGGTACGAATAACTTCACCACATTCAGACGAATCATTAAATTCTCTTTGGATCATCTGAACAGCACTGTGAACCATTTCAGACTTAGCCTTTGACAACTCGTTTTCAGTGATATTTGGTACCTTTTTAGGTAACAAGAATGGCAATACCAAAGTTGGTACGATCAAACTGGTTAAGATGACCACTGCCGCTACGAAAATTATATCGTTTCGATAAGTAAAGTCATGACCTGATAATGTAAGCGGCAAAGAAAAAGCCATCGCTAAAGTAATAGTACCATGAACACCGCTTAATGCCATGATAGCACTATTCAGGATCTTATCCCGTGAACTCCAAGCTCTGATTTCTGCAAAGCCTAATTGCGTCCACAAAAATCTCATTAAAGTCATAATAATATACAAAATAATTCCTAATCCTACTAAAATGCCGACTGAACCGGTATCACGCTCATTTAAATGAATAATAACTTCTGGCAGTGATGCGCCTAATAATACGAAAACGATTCCGTTCAAAATACTAGCTATGATCGACCACGTAGTTCCCATAACGATCTGTAACCTTGAGGTAGTCAAGCGCAAACGATCTTGCTGCATTCCATGAATAAGCCCTGTAGCAACTACTGCTAAAATACCGGATACTCCGACCATTTCCGCTAATAAATAAACAATGAATGGCGTTAACAATGTATAAGGCACAATAACAGAAGGAGTATCAACACGCATATTGATCAACATGATCCTAATAGCAACAATAATATATCCCAAAACTAATCCCAAAATAATCCCGCCAACAAACACATATAAAAAGTTGCTTATCCCATCAGCAACTGAAAATCTTCCAGTAACTAATGCGGCAATTGATAAATTAAAAGCCACGATACCGGATGCATCGTTAAAAAGCGACTCATTTTCCAATGTATTCATCGCATCTTTAGGTACTAATACTTTACTAGTAATTGAAGATACCGCCACCGCATCTGTCGGTGTGATAATAGCACCTAAGGCTAAAGCTAATGGTAATGAAAATTGTGGGATCAATTGATGTGTGACCGTCCCCACCACTAGAACTGTCAATATCGCCAGAACAACTGACATTGACAACGTAGTACCCATTTGACGCATCAATTTTCTAATATTAGTATTCTGCCCATCATTGAACATCAAAACAGAAATAATCACCAACAAAAAAATCTCCGGTTCCAGCTCAAAATGCTTATAAATCGGTAAAAATGACAAAATATAGCCACCAGCCATTTGTAAAAATGCCACTGGTATTAAATCAAAACGCGAATAAATAGCATTGGCTCCAACTACCGCTGCTATCAATAATAAAATTATAAAAACAGTCTCCATATCAATTACCCTCCCTGGTAATTTTTAATCTGTTTAAGTTTAACGCAACAATTAATTTAATGGCATAAAAAAATAGGATTAGATGTTGCCGACTACGGTCGAGAGGTGGATGGTCTGCTGTCGGACCATCCACCTCTCGACCTCCGTCTCATTATAATTAGTATAAAGACACAAAAAGCATGATCCTCCGCAAAAATGGGATCATGCTTTATCTATAAATATTCTAATTAGCTAATATAATAAAAAGGTTCAAGTAACAGAGCCAGTTATGAACTGGACAGCTTTTGAATCTAGCAATCTGTTCTAAGTCCAAAATCACCATAAACATTCATATCTTACCACTTAAAACAAACCAATATCAGCCGAGGATCTAAAGTAATGGAACCAGTTGTGCGCGTAATGTAGAACGGCGGTCTCCCGTTCGTACATTACGGACAATTTGAAGACTTGCAAAAGCAAGGCTTCAAATTGAGGTCCCAGACCAAGGCTGGGACCGGTCCACACAACAGGTGGAATTACTTTAGAGCCTCGCGACAATTTACAACAACAAATTTTATTTCTTATCCAAAGATTCAGAAATTTTCTTAAGATATTCGATCATTTCATCCTCTTTAGTTGACTCTTCTTCTGTTTCTTCTTCACGTTTATTGATCAACTTGTTCATGATCTTAACCAAGAAGAATACTACCAAAGCAATAATCAAGAAGTTGATGATAGATTCAATAAAGGTACCATATTTAAATGTAGCATCCCCAACAGCAAAGGTCAGATTTGACAGATCAACTTTTCCCAAAAATAACCCGATCAAAGGATTTACTAAATTACTTACTAAAGATTGAACGATCGACGTAAAAGCAGCCCCCATGATAACACCAACTGCCAAGTCCATTACATTACCACGACTAATAAAATCTTTAAATTCCTTTAACATACAATAATCTCCTATCTAATTAATATCTGCTTGATTAATAGTCCAACGACTAGGTTTTGAAGCCGTCAGCATCAAAATGAACAACCAGATAATGCCGATCAGTGGTACAAATTCAATCAGCATCCACCAGTTGCTCTTATTAATATCGTGCAATCTTCGTGCACGCACCGTAAAATTGGCTAACCACAACAATGCCGTAATGATCACAAACATGATCGAGTTAAGCGTTAAATGCATTTGATATGTTTCGTTAACCACATACTGTGCTTGATTTGTCAGTGCATAATAAATTGCTAAAAGAAAATAGTTGGCGATGGTTGGTATCCAATACTGACTTCTTGTAGCAGTCGCATTAAATACGCCCATCTTCTTCCAAAAATCTAAATATTTTGACATATACCCCTCCTGATAAAACTATATAAATAATCTTATCCTTTTTACCAGTCAGCGCGCAATAAATAACGATTTCTCAACACGAATAATAAGCCATTTTTATTTAAAATCAATCTAATTGCTTAAAAAAGCTAGCCAATATCGGCTAGCTGATTTTCTTTAAATATTCATTATGTCCGGTATAGTTTTTTAAATAATTTACATATGAATTATATACTCGATCATCAAAACAAGTTAACAGTATCTCCATCTGATAATCAGAATTATTTACCAACCATTGCGAAGTGGTTTCAAGTGCGATCATCGCTGCTTCATCAAATGGATATCCATAGACACCCGTCGAAATGGCTGAAAAAGCAATACTATGTAGATTTCTACTCCTTGCTAAATCAAGTGAATTCTTGTAACAACTCGTCAAATTCAAAACATCACTGTCACTGCCAGAATAAACTGGACCAACTGTGTGGATAACGTGTTTTGCTGGCAGATCATAACCATTCGTTATCTTAGCTTGACCAGTTTTACAACCATTTAAAGTCCGACATTCTTGTAATAGCTCCGGACCGGCGGCACGATGAATTGCTCCATCAACTCCGCCACCACCTAAAAGGGTTCGATTGGCAGCATTCACGATACAGTCACTTTCAATTGTAGTAATATCAACCGTTTCAAATTCCAACTTACTCTTATACATAGGCGCAACCTCCTATATCCAATATACATTTTAGACAATAAAAAAACTAGTAAATCGGAATTTACTAGTTTAAAGATATTCTATGAGTGGCTTGTTACGTATGTATCCATGACCCATTCGTTCGTAGAAACACGATAATATGCATGACCATCAAAGTCTTTTTGTTGATCATATTGCCATGGAGTATTATTTGCTAAACCACGATTCTTAATATCTGTCTTATTGTTAGATTCATCAAATGCCACTAAAGGAACAAAGATAGCTTTGTCGTTGTTAACTGAAAGTACTGTTGCCTGAGGAACATTAGCATTACTACTATCTCTACCATAAAGTAGACCAGAGTCTTTCAAATTGTTGTAATAATATGAGATCAAATCGTTAAACTGATTCATATCATAACCCCATTTTGCAAAGTAACCATCAGGATCAACATGTGTTGTTTCTCTATACATGTTACTTACTTGGTGATGTGAAACAACCGTTTGACCAGGAATATCCGGCAAATTATATTGGATCAAACGTGTAGCAATGTAGTATGCATCATTGGATAGTGAACGTGCAAAAGCATCATAATCGTGAACTTCACACAACTCAACTTGAATGAATTTATAATTAGCAGTATGTCCAGCACCCCAGACACCGTAATCCGCACTGTGAATATTAATAGATTCTTTATCATCGACAAACGCATGTACATAAGTTTGAAGACTTGGCCACTTGTTATTAAAATATGAAACCTCATTTTCAGCGGTGGCATTTGGATCAGCCGTCTCATGAACTACAACACCCTCAGGCTTTCCAACACCGTTTTCATAACCAAACCAGTGTGAAAATGTACCTTCACGATATTGAATCTCTGCTGGTTGAATCTTATTCCCTAAAATATAGCTGTTAACTGTATCAGCTTTAATATTTAAGCCACCAAGTGAAATAAACAATACTCCTAATAGTATTGCCATTACACTCGATAACAGAACTTTCCCCTTTTTCATTACGAGCCCCCTATTTAATTTTCATTTCAATTTTACCAAAATTGGTACGACCATACATAAATATGTAATAAATGAAAACTAAATGTAACAAAAGCCATGCAAAACGTTTTTAAAAACTCTTGATCATCGTAAAATCAAAAAAGCAGGAAAGCCGATATAACAGCTTTCCTACTTCAATTTATATGAACTTTCGTTCTCTTTAATTCTTAAAATGCCGCCGACAAGAGTCGAACTTGCACATGGAAAACCATACAGCGACCTGAACACTGCGCGTCTGCCAATTCCGCCACGGCGGCATAAGTTAATACAATATCTTTTGTAATAAGATTACAATAATAAATGATACTACAAAAAGGAGCACTTGTAATGCAAAAAATTGATGAATCAATTCTTTCAGAAGTAATCCACAGGAGACCAGACATTTCATACAAGGGAAATTATGGTCGTGTTTTGATAATTGCCGGATCGATCCATTTCGGTGGAGCAGCTTTAATGTCAGCCCGTGCAGCAGTCAATACTGGGGCTGGCTTGGTCACCGTTGCTACTGTGCCAGAGAAGTTCACAGCTATTAACATTGATATTCCCGAAGCTATGACGATCGACTATCATCAAGAAAATGACCTAAGGGATGCCATTTCAAAAAATGAAGTCATTGTGATCGGACCAGGATTAGGTTCATCTGAAAGCACTCTTCATCTGATAAAAATTGTTATTGAAAATATCAGTGAGCAAATAATCATCATGGATGCATCAGCTTTAACGGTCGCAGCTGAAAAAAATATTGATTTAAAAGCTATCAAAAACTTAATTTTGACTCCCCATCAAGGTGAATGGCAGCGTTTATCGGGTCTAAAAATACCCGATCAGACCTCAAAAAATAATCTTGAAAAAATAAACTCATTGGCACCAAACAGTTTATTAATTGTCAAAAAACATTTATCTGAAGTTTACTATCAAGAAAAAGTTTATCAACTGCTAAGTGGAAACCCTGGTATGGCAACAGGAGGTATGGGTGATACCTTGACTGGGATCATCGCCGGATTCGTTGGACAATTTGGTTATTCTCTAAAATCTGTAAGCGCTGCATTGTACTTACACAGCCACATTGCTGATAAAATTTATCAAAAAGATTATGTGGTTTTACCAACAAAGTTAGCTAGTAAAATCCCCGAAACTATGCAAGAATTTGCATGTAGTCAAAATTAATAATTATTAGGAGTCGGGGCAATGAAAAAAGAAATTGAAGTTCCAATAACACGTGACGGACTTTGGCTTGATAGTGACATCACTTATGCACAAGTACCTGGTTGGTTGGGCAACTCTACTCGTGACTTGAAGTTATCTGTCATTCGCCACTTCCCTACTGATGATGAGAATACCAAGTATCCGGTTATTTTTTGGTTTGCTGGTGGCGGTTGGATGGATGTTGATCATAATATCCATCTACCTAACTTAGTTGATTTAGCAAGAAAAGGTTACGTTATTGTTAGTGTCGAATACCGTGACAGTAACAAAATAAACTTTCCGGGACAATTAAATGATGCCAAAGCTGCTATTCGCTACATGAGAAAGAATGCCTGCAAATTTCAAATTGATCCTGAAAGATTTGTAGCAATGGGTGAATCAGCAGGAGGACACTTAGCAAGCATGCTCGGTGTCACAAATGATGTTGATAAATTCGACGTTGGTGACAACTTGGAATTTATGAGCGATGTTCAAGTGACAATTCCTTTGTACGGCGTGGTTGATCCATTAACTGCCAAAGAAGGAAGTTTGAGTAACGATTTCGACTTTGTTTATCGCAACCTATTGGGAGCTGAACCTGAAGAAAACGCTGAACTGGATGCGGCTGCTAATCCTTTAACATATATTAATGATAAAACCGTGCCATTCTTGATTTTCCATGGTGATCAAGATGTAGTCGTTCCTATTGAAGATGGTGAGAGACTTTACGATACTCTAATAAAAAATAACGCTAAAGCTGATTTTTATAAATTAAAAGGCGCCGGACATATGGACATTAGATATTGGCAACCTGAAATAATTGATATTATCAGTGATTTCCTAGAAAAATACCTATAAAAAAAACACTTCCAATTTTGGAGGTGTTTTTTAGCATTCGCCAGAATTTGTGACCTTCTCATTAACGGCATCCCAATCAATAATATTAACGGCGCCGTCAACCAGTTCACGTGCATTCTTAAAGATGATCATCTGTGTTTTAGGATTTACTTCCAGTTTCATATCCTTTTGAATATAATCGTCAGCGATCTTCTTAAAATAAATAGGTCCTATATCACTATCCAAAGTGATTTCATAGTCAGACTTAGGTGCATCTGCATCAATTGCAATAAGTCTAAACTTTGTAACGAGAGCTCAATTGCCTTCTGCTGAATATGGTCCTAAACCATTATCTAAATCCAGTAATATCACTTTACCAGCATCAGTATATGGCTTCAATTTTTGTTTAACTTCATTTGTTATTTCAATTTTCATTATAGTTCCAATCTAGGCGTTAGCCTTAACAACATCGTAATCAATGATATTTACACTATTATCAATAATCTCATTTGCATTCTTTAGTACTAAAAGCTGTGTCTTAGGATTTACTTCTAGTTTTAAACTATCGTCAAGAAAATCTTCCGCACTTTGCTTGTAGTAGATTTTTCCTAAATCACTATCCAAAGTTATCTTGTAATCAGATAAGTCTTCATCGGCACTGACAGCAATAATTCTAAATTTAGTGATCAAGGCACAGTCACCTTCACCAGAAAAACGTCCTAAACCGTCATCAAGATCAAGAATAATTTTCTTGCCTGCATCAACGTATGATTGTAATTTACTCTTAGCATCATTTGTAAGTTCAATTTTCATTATATATGCACCCTCTCTACTTTATTTATGCTCATAGATATTACCTAAACTATCCTAAAATAAATAATTTAAATATATTTGATATAGTTTAGGAATATCTTTCACTGTTAGTATACATAAATCGGAAAGTTTTGTACTCATATTTGCTCAAGGATACTTGTCCATCTCTAGAAATAAGAATGCTTATACAAAAATAGGAGCTGTAACACACCTGAGATAAAGTGTGATACAACTCTTATTTATTAACTCTTAAAATTTTATTTGATTTTAACTAATCGTCTAATTCTACCTACTCTGGTACCCATGATCTTATCGGCTAGTTTAGTCTTCAAAACTAAATATCCATAGATCAATGAACCAACAACAGCTTCAACTATCAAGATCACGACACTGACGATACGGTCAGAATTGCCGATAAACTTGAAGGCTACACTGTTGATAAAGAAGATAGCGATAAACATTACCAATGAAAAGACAATAATCCCACTGATACGCCGAGATATTCTATTGGTATCGAATGGATACAGACTGTGCAATTTGCGCATCATCAAGAAACAAACTACCCCCATACCAATACTTGTAGCAACCAATGGTCCAAATTCATGGAATAATCCGATCATTGGTACCTGTACAACGATTTTAACTATCAAGCCAACTATAAAGTATTGAATAGCTAGCTTGTTACAATATAGCGCCTGCAAAACTGCTGACAAAACGGTAAACATCCCCAACAGAATTGAGATAATAGATGAAAATTGTAACATCCAAATTCCTAATTGATCATAACGATAAAAGGTCGTCCACAATGGTTGTGAGACAGCATACATTCCCAATGAGGCAGGAATCATAATAAAGAAGAATAATTCCAACGTATTAGAGATTTGGTTCTCAATATCCTTTTTGACACCCTTTGAGAAAAGCCCTGACAAAATAGGAATCGCTGTAACAGACATCGCTGTGGATAGAGAAACGATGATCATAATCAGTTTATTAGCTTGGAATCCAAACAATGAATAATAATTATCTAACTGAGCGTTCGTTGCTTTAACAAACATTCTCATAATTTGATTAAAGGTAGACTGATCGAACAAATTAAATAATGTAATACCAGCGCCCAGAATAATAAAGGGAATTGCCTGTTCAAATATTTCTTTAGTAAAGTTCTTATTCAACTTCTCCGGTGCTTTACCGTTTCTGGACAAAGATCGAAGTTTTGGCAGCTTTCTAGCGAAAGCTATCAATAGTATAGCAATACCAACTCCAGCACCGATAAATGCCGCGAAAGTCGATTGCACAACAGCTGAAATATAACCGCCACCTTGAACTTTCATAATAAAGTACGTAGCAGCCAACATGTAAAGTACACGAGCTATCTGTTCAACAAACTGTGAGATAGCTGATGGAGCCATATCGGAGTATCCTTGCATGTAACCACGAAGAATACTCAAGATTGGAATGATCAGAACCGCAATTGCTAATGATTGAATGACCGGCACACTTCTGGGATCACCGTCAGCAAATATCGCCGCCATAAACGATGCACCAAAGTACATTACAGCACCAAAAATTATTCCCATCAGGATCATGATCTTTAGACCCTGTTTAAATAATTTATTACCAGTAGAATACTCATCAAGCGCATTATAATGGGAAATCTGCTTAGAGATTGCTCCAGGAATACCCGCAGTAGAAATAATTATAAAAAGACTATAAATATTATAACCCTTAGCATAAAGTGCATTAGCCGCAGGATAAGACGCACCCATCCAAGCCATCCAAGGAATAATATAAATAGCACCTAAAATACGTGAAAAAATACTACCAGCCGTCATCCAAGCAGAACCCTTAAGCATTGTATCTTGAGTATTAGACTCAGGATTAATAACCGGCATAACCTCTTCACCATTCTGGTTGTTATTTTCGTTCAAGTTTTGCACCACCTTAAAAACATCTCTTCAATTATAGCAAAGTTCTAATCTCAGAAACTTTAAAATACTCTTAAATTCTACAAAATGCAAGAGCGCTAAGAACAGCGCTTAAGCTTCGAGCATAGCCTAGATACCTAAATGATGCGGTTTTAGCATCCTTTAGGTATCGTAGCTGTGCGGAAAAGCTTGCTGTTCTTAGCGCGTTTCCACCAAAGTTATACAACATAAATAACAATTAACCAAGGAAAGAAAAATATAAAACAGAAATCATCTTTCAAATATTCAGTGAATGAATCTAAGACATTCCCACCGAATCAACCATAATATCAATATATTTAGATAATCTTTTAAACGACATTTATTTTATTTCCGAAAACCATCCTATCTATTCATCCAATTTACTGCTATACTTAACCCATACAGCTTTTATGGGTGACCTTCACAGTCACTTTGTATGAAGAGATAGGCAGGTGTGGTCACTTGTCTATTTTTTTACGCTTTTTTTATTAATTTACAAAATCATATAGGATCTGTCTCATGTCTGATTTATTTCAGACATGAGACAGATCCTATTTTTGCTATAGAAAATTGTTAATACTAGTCGGAAGGACTGAGAATAATCATACAAAAAAAGCCCAATCATATTTAAATGATCAGGCGTAAAACATTATCTTTATTTAACAACGATATTAACGATCTTGTTAGGGATAACAATAACTTTAACGATATTCTTACCTTCAACAAACTTTTGGATCTTCTCGTCAGTCTTAGCTAATTTCTCAACCTCAGACTTATCCATATCAACTGGTAATTCGATCTTATCACGTAATTTACCATTAACTTGGATAATAACTTCAACAGTATCAGAAACTAACTTGCTTTCATCAAACTTTGGCCATGCAGCATATGACAATGATTCATTATGGCCTAACTTATTCCATAATTCTTCCATCATATGTGGGGCAATTGGAGCTAGAATTTTGATAAATCCTTCGGCATAATCCTTTGGCATTGTATCAACTTTATGAGCTTCATTAACGAAGACCATCATTTGTGAGATAGCTGTATTGAAGTGTAATTGATCAAAATCTTCAGTTACTTTCTTAACTGTTTCATTGTAAACTTTATCCAATTTACCGTCATTCTTGTCAGTTAAGAAACCTTCTCTAACAGTGCTGTAATCATCATCATTAATGAATAATCTCCAAACACGGTCCAAGAATTTGTGTGCTCCTGAAAGTCCATTTTCTGACCAAGGAATTGATGCATCCAAAGGACCCATGAACATTTCATAGACTCTTAACGTATCAGCACCGTATGATTCAACCACATCATCTGGATTAACTACATTACCTTTTGATTTAGACATTTTTTCGTGATTATCACCGAGGATCATACCTTGGTTGAATAATTTTTGGAAAGGTTCTTTAGTTGGAACAACGCCCAAATCATATAATACTTTGTGCCAAAATCTTGCATACAACAAGTGAAGAACGGCATGTTCAGCACCACCAATGTAAAGATCAACTGGTAACCATTGTTTCAATAAATCGTAGTCAGCTAATTTTTCATCGTTATGTGGATCAATATATCTTAAGTAGTACCATGAACTACCAGCCCACTGTGGCATTGTATTAGTTTCACGACGACCTTTACGGCCATTTTTATCAACAACATTTACCCAGTCTGTCAAGTTAGCAAGTGGTGATTCACCAGTACCTGAAGGTTTGATGTCAGCTTCAGCAGGCAACTTCAATGGTAATTCATCTTCAGGAACTAAAGTTGTTTCGCCATCTTCCCAGTGGATAACAGGAATTGGTTCACCCCAGTATCTTTGACGTGAGAATAACCAGTCACGAAGTTTGTAGTTAACAAATTTCTTACCATAACCTTTATCTTCAAGAAATTCGATCATCTTATCGATAGCTTCTTTTTGATGAAGTCCATCTAAGAAGTCAGAATTAATATGTGCGCCATCACCGCCAAAGGCTTCTTTAGAAATATCTCCACCTTCAACAACTTGCTTGATCGGTAAATTAAATTTATTAGCGAAAGCATAATCACGTTCATCATGGGCAGGAACAGCCATAACTGCACCAGTTCCATATGTTGCCAAAACATAATCAGAAATCCAAATTTGAACCTTTTCACCGTTTACCGGATTAATTGCGTATGCACCTGTAAAGGTACCGGTCTTATCATGATTCAAATCAGTTCTATCAAGATCTGATTTTCTTGAAGCTTCTTCTTTATATGCTTCAACGGCGGCACGTTGTTCATCCGTCGTAATAACATCAACTAAATCATTTTCAGGTGCCAAAACAACATATGAAACACCAAATACAGTATCAGCACGTGTTGTAAAGACAGTGATCTTCTTATCATCATATCCATCAATTGGGAAGCTGATGTGAGCACCAATCGAACGACCGATCCAGTTACGTTGCATTTCTTTGATACTTTCTGGCCAGTCGATCAAATCGAGATCATCAAGTAATCTGTCAGCATAAGCAGTGATTTTTAGCATCCATTGACGCATTGGTTTTCTAACAACTGGGAAACCACCGCGTTCTGTCTTACCATCAATAACTTCCTCGTTGGCAACAACTGTACCAAGATCTGGACTCCAGTTAACCGGAACTTCAGCTTCATAAGCTAGACCCTTTTTGTACATTTGTTCAAAGATCCATTGTGTCCACTTGTAATATTTAGGATCTGTCGTTTGAACTTCGCGGTCCCAATCATATGAAAAGCCAAGTGAATTAATCTGACGTTTAAAGTTGTTGATATTCTTTTCAGTGAAGTCTGCTGGATTGTGACCAGTATCCATCGCATATTGTTCAGCTGGTAATCCAAAAGCATCAAAACCCATTGGATGCAAAACATTATAGCCTTGAGCACGTTTCATACGAGCTAAAATATCAGTAGCTGTATAACCTTCAGGATGTCCAACATGTAGACCTTGCCCTGATGGGTATGGAAACATATCTAGTGCATAGAAGTTATCCTTATTCTTGTCATTAGTTGTTTTAAAAGTTTGGTTCTCTTTCCAATACTTTTGCCATTTTTTCTCAACAGCGTTGTGATTATACATATAATTCCTCCAATATTTATGAGTGCAATAAAAAAGTCCTATGATTATAAAATCATAGGACGAATTATCGCGTTACCACCTAAGTTCCGCCAATTGGCGACTCTCGATATCTTTAACGCAGAATGTACGTGATCACTTACTATTAGTTCAGTGATCAAACTTAAGTGGACGAGTTCAGTTTAACAAGTTACACGTTCACATTGACCACGTGCTTTCTGAAATTCTTCTTAAACTTACTACTTCCGTTTGTTGTAATATACTATACCATTAATTTCTGTCCGACAACTAATAAATCTGAATTTAAATTGTTATCTTGTCTGATTTGATCAACCGTTGTACCAGCTTGACTAGCGATAGAATCAATTGTATCACCGGATTGAACTGTTACCGAACTAGATTGGTTTGATGATGAACTTGCTGAATTATCAGATAATGTATTATCGACACTGATACTCTTAGTATGTTTCTTAACTCCGTTAGTTTCATCTTTTACAATGATCGGAGCTTGATTTGCACCATAGGCATCTTTAGTCGTATCATCCAAAGTATTCGTTACATTGATAGCATCAGTTGTATCTTGTGGTTGAGCTTGACTTGTAACTGTCAGAGTTTTACCAGGATAAACGTAACTATCAGAATTAACATTGTTCAAAGTCTTTAATGAATTAACATCCATATTGAATTTAGTAGCAACTGACTGTAAAGTATCTCCTTGAGCAACAACATATGATTGATCTTGGACAGAATCATCAGCTTGATCAAATTGCGTTAAGTTATATTTTTCAATAACACTATTTAATTTGTCAGCATAACTTGTATCAGTAGCGTAAAGACCTGTTAAATATGACGTAGCATCTTTGTATGATGAGGTATTGCTCTTCCATGCCCCAGAATAAATCTGAGGATCACCAGAAACTCCACCTCTGATCAAATAAACATAATCTTCAAGTGACTCTTTATATGAAGGATATTTCTTAAAGTCAGAATTGATCGAATAAAGACTACCAGTTCCATCATCTTCTTGTGTACCCATATTAACTGAGTCACCTTTATATGATCCCTTGATACCAAACAAATTATAGTTTGGAGCACTAGCTAGACCACTAGTTCCCCAACCACTTTCTACCATGGCTTGGGCAATCATAACCGAAGCATAAATATCATTATTTTGAGCTAATTTACGAGCTGAATTACCAATATAATCAATAAATTCTTGATCACCGACTCCACGAGGGGTAATGATTGGACTTGAATCAGTTGATGCTTGGGTATCATCAGTTGCATCGTTATTACTATAACTATCAGCATGAACAATTGGTAAAGTGGCATTGCTGACTTCAGCAACTGTTCCACCAACAAATAGACCGGCACCCAAAACGGTCATTTTCTTTTTTTAGTTTGCTCTTTTAGTTTTTTTATTATTTAATCTAGTCAATCGACCCTCTTCAGCCATACGTTGACGACGTGTAATTGTCATAATAATCTGTACCCCCGTATATCGAACTGCAAAATAAATAGATACCAAAGGACTCTATCAATGAAAACTTCCCAAAAAGTAACTTTTAACATTTTTTTGCTAATTGCATTCATAATTTGGAGTATCAACGTAATACTTCAAACATCCCCTATCAAACTGTTTGATAGCTCTATAATTTCAGAGATATATCATCATTCAGTTTGGTCCCTGAAATTCTTTAAGGGGATAACCTTCCTCGGAGATACTAATCAAACAATCGCGATTGTGATCATTTTTGTTTTTATCTTACTTTGGAAGCGTTATTATTATGCAGCAACTTTTTTGATCATTAATAAAATACTCGTAACATCTACTAACACTATTATAAAACATTTAGTTGAACGTGAACGTCCCAGCCATCATCACTTTGTTTACGCTGGAGGATTTAGCTATCCCAGTGGACATTCAGCTAGTGCATTCGCATTGTATATAACGCTCTTTATTATAGCATGGTTTGTTTTTAAAAATCTAAAATTACGGGTACTAATTGGAATAAGTTGCCTTGCTATGACGGTGCTGATCGGATACAGCAGAATCTTTTTAGGTGTGCACTATCCCAGTGACGTTATTGGTGGTTACTTACTAGCTGCTACCATCGTCACTTTTACTACGTTATTTCTCTTCTCCCAAAATTTGCTTGTTTTTAAGTTCAAACATATTAATAAGCAAAGCGATGAGTAATAAAACAATTGAAGCAATATAAATATTATGTAGACCTGAGAACAGAATCTGTCTCATCTTAGGCAATAACTCAACTGGCAACTGACTGGCGGTTTGTGGATCAATTAATTGATTCATCATATCGACGGTTATTTTTTTATTCTCAGCCGCGCCTTTAGCTAAAGCGGTATTCAAAACCACTCCACAGATAGAAACCATCATTGATTGTCCGATAGTTCTAAGTAACGTGTTAAAACTAGTTGCTACACCAACATTTTCAGGTGGCACAACTGTCTGTGCGGTAACAGTCGTAGTCGTGATAGTTAATCCAAAACCTAAACCTGCAACTGCTGCCAAAGCACAGAAGTAAGCAAATGGTGAAGTTACAGTAGCCATTATCAAAGCACTACCTGCTATTAATAGGAAGAATAAACTAATGTAAATGATCCGATTGGGTGCCATTTTTTTGATCAAATGACCAGCCCAGAATGATCCAAATATCCAAACAATTGAACTTGGCGTAACGGCAAATCCACCCATTGATGGACTCAAGCCTAATATTCCCTGCATCCAAGTTGGAATATAAGCTTCAAAACCGATCAAGAACCCACTAACTAACAAGGCAATAACATTTTGAATAACAAAGGTCTTATTAGTAAATAAATTCAGTGGCAAAATCGGGTCTGCAACACGTTTTTCAATCACGATAAATAAAATTACGGCAATAATTGAAATTGCAGTCAAGCCTAATGGAATAAAGGCTGATCCAGTTCCGATATTTTGAAGAGCAAGCATCAATGGCAGCAAAACAGCAACTAATAATATTGTTCCGGTATAGTCGATCTTAATTTTGTCATGCTCTTTCTTTTCTTCTTTAAAGAATAACCAGATCAAAGTAATCGTGATCAATCCAACTGGCAAGTTGATCAAAAAGACCCAATGCCAGCTTAATTTTTCAACAATGAATCCACCTAATAACGGTGCAATAACAGCAGCTATTCCCCAAGATGAACCGTTCAATCCTAAAACACGGGCTCTTTTTTCCAAAGGATAAATATCAGCAATAATTGTAAAGGTCAAAGGTTGAATAGCACCAGACCCAATACCTTGTACAGCACGAGCTAGAATTAAAGTCAGCATTGAATTAGATACACTACAAAGTGTTGATCCAACAACAAATATAATAAGTCCCAAAATAAAGATGGGTTTTCGTCCAACGATATCTGACAATTTCCCATAAATTGGTGTTGCCACAGCCGTCATCAATAAATAAATTGAGAAAACCCAATTCATCAAGCTAACACCATGCAGACTTCCAATAATTGTCGGCATGGCTGTAGATACGATAGTTCCCTCGATTGCTGTCATAAATGTCGCTATAAAGACAGCAATTGTAACTACTAAAACATGCGATTGTTTCTTTTCCATTAATTTCCTCCAAAAAAAAAGAGGATTCTTTAAAGAGAATATCTTTAAAGAACGCCTCTGTAATCACCGACTAATCCTGTAGAAAACTCTTGATATCATCAATCTTATCAAGTTTTTCCCATGGAAGGTCAATATCTGTACGTCCGAAGTGACCGTATGCGGCCGTCTTCTTATAAATTGGTCTTTGTAAATCAAGCATCTTAATGATACCTAATGGTCTTAAATCGAAATTCTTATTGATACATGCAACAATTTGCTCTTCAGCATAATCACTTGTTCCAAAAGTATCAACGTGAATTGAAACTGGTCTAGCAACACCGATAGCATAAGCAATTTGAATCTCACACTTTTCAGCAATACCAGCAGCAACTAAGTTTTTGGCAATGTATCTTGCCGCATAACTTGCCGAACGGTCAACCTTAGTAGCATCTTTACCTGAAAAGGCACCACCACCGTGACGAGCAAAGCCACCGTAAGTATCAACGATAACTTTTCTACCAGTTAAACCAGAATCTCCTTCTGGTCCACCAATAACAAAACGTCCTGTTGGGTTGATCAAAAACTTAGTATTATCGTCGATCAAGTTCTTTGGTACGACTTCATCGATAACGTATTTTTTGATATCCTTTTGAACTTGTTCAAGAGTTGCCTCTTCTTTGTGTTGAGTACTCAAAACGATTGTATCAACACGAACTGGCTTATCGTTTTCATCATATTCGATCGTTACTTGTGACTTAGCGTCAGGCATCAAGTAATCGATCGTATTATTTTTTCTAACTTCAGCTGTTTTACGCATTAACTTGTGTGCTAAAGAAATTGGTAATGGCATGTATTCTTTAGTTTCGTTTGTAGCAAAACCGAATACAAAACCTTGATCTCCGGCACCAATTTGATCCAATGGATCGTAATCTGTATCATTTCCACGCTTTTCAAGCGCATCATCAACACCTTGGGCGATATCAGGAGATTGCTCATCTAAAGCAACAAGGACGGCACAACTATTACCGTCAAAGCCTGGATTTGTTCCGTCGTAACCAATTTCTTTGATTGTATTACGAACGACACTCTGAATATCAACGTAAGCGCTAGTTGATATTTCACCAACAACCAATACTAAACCAGTAGTAACAGTCGTTTCGCAGGCCACACGAGCGTTTTTATCCTTTTCTAGGATAGCATCGAGAATTGAATCACTGATTTGATCAGCAACTTTATCAGGATGTCCTTCTGAAACTGATTCAGAAGTAAATAAGTAATTCTTTGACATATTTTTTCCACCTTTCGGTTACAGGGCTTCTCCTTTTATCCAGTTTCCCAGAAATAAAAAAAGGATCCCATCAGGAACCTCTTAATAGGTTAACACATCTTTTCCACACTTTCAGGAAAAAGTTGAATTGACGTGAAAGTTTTTCTACACTAATATGTCTTTATACGTAAAGGAGTCTCTATGAATAATCGCAAATTAATCGTTGCTCTGCTGGAGTTTATCAGCTATCATATTTTCCCCATCAGCTTTTTATTTACACATAGTTTGAATAACTATTCAATTAACTTTTACCTGTTAGTTATGGTCGCCATGATTGCCTTCTACAAAGAATATGTTCGTACATTGAAACCGAATTTCTATTTTAATGGCCTCTATAGTGTCTGCTTCTTTATTCTGGCATTCATTTCGTATCGGACCTTAAATATCAATGTGATCATTTTGGTATTTGTACAATTGGTCTTCTTATATTTGACCAAATACATTTCCAAGAGATATCAGATTTTAGAAACATTGATCGACAATTTCATAATTCCAAGTTTCACTTCGATTGCTATTGCCTATACATATGCACATTTTATTTCCGTAAATTTCGTAGTGCCATTACTATTAGTTAATATTGCTACTATCTTAATTGCCTACTTTGAAGGTGAAACCGCTGATTTCATTCAACTAATAACCTTAGCAGGATTAACATTGATTCTCTTCCTACTGGGATATATCAATATCATCACCGCCGTAACGATCGTCATTTTTGTCATTGCTGCAACATTATTAAAAGAATTCAGGCACATTTCATTTTCAAACTTAGTTTATCGCTTGATTGGAAATATTCTTCTATTAATATAGAAACAAACGGGTGTTGGATGCGATCCAGCTCCCGTTTTTATATATCCAAAAACATTGTCGTAGTAATTAACATAGTATTGTGGATCAAGTCATACTTTATTTAGAGCACAAAAAAAGCTAGGAACACGTCCTAGCTAAAATGTTTTATTTGATGGAGGATACAGGGATCGAACCTGTGACCTCCTGCTTGTAAGGCAGATGCTCTCCCAGCTGAGCTAATCCTCCAAATAAAAGTGACCCGTACGGGATTTGAACCCATGTTACCGCCGTGAAAGGGCGGTGTCTTAACCACTTGACCAACGGGTCATTTAATTATGTCTTTCTCAAGCACAAAAAATATTATATATTAACTATAAAGGTGTGGCAAGCCCTTTTTAAAGTTTTTGTAAAAAAGTTAGTGGAGGCAGATATTGAATATAAAGGATTTTTTTGAAAATGGAGAAACAATGGATATTGCAAAAGAGATGCTGGGACATACTTTTACATACAATTCAGAACAAGGAAAATTTTCAGGAATCATCGTGGAAACAGAAGCCTATTTGGGAGAAATAGACAAGGCAGCCCATTCCTACAACGGTCGGCACACTCCTGCAAATGACCCACTTTACCAAGATGGTGGTACGATTTATATTTATTCGATCCATAGTTGGCTCGATATGGATATCAGTATTCAGAAAAAAGGCGTTCCAAATGGTATCTTGATTCGTGGATTACAACCCATTGAAGGCATAGATTTGATGGAAAAAAATCGTAAAAAAACTGGCTTCGATGTTTCAAATGGACCGGCTAAATGGATCAGAGCTTTTGGAATTCGTGACAAAACTTTATCTGGTACCTTATTAAATTCGGATAACTTTGTTTTTTCCAAAGAAAAAGTCCAGACTCCTCAAAATATTTTGGCCACACCAAGGATCGGTGTCCCAAATAAAGAGCCATGGACTTCTAAAGAAATGCGTTTTATTGTTGAAGGAAACCCTTATGTTTCCAAAATGTATAAACGTGATATGAATCTTGATACCTATGGTTGGTTATAGTCGATCACTTCTAGCTCTCAAAGCATAGAGGATCGTAACTGTATCAACCACTTCTTGAAGTAATGCTCCGATAATGGTTGGTATAAGCCCAAATCCGGCAATGACCATCAGCACGATACAGATAAAGATACCGATCAAAACTGCTTCTTTAGCTACCTTCAACGTATCACGTGAGATTTTAACGACCTGTGCCACTTTACCAAAATCATCTTGCAGAATAACTGCATCAGCTGACTCACTGGCGGCATTTGCACCTTGGTACCCCATCGCGATACCAGCATCAGCTAAAGCTAGTGCTGGAGCATCATTTACACCATCACCAACCATTATAGTTGGATGTTCCTTAATACCTTTAATGATTTTAACTTTATCATTAGGTAAACTTTCTGGATAAGTTTGTGTTATACCCACTTGAGAGGCAACCTTTGCGGTTGTCTCTTTTTTGTCACCCGTTATTAAGAGAATATTTTTTAGGCCAAAATCCTTTAACTTTTGAATAGTTGAAGCGGCTTCTGGTCTAACTTGATCGAGCAAACTAAACACTCCAGCATATTTGCTATCAATTGAAACATATACGCCAGACCCTTTGACCTGATCTACTTCTTCTTCAGTGACAAACTTTTCTTGACCAACTTTAACATAATGTCCATCAATAAATCCGACGATACCTTGAGCAGTATATTCTTTGATCTTATCAGCTTTTTTAAGTTTCAATCCTCTTTCTATTGCATAATTGACAACCGTTTGCGCCATAATATGACTGGAATTTTCTTCTAGCGAAGCTGCATAAGTTAAAACCGTAGTTTCATCGAAGTCAGGCTTAATGATTGCATCATCAACTACTAATTTACCTTTGGTGATCGTTCCTGTTTTATCAAATGCAATTGTTTTAGCTGAAGATATTTTTTCTAAAGCCGTACCTGATTTAACGATGATACCATTTCTACTTGTGCGACTCATCCCTGATACAAAGGCAATTGGAGCCGCCAATATCAATGGACATGGCGACGCAACAACTAATACTTGGGCTATTCTGATTGGATCTTTAGACAAGTACCAAGCGAGTCCCGCAATCACATAGGCAATGATTGTAAACGGCAAAGCATAACGATCGGCTAATCTAACAAAGTGTGCTGGATTAGATTCTGACTCTTTAACTAATTTAACGATAGCCTGATATTCACTGTCAGCAGCAATTTTCTTAGCTTCCATTTTAAATGGATATTCGCCATTGATCGAACCTGACATGACCTCTGAGCCAACACCAATATCAACTGGTACCGATTCACCTGTCAAAGAAGACTCATCAACGTTTGACTTACCATCATATACTGCACCATCAACGGGAACTTGCTCTTTAGAACGAATCAACAATTTATCCCCAACTTGAACATCATCTATATCGACATCTTGAATCCCTTGTGAAGTTATTTTGTGTGCAAATGAAGGAGCATTATCTAAAAGCGATTTTAGCTCACTTTTAGCCTTATTAGCAGCATATTCTTCCAAACTATCTCCACCTGTGAGCATCAGTAAAATGACCCAACCAGCCCAATATTGGCCGAGAACGATTGTAGCGACAATTGCAGTAATTGCTAAAAGATCGACACCGAAATCTCCATTTTTCAATACCTTAAACATATCAATTAACATGATCAAGGCTAAAATCAACCCTAAAATACTGATGATCCATTGCGAATAGATTGGCAGTTTAAACAAGAACTCCAATACAAACGCTACCGCCCCTATGGTTAAAGTTCCATAGAGCTTGATCTTATCTGAATTCATAGTTAACCTCCTGATGACCCTACTCCCGATTATACCTAAAAAAACAGTCTTGAGCTCAATACTCAAGACCGTTTTTCCTTTTATTTAACTAAATTTTTCCAAATAATAACTTTATCTTCTGCTAAGGATTCTTGAACATCAATTATGCGCTGATTAGAACTTCCACGAAATTGTAATGTTAAATCTTTTTTAGCTTGTAAGAATCTACCGTCAATCAAAATATCTACTAAAGATAATAATTCTAGCTTGTCGTCGGATTCCTTCATTAATTCATCCCATGAATATCCTGTCCATGACCAAATATCCTTACTGTGTCCAAATTCTTTTCTAACTCTTTTACACAGCGACAGACACACTTGTGTGTTAACAAATGGTTCCCCACCCAATAGAGTAAGTCCTTGAACATAGCTTTGACTTAGATCCTCAATGATCCGATCTTCCAATTCCTTGGTATATGGCTTGCCATATCTAAAATCCTGGGCGGCTACATTATAACAACCGGGACATCTAAATAGACAACCACTCACATAAAGACTACAGCGAACACCTTCTCCATCAACAAAATTGAACGGCTTATAATCAGCAATTCGCTTCTGACTTAAATCTTTAGCCATCCACTCTTTGGGTGTCGGATTGTTTGGTTCTCTGGTAGTTCGCGGCATTCTTGATCATCTCCGGTGTCATATTTTTTCTTCTTGAAGCAATTTCTACGTGACGTCCATGGATCATTGGACGCTGTTGAGGATTTCCTAAATATCCACAAGTTCTTTTAACAACATCACAAAACTTAGGATCATGATTTCCACATTCAGGGCAAACAAAACCCCTAGCTGTTGCCTTGAATTCACCTTTAAATCCACATTTGAAACACTGGTCGATGGAAGTATTCGTTCCCAAATATCCAACATGGTCATAGGCCCAATCCCATACGGATTCTAGTGCCTTAGGATTTTGTTTAAGATTTGGATATTCGCAGTAATGGATAAAACCTCCAGAAGCATATTTAGGAAATACTTCTTCAAATGATAATTTCTCAAATGGTGATGGATGTTTTCTAACATCATAGTGGAAACTATTTGTGTAATATTCTTTATCAGTGATATCAGGAATGCGACCGAATTTTTTAATATCATCTCGACAAAATGTATCAGTCAAAGATTCAGCTGGTGTTGAATACAGGCTGTAATGATAACCGCTCTCTTCTGCCCAAACACTACATTTATCATGTAGTGCTTTAACAATACTTTCCGCAAAATCATGTGCTTCTTGATTATGTTCCCAATCTTTACCAAAAAATTCTGTACAAACCTCGTAAATACCAATATATCCTAGTGAGACCGTGGCCCGTTGTTCTTTAAATAGTTCATCTACACTGTCATTTTCTTTTAGACGTTTACCAAAAGCCCCATACATGTACAATAGTGGCGCATTTTCTGGCTTAGCTTCTTTAGTACGTTCAATCCGATACTCTAGAGCTTCATGACATAGAGCCATTTTCTCTTCAAAAATATCCCAGAATAAATCTTTATTTCCAGCTGATTCCAGAGCAATCCTTGGTAAATTAACCGTAACAACACCTAGATTCATCCGTCCAGAATTAACTTCTTTGCCAGTTTCATCTTCCCAACCTTGTAAGAATGAACGACATCCCATTGGGGTTTTAAAACTACCCGTCAATTCAACAATCTTGTCATACATCAACAAATCAGGATACATTCTCTTAGTTGAACACTCTAAGGCTAGTTCTTTAATATCGTAATTAGGATCTGTTGGAGCTAAATTCAAGCCTCTTTTAACTGTAAAAGTTAACTTGGGAAAAATTGCCGTACGATGTTCCTTTCCCAATCCTTTGATACGGATCTTCAAAATTGATTTTTGAATTTCACGTTCGATCCAACTAGTTCCTAAACCAAAATTAATTGTTGTAAAAGGTGTCTGACCTTGTGATGAATACAAAGTATTGATTTCATATTCCAAGGCTTGCATGGCATCGTAAATATCTTTTTTAGTTTTCTCGCGAGCAAATTCATCCTGCTTATCATCTTTGACCCATTTCTTAGCATCAGCAAGATGTTTTTCATAATTGATCTGTGCATAGGGCGCTAATAATTGGTCGATCCTATTAGCTGAACAACCACCGTATTGCAATGAAGCAACATTAGCAATTATCTGTGACATCTGAGCTGTTGCCGTTTGAATAGAACGCGGTGAAGACACCCAAGCATTACCGATCTTGAAGCCATTTGTCAGCATTTCATCAAAGTCGATCAAACAGCAATTTGTCTCCGGCGTAACTGGTGAATAATCTAAATCATGCCAATGAAGATCTCCCCTTAAATGGGCTTTGGCAACTAGATCCGGCAACATCTTTAACCCGATGGCCCGACTGGCCACACCAGCTTCAAGATCACGTTGCGTATTAAAAACTTTACTATCCTTGTTGGCATTTTCATGAACAATGGCCTCATTGTTACCAAAGAGTTTATTAATATTCTTCTCTACGTTTGTGGCGTCAGAAAAAGACTCTCTTTCACGCGCAAAATAAGCCTGATATAAGTCAACTTGAGTCGTCAACTTATATTTATTCATCAGGTCAACAATCAATTGATGCAATTCAGCTGTTTCGATCAATGTTGAATCTTGGTATTCGGTGACGATATCTTGTTTTATTTGATTGACCAAACTTGCATCATCGATCAATTTATTTAAGACAAAATCGATTTTGTAAGCATAAAATTTTGTCTTCTCTCCAGATCTTTTTTCGACTGGAATTTCGTTTAATGTATCCAGTACATTTTCTCTAATATCTAACATACACACACAACCCTCTATTGAATAAATAATATTATATGGGGTTATTTTGAGTAAATCAATATCTAGTGGTAGTGCCATTTTGTTTCACGCTATATCTGGTATGTGCTTCCTAGATAATAAATTATTTTCTCTGATAATGTTTCATAAAAAATCCAAATTTCACTCAAAAAATCAAGGAATTTTTTTAGTTAATTTATTTATCATTTTTTAAATTTTATTCAATTTATATATATATGTGGTTATTTTTCTTCTATCAGAAATTATTCTCTTTAGGTTGACACGGTGTCATTTTTTAATCTATACTTGCATCACAGTTAAAGATGACACGGTGTCACTTAGGAGGCTATTATGGTTTCAAATACATTTGAAAATTTAGATAATGACAAAAAAGCAAGAATAATAGATGCACTACTAAACGAGTTCTCTAATCACACATTGAATTCGGCACAGGTTTCTCGAATCGTTAAAGAATCTGATATTGCCCGAGGTGCCTTCTATAAATATTTCGACGATTTAAAAGATGCTTATAGCTATCTATACGGAATAGCTATGAGAGAGATCCATCAAAATATCACAACTGAGCGCACTGAATCCCCATCCGCATATGTTCAACAAACGCGTGAATTCGTTGAAAAAAGTAAAGACAGCCGTTTTTATACATTAGTTAAAATGCACATTTTGCATAATGAATCGGATTTTGTTTCCACTTTTGATGATCATCTGATAACCGAAAGTGAATATTATTGGGCCACTCAAGTGATGATCCACGAAACCATCAAACAAATTATGCTAGAACCTAACGCCAAAGAAATTCTATTGAAGAAACTTGCTAATGTCTTAGATACTTTAGCAAAAGAGGAAAAATAAATGTTCTTATCACTAAAAGAAATTAAGAAAGAAAAGTTCAGATATGGTTTGATCGTAGCCATGATTGTCATGATCTGTTATCTGATTTTTATTTTAACCAGTTTGGCCATGGGGCTATCAAGTCAAAATACCGATGCAATTGATTCATGGAACATGAAAAGTATCGTTTTGGATAAGGATTCCAACACTAGCCTATCCCAATCATTAATTACTAAAGATCAAAGGAAAAACATCAAACTAACTAAAAATGAGGCCTTGATCGGACAAGCCTCAGTAGTTGCTAAGAAATCTGGGTATGCTAAAGAGTCATCACAATTTTTGGGATTAAGTAAGAAACAATTCATTTCCAAAAATCTAGTTTTAACTTCGGGACACAAGATCAACAGCAATCATCAAATCGTCGTTGATGAAAAGTTTAAAACTGACGGTTATAAACTTGGGGATAAATTAAACCTCAACTCTGACAAAACTAAGTACACAATCGTTGGTTTCGTAAAAAATGCCAAATTAAATATTGCTCCCGTCATTTACGGCGACATAACAGCTTGGCAAAGTATCAAAAACTTAAACGGACAATTTACTGGTAGTGCCATTGTTTCCAAAAATGCAAATTTCAAAGCTAATAATGAACAATTGGAAACCTACTCAACATCTACTTTTATCTCTAAATTACCCGGATATTCAGCTCAAAACTCAACATTTATCTTTATGATCGGCTTTTTAATGGTCATTTCCTTAATAGTTATCGCCGTTTTTCTATACATTTTAACAATTCAAAAACTTCAAAATTATGCAGTTCTCAGAGCACAGGGTATTCCCGCAAAAACTCTGGTTGGCGCTACAATATCTCAATCGATCATTCTCGTGATCGGTGGTCTGTTAATTGGAACCATCTTAACAGCGGCAACAGCTCTTATTATTCCCACATCGATTCCTATGAGCTTTGACATCCCCATCCTATCCAGTGTTGGTATCGGTTTAATTTTAACAGGACTGATCGGTGCCCTAATACCTATTAAATTAATTCTAAACGTTGATCCTGTCAGCGTGATCGGTGGTTAATATGACAACTTTACAACTTAAAAATATCAATAAATATTTCGGCTCTGGCAGCAGTCGTGTACATGTTTTAAAAGATATAAATTTTACCGCCAAAAAAGGTGAAGTCAATCTAGTTCTAGGACCATCCGGATCTGGAAAAAGTACCTTTCTGACCATTGCCGGTGGATTACAGACACCAACCGAAGGTTCAGTGGAACTAGAAGGACAAGCATTAAAATCACTCTCAAATAAGCAAAGAGATGCTTTAAGACTAAATAAAATTGGATTTGTATTACAGGCTTATAATCTTATCCCTTACCTAACCGTGAAAGAACAATTCAAATTAGTCACAAAAGTAAAAAAGGAACACAATCTTGATGACAAAACATTAGATAGTCTGATGGATCAACTAGGCATTACTGATTTGGAAAATAAATATCCCGGCGAACTATCTGGTGGTCAAAACCAACGAGTAGCAATTGCTAGAGCGCTTTTCACTAAGCCTGATATTATCTTAGCTGATGAACCGACAGCTGCTTTAGATAGTGAACGTGTAGCAGAGGTAGGAAAAATTTTTCAAACTTTAGCTAAAGAACAAAATACCGCTGTTGTGGTAGTGACACATGATCTACGACTAATAAACTTTGCTGACAATGTTTACGAAATCATGGATGGTAATATGAGCCTTAATAACAGTTTGAAAGCTGGGTAGGGTTTTCCCGCCGAAGGTATCTAGTAATTCCACCTGTTACGGGAACATCTTCAGCCAAGGTATGAAGATTCGATTTTGAGCTTTGTTATCGAAAATCTCAGAATCGTCCGTGGTGTAAGAACGGTGTACCACCGTCCTAACGCCACAACCGCAACTGGTTCCATTACTAGATACCTTCGGCTATATTCATCAAAAAATAATCCCTTTATAATTTGTCCGATGTAACATCTGACTTTTTATAAAGGGATTTTTAATTTTGCATATTTAATTGAACTAAGATACCCGAGCCGGAGAGCGAGATGGTGCTGGTCAGCTGTGAAAATTCTGTTAGAACGGCGCAGCCGTACTTACAGAATGGACGTATTTCGAGATTTGCGAAAGCAAAGCTCAAAATCGAGGCTTCAGACCTTGGCTGAAGCCGTTCCCAAAGCAGACCAGTACCATCTCGCTCGTAGGCATACCACTATTCAGTTTTTTCCCCTCGAACAAAATAATAAGTAATAACCACCGACAATAATACAGTCAGAGTTACTGGTATCCGAACTGCTAATAATAAAGAACCAGGAACTTTTGCACCTGTACTGAAGAATTTCAAAACCCCAGTATGACTACAAAAACTTACTAAGTAGACAACGACCATATAAAACAATTGTTGAGAAATATTACCGACCGCCGATAGCTGATATTTAACTAAAAATGCACGCTCAGTTTCAATCTTTGGGTGACTGTATAATGAATTATTCAAAATTGAATTATCTGATCCAACAAATAATGCACAACATAAAATACCAACGAAATAAGTGAAATTAAACAACGATAGTATCAACCCTAATATCACTAATGGATAACGTAATCCTAAGTGACTTTTTAATATAAAAGGACCAATTTCAAACCCTAACAAGTACAACAGATATACGATCAATAAGGTACTGAAACCCAATCTCAAGCTACTGTCAAAAATTGTATATAGTAAAACAAAATTCATCACAACTCCTCGATTGATCGAAGCCAAGCTTAATGGAAAGAGCATTCTATGAATTTTCAATTGATAGAACCATAGGATCACTAATGCTACAACAGCAATTCCACCTATGTAGATATCTCCAACACGCATGATATTTTCTAACCTTGTATAACGAATCATAAAGATTAGCATGATTAGTATCACAATAAATATCAGACCGATTGCTGAATAATTGCGACTGTGCCTACTAAATTCATGATCACGATAGAAATCAATTTTGGAATTCATTTTCCAGCTTCCCCACATTGAGATAGCAAATAGAACTGCCAAAATGACGAATGAGATCCAATATTGCGAAGTTTTAATAGCTAATAATTCAACAATTATCAAAAGAATCATTGAGAGAAGTGATCCTAACCAATGCAATTTGGTTAGATGAAAATCATTGGTTATTTTCCCTTTAGTACGGACTGTTAAGAAGTACGGCCAAACCCAACTAGAAGCCAATCCTAGTAATATTCCCCCTACTATTCCAAACCAAATATTTCGAGCAAATATCAGGCACAACGAACCAATAACGCCAAATAAATTAGATATGATCAACATAAGTGATGCCGAGTATCTGATGTAAACTGTGATCAACATTCCTATCGAACGAAAAGTATATAACATCAAGAACGGCAAGACATAGGCGGCCACACTTTTATTATGATTATAGAGTGATAAACAGAAAAAATATGGAATAACAACTCCCACATTGGCAAATAAGTTCAATACTCCCTCTGAAAAGGTTTCAAAGAATTTTTTCAAAATAAACTCCCTTGAATAATTTATATACACATATAGTAAAAGAAAAGAAGCTGGATTGAAATATCAATCTAGCTTCTTAATAATATTTACCATTATCGTAATGACTACATAACCAAACGAACTAAGGCCATAGCAACAATCCCAACAATAACTGTCTTCATTAGATCTTTTAACCAAACAGCCGTTATAACGGTTGGCACCAAAGCAATAACTATATCCCATTTAGGAACAGCTAAATGGCCTGTTTTCGCATTAAAAACAGTCTCCAATAATAAAGCAAACAATATTGAAAGTGGTAAATATTCCAAGAACCGTGTCACCACAGCTGGAAATTTAACCATCTTTCCCAAAATAAATGGCGTTATTCTGGGGATCCATGTAACTAAAGCACTTCCGACTAATATTAACAGGATACTTTTACTTATTATCATGAATGATCCCCCCAACAAAACATCCGACCAAAGCGGAAATAATAACAGCAACAGATGAACTAACGAAAAATAGCAATAAATATAAACTTACACCGACGAATACCACCACCGAAACGGATTTCTTTTGACTCTTTGTCAATTCCCACTGAAATTGGGTAATAAATAATCCGGCAAACATTGCTGTCAAAGCAAAGTCGAGCCCAAATTGTTCTGGATTAGTAATAAAATTGCCAACCACTCCCCCTAGAATAGTTGCAACGATCCAAGTAATATATGCAGTTACGTTCAAGCCCTCCATCCAGCGCAAAGAAAAGTGTTTCTCTTGTGCGACCGTAGTAGAAAAAACTGCAAAGGATTCATCCGTCAGTAGAGAACCTATCGAAATGTTTTTCAACAGTGACTCTTCCCTAAAATGTGGACTGGCAGTCATACTCATCAATAAATGTCTTAAATTAACCAAAAACACCGTCATAACGATACCAGTAATAGATGTGTTAGCTAACAATAAGCCACACATAACAAATTGTGAGCTCCCACCATAAACAATGGCTGACATCAATGCAATTTCAAACAAATTAAGATGTGAGTTGATCCCCACAATACCAAAGGAAAAACCAATACCCAAATATCCTAAAACTGTAGGTAAACAGCTCCTAACTCCATCCCGGAAAGTTGTATAGCCTGGATCAGTTTGTACTTCTTCCATAAAATCACCTCAAAAAAATATAAAAATCCCGTCATTGTTTAATGAATGACGGGAATTAATAACTAAAAAATTATTTTACCTCAACAAGGCCATCAGCAACAAGTCTCTCAGCAATTTGAACAGTATTCCAAGCAGCACCCTTTAGCAAGTTGTCGGAAACGACCCACATATTGAAGGCTCCTTTGTTCTCAAGATCAGGACGAATTCTACCAACATATGTATCACGCTTACCAGTTGCATTAATTGGCTGTGGATAAACTTGATGTGCAGGATCATCTTGAAGAACTGCACCAGGTGCATTTTCGATAGCTTCACGAATCTTTTCTACTGAAGCTTCATCTTTCTTTTCAACTTCAATATAAATTGATTCACCATGACTGATAGGAACTGGTACTCTGACACAAGTTGCTGTTACTTTGATTTCTGGTGAATCCATATCATCTAACATAATCTTTTTAGTCTCGTGGATCATCTTCCACTCTTCATGTGAATAAAGGTTATCTTCTAGGACATCAATTTGTGGTAACAAGTTGAATGCCAAAGGATAGTGTTCTTTATCACCTTTAGTTGGGAAGATATCAGCTGACATTTCTTTGCCGTCAAGAAAGTCTTGAGCTTCACTATATAATTCATTCAAAGCTGATTGACCAGCACCAGAAGCGGCTTGATAAGTTGAAACAATAATCTGTTTCAAACCAAAAGCTTTTCTGATCGGTTCAAGTGCAACCATCATTTGAATTGTTGAACAGTTAGGGTTGGCAATAATACCATGATGCTTATAAAGAGCTTTTTCATTAACTTCTGGTACGACTAGAGGTACGTCAGGGTCCATTCTAAAGGCACTAGTATTATCAACACAAACGGCACCGCGTTTAACAGCTTCTGGCAACAATTTCTTTGATACCGAACCACCTGCAGATGCCAAAACAATATCTACACCTTCGAATGATTCTGGTTTAGCTTCTTCAACAGTCACTGGTTGACCTTTAAAATGTAAAGTTTTGCCAGCTGATCGACTTGATGCTAATAATCTTACCTTTGAAACAGGAATTGTTGATTCCTCTAATTGTTGAATTAAACGTGTACCTACTGCACCTGTAGCTCCTAAAATAGCAACTTCATAACCTTCACTCATTATTTTTCCATCCCTTTAATAAATTTTTACTGTAAACTCTTTGTAAATTTCTCTAAACGATTCATAGCTTCTTTGATATCTTCCATTGAAGAAGCGTAAGACATTCTGAAGTATCCTTCTCCACCTTCACCAAAGGCCATTCCTGGTGTTACACCAAGTTTTGCTTCTTCAGCTAGACGTGTACAAAACTCAACTGAACTTAAACCAAATTTAGCTGGGATCTTTGAAAATGTATAGAATGCTCCTTCTGGTAGAAGTGTGTCATAACCTAGATCATTTAATTTACCAACGATATAGTCACGACGTTCTTGATAGACAACTCTCATCTCTGATGCGTCATCGATACCATTTTCCAGTGCTTCTTGTGCGGCATATTGAGCAGGATTTGATGGTGCAGTTACCATAAAGGCGTGCATCTTCAAAGCATTCTTAACAAATCCTTCTGGTCCAGCAAGGTATCCGATACGATATCCTGTCATGGCATGTGATTTAGAAAGTCCGTTGATCAAAATTGTCTTACCAGGCAATAATTTAGCAAATGAAACATGCTTTCTGCCATATATTAATTCAGCGTAAATTTCATCTGAAATAACAAACATTTCTTTATCTTTAACAACATCAACGATTTCTTCTAATTGTTCTTTAGAATATACAAAACCAGTTGGGTTACCAGGATAATTGATCAAAACGGCCTTAACTTTATCTTCACCTTCACGTTCGATTACTTCAGCTAACTTCTTACCAGTTAATCTGAAGCCATCGGCAGTTGTATCGACTTGCACAGGAATTCCACCTAATACTTTGATAATAGGAATATACAAGGCAAATGTTGGTGTAGGAATAATCACCTTATCACCAGGATTGATCATGGCTGCAAAAGTCGCATAAACTGCTTCAGTAGCTCCGATAGTTACAACGATTTCTGATTCAGGATCGTAGTCTAAGTCGAAACGTACATTTAAGTAATTAGCAATAGCTTTTCGCAAACCAATAATCCCAGCTTGTTCTGAATAGTGTGAGTCATTTTCTTTAATACTTTCAATTGCTGCCTGTTTAACGTGTTCTGGCACATTAAAATCTGGTTCGCCTAAAGTCATTTTGATAATGCCAGGAATTTGTGAAAATTTCTTAGCAAAATATCTTATTTGAGAAACTCCAATGGGGTCAACAACTTTATTAACAACGTGTTCAACACTAGAATCTAGTTTTGGCATATAACTTTCTCCTAAAATTAATTTGTTACTAATCTTAATTCTATAATAGTTTGGCCGTGAATGCTTTTAATCGTTTCATAGCTTCTTGAATATTGTCCATTGAAGTAGCGTAAGAAACTCTAAAGAATCCTTCGCCTGCTTCACCAAAGGCATCACCAGGAACAACTCCAACTTTACCTTCTTTAGCAAGTTTGCGACAGAATTCTTCTGAAGTTAATCCAAATTTCTTAGGAATAGCCGGGAAGACGTAGAAAGCGCCCTCTGGTTTAACTGTCTTGTAGCCTAGATCATTCATTTCTTTAACTACATAATCACGACGTTCTTCGTAAGTCTTACGCATTTCGATTGGATCATCCAAACCATTTTCCAAAGCTTCTTGTGCAGCAAATTGAGCTGGGTTAGAAGGACAAGTAACAGTAAATGAATGTACTTTACTTGCTTGATCGACAAATTCCTTAGGAGCAGCGATATAACCGATTCTGTAACCAGTCATAGCATGTGATTTTGAAAGTCCATTGATCAAAACTGTTTGCTCTGGCAATACTTTGGCAAATGAAACATGTTTTTCTCCATAAACTAATTGACTGTATATTTCATCAGAAATTACATACAATGACTGGTCACGGATAACGTCTGCTAAAGCATTTAATTCTTCTTCTGTATAGACAATACCAGTTGGATTGCTTGGGTAGTTGATAATAATTGCTTTAGCATCTGGTTCTTTAGCTAAAACTTCTTTCAACTTAGCTGGTGTTAACTTGAAGTTATCTTTTGATGTATCAATCTCAACAGGTTCTCCACCTAATAATTCAATATCATCCATGTAAATTGAGAAAGCTGGTGTTGGAACTAAAATCTTATCACCGTGATTCATAATAGTTGAAAGTGAAGTATAGATTGCCTCTGTAGCACCGATGGTAACAATTACTTCTGTTTCAGGATCATAATGCACATCATAATCTTTAGCTAAGTAATTGCTGATTGCTTTACGCAAACCAGGAATACCTTTTTGTGGTGTGTAATGTGATTGATTATCTTCAATACTCTTAATGGCAGCCTGTTTTACATGTTCTGGAACGTTAAAATCTGGTTCACCAAGAGTTAATCTGACGATCCCGGGAATATTGGCAATTTCTGAATTAAACATCAGAATTTTGTCATCTCCGATTGGTCGTGTTAATTTGTTACCAACTTCTGCTACGCTTTTTGCTAATTTAGGCATAGAATTCATCTCCACTTTAAATAATTTTTTCTAATCCAATTACCAATTCATTTCTCTTCATTACTTCTTTAACTGCCAACTCGACACCCTTCATAAAAGAAGTACGGTCAGTTGTACTTTGCTTGACTGTCAAACTTTCACCATCACTACCAAAGATGACTTCTTCATCAGCGATAAATCCGGGTAATCTGATAGCATGAATTTTTATGCCATGATAATCTCCACCACGCGTCCCTAATGGATCTGATTCGTTAGGATTTTCTGGTTCATCTTTTTGTTGAACTTCATGGATCAAACGAGCTGTATTTAGAGCAGTTCCTGACGGAGCATCAAGTTTGTCTTCATGATGTGTTTCCACTATTTCAGCTTGGTCAAAATACTTGGCAGCTGTTTGTGCAAATTTCATCATCAATACGGCTGAAATTCCAAAGTTAGATGCAATAATTCCACCTAATTTTTCTGAATCGGCCAATGACTTCAATTCACTAGTTTGTACCTCTGAAAGACCACTTGTACCAATGACTGGACGAATATTCTTACTGATAGCGAATTTAGTATTTTCAAAAACAGCGCTGGGAATACTAAAATCGATCCAAATGTCAGCTGGAATATTGATCTGTGAAAACTCATTAAAGACTTTGATATCGGGATCTAATCCGTAATCGGCTGGATCTAAGCTGTCGATAATGGGATTAAAAACTCCTACTAACTGAAAATCAGTATTTTCATTAACCATAGCAACGGCTTTTTGACCCATAGATCCGTTAAAACCTGAAACAATAACTTTAATCACAAGTAATCCTCCTACAAACCTAATTTATCAAACAAGATTTTTTGTTCTGAATCATTTAATGAAAGAATGGGTAACCTGCATCCGCCGACATGATAACCTTTAGCATTTAAAACGGCTTTAACAGGTGATGGTGATGGATACATGAATAATGCACTCATCTTAGGTGTCAATTCTCTTTGTAATGCTCCGGCATCAGCGACATCCCCACTAGCCAATTTATGATACATTGAAGACATTTCGTCGCCATAAATATGAGCTGCAACTGAAATAACTCCGTTTGCACCAAGAACTCTTGCGTACAATGCTTGACCATCTTCACCACTGTAAACTAGAAAATCATCAGCAGTATGTTCAACGATATATTCCAAATCGTCTAAGGAATTACATTGTTTGATACCTTGAATGTTAGGATTCTTTGACAATTCGACAACTGTTTCTTTGTCCATCAAAACTCCAGTTCTACCAGGAATGTTATAGATCATAACTGGTATTGGTGAAGCTTCAGCGACAGCTGCGAAGTGGGCCTTCATACCGCGTTGATTTGGTTTGTTGTAATAGGGAACAACAACTAATGCCATATCGATACCTTTGATTTGACCAACTTTTTTAACAAAATCGATCGTACCTTGAGTATTATTACTACCGACACCGGCAATTATTGGCACACGTCCAGAAACAATTTCAGAAAACTTTTCATATAATGATAATTTTTCAGCCTCAGTTAAAGTTGGTGTCTCACCAGTAGTTCCACCAATAACAAATCCTTGACTACCATGTTCTAACAAGTGATTTGTTAATTTTTCCAAAGCGTCAAAATCGATTTCTGTAGCTTCATCATTAAACGGTGTTATGATTGCTGTCATTAATTCTGCATTCTCAAACATTATTCTTCCTCCAAATTCATACGGTAATTTAAAAATCCTGTAAAGGCTTTAACACCAGCCATAATTGCCTCTTCATGTGGCAAAAAGTCAACTGAATGTAATGATCCTGGACTGGATACACCTAACCAAAACATTGTTCCAGGGATTTTATTTAATAGATAACCAAAATCCTCTCCTGTCATTGCTGGCTTAGTTTCTTGGAATCTTACTTGGTCATCTTGTTTCATATATTTAATAAATCGCTTAGCAAGTTTAGGATCATTCTCCACTGGATAATAACCGCCTTGATGATACTCAACCGTTATCTTTGCGTTAAATGAGATCTCTAATCCTTTAGCTATCTCAGCAACGCGATTACGGATAAATTCGATCATATCTTGCGTCAATCCACGAATCGTACCTTCTAGTCGAGCAGTTCCAGCAATCACATTTCTGATTGTTCCTGCTTCAACTTTTCCAAAAGTGATCACACCGCATTTAACGGGATCAATATTTCTAGAGATGACTGTTTGAACTTGATTAATAAAGTTTGCGGCAATAATAACAGCATCATTGGCATTATGTGGAAAAGCAGCGTGACCGCTCTTTCCCTGAATAATAACGTTGACTTCAGTCGTACCAGCGAATAGAGTTTCCGCATTAGTTCCGATAACGCCTGTTGCTAAATCCGCGTTATCATGCAATCCATAAAATTCATCAATAGCATATTTCCCTTGAAATACTCCGAGGTCATAAGCTTTTTGACCACCACTGTCACTTTCTTCAGCAGGCTGAAAGAAAACTACTAAGTTGTCTTTAGGTTGATGTGTAGCAAAGTAACTCAAGATTCCTAAAGCGACTGTCATATGAATATCATGTCCACAAGCATGCATAACACCTTTATTCTTTGAAGCATATGACAAATTATTTTCTTCAGTCACTGGTAAAGCATCCATGTCAGCACGATAACCGATCGTACGTTTAGGATCACTACCTTGGACATGTACTAGTAAGGCGGTTGGTAATTCTCTTATTTCTTTTAATTCCAAATAATTTTGAGGAAATGTTGCAATAACTTTTTTTATATAAGTATGTGTTTGGAATTCATCTAAAGCTAATTCAGGAATTTGATGTAATTTTCTTCTAATATCAATTAATTGATGTTCGTCTAGGATCATAATTACAACTTCCTTAAAGTATTTTCGATGTGTGTTTTGTCAGTTGTTTGTTGATCCTTGATCTTCAAAACTTTGGCAGGAACACCAGCCATTACGGCTCCCGGCTCAACATCTTTAGTAACAACAGCACCGGCACCGATAACTGCATTATCGCCAACTTGAACACCTTCCAAAACAACTGCATTAGCACCAACAGTTACGTTATCACCAATTCTTACTGGATCGGCAGAAGCTGGTTCAATAACTCCAGCTAAGACTGCATTAGCACCAATATGAGAATTCTTACCGACGATAGCACGTCCACCAAGAACAGCTCCCATATCGATCATTGTTCCATCACCGATCTCTGAACCAATATTGATAACTGCTCCCATCATTACAACCGCATTGTCACCGATCGTAACTTGATCACGGATAATGGCACCCGGTTCAATTCTGGCATTGATATTTTTAATATCCAACATAGGAACAGCTGAATTTTGAGCACTTGTTTCTAAGTAATAATCGCTGATACCATCATTACTCAATAGAGGAGCAATTTCTTTATAGTCCCCAATTAAAATTCCCATTGAACCAGTATTAAAAAATTTAACTGAGTCTGGAATTTTCAATGAAGATAAGTCACCTTGTAAATAGACTTTAACGGGAGTGACCTTCTTAGAATTTCCAATATAATTAATAATTTCTTCTGCATCCATCTTACTCATGAAAAAACTCCTCCTATTATATGTAACCGTTTAAATGTAATTACGATCTAACTTAACTAAATCTTCATATGATTCACGTTCAACAACTAATTTATCATGCCCACCTTCGGCAAAGACAACTGCTGGACGAGGATTTCTATTATAGTTAGAAGCCATTGAATACCCATAAGCTCCTGCATCAAGTACTGCTAAGACATCCCCTGCTTTTGTATCAGGAAGTTTTTGATGGTCAATCAAGATATCTCCGGATTCACAATACTTACCAGCAATGTGAACATCTTGGGTCAACTTTTCATCCATCTTATTAGCGACAACCGCTTCATACTTAGCTTGATAAAGTGCTGGACGAATATTATCACCCATACCACCATCAACATTTACGTAAGAAGTTAAGTCAGGAACATCTTTTCTTGAACCGATCGTATAAAGACTATAACCGGCAGGTCCAACGATTGAACGTCCTGGTTCGATCCAAATCTCTGGTAATGCCAAATTCTTTGTTTCAGCTTGTTGCTTTACTGTTTCAGCAATCTTTTGGATAAAGACATCTGGTCCAATAGCTTCATCTTGGTCATTGTAGCTAATACCAAAACCACCGCCCAAATTGATCACTTGCGGTACATAGTTAAATTTCTTTTGCCAATCTTCAGCAATCTCAAACATCTTTTTAACTAACATAACGAAACCTTCAACACCGAAGATTTGTGAACCAATATGTGCATGGATACCGATTAAATTCATCCGTTTGTTGTTGAGAACTTTTTGAAGTGCCTCAGATGCCTGACCAGAACCAACGTCAAATCCAAATTTGCTATCAACTTGACCAGTTTGATCATATTTATGAGTATGTGCTGAAATTCCTGGTGTTAACCTCAACATAACATCTATTTTTGCATCCTTAGTTTCAAGAACTTTTTCTAATAAACCAATTTCATAAAAATTATCTAGAATAATTACACCAACATGATTATCAACTGCCATCTCTAATTCTTCTTGTGACTTGTTGTTACCATGAAAGCTGATCTTATTTGCAGGAAAACCTGCCTTTAAGGCTGTGAATAGTTCACCACCAGAAACAACATCCGTATGAACATCTTCTTGGTTTAGAACTTGATAAATTCCGACAGCAGCGAATGCTTTACTAGCATAGCTAACTTGATACTTCAGTCCGCTCTTTTCAAAACTATCCTTAAAACGACGAACTTGATTTCTAATTTCTTCTACATCATAAACAACTAAAGGTGTTTGATATTTGGAAGCAAGCTCCACGCTATCAACGCCTCCAATCATCAAATGTCCGTTCTTACTAGTTAATTCACTACTTATCATTTTATAATCTACCTTTCTTAGAGGTCAGGTTGGATAAAAAAAGACCCCTTTGCTTAAACAAAGAGATCCAAAATTCACGTAATTCCGCATCATTTTGTCATAAGCGCAACGCAGCGACATTTTGCTGCGACAGTTCGTACTATATTGTTAGTACGTCCCAGCGAACTGAGCTTTGCAACACCCAGCGCTTCGGCGACATCCCCTTTGGACAAGTTCACTGTTCTTGCAAGAACTCCCTTGCTTAATAATGTCAGTCGCGACCTCTTTTTGTTTTGTTGCTTAAAAGATTATAACAACTCTAATAATACGTCAACCCTAATTAAGGAATTTGAATATATTTTCTAACTTTTCAACTTTAAGCTTGTTTTAATGAGTGAAAATGCTAAACTCTTCATTAAAAAAGTATTAACTTTTTAATTAAAAATTGGAGTGATACATGTGAAAGTCGTCAAGTTCGGCGGTAGTTCCCTAGCAAATGGTGAACAGTTTGATAAAGTTATTAATATTGTAACAAGTGATGATGATCGAAAGGTCATCGTTACTTCTGCCCCCGGTAAACGTTTCAAGGGTGATGTTAAAGTTACTGACCTATTAATAAAGTACGCAAATTTAGTTCTAGAAAATAAAGATTATCAAGAGGTTTACAACAAAATAGTTGATCGATATCAAGAAATAACTGATTATTATCATTTAACTGATGATACGATCAATAAAATAAAAACCAAACTGACCGACTTGGCTAAAGCAACCTATAAAGATGACGATCATATTATGGCAGCCTTTAAAGCACATGGTGAATTTCTAAATGCCATCACTCTAGCTGATGTCCTCAACCATAAAGGAATAAAAGCTAAGTTTTTGAATCCTAAAGAAGCTGGATTTTTGGTCGGTGGTGAACCTAATAATGCTGATGTTTTACCAGAAACTTACAGTAATTTGGCAAAAATTCAATTCGATGATACTAAGATCGTTTTTCCAGGATTCTTCGGTTACAGTAAAGATGGAGATATCTTTACTTTCTCACGTGGTGGCTCAGACATCACAGGTGCCATTTTAAGCCGCGGCTTTAATGCGGACTTATATGAGAACTTTACCGACGTAGACGCTATCTATGTGGCAAATAACCATATCGTTGACCATCCAGTAGCAATCAAGAAGATGTCATATCGTGAAATGCGAGAATTATCATATGCTGGTTTCTCAGTTTTCCAAGATGAAGCCATCATTCCTGCCGTTGAAGGACAAGTACCAGTAAATGTTAAAAATACAAATAATCCCCAAAAACCAGGAACCCTGATCGTACCTTCACAATTCTTATTCAATCCAGCAAACCCTATTACAGGTATTGCTAGTTCTGACCGCTTTTCAGCTTTATATCTTCACAGATACCTATTAAATAAAGAAGTTGGTTTTACACTAAAATTACTACAGATCTTTTATAAATACGGAATCCCCTATGAACATATGCCATCAGGAATTGATGATTTAACAGTAATTTTTGATAAAAGTAAACTAGACCCAGAAACAATCAAGAATCTCTGCAACGATGTTAAAAAGACTCTAAATCCTGACTATCTTGAATGGATCGATGACTATGCTATTATCATGGTTGTTGGTGAAGGATTGGCTCATACCGTTGACACTGTAAGCAAAATTATCGATTCTTTAACTGAAAATAATATTGCGATCGACATGATCAACCAAGGTGCATCACGAATTTCTATCATGATCGGAACACAAGTCAAAGATGCCAAAGCAGCTGTTCAAAATATTTACGAAACATTCTTTGAATAAATTTTGAGGTGAAAATAATGGTCCAAATTTTAAAAGTACATGGCTCCGAAAATCAATTTTTCATTTTAGATCAAACTAAATTGAAACAACAATTATCAGACGACGAATTGAAACAACTGGCCATTAAGATTTGTAGTCCTAAAACCGGTTTATTGCACGGTTCAGATGGATTATTAGTAGTAAATGATTCAAAGTATGACGACTGTCTTGGACAAATGAGAGTTATCAATGCTGATGGCAGTGAAGCCAAGATGTGCGGTAATGGATTAAGAACCGTTAGTCGCTACCTATCAGAGAAATTTGATAAAACTGAATTTAAAGTCGAAACCTTTGAAAACAACCTATCAGTTAAAAAGTCACAAGATCTTGCTGAGGGATTGCCTGCATTTAGTGTCGAGATCTCACCGATTTCATTCGCAAAAATGGACCTACCCTTTAGTTACAAGGATAAGTCCCAATTAATTGATGATGAAGTCCCTGAATTTATCAATGGACAAACTTTTACAGCCATTGCCGTCCCTAATCCTCACCTCATCAGCTTCGTTAATGAAGTCAAAGAGGACGACTTAGGTAAATTAGGTAAACTACTCAACGGTCCTAATGAATACTTCCCAGAAGGCGTAAATGTTAGTTTTGCCAAGATTTTAGACAATAACAAGTTATTCGTTCAAACATATGAACGTGGAGTCGGCTTCACTAATGCATGTGGTACAGGAATGTCCGCTACTAGTTTGGCTTTTGCCATGATCCACGGTGATAAATTTGACCATACTAAAGATATCGAAGTATTTAATCCTGGTGGCATGGTTAAAACTAATATTCAATTAAATGCAGTACCTGAAAAGAGCCAAATTCGTTTGATTGGAAATGCTACCTTCACTCATACAATTGAGATCAGTGAAAATGATTTACATGTTGCTAAATTATCTAAGGTTGATGTTCAAATCACCGGTGAAGAAGATCATTATCAGGCTTTTGTAAAATCATTAAATAAATAATTATACGAAGAATCACCTCACGGTGGTTCTTTTTTTTAACAAATCAAAATAAATATCCAGATACCAAAAAAGGCGCCGTATCATAGATACGACGCCCTTTTACACAAATATACATGGATGTACATTAATCGGAATTAAGTACAACGGAGAGTAGGGGATTTGAACCCCTGATACAGGCAAAACCCGTATACATGATTTCCAATCATGCTCCTTCAGCCACTCGGACAACTCTCCAAAATAAAAAGCCTAAAAAAATACATCTAATTCATATGAACTAGATGTATTAATTTGGCACACCTAGGTGTTCCTAAGTATTATTTTAACTCCGGATGTCAGACTCGAACTGACGACACCCTGATTAACAGTCAGATGCTCTACCAACTGAGCTAATCCGGAATAACAGCGTGGCAACTACCTATCCTCGCGGGTAGTTTCCCACCAACTACTTTCGGCGTTAAGAAGCTTAACTTCTGTGTTCGGCATGGGAACAGGTGTATCCTTCTTGCTATCGCCACCACACTATTCTTACTCGTACCTTCAAAACTAG